>NZ_JBVBEE010000033.1:0-203 GCF_056493605.1 Cobetia sp. BL01 | reverse complement strand
TTCCACTCGCCGCAGCTTGCGCTTCAGTTCCTGGATCTCACGCTGTTCCGGCGTCAGAGCCTCACCTTTCAGCGGCGCCTTGCCTGCCCGCTCAGCGCGAAGCCTGCGAACCCAATACTCCATGGTGGATTTGCCAACCCCCATGGCCTCACACGCCGCCTTCAGCGTGTAGCCCTGGTCGACCACGAGCTGGGCCGCTTCCA
>NZ_JBVBEE010000032.1:0-245 GCF_056493605.1 Cobetia sp. BL01 | reverse complement strand
TTATCAGGTAGTAGAAGCTTGAACCGGAACTTGATGGTGGAGCCAAGCGGGATCGAACCGCTGACCTCCTGCGTGCAAGGCAGGCGCTCTCCCAGCTGAGCTATGGCCCCAAAAGTCGGCAAACCGTGTCGACAAAAGCACGAAGCTTTTGGTGGGTCTGGGCAGATTTGAACTGCCGACCTCACCCTTATCAGGGGTGCGCTCTAACCAACTGAGCTACAGACCCGACACTACTACTCGATAAA
>NZ_JBVBEE010000031.1:0-313 GCF_056493605.1 Cobetia sp. BL01 | reverse complement strand
CTCCACCCGCCGCAGCTTGCGCTTCAGTTCCTGGATCTCACGCTGTTCCGGCGTCAGAGCCTCACCTTTCAGCGGCGCCTTGCCTGCTCGCTCAGCCCGAAGCCTGCGTACCCAATATTCCATGGTGGATTTGCCAACTCCCATGGCCTCACACGCCGCCTTCAGCGTGTAACCCTGATCGACCACGAGTTGGGCCGCTTCCAAGCGAAATTCCGGGCTGAACGTTCTCTTCTTCGTCATCATCTGCACCTGACTGTCTCTGTGAGTGATCATACACTCAAAATCAGGTGGCCAGATTCACTATGCCACTACA
>NZ_JBVBEE010000030.1:0-422 GCF_056493605.1 Cobetia sp. BL01 | reverse complement strand
GACCGTCGAGAATGGCACCTACAGCGTCGACGCCGAGACGCCGCTGAGCGAAGGCGAATACAGCGTCGAAGCCACCGTCACCGACCCGGCCGGCAACACCGCGACCAGCAATGACGTGGGTGAGATCGATCTGTCCGCTCCTGCACTGACCGTCGATGCGCCGGCGCTGACCTCCGACACCACGCCGACCATCGTCGGCACCACCGATGCCGAAGACGGCAGCACCGTGACTCTGGTCATCACTGACAGTGACGGCAACGAGCAGACCGTTACCGCGACCGTCGAGAATGGCACCTACAGCGTCGACGCCGAGACCCCGCTGAGCGAAGGCGAGTACAGCGTCGAGGCCACTGTCACCGACCCGGCCGGCAACACCGCGACCAGCAATGACGTGGGTGAGATCGACGCAAGCGCGCCGGCTC
>NZ_JBVBEE010000029.1:0-424 GCF_056493605.1 Cobetia sp. BL01 | reverse complement strand
TTCGACGCTGTACTCGCCTTCGCTCAGCGGCGTCTCGGCATCGACGCTGTAGGTGCCGTTCTCGACGGTCGCGGTAACGGTCTGCTCGTTGCCGTCACTGTCGGTGATGAGCAGCGTGACGGTGCTGCCGTCTTCGGCATCGGTGGTGCCGACGATGGTCGGTGTGGTGTCGGAGGTCAGCGCCGGGGCATCGACGATCAGAGCCGGAGCGGACAGATCGATCTCGCCCACGTCATTGCTGGTCGCGGTGTTGCCGGCCGGGTCGGTGACGGTGGCTTCGACGCTGTACTCGCCTTCGCTCAGCGGCGTCTCGGCATCGACGCTGTAGGTGCCATTCTCGACGGTGGCGGTGACGGTCTGCTCGTTGCCGTCACTGTCGGTGATGACCAGCGTGACGGTGCTGCCGTCTTCGGCATCGGTGGTG
>NZ_JBVBEE010000028.1:0-553 GCF_056493605.1 Cobetia sp. BL01 | reverse complement strand
TACCACCGATGCCGAAGATGGCAGCACCGTCACGCTGCTCATCACCGACAGTGACGGCAACGAGCAGACCGTTACCGCGACCGTCGAGAACGGCACCTATACGGTTGACGCCGAGACCCCGCTGAGCGAAGGCGAGTACAGCGTCGAAGCCACTGTCACCGACCCGGCCGGCAACACCGCGACCAGCAATGACGTGGGCACACTGGTTGGCAGTGATTCTGGCGCGGTAACAGAGGATGGCGTTACCGAAGCTTCTGGCACGCTTGTCGATGTTGAAAGCACCGATGTGGTCGCTGGCTCCCAAAGCGATGATTACGGCACTTTCAGCGTCAATGAGTCAGGTGAGTGGACCTACACGCTCGATAACGAAGCCGCTGCCGTCCAGGGGCTGGATGCAGGCGATACTGTCAGCCAGTCATTTGTGGTCGAGCTGAGCGATGGGACGACCACCACGGTCGACATCGTTATCACCGGCACCGACGACCTGCCGGTCATCACGGCCGATTCTGGCGCCGTGGAAGAAGACACCACCCTGGAAGCCAGCGGTACGCTA
>NZ_JBVBEE010000027.1:0-687 GCF_056493605.1 Cobetia sp. BL01 | reverse complement strand
ATTGAACCGCCCCTGCAGCCCAGCTGCAGGGGCGGTTCTCTTTGTGCGTAGGAAAAAGTGGTGCTTGGAGAGGTGGTGCACAGAAAAATGGCGCACTGGAATGTGATACCAGAATCTTGATGATCTTCGACGTGCCAAGTGAACGTACAAGTCTTCATACGCTTCGAGTGGGGAGGGCGCACGGTCCTGGTGGTGCTCACACCGCATGGGTAAAGATATTGTCTCGTTCCAGGTCGGTAATGGGGTGTGGAAAACTTTCATTGAGCGGCTCATGTCAGGTTATCCACACCCCTTTTTTCCAGGTGTGACTCTCGGGAATCATCAGAGCGATCGATCAGGCCCGCTTCTTTACCATGATGTCGTCCTGAATCGTGACGGCCGAAAGCGCCGAACACTGCATGGCTGGATGCTTTTTGAAGAAAGCGCTTGCACTTGCAGAGGTGAATGCGTAAAGTACGCATCCGCTGCCGGGGACGCATGGCGTTACCAGCGGTAAAAGAGGTTTGCAGGTGATTGTTTTGTTTGATGTTTTTGAAGTCCGCTTCCAAATCATCGATTGACAATTCCGGGCGATTCGCTAGAATACGCCGCACTCCTTACGGAACAGGTGATCGGGCAACGCCCCTCACCACTGGATGATGCTTAGAGGCAGTCGATTGACTCATCATCAAGTGCTTGACTTTTCAA
>NZ_JBVBEE010000026.1:0-713 GCF_056493605.1 Cobetia sp. BL01 | reverse complement strand
GCAAACCCCTTGGGTGTTATATGGTCAAGCCTCACGGGCAATTAGTACTGGTTAGCTCAACACATTGCTGTGCTTCCACACCCAGCCTATCAACCTTGTAGTCTTCAAGGGCCCTTCAGGAGGCGCAAGGCCTCAGGGAAGTCTCATCTTGAAGGGGGCTTCCCGCTTAGATGCTTTCAGCGGTTATCCCGTCCGAACGTAGCTACCGGGCAATGCCATTGGCATGACAACCCGAACACCAGAGGTTCGTCCACTCCGGTCCTCTCGTACTAGGAGCAGCTCTTCTCAAACTTCCGACGCCCACGGCAGATAGGGACCGAACTGTCTCACGACGTTCTAAACCCAGCTCGCGTACCACTTTAAATGGCGAACAGCCATACCCTTGGGACCGACTTCAGCCCCAGGATGTGATGAGCCGACATCGAGGTGCCAAACACCGCCGTCGATGTGAACTCTTGGGCGGTATCAGCCTGTTATCCCCGGAGTACCTTTTATCCGTTGAGCGATGGCCCTTCCATACAGAACCACCGGATCACTAGAACCTACTTTCGTACCTGCTCGACGTGTCTGTCTCGCAGTCAAGCACCCTTATGCTCTTGCACTCAATGCACGATTTCCAACCGTGCTGAGGGTACCTTCGTGCTCCTCCGTTACTCTTTAGGAGGAGACCGCCCCAGTCAAACTACCCACCATACACTGTCCTCGATCCGGAT
>NZ_JBVBEE010000025.1:0-761 GCF_056493605.1 Cobetia sp. BL01 | reverse complement strand
CTTTGAGCATTCCAGTAGTTCTTTTCTGCCAAGTTCGGCGGTATCCCATCGTTATGCTTGTGCGGCCTGAGGCTGCTGTAGTAACCGATCATATAATCAGTGACAGATCGCTTCGCCGCAGCGACATCGGGATAGCCGATCTCTGGTATCCATTCCGTTTTCAGGCTTCTGAAGAAGCGCTCTGTTGGGGCATTGTCCCAGCAATTGCCACGGCGACTGAGACTCAGCGTCATTCGGTAGCGCCAAAGCATCTGCCGGAATGCCCGGCTGGTGTACTGGCAACCCTGATCCGAATGAAACAGGATATTCCGTGGCTCTCCACGCGATTCGTAGGCCATGGTCAGCGCTTTCTTTACCAGCTCCGTGTTCGGCGATAGGGACAATGCCCACCCCACGGGTTTACGAGCATACAAGTCGATGACCACTGCCAGATAAGCCCAGCGTGCCCCTGTCCAAATATAGGTAATGTCGCCGGTCCATACCTGATTGGGCTTCTTTACATCGAACTCCCGATCAAGAACATTCGGTATATCCAGGTGTGGCTGATCAGCCTTCTTGTAGGCGTGCCTCGGCGGCTGCGAACTCATCAGCCCCAGCTGCTTCATCCGCCTGCTGGCCCGATAACGACTCAACTGTATTCCTGCCTGCGTGACCATTTTTGCGATGCTGCGAGCGCCGGCAGAGCCGTTACTGACGGTATGCGCCTCGACAACCTGATCCAGCAGCTTCTGCTCAGTCTCACAAGGTCTTCTATCCCGACC
>NZ_JBVBEE010000024.1:0-1174 GCF_056493605.1 Cobetia sp. BL01 | reverse complement strand
CTCGACGCTGTACTCGCCTTCGCTCAGCGGCGTCTCGGCATCGACGCTGTAGGTGCCATTCTCGACGGTCGCGGTAACGGTCTGCTCGTTGCCGTCACTGTCGGTGATGAGCAGCGTGACGGTGCTGCCGTCTTCGGCATCGGTGGTGCCGACGATGGTCGGCGTGGTGTCGGAGGTCAGCGCCGGCGCATCGACGGTCAGAGCCGGCGCGCTTGCGTCGATCTCGCCCACGTCATTGCTGGTCGCGGTGTTGCCGGCCGGGTCGGTAACAGTGGCCTCGACGCTGTACTCGCCTTCGCTCAGCGGCGTCTCGGCGTCGACGCTGTAGGTGCCGTTCTCGACGGTCGCGGTGACGGTCTGCTCGTTGCCGTCACTGTCAGTGATGACCAGGGTCACGGTGCTGCCGTCTTCGGCGTCGGTGGTACCGACGATGGTCGGCGTGGTGTCGGAGGTCAGCGCCGGCGCATCGACGGTCAGCGCCGGCGCGCTTGCGTCGATCTCACCCACGTCATTGCTGGTCGCGGTGTTGCCGGCCGGGTCGGTGACGGTGGCTTCGACGCTGTACTCGCCTTCGCTCAGCGGCGTCTCGGTATCGACGCTGTAGGTGCCATTCTCGACGGTCGCGGTGACGGTCTGCTCGTTGCCGTCACTGTCGGTGATGACCAGGGTCACGGTGCTGCCGTCTTCGGCATCGGTGGTACCGACGATGGTCGGCGTGGTGTCGGAGGTCAGCGCCGGCGCATCGACGGTCAGGCTCGGCGCGCTTGCGTCGATCTCGCCCACGTCATTGCTGGTCGCGGTGTTGCCGGCCGGGTCGGTGACGGTGGCTTCGACGCTGTACTCGCCTTCGCTCAGCGGGGTCTCGGCGTCAACCGTATAGGTGCCGTTCTCGACGGTCGCGGTGACGGTCTGCTCGTTGCCGTCATTGTCGGTGATGAGCAGCGTGACGGTGCTGCCGTCTTCGGCATCGGTGGTGCCGACGATGGTCGGTGTGGTGTCGGAGGTCAGCGCCGGGGCATCGACGGTCAGAGCCGGAGCGGACAGATCGATCTCGCCCACGTCATTGCTGGTCGCGGTGTTGCCGGCCGGGTCGGTGACAGTGGCTTCGACACTGTACTCGCCTTCGCTCAGCGGCGTCTCGGCATCGACGCTGTAGGTGCCATTCTCGACGGTG
>NZ_JBVBEE010000023.1:0-1320 GCF_056493605.1 Cobetia sp. BL01 | reverse complement strand
GCTCTTCGACGCCAAGTGTGGAATTAGTGCCCTGGAATGGTCCAGGATATGGGCCCCCGAACAGACTGGAGAATTGATATGGATGGTACTCAGGTCCTGACCCTTGGCTTGGGCTTGCAAGCGCCTTGGAAACTCAAGGACCAGCATCTGGATACCACGTCATCTCCGCATCGTCTCGAGCTTTACGTGGAAGCCGACCGGGGGAGCCTTTATGCCTGCCCGGAATGCGGCAAGGTATGCCCGGCGCATGACTTTGCCGACAAGTCCTGGCGACACCTGAACTTCTTCCAGCATCATTGCTATCTCCATGCCCGCGTCCCTCGCACCCGGTGTCCAGAGCACGGCGTCAAGCGAGTCGAGGTGCCCTGGGCTCGCCCTGATAGTGGTTTCACACTGTTGTTTGAACAGGCTGCCATGTCGTTGGTCAGGGAGATGCCTGTGCTCGCCGTCTCTCGGCAATTGGAAGTCACTGACAAGCGTTTGTGGCGCATCGTGCATCATTACGTAGGCCGCATGCTGGGAGACCTGGATCTTTCTCAGGTTGCCAATGTCGGGGTAGACGAAACGGCATCACGTCGAGGGCAACGTTACGTCACCGTATTTCTCGATATGCAACGCCAACAAGAGCCGGTGATCTTTGCTGTCCAAGGACGTGGCAAAGAGACGATCAAGGCGTTCAGCGCCTTTCTAGAGGCACATGGCGGCACCCCGGGCAATGTGGTTGAAGTCGTGTGTGACATGTCTCCGGCCTTCCTCAATGGCACTGCTGAACATCTTCCTGATGCTCGAGTGACGGTTGACTGGTTCCATATCGTGCAGACGTTCACCAAGGCGTTGGATGAAGTGCGTAAGCGGGAACGTCGAGAAAAAGCCCATCCCAAGGCCCTGCGCTGGGCAGTGCTGAAAAGCATGGATAACCACAACCTGACGGAAAAGCAGCTGATCGCTCTCCGCGAGCTGGTTGCTGACCAAGGGGCTACCGCGAATGCATGGATCATCAAGGAAAAGCTGAGATGGATTCGTCGCGCACCGACAGCGCGTGGGGCTCGTTGGCGCATCACGAATTACCTCAATGTGATGCGTGAGGCAGTCGCCGGCCACACGCTTCTCAAGCCAATGGCAAAAGCACTCAATACGTTGGAGCGACATGCCGACCAGGTTGTAAGGCGCTGGTATTCAGGCCTGACGAACGCACGTCTGGAAGGCATGAATGGCCTCTTTCAGGCTGCCAGATCTCGTGCTCGCGGCTACCGAAACGAAAGCAATTTCATTGCGATGATCTACCTGATCGGCAGCCCCGTGGGGCGCATGCTGGATGAA
>NZ_JBVBEE010000022.1:0-1451 GCF_056493605.1 Cobetia sp. BL01 | reverse complement strand
ATTAAGTGGACTGCCCAAGGGCAGCGCGAGGCGGTCAATATCTACACAACAATGACACAAGAGCAAGCAAGGGACATCGATCTCATCGTTTGGCCCGAGGCAGCCCTTCCCATGCTTGAGCAGGAAGCACAGCGAATACTGGAGCAAGTAGCGTCCGACCTGGGGCCTAACACCGCCTTGTTGACCGGCATTTTGCAACGCGACAGTGAAGGGCGCTCTTATAACAGCGTCATAGGGCTAAATGATGTGCAAGGCGAATACCAAAAAGCGCATTTAGTACCCTTTGGCGAGTATTTGCCATTCCAAAGCCTCCTCGCTGACACCCTTGCTTTTTTCGACTTGCCAACACCCCGGCTGACCCCTGGTTCAGACGTACAGGCTCCGTTACACGTGGCTGGCACTACCATTGGCACTGCCATCTGTTACGAGATCATTTTCGCCGATCATGTCGCCCAACAGGCGCGTAATGCCGAGCTGCTATTAACGGTTTCCAACGATACGTGGTTTGGGCGTTCCATTGGCCCACACCAACATCTTCAAATGGCGCGTTTACGTGCCTTAGAAAATGGTCGTCACCTACTTCGAGCTACCAGTAATGGCGTGACGGCCATCATCGATTCACAAGGTCACGTCACAGCCCGTGCCCCACAGTTTGAACAGGCCAGTTTAACTGGCGAGGTGACCCCGATGCAGGGCCTAACTCCTTTCACACGCACCGGTAGTGGCCCCGCTTGGATACTCGCTGCCTTGCTGACACTGCTCGGGTTACAACTGAACTTATCTCGATCAAAAAACGACGCATTAGATGAAAAATGAACCTAGCGATACTCCTGGCAAAGAACGCAGTAATACTTAAGAGATTCCTCCCATGGCCAATGCAGATCGGCTTCATCGTGAGTGTGGTGGTTTCGTTTCTGGCATGGCCCACTGTCGCCATGGAGACACAACCCGACACAACCCGACACGACCCAGGAGACGGAATGGCCCAAAGGGCATTACCCGCTACCAGAGGAAGGTAATATTATCGGAGAGGCTGACACCTTTATCGTAAAGGATTACGACGATACCTTGATAGATATTGCCAGGCGTCACAACCTTGGCTATTTGGAGATGATCCGTGCAAACCCAGAGGTTAGCATCTGGGTTCCAGGGGTGGGCACGGAAGTGACTATTCCGGGACGTTTTATTCTGCCGAATGTGGAGCGTACTGGGATCGTTATCAATATCGCCGAGCTGCGGCTTTACTACTACCCAGATGTCAAAAACGGTGAGACACCGCGTGTTGAGACCTATCCTATTGGCATTGGTCGCGAAGGGTTTGATACTCCTCTAGGCGTGACCGAGACCACCATGAACATTAAAAACCCCGCGTGGTACCCGCCTGAGTCGGTAAAACGCGAAGCGGAAGCACGCGGTGAAACTGTAGTGGTCAAGTGTTTTTGGCCACCGAT
>NZ_JBVBEE010000021.1:0-1533 GCF_056493605.1 Cobetia sp. BL01 | reverse complement strand
GTATGAACTAACTGCAACTAGTTATGAACTAATAGCGAGACGCAGCAACGGCGGGGCCTACAGCCCGATTCAGGCGCGCCGACGGTGGCCACTTCAAAACGAATAGTCGGTATTACCATAGCGACTATTCGCGCAGCGTCGTGTACTGCGGTCCCGTCGGTCCTCGCCACAACGCCCGCGCGACAGGTGTGCCAGGAGAGGACTTTCCCCCCGTATTACCAGTGAGGGGGAATGGCGCGCCTTCACCCCCCCAGTGGAGAGGCTGGCATCTAAAGCAACCCGGCATCGGAGGCCACAAGCCCACCCCCTAGCGGGCATCGGAAACCAACCCCGTGTCATCCGTAGCAACCCCAGCAACTTCACGGGCCTCTAGACCCTCAGCGTCCACACCCAAACGGCTGAGCACACGGCGAGCAAGGAAGACCCTACCAGCAGGCCCCAGAGCCTCAGCAGCGTCCAAGAGCGCACTTAACTCCGCGCTACGCTCGATACGCCGCTCCAGAACAGCCGCAGGGGCCACCTCAGGCCTTTCCAGCACCCAACCCTCAGCCCAACCCTTATCCCAGCTAGGAACGCCCACAGGAGCCTCCAGAAGCGCAGGAGACGCCACATGCCAGAACAGACGTTCAGGCTCAGCAGCGTCCCGCAACGTAGCGCCATAGTCTTTCTTCACAGTCACCTCATAGCGAGTGCAGGGAGGCACAGCCACACCAGCCCGCTGCAACCGCTCCCAAGCCTTATCGTAGACCCTTGCAGTAGCCCGAGCCTTAGACCGGTGCCCAGCGTACCACGTGCCAGTCTCACGCCCGTCAGGGCGCACAGCCAACAGACACGTCGTCTTGAGAGCCTTGCGCCCCAGATTCACCTCACCCCCCGAGTACCGGCGTCGCATTTCTGCGATGGAGTCAGCCCCGTCAACAGGCAAATCCAGAGCAGCGTCCAAACGGGTGACCCTGTGCGGAGAAGACGAGAGCAAACCAAGCAAATCCATCCAGCGGCCAGTATCCCGCAGGTGAGCCACAGCAGCCCCAGAGAGCGAGACCCTAGTGAAGCCCCCTCGCTTCTCCAGCTTCACCGCCCCCCCAGCACCTAGACGAAAATAATCCGGAGCAAGAGCCTCAGCGTCCCAAGACAGGAGGAGCAAACGAACCTCAGCGAGCGGCGTGTCTTCGAGCGAGTGCGTCACATCGAGCCAATCACAGATCACCATCGTCATCGCCCCCAGTCCGGAGCTGAGAGTCAACCTCATCGAGCTGAGCACGGATAGCGGCGACACGCTCCCGCAAGACCTCCTCAGACTCACCACGAAGGCGAATAGCCTCATTGGCGTCGGGCAGGTCCTGAGCACGAAGGAGCGAAGCCAAGGTATGAATTTCGCGGAGCAGGTCAGAGACAAGAGCAGAGCGGCTAACACCCAAACGAGCAGCAGAGAACGTCAGGTCATCAGCGATAGCGGAAGGCAGGGAAAGGGTAAGACGAGTAACAGCCATTGTTCACACCTCAGTGAGTTAGGTATGAACTAATCTAGCCTAG
>NZ_JBVBEE010000020.1:0-1574 GCF_056493605.1 Cobetia sp. BL01 | reverse complement strand
CCCGGCTTATTCATGAGGCCGACCTGAAAACGAAGATGGCGAGTGGTTTTCTCTTGTAGAATCAGGATGTTCCTGCCAGAACACGATTCAAGAGGACCACTCGCCATGGGTGAAACCCTAACGACCTGGACGCCCTCATGCAACGGCTCTGTCCGTGTCGAGCTGAGCGGCCACCGCACCACCAGCGACAGCGGCGCATTGTTGCTGCGCGAAGCCCTCGACAGCAGTGGCGTGATCGAGGCGCTCGAAGATAACCTGGTCGATCCACGCCATCCGCTGCGTATTCGCCACTCGCTGGCCAGCCAGATACGCACCTTGGTGCTGCAGCGGGCGATGGGGTGGATCGATCTCAGCGATACCGACACGCTGCGCCGTGATCCGCTCTGGCAGCTGGCCTGCAGTGATGCGCGCGGCATGACGCCACTGGTCCAGGATAGGCCGTCCCAAGCCACGCTGTCGCGGCTGCTGACCTGCCTTGGACACAACGACAACATCGATGCCGTGCATGAAGGTCTGCTGCGGCTGGTGGCCTGGCGCCTGACCTCGCTGAAGAACGGCGAGCGTCCCAAGCAGCTGACGCTAGACATCGACGGCCTGCCGATTGAGGTCCATGGGCACCAGGGCGGTTCCGCTTATCATGGCCTTTACGGTACGCGGATCTATTCGCCGCTGGTCGCCTCGTTGGCCGAAACTGGCGACATGGTCGGCGGCCTGCTGCGCGAGGGCAACGCCGGCCCCGCCGAGAACGCTGATACGTGGATCCCGCACCTGGTGAAGCGGCTTAACGAGAGCACCGGCGCCCAGGTTCGGGTGCGTATCGACGCCGGCTTCACCGACAACGACACGCTGGAGGCGCTGGAGAAGCGCAGCATCGAGTACCTGGGCCGGCTGCGCAGCCACAAGGGCTTGCAGGCGCTGGCAGCGCCCTACCTGAAGCGGCCACGCGGCCGGCCACCTGAGCAGCCTCGGGAGTGGTGCCACGACCTTGAATACCAGGCCGGTACCTGGCCAACGCCACGACGCGTGGTGCTGGTGGTTCAGGAACGCCCCGATGACCTGCTGCTGCATGCCTTCTTCCTGGTCACCAACCTCGGCAAGTTCGACTGGCCGCCCGAGAAGATCCTGGCACTCTATCGCAAGCGCGGCAGCGCCGAAGCGCACATGGGCGAGGTGAAGTCGGCGCTCGACGTGCATCTCTCGTCGACCGATCGCGGTGCCTCCACCGTCCAGGACGTGATGGCCCGCAATGAGGTGAGCCTGTTGCTGAGTCTCTACGCCTATCAGGTTCTGCATGGCCTTCGCTGCTTGCTGGGGCGCCAGACTCGGCAGGGTTGGAGCCTGAGCCGGATGCGTGAACAGGTGCTCAAGGTGGCGGCGACGCTCTCGCTGCACGCTCGGCGCATTACCGTTCACCTCGGCGATGCGGCTGATAAATGGTGGCCTGCCTTGCTGAAGGGGCTGCCGAAGCTGACCGCGCTCAGCTGACGTTCGGCGCAACCACCATAGCTTCAAGAATCGAGCGACCGCAGCGACGGTCGACGATGACGGCTGCTTTAACGGCGTGATTAATTCCT
>NZ_JBVBEE010000018.1:0-2185 GCF_056493605.1 Cobetia sp. BL01 | reverse complement strand
GGTTTCAAAGCCTCCCAGCTATCCTACACAGACAACATCAGCATCCAGTGTAAAGCTATAGTAAAGGTTCACGGGGTCTTTCCGTCTAGCCGCGGGTACACAGCATCTTCACTGCGATTTCAATTTCACTGAGTCTCGGGTGGAGACAGCGTGGCCATCATTACGCCATTCGTGCAGGTCGGAACTTACCCGACAAGGAATTTCGCTACCTTAGGACCGTTATAGTTACGGCCGCCGTTTACCGGGGCTTCGATCAAGAGCTTCGGACGAATCCTAACCCCATCAATTAACCTTCCGGCACCGGGCAGGCGTCACACCCTATACGTCCGCTTGCGCGTTTGCAGAGTGCTGTGTTTTTAATAAACAGTTGCAGCCACCTGGTATCTTCGACCGGTAAGAGCTTACGGAGCAAGTCCTTCACTCGAACCGGTGCACCTTCTCCCGAAGTTACGGTGCCATTTTGCCTAGTTCCTTCACCCGAGTTCTCTCAAGCGCCTTGGTATTCTCTACCTGACCACCTGTGTCGGTTTGGGGTACGGTCGCATGTGATCTGAAGCTTAGAGGCTTTTCCTGGAAGCGTGGCATCGATGACTTCCTGACCGTGGTCAGTTCGTCTCGCATCTCGACCTCAGAGGAACCGGATTTGCCTGATTCCTCGGCCTACATGCTTTCACCAGGACAACCAACGCCTGGCTCACCTAGCCTTCTTCGTCCCCCCATCGCAACCACATCCGGTACGGGAATATTAACCCGTTTCCCATCGACTACGCGTTTCCGCCTCGCCTTAGGGGCCGACTCACTCTGCTCCGATTAACGTAGAACAGAAAACCTTGGTCTTCCGGCGGGGGAGTTTTTCACTCCCCTTATCGTTACTCATGTCAGCATTCGCACTCGTGATACCTCCAGCAGACTTCTCAATCCACCTTCATTGGCTTACACGACGCTCCTCTACCGCTCATCCATAAGGATGAACCCGTAGCTTCGGTACCTGATTTAGCCCCGTTATATCTTCCGCGCAGGCCGACTCGACTAGTGAGCTATTACGCTTTCTTTAAAGGATGGCTGCTTCTAAGCCAACCTCCTAGCTGTCTGAGCCTTCCCACATCGTTTCCCACTTAATCAGGATTTTGGGACCTTAGCTGACGGTCTGGGTTGTTTCCCTTTTCACAACGGACGTTAGCACCCGCTGTGTGTCTCCCACGCTGCACTCACTGGTATTCGGAGTTTGCCTCGGGTTGGTAAGTCGGGATGACCCCCTAGCCGAAACAGTGCTCTACCCCCAGCGGTGATACGTGAGGCGCTACCTAAATAGCTTTCGAGGAGAACCAGCTATCTCCGGGCTTGATTAGCCTTTCACTCCGATCCACAGCTCATCCCAGCATTTTTCAACATACTTGGGTTCGGGCCTCCAATTGATGTTACTCAATCTTCACCCTGGCCATGGATAGATCGCCCGGTTTCGGGTCTATACCCTGCGACTGGTCGCCCAGTTAAGACTCGCTTTCGCTACGCCTCCCCTATACGGTTAAGCTCGCCACAGAATATAAGTCGCTGACCCATTATACAAAAGGTACGCGGTCACACCACGAAGGTGCTCCCACTGCTTGTACGCATACGGTTTCAGGATCTATTTCACTCCCCTCGCCGGGGTTCTTTTCGCCTTTCCCTCACGGTACTGGTTCACTATCGGTCAGCCAGGAGTATTTAGCCTTGGAGGATGGTCCCCCCATGTTCAGTCAAGGTTTCTCGTGCCCCGACCTACTCGATTTCACGATACTCAGACTTCGACTACGGGACTATCACCCTGTATCGTCAAGCTTCCCAGCTTGTTCGTCTGTCAGTTGTATCGCTTAAGGGCTGGTCCCCGTTCGCTCGCCGCTACTTGGGGAATCTCGGTTGATTTCTTTTCCTCCGGGTACTTAGATGTTTCAGTTCCCCGGGTTTGCCTCTATAGGTTATGTATTGGCCTATAGATACTCACCTGATGGTGAGTGGGTTTCCCCATTCGGAAATCGTTGGGTCGCAGGGTATTTGCCACCTCGCCAACGCTTATCGCAGGCTATCACGTCCTTCATCGCCTCTGGCTGCCAAGGCATCCACCGTATGCGCTTAATCGCTTGACCATATAACCCCAAGGGGTCTGTCAAGGATTACGAATCTGTCGGACCTCTCCGACATATCGTTT
>NZ_JBVBEE010000017.1:0-2541 GCF_056493605.1 Cobetia sp. BL01 | reverse complement strand
CAAAAAATTTAACTTTTATGCACACTAGGTGTAAGCACAATGTGGCTAATGTTGCGATATTACGCGCTGATATAACTTCCAATACTCCTCAGCCATCTCTGCGCAGCTTATCTGTCCAGTTTTTTGCCATTCACATACATTTTCTTGAGCCTTATGCCAAACTTCAGGCTCCGTTGCTTCAAGCAATTTCATTGCCATTGCGTCAGAACTAATTTTTTCAACTCGCCACCCACCCCCTGTGTTTGCTAGGCGCTCGCCGACTGCACCAAGATCGAATCCCAACACAGGAAGGCCAACAGACCAAAGCTCGGTCAATGTATGACACCAAGTCTCAGGCCATATCGACAATAGAGCTCCTAAATGCGGCTGAATTACTCCAACACGCATGCTGAACTCTTCACGATCATAAGCCCCATGGACTATAATATTCTGCGGTATCGATGAAGGCGGAGTGTCTATTAATAGTCCGAGCACATGCCACTCCACATGAGCTAGCCGACGATGAGAGGCCAACTCCAGCAGGATATCTCTGCCCTTAGAGACTGCCAAAAATCCTGGAACTAGGACTCGCAGCTTCTGATTTGGTTTAGGAGTAACTGCATGTAATGATAGGCTTGGGAAATCTCGTCCATGCGGTATAATCTCGAAGGGGTGCTTTTCGAGTGCAGGAAAAATATCGATAACCAGTTCGCGGGCCGAATCTGATGTAGTGACAAACGCATCACATAATACTAGCGCACGCGCATATTGTTGCTGCCACTGATAAACAGCATTGAATTTCAATGCTGGCATTGAAGCAGGATCCCAAAGCTCTTGGCTGCACTCACCAATGCTCAAAGAGCAACGGCCACCGCAAAATTGCTTATTTTCATCTAGTAACTTTACAGAAGGACAAACTGTATAGTAGTCGTGAAACGAAAAAACAACAGGTATCTGAAGCTGTTTAGCCGACGCTATCAAACCCAACGATTGCCATGCCATGTGACGCACATGCACAATTGTCACTTGATATTTCGACATCCATTTAGTAACTACTTTATCATACTCAGAAGAGGAATGTGGTAGAGGGCTCAAAGAAGATGATAAGCAGTATGCTTCCAACAAGACATATTGTCCGGAGTGAAAATAATAGAGAGTAATCTCAACACCTCTACAGCGAAGAACTAAAGTCTCTGCTTGCGAGGCAAATGAGCGCATCAAATCTTGGTTAGTCTGGGGCGTTCCGCCACTTTGCAAAGCCAAGATATAAAGTATACGCTCTCCATTGGGGGATGGTATATATATGGAATCGAATGTATCAGCCGTTGCCACCCATCTTGGCAACCCAGACTCTAACAACTCACATTTATTTGCAACAGGTGAGGACATTTTTCTGCCCTCAAATTGCCCCCACCTTAAATAATGCTCCAAAGCAGATATACCAGAATTGCGGATATCCGGATTATTATCCAGATAGACAACTGGATCAAAATTAGCACTTGGAGCACGTCCCTCCATCCAGCCATACTGCAGGAAGTGGTCCCAAGGAGAGAGCGTGCAGATGCTTACATCGGCATAGTGATTACTATACCATTCGGCATCGAACAGCCCAGAAGCCGCTAGTTCCTGCTCAAGCCTCACAGCAACTATCCTTCCTGAATCGATGGGTGAATATTACGCCCCTCTTCACGTCCATACATAAGATAATGTACCAGCGGATTAGTCCCTGCACTGGCCACGTCAGGATATTCACCAAGATAATAATCAGAATCAAACTCCGGACATGGATCCCGCCCTTCGAAAGCCCCAAAACGTAAATAGTGCTCATGGGGAGCCTGAGAAAACGTTTTGGCCTCCTTAATATCAGGATACATGGCCAGATACCATTCAGCATCAAACAGCTCACTTTCCAAAAGCAAACGGCTCTGCTGCTGCAGCTTTAATTCTTGCTCATCCGGGTTCTCAGCGTTTGACGCAGTCTGCTGAGCCTCCACCTGAATCAATTGCTGTCGATACGCAGCTAACTGTTTCTCAAGCTCAGCTTTGTGCGCTTGTTCGTGTTCCAAGGCCTGGGTAACACGGGCCATTTCGTCGAAATGCACCGCTATGGTGCGGTCACTTGCCTGTAAGCTCTGCTCTGCCTCGCTTATCCGCGATTGCAATTGCTCCAGCGATTCGTGTTGACTTTTTTCGCTCACGTGACTCAACTCCTTGAAGCCCCTGATTTTTATCTTCTATCAGCATTTTGATGCATATGACCACAAGCATAACCTCGTCTATCACTCGGACTCAAGGCAGCAACTCTTTCGGGGCAAAAAACGCGCGTTCATCTGGATCGTATGGCAGATACAGCTGGGCAGGCTTCTCTGCGTTGTCACGATGCCATGCTTGGCTTGCATTGCGGTAATCTGCACGCACTCCGCCGAACTGGGTTGTAGTGGCACAGTGAATCTGTAGTGGCACAGTGAATTTGGCCACCTGACTTTGAGTGTATGATGGCTCACAGAGACAATCAGGTGCAGATGATGACGAAGAAGAGAACGTTTAGCCCGGAATTTCGCT
>NZ_JBVBEE010000016.1:0-8220 GCF_056493605.1 Cobetia sp. BL01 | reverse complement strand
CCCAGCCATTCGCCCAGGTCACCACTTCAATGAGGCCGCTGCAGCTTACGGCAAGCTCCGTCTTGATCCGTGTCAATGGACAAGGTTCGAATCTGCGCTAGGTTAAGATATACATCACTCTGCAGGAGCCCTGCCGCATGGCCAGGCACACGTCATTTCCTAAGCAATCCTCGCGGTCTGCCACCGCCTGGCATCGCTTTGGTCTGGTCATCCTGCTGGGCATGGTGCTACTGCTCTCTAGCGCCGCCACAATGGCAGATGACCCCTCCTCGGCAGATGCTCCCTCCTCTACTGAGTCTGGCCAGGTTGGCGTTGAGCCTCACGCAGATACGCACTCGAACACCGAGTTCATCAACGCAGACTATCCTCAACCGCGATGCCACCATGGCCATGGCACTCGTAATGTCGGCAGCGCCCTGTTGCGCCTGGAGCGCCAGGACTTGGAGCTCGAGCCCCTTCCCTTGAGCATGACGGCCCCGGCCATAGCGCCCCGGGTTGTCACCGCCAGCGGCTCGCCAAGTGCCCCTCCCTCACCCTCCTCGGTTCCTGTCTACCTTTTGACCCAACGCTACAGAGTCTAAGTCGACCTCGTATCTCCATCTCGCGCTTCCAGCCGTGGCCGCGTGGGAGAAAACCCGTGCCCGCCCCACATTGATCCAGGCAACTGCCGGAGTGGCCGCTGTGTGTGCAGAGACTCTTCCCACCATGAGAAGTGCATGCACATTCGCAACCACACCCGAGTGCTCGGTATCGGGTACGGCTTAGCGGACGTCACGAGGAAGACTTTATGGACGCACTGTTTTACTTCCTGCTTTGGGCAGCAATCCTCTTCTTGATGATGCGGTTCGGCTGTGGCGCCCACGTCATGGGGCACAGCCATGGCAGGACCAAACACGACAACGATAGCCCAGGGAATCAACGTGCAACTGAAGGGCTGGAGTGGATTCCGCCAGCCGAGGACGTCGACCCCGTCTGCGGCAAGACCGTCAGAACGAAAGGGGCCAAGCCAAGCGTCCACGATGGCCACGTCTTTTACTTCTGCTCTCGTGACTGCCGGGAGCGCTTCGAGGCCGCGCCCGAACAGTATCTCGTCCCTGGTGCAACGGCCTCGCCCCTCCAACCGGAGAACAAAGATGCCTGATGCCAATGCTCCGTTGACAGCCAAGCCCCGTTCAGGAACTCGCTTGCCGGTTCAGGCAACGCCGCGGATTCCCATGATCGCACTCGGGATGAGCCTGGGGCTGTTCCTGGCCGTAACCTTCATCCTTTGCGTCGGCTTCGATCTGCTGTTTCCCGACCAGGCGATGTATAAGAGCTGGCTGCGCTTGTTGCCAGGCTTCACTTGGCTCAGCTGGTCAAGCTTCTTCCTGGGGCTGGTCGAAAGTTTCGGCTACGGCTGGTACATCGCCCTGGTCTTCGGCCCGCTATACAACTTCTTTGTCACACGCCTCAACCGACACAGCGGAGCGTAGGCCATGAACGAATCCATCACTCAATACCGAAGGCCTCAACGCATGCGTGCGGCGTTGATTCCATTCCACTGAAGAGGTCGGAAACTGTCCGGGATCAAGAGCCGCCTACTTTCATCTCTACCTTCTCTTGACCCTTGGGTTACCCGCAGGCTTTAGCCTGACGTCAGGGCAAAGTAAGTAACAAGAAAAGGAGATCCGACCATGTGGGGCGACATGATGGCGTATATGGGGAGTTACGGCTGGGGGCATATGCTCTTCGGCGGGCTCATGATGGTGTTGTTCTGGGGCATCGTCATTGCCTTGGCCGTTCTCCTGGTGCGTGGCCTGACCCGAGGCCGGGGCGAGCCATTTTCTCAACGGCGGCCAACGGCCCTGGACCTTCTTCAAGAACGCTACGCCCGGGGAGAAATCGACCGCGAGGAGTACGAGCAACGCAAGCGCGATCTTCTGCTTTGATCGCACCTCCTGATTATTGGATACGGCACTATTAGTTTCGACCCTATCGAGATAGGGCCACGAGGTTGAATCAAGACGCGGAAGCGACGGAGACGATTCCATGACGCAACACCAACACGACCATTGTCACGGGCATGCCTCGCACGAGGCACCGACACTAGGCAGCGGCGATACGGACCAACACGCCGCCGGCAGCCAGGGTGGCGCCCAATACACCTGCCCGATGCACCCGGAGGTCGTCTCCGACCAGCCGGGTGACTGCCCCAAGTGCGGCATGCACCTCGTGCCCGTGGGAAGCGACGACTCGCAGACGCATGACGGGCATGGTCATGGGGCCTCCGCGCCGGCCCACGGCGGCAAGTACGACAAGGTGCCGGCCGGGCATGCCGGCGCCGTCTACACCTGCCCGATGCACCCCGAGGTGCGCCAAACCACTCCCGGTGCCTGCCCCCTGTGCGGTATGGGTCTGGAGCTGGAATCGGCGACGGTCGGCGATGAAGGGCCGAATCCCGAGCTGGTCGATTTTACCCGACGCTTCTGGGTCGCGGCCGTGCTCACGCTTCCGGTCCTGATTCTGACGATGAGCCCCTACCTGGGCCTCGGGGCCATTCGCGACTTCTTCGGTGAACGCAACGCGATGTGGATCGAGCTGGTGCTCAGCACGCCGGTGATCCTGTGGTCGGGCTGGCCGTTCTTCGTGCGCGGCTACAACTCCTTCCGCACCATGAACCTCAACATGTTCAGCCTGATCGGCATGGGGGTCGGCGCGGCCTATCTGTTCAGCATCGTGGCGGTGCTGGTGCCGGGCGTCTTCCCCGACGGCTTTCGCCGGGAAGACGGCACCGTCGGCGTCTATTTCGAGGCCGCGGCGGTGATCGTCACCCTGGTACTGCTGGGTCAGGTGATGGAGTTGCGCGCCCGTGAAGGCACCGGCAAGGCGATCCGCGCGCTGATGGACATGGCCGCCAAGACCGCGCGGGTGATCCGGCCCGACGGCAGCGAAGAAGAGGTCGCGCTGGAAGACGTGCAGGTGGGCGACCACCTGCGGGTGCGCCCCGGCGACAAGGTGCCGGTGGACGGCGTGGTGGTCGAGGGCCGCTCCTCGATCGACGAGTCGATGCTCTCGGGCGAGCCGGTGCCGGTGGAAAAGGTCAAAGACGACAAGGTCACCGGGGCCACGATCAACGGCACCGGCAGCCTGGTCATGGAGGCCACCCGCATCGGCGCCGACACCATGCTCAGCCAGATCGTCGAGATGGTGGCTGCCGCCCAGCGCAGCCGCGCACCGATCCAGAAATTCGCCGACAAGGTGGCGGGCAAGTTCGTGCCCGCGGTGATCGGCGTCGCCATCCTCTCCTTCATCGCCTGGGCGATCTGGGGGCCGGCGCCGGCGCTGTCCTATGCGCTGGTCTCGGCGGTGGCGGTGCTGATCATCGCCTGCCCCTGTGCACTGGGGCTGGCCACGCCGATGTCGATCATGACGGCCACCGGACGCGGCGCGCAGGCCGGCGTACTGATCAAGAATGCCGAGGCGCTGGAAGGCTTCGCCAAGGTCGATACGCTGATGGTCGACAAGACCGGCACCCTGACCGAAGGCAAGCCGAAGCTGGTGGCGGTGCTGCCCGAGGAAGGGCATGACGAGGCCGAGGTATTGCGCCTGGCGGCCAGCCTCGAACGTGGCTCGGAACACCCACTGGCCGAGGCCATCGTCGCCGGCGCCGAAGAACGTGGCGTATCCCTCGCCGATGCCACCGATTTCGAAGCCGTGACCGGCATGGGCGTCAAGGGGGTCGTGGACGGCCAGTCGGTGGCCCTCGGCAACGCCAAGCTGATGGCCGAACTGGGCCTCGATGGCGGCCGGATCTCCGAGACCGCGAACGCCCGCCGCGATGAAGGCGAAACGGTGATGTTCGTCGTGCTCGATGGCCAGATCGCCGGCCTGGTCAGCGTCGCCGACCCGGTGAAGGAGACCACCCCCGAGGCCCTGAAGGCGCTGCACAAACTTGGCTTTCGCATCATCATGGCCACCGGCGACAACGAGCGGACGGCCAAGGCGGTGGCCGGGCGACTGGGTATCGATGAGATCCGCGCCGACGTGCTGCCCGAGGACAAGGCCCGCATCATCCGCGAATTGCAGGAACAAGGCCGCAAGGTGGCCATGGCGGGCGACGGGGTGAACGACGCTCCCGCCCTGGCCCAGGCCGATGTGGGCATCGCCATGGGCACCGGCGCCGACGTGGCGATCGAAAGCGCCGGCTTCACGCTGGTCAAGGGCAACCTCGACGGCATCGTTCGGGCCCGCAAGTTGTCGCTGGCCACCATGCGCAACATCAAGCAGAACCTGTTCTTCGCCCTGGTCTACAACGGGGCCGGCGTACCGATCGCCGCCGGGATCCTCTATCCGTTCCTCGGCATCCTGATCGGGCCGATGTTCGCCGCCTTCGCGATGAGCGCGTCTTCGCTGTCGGTGGTGATGAATTCGCTGCGCCTGCGCCGGGTGAGGATTTGATCATGCATGACGAAAAGGGGTGGCTGGAGCGAGGACCCAGCAAAGGCAGCTTCTGGCTCATGGTGGCGATCGCCCTGGCGGTGATGGGCTTCCTGCTCTGGGAGGAGCACAAGGTGCACCTGCTCGGTGCCCTGCCCTGGCTGATCCTGCTCGCCTGTCCGCTAATGCATGTGTTCATGCACGGCGGACATGGAGGCCACGGGGGTCATGGCGGGCATGATGATCACAAGGGAGGACGCGATGAGTGATGACGTACCCGCCTATGGGCTGTGGGGCCTGGTCATTCTCAACTCGGCGATCTTCATCTTCTTCGCCTTCAGCTTCTTCAAGCCGCAGACGCGCCGCGACTGGCGCTCGTTCGGGGCCTTCAGCGCCTTCCTGGTGGCGCTGTTCACGGAGATGTACGGCTTCCCGCTGACCCTCTACTTCCTCTCCGGCTGGCTGCAGTCGCGCTACCCGGAGGTGGACTGGTTCAGCCACGATGCGGGCCACCTGCTGGAGATGCTGTTCGGCTGGCAGGCCAACCCGCATTTCGGGCCGTTCCATCTGCTGAGCATGGTGTTCATCGCCGCGGGTTTCTGGCTCATCGCCGCCGGCTGGCGGTCACTCTATACCGCCCAGCGGCGGGGAGAACTGGCCACCACCGGGCTCTATGCCCATGTCCGGCATCCCCAGTACGCCGGCTTCGTGCTGGTGATGACCGGCTTCCTGCTGCAGTGGCCCACCCTGCTGACCCTGGTCATGTTCCCGGTATTGGTGTGGATGTACTCACGACTGGCGATCCACGAAGAGCGCGACGTAGCGCGCCAGTTTGGCGACAAATGGCAGACCTACGCGGCCCGCACGCCACGCTTCATTCCGCACCTGCGGATGGCGAGTACGAGTGGCTGGCGCCTGTAAGGACAAAATCCCAGAGGTGCAGTCATGAAAAGCAGACGTTTTTCTCGTCGGCACGATCGTGGTCGTCAGCGACGACTCGCCCGGGGCTTCTTCTGCCCCTGCCACGGCTCCCAGTTCGACTTCGCCGGACGCGTGTTCAAGGCGGTGCCGGCGCCGATCAACCTGAAGGTTCCGCCGTACCGCTTCCTGTCCGAGTCCCGGATCGAGATCGGCGCCCACGACATCCTGACACTGAGAGGTATCCACTATGACCGCCAAAACATCCACCACCAAGCCACCCACGGCTCATAAAACCCCGCGCAAGCGCCAACCCACCGCCCCACCAGAGATGGACGCCCCGATGACCGCACCCGAGCCCGAAGAAGGCACCCTCCCGAGCCACCCGGCCACGGAGCTACTCGCCTATCAGACCGACCTGTGGCGACGCGGCGTACGCTACCTGGACACGCTGTGTGAGCGCGCGGACAACATGCTCGAGCATGAGCAGGCGGGCAAGCCGCCACTGCTCGACTTCGATTACGAGATGCTCGTGGATGGCCGTCGACTGGCGCGCCCCGCCAACTATGCCCTGCTGCGCATCACCCGGGTCGGCGAGGACTGCCTGGAGGGCTGCCTCGACGAGACTAGGCCGCCAGTGATGATCGTCGACCCGCGTGCCGGCCACGGCCCAGGCATCGGCGGCTTCAAGCGCGACTCCGAGGTGGGCATGGCGCTCCACGAGGGACACCCGGTCTACTTCGTGATCTTCTTCCCCGAGCCCGTCCCCGGCCAGACACTGGAGGACGTGCTGCACGTCCTGCGCCGCTTCGTCGAGACGCTGGCCGAGCGCCACCCCGGCCAGCCGCCGGTGCTCTACGGTAACTGCCAGGCGGGCTGGGCCATCGCGCTGCTCTCCGCCGACTGCGAGGGTCTGGTCGGGCCGGCGGTGCTGAACGGCTCGCCGCTCTCCTACTGGTCCGGCGAATCCGGCGTCAATCCCATGCGCCTCGCCGGCGGCCTGCTTGGCGGTGCCTGGCTGACGCACCTGATGGCCGACCTGGGAGACGGGCGCTTCGACGGTGCGAACCTCGCCACCAACTTCGAAGCCCTCAAGCCTGCGAATACCCTGTGGCAGAAGGACTATCAGCTGTTCGCCGACATCGACGGCCAGCGCGAACGCTTCCTCGAGTTCGAGCGCTGGTGGACGGGCTTCTATAGCCTGAGCAAAGAGGAGATCGTTGCCATCGTCGAGAACCTTTTCGTCGGCAACAAGCTGGAGCGTGGCGAGCTCGAGGTCTGCCCCGGCTGTAGCGTCGACCTCAAGCGCATCCGCAACCCCCTGGTGATCTTCGCCTCCGGCGGCGACAACATCACCCCGCCCCATCAGGCGCTCAACTGGATCCCCGCGGTCTATCCCGATACCGCGGCACTCAAGGCCGCCGACCAGCGTATCGTCTACCTGCTCAATCCCCACGTCGGGCATCTGGGCATCTTCGTCTCCTCCAAGGTGGCGCGCCTCGAGCACCGAGCGATCCTCGAGAGCGTCGGCAATCTGAATGACCTGGCCCCTGGCCTCTACGAGATGCGCATCGACAACCCCACCGGCGACCCCGACTGTCACAAGCCCCAGTTCCAGGTGCGCTTCGAGGAGCGCCGCGTGGAAGACCTGAACTTTCCCGACCAGGCCCCGGCGTTCGAAGGGGTGCGAGCGCTCTCCGAGCACAATGTGGCCCTCTACGAGACCTTCGTCGGGCCCTGGGTGCGGTTTTACACCACCCCCTGGTCAGCCGAGGTGCTGCGTCAACTGCATCCGGCGCGGACCAGCCGGCTGATGTACTCGGAACGCTTCTCCCCCTGGATGACCGGTGTGAAGTGGCTGGCCGAGATGGTAGAGACCGCACCGGCGCCGATCGATAGTGACACCCCCTATCGGCAATGGGAGACGCTGTTGAGCGACTCTATCGCCTCGACGCTGGAGCTTGCCGGCACGACCCGCGACAGCATGTACGAGATGGGGTTTCGCAGCCTCTACGGCGGGGGATGGTGGAGCGAGAACGAGTGACCCAGTCGAAGCCGACCCGGTTTACAGCCAATACCTATAGAGCAACCCACTAATGGAGAGCAATAAATGAAGATCGAGACCTTTCATGACCTGATCGACTGGACTCGCCAGCTGCATGCCCAGTTGGCCGAGTGCTTCAGGCACTGTGCCACCCGGCAGGAGGAGGCACGGGCCAAATCACTGCTGGAGTATCTCGCCGATCACGAGGCGGTCCTGGAGCACACCGTGGCCAGCTTCGAGAAGCAGGCCGACCCCAAGGCCCTAAACACCTGGGTCTACGATTATCTGTCGCATGCGCCCATCAAACCCCATCAGGCGTGCAATTTGCCCTATGCCGAGATGGGCTTCGAAGACATCAGCCGGGAAGTCTTCTCGCTGCACGATCAGGTCATCGCGCTATACCGCTACCTGGAAGGACGCGCCGACATCCCCGAGGCTCGGGATCTCGTTCGCGAGCTCTTGAAGCTGGAGGAACACGAGGCGATGCGTCTGTCCCAGCAGATCAACCGGGCTCGGGATCTATAGATGTCGACGCTACAGGGCCGTCTAAGCAGAGGTCGTAGCCACTAATGAAGAACGGATGATCGCCCGGCACGTGCAGCGCACATTAACCAACACCCAGGAGGTGACATGACCCAGACGGCAACGCCAGTGGCCCTTGCGACGCTCGATGATCTGATTCAGCGAGCCGGTGGCGGTAACCCGATCCGCGTCGCCGTGGTCAACGCGGCCCAGGCCGCCGTGCTGGAGACGCTTCGCGAGGCGGCGAGGCTGGGCATCGCCGAGCCGGTGCTCATCGGCCGTCCCACCGAGATCGTCGAGGCCGCCGCGGCGATCGGGTG
>NZ_JBVBEE010000015.1:0-14568 GCF_056493605.1 Cobetia sp. BL01 | reverse complement strand
ACCAAATCCACATGAAACGTCGAAGAGCCTAATAAAGTCCATAAAGCTAATGTCCTTATCACGATTAGGATCTTGATTGGCTCTTCACCAGTTTCTGGATTGCTGAAATTGGATGATCATTAATTTTTGTAACTGTTCGGGCTATACAGTTACTAAGTTTTTCTACTTAAAGATTCCCCTAAAACCAGATATTTCTGGTGAGTTATGCAAGCTGAGATTAAGTGTGGGGAATAAATGTTTTGTTTTTTATTGTTTCCAACTTCTATCTATCAGGTGAAAACGTGTTTTATAAACTGACAAAGCGAGAAATTCAGTTGGCAGAAATCTTAAGGCTGCTGACTATTGGTGGCCTGACTGAGGCCATTGAGTTGATAAATAATATCAAAGAAGAGTTGTGCGAAGATGAGGTTAAGTACTATATCCCTAATGCGGTTTTGTCAGTCCCAGCATGCTCAATACTTAAACTTTATATGATCTATAAGCTGTCAGCAACCCAGAAGATTTTCTTGCTTTCTTCTTCTGAGTATATTTCGAAATTAAACCCCTTATCAGACTTGGATGAGCTTAGGAAGTTAGAGGTCGTTATTAATGGCCATAAAAGCGTTAAGCCAAAAACTATTATTTTTGATGTTGATTTCAAAAGGTCTTTGTTCAGGCTGCACAATGTCATAACGAAAAAAATCATTCAGTTCAGTTCATCTGGCTATAGATCATTTTACCCACTTAATTCTTTGGGAAAGCATAAATATGCTCGTGATAAAAAATTAATTTTGATATGCGTGTCAAATATTGGATCAAATGAAAGATCTATTTTTTTAAAATTCTTGAAAGATAGAGTTGAGCTACTTATTCACTCAGGCTACAAAGTGCAACTTTGCTTTACAGGGGAGCACCAGTTAAACTTGCCATTGCTCAATAATAATACTTATGATGGGCGGTTTGAAAATTTTCAAAAAGAATATTGGAGTCCTGTGTTGGGGCATGAGCCCGAGTTTATTTCAAGATATGATGGTATAGATACCTCTAATTCTTTCTTTAATTACCTTCATTCTGTCTCTCCAGGAATGGTCGCATTTCTTGGTAGTTCACGATCTAGATACACAAGCCTCTTTTGTTTAATGGCGTACCAAGATTTTCCTGTAGTAATATTTCCGACGCAGGTCACTCAGAATCCTGATTTATGTTTTGATGGTTTGGTTTCGCTTAATAAATCATATTGTGATGCGTTTAATGCATTGGGCATGAGATCAGGAAGCGCATATTTAGTCGATCTTCCTTTTTCAGAATATGGAGACGACTCTGATTATATGGGCAATGTTTTAGATGATATTGATGGAAGCTTTTTCATCGTCACTCCTCTGAAGAATAATCGCCTTAAGCAAGAGTTTGAAAAGCTTAGTTCTGATCATATCTCATCTCTCAAGAGAGTGTTTTCAGAAAATAAAGAAGCGGCTTGGGTGTTAATCGGCGTTGATGAAGAAACATTTGAGGATATTTTAAAGATAGCCCCGTTTTTTGAAGAACTTTATAAGTCGAAGAGGTTTAAAGGGATTCCTGCCACCTCTAAGCTGCGTGGAATATATAGGAAAGTTCATGCGTATTTTTCAATACCTGGAATGAAGGGTGGTGGTGGTGGCTCCTCATTAGCAGTATTCGAAGGTTTGCCTGTAGTTGCTGAAACTCTCAGTGATTCAAGTGCAAGAACCTCTGAGGAACTTCTTTATAATAGTAGCGATGAAATGTACGATTGCCTTTCAATGCTGATAAAAGATAAAATTTTTAGAAAGCGTGTATCCCTACTCTGCACTAGCAGACTGAAAAAGGCTAGCAGAAAAGATAGTGTTGATAAAATAAAGGATGCAGTTGAGTCTATACGAGAGAATGCACGTAGTCGTTGTCTCTGATTGTCTTTATGCATATCGTAATTTTTTCAGCTTATTGTTTATAAGTGGAGATTGTTCTAAAAGGATTAAGTGATGATACCAGTAACAAAGCCTTACCTTCCTGGCAGGTCTCATCTAGATGAATATCTAGACGGAATATATGATCGCCAATGGCTCACTAATAATGGAGAGCTAGTTGCTTTGTTGACCCACCGACTTGAAAAGTTTCTCGGTGTTGATAATATTCTTCTCGTTTCAAACGGAACCTTGGCTTTGCAAGTCGCATATCGAGCTTTAGGAATAAGCGATGCGCGGTTTGCCGAACACCCAGAGGCAATCACTACGCCATTCACGTTCATTGCAACGGCTAGCTCACTTAAATGGGACGGAGTAGAGCCGGTTTTTACCGATATTGATCCCGAAACTTGGTGCCTTGATCCTGCGCACATTGAGGATGCAATCACACCACATACCCGTGCTATTGTGCCAGTGCATGTGTTTGGTAACGCGTGTGATGTCGAAGGAATTCAATCTGTCGCAGATAAACATGATTTAAAAGTTGTTTATGATGCATCTCATGCTTTTGGCGTGAAATACAAGGGTGAAAGCCTTCTGAATTGGGGCGATGCGGCAACTTTAAGTTTTCATGCAACCAAGCTGTTCCACACAGCGGAAGGCGGTGCCATTGTCTTTAAGCGCAAGGAAGATCTAGAGCGTGCCAAAAAGATGATTAACTTTGGGATTACAGGACCTGAAAGCATAGAAGAGCTGGGCATCAATGCCAAAATGAATGAGCTCCAAGCTGCCATGGGGCTGGCAGTGCTGGATGATATTGAACATATTAGAGATTCTCGTGCTAGCGTATGGAATGGTTATCATAAGGCATTGCAAGATCGCGTGGTGTTGCAGAAGCGCCTAGCCCACGTAAGTAATAATCATGCTTATTTTCCTGTTGTTCTTCCTAGTGCCGATGATGTTGCTTTTGTTTTGGAGAAGCTAAAAGATAATTCCATTTTGGCACGCCGCTATTTTTATCCGAGCTTGGATACCGTCGAAATCTTCAAAAATACCCAAGAAGCACCTGTGTCCAGAACCATTGCGGAACGCGTTATTTGCTTGCCGCTGTATCCTGGTCTGGACGAGTCGAAAGTGTTGGCTCATCTGGATGATTTGACGTCGCGGGAAAGAATAAAAGATATCTCTACAATTTCTGATGAGAAAATCATTTCTTTCATCGCGGAAATGGATGTCAATTTTAATCCGCCTATGGGGGACCGTGTTGATCTGAGAGGCTATGTAGAAAAGTTGAAAAAGCATGCGCTTTTGTTTGGTGTCATGGACGAGAGTGAAAGCTTGGTAGGGATGGTCGCTTTTTATGCTAATGACAGTCAAAGTAAAAAATCTTATATTACTTATCTTGCCGTTAAATCGAATGCGAGTGGACGGGGGATAGGAAAAGTTCTTATAGAAAAGGCGCTGGTTTTATCGGCGATTCGTGGCATGAAAGTATGTCAGGTTAGTACATGGTCCGATAATGAGCGTGCCTTGAGTTTTTACAGAAGCATGGGATTCTTTTTAATAAATAAGGAAAAGGAAGGCGACGGACGAGTAACTGCCTATTTGGAAAAGTCTTTATGAGTCATTTTTTTACTAGAGAACTCACATCGTCACTACCTGTCACAGCTCTCATTCAAGATGATTCATACTTTCCGCGTTATGGTGGGGGTTCCAAGGCACGCAAGCTGCACTACTTCATAGAAGAGGCTGAAACCGGAAATTATAATGCAGTTGTGACGGCTGGGTCTGCTAACAGTAATCACGCCAAGGTTGTAGCGTTGGCGTGTGCCGAGCGAGGTTGGTCTTGTACTGTTGTTGTTCATGATGATGAAGACTACAGTAAAGGAAATCTTCTGCTGATGAGGCTCGCTGGTGCGCAACTTGTGTTTACCACGCTGAGCGAGGTCGGGCCTGTGATGGATCAAGAAATGGCTCGTTATCAAGAGTCCGGCTACAACCCTTACTATATTTATGGTGGGGGGCATGGTCTGCCGGGTTATCTGGCTTTTTATGCCGCTGCCAAAGACTTTGTAAATTCCCATCCTAACTTTTCACCTGATTATGTGATTCATGCATCTGGCACTGGAGGTACCCAGGCAGGCCTGGTGGTAGGTTTTAACGAATACGCGCCCGGGGCTAAAGTTATTGGGGTGTCGGTTGCACGCGATCAACAACGTGGCTATGACGTGCTTCGTGAAAGCTGCGAAGAACTCTGCGAGTACTTACAATTGCCCGTGGTACCTGATGAAAAGCTTTGCTTCAGTGATGAATGGGTGGGAGCAGGCTATGGTGACACCTACCCTGAGCTTATCAGTACGATAAGACACTTTGCCTCACAGAGTGGCTTGATAACAGATCCCATCTACACCGGTAAGGCGTTGCATGGCATGCGTGTCATGGTTGAACGTGGTGATATTCCGGAAGGAAGTCGAGTTTTGTTTTGGCACACCGGCGGCCTTGCTAATATTTTCGAACATACTCAGAAGCTACTGTCATGAATGTACTCCTTACTAGTGTGGGTAGAAGAAGCTACCTTGTGGAATATTTTAAATCCGCGGTGAGGCCGGAAGGAAAAGTCGTTGCGGTCAATAGCGACCCGCAGACCAGTGGCATGGTTGTGGCCGATAAGGCGCATACGGTGCCCCGTGTTGATTCCTCCGAGTACATACCCACGGTACTGAAAATCTGTCGCGAAGAAAATATAAGCTTAGTGGTGTCGCTGTTTGATATCGATTTGCCTTACCTTGCAGAGGCGCGAGGGAAATTTGTTGACGAGGGTGTTCATCTTGTTGTAAGTGACCCTTGGGTGATCGATATAGCAAACGATAAATGGAAAACTTTCCGTTTTCTTTCAGAAAACTCCTTGCCAACGCCGCTAACTTTTTTGTCATTGAGTGATGTGATGCAGTCGTTCAATGAGGGTGAGTTGTCTTTCCCTTTAATTATTAAGCCACGATGGGGGATGGGTTCTATCTCCATATACAAAGCAGATGATGCCAAGGAGCTTGAGTTTTTCTATCACCATGCCAAGCGTCAGGTCGTAAAAAGTTATCTTAATATCTTGAGTCGCCAAGATCTGGATCAGTCCGTCGTTGTTCAAGCGTTTGTGCCAGGCAATGAATACGGCATTGATGTCTTTAATGATCTCGAAGGGAAGCATGTCCAGACTGTTGCAAAGCAGAAGCTTGCCATGCGTTCGGGTGAAACTGATATGGCACGTACTGTTAATGATTCTAGGCTTGATAAACTTGGGGAGAAGCTATCAGAGCTACTTAAGCATCGAGGAAACATGGATGTTGATGTCCTTGAGGATGAGTCAGGCCAATTGTTTGTCTTGGAAATGAATGCCCGCTTTGGTGGTGGGTATCCTTTTTCTCATTTGGCGGGTGCTGATTTTCCACGTGCCTTAGTAGAGATGGCTCAGGGGATTTCGCCAAGGGTGTCGTATATTGAAGAACGGTGCACAGGGATGAAAAGCATTGATCTTATTAAAGTGCCTTGAATGAAAGGTTTTAGGTTTTCATGAAAATTCTCATTACAGGCGGTGCTGGGTTTATCGGCTCTGCAGTGGTTCGCCACATTATTAACAATACCGACGACAGCGTGATTAATGTCGATAAGCTCACCTATGCCGGCAATCAGGAGAACCTGACCGACGTTAGCGCTTCTGAGCGCTACTGCTTCGAGCAGGTGGATATCTGTGATCGGGCTGAGCTGGAACAGGTATTCGCCACACACCAGCCCGATGCGGTGATGCACTTGGCGGCGGAAAGCCACGTGGACCGCTCCATTGATGGACCTGCGGAGTTTATCCAGACCAATGTGGTGGGAACCTACACCCTGTTGGAAGTAGCGCGTCACTACTGGCAGGGGCTGCCGGAGGCGCGTAAGTCGGCGTTTCGCTTCCACCATATCTCCACCGATGAGGTCTATGGCGACTTGCCGCATCCAGATGAAGGGGAGAGTGCGCTGTCGGAGCTGTTTACCGAGCACACTGCCTATGCGCCCACTTCACCCTATTCGGCCAGCAAGGCCAGCTCGGACCACCTGGTGCGCGCCTGGCAGCGCACCTTCGGTCTGCCCACCCTCGCCGAGACGGCGGCCCTGTTGACCCTGTCAAAAAAAGCCGAGGCGATCTGGGGCACGACCCACGACGAGGACGACTGACCAGCCTCCCGGATCGCCAGCGCATCGTGACCCTGGTGCAAGACGCCCAGCGTGACGGGGCTCGGCTGGCCAAGGCCTGTCAGGTGATGGGCATCAACGTGCGGACCTACTACCGCTGGGTCGCAGAAGGCGAAGTGACGGCGGACCGCCGCCCCGACGCCGATCGCCCGGAACCGGCCAACAAGCTATCTCCCGAGGAGCGAAAAGCGATCGTGGCGTTGTGCAACGCTCCAGAGTACCGAAGCCGCCCTCCGGCCTTCATCGTGGCCGATCAGGCTGACAAGGGCCGCTATCTGGCCTCTGAGTCGACGATATACCGAGTGCTTCATGAATATGATCAGCAATATCACCGCGGCCGACAGCAGGCCCCTCAGCGTAAGCGCCCACCGACCACTCACCAGGCGACGGCGCCGAACCAGCTTTGGTGCTGGGACATTTCGTGGCTGCCCGGTCCCGCGCGCGGCACTTGGTGGTATCTGTACCTGATAATGGACGTCTTCAGCCGCAAGATCGTCGGGCACGAGATCTATGAAACAGAGACTGGCGAGCTGGCCGCTGAGTTGATTCAGAAAACCTGCTGGCGAGAGCGCCTGACAGATCGTCATAAACCCTTGATTCTGCATTCAGATAACGGCAGCCCGATGAAGGCAGCGACCTTCCTGGAAAAGCTCTATGACCTGGGCATCACTCCCTCGTACAGCCGACCGCGAGTCAGCAACGACAATGCCTTCGCCGAGTCGGCCTTCAAGACGCTGAAATACCGGCCGGGCTTCCCCGTCGACGGGTTCGCCACCCTGGCCGAGGCTCAGGACTGGGTTCAGCAATTTACCGAGTGGTACAACCATGAGCACCGGCACAGCGCCCTTCGCTACGTCACGCCGAGCCAGCGTCATGACGGCGAGGCCAAAGGCATTCTGACGCAGCGCCGAGAGGTCTTCGAGGCCGCGAAGCAGCGTCACCCGGAGCGATGGTCAGGTGACATCCGAAAACTCGACCTGCCGGAGATAGTGCATTTGAATCCGGAGCGGGATCTGATACCGCAGGCAATAGGGTTTTAAAAAGCCAGAACCACTTCATGTGCCAACTATGTTGACAGATTCCGCAGGTGAGGGGACGAGACGGCGCGTGTCTTTTTCACCACTGTGGTTTACTTTTTGTGTAAGATTGCCTGATGAGTAAACCGGAGGGGGCCATCATGCTGGGGCAACGCATACATCAGGCGCGCCTTGCCGCCGGCCTGACGCTTGAGGCGTTGGGCCAGCAGCTGGGCGTCACCAAGGCAGCGATACAGAAGTACGAGAAGGGCACGGTCACGCCTGACTCGGCGAAGCTGCTCAAGATCGCCAAGGCATGCGGCGTGCGCACGGAGTATTTCTTCCGCAAGCATGCCGTGGAGCTCACCCACGTCGAGTTCCGCAAGACCAGCACCTTTGGCGTGAAGCGAGCCCAGGCGGTTCAGATTCGCGTGGCGGAGCAGGTCGAGAAGCGCATTGCGCTGCTCAACGCCTTCCCAGAGTCACCCATTTCTCGCTTTGCCGTCCCTGAGGCCGTTCCTGAACAGATCACCGACCTGGAGGGCCTGGAAGCCGTCGCCGACGGTGTGCGTCACGCTTGGTCGTTGGGACTGAACCCGATCGGAGATCTGACGGGGACCCTGGAAACCCTTGGGCTGTTGGTGTTGACAGTTGATGAGGATCACTCGGCTTTTTCCGGGATGACGGCGACCGCCCTGGCGGCAGATGGCCAGCAGTATCCGGTGGTGGCGGTATCGTCCACCTGGCCGGGTGATCGTCAACGCTTTACGCTGGCTCATGAGCTTGGCCATGTATTGCTGGCGGGGCGGCTGGCCGATGCGGTGAACGAAGAGAAGGCCTGCGACCGCTTTGCCGGGGCCTTCCTGGCACCACAAGCGGCGGTGATTCATGAGCTGGGTGAGCATCGCCATCGCTTGGAGCCGCGTGAACTGTACCGACTCAAGCATGAATACGGCCTTTCCATGAAGGGCTGGGCGATTCGCGCTTTGCAATGTGGGGTCATTCCGCATGCCTACTTCGAGTCGCTGATGAAGCGGTTCTCTGCCAACCGGTGGCATCGAGGTGAGCCGGGGGACCCGTTGCCCACCGAAACGCCACAGCTGTTCGAGCAGCTGGTGTATCGTGCCCTGGCCGAGCAGCTGATCTCCGAAGCTAAGGCCGCCGAGCTACTTGGCATCCCGCGTCTACAGTTCTGCCGCCAACGCTGGATGGAGCCGCTCTGCATGGAGACCGTAGATGCTGCTGCTGATCAGTGATGCCAATATCATTATCGACCTGGAGGCGGGTGAGATATTGGCGGAGCTTTTCCAGCTGCCTTACCAGTTTGCCATGCCGGATGTGCTCTTTGAGGAGGAGGTGGCAGATGGAAGCCCACACCTTATCGACATGGGGCTACGGTCTCTGGTGGTCAGTGGTGAGTTTCTTGAATATGCGATAAGGCTCGGGGAGCAGTATGGCGATGAGCCTGGCTTTAATGATCGCCTAGCACTCGCTTTGGCCAAGCAAGAGTCGTGCCCCCTTCTGACAGGTGATGGCAACCTCCGCTTGCTGGCAGCGAACGAAGACGCTGATGTACGTGGAACGCTATGGATTTTCTCCGAGATGATCGAGTTCGGGTTCTTGACCAAAGCTGCGGCGGTGGACGCTCTTGGCAGGATGAAGAAACGAGGCCGGCGCTTGCCTTGGAAGGAAGCTGAGAGGACGATCCAACGATCCGTTTATAACGTGAAGTGTATGTCCAAGGGTTCCTCATGACTCGGCCGTGGAGAACAGTGATCGGGTCTTGAGTGGGAGGCGTCATGAGCGACAAGATTTTTGACTACGACCCGGCAGCCGCCTTGAAAAGCGAGGAGGCGATTGCGGTGTTTCTGGCGGATGCGCTGGAAACGGGAAACTCCGCCTACATTGCCAAGGCGATGGGCATGGTAGCGCGCGCCAAAGGCATGAGCGAGCTTGCCCGGGAAACCCCACGCTGAAAACCATGCTGGCCGTAATGCGAGCCCTTGGCGTTGACCTGACGGCTCGCCCGCATGAGCCGGCTGCGTAACATCGGTATCCGCGCAGCAGGCTATGGGTCGGGGCCAAGCTGGCACAGGCCACACCACCTTCGCGAACTGAAGCCGGGGCGCCGGACCGTCGCTCCCACAAGGCCAGGGAGGCTCCCACAAGGAAAAGTTGGCTCCCTCAGGCTCTGGCACCCTCTTCCAGCTTCCAGCTTACCGCTGACTGATAAGGACATCGCGTGCATCTGCTGATACCCGTCTTCTTCAACGCGCCCCAGGGTGGCCTGCATGAGAACGTGCGGGCCACGGTGCTGTTCATGATTTCGCGCCGGCATCGGGTCACGCTGGTGTGCCGCCCCGGGCCCTTCGCCGAGCAGCTGCGCGAGCAGGGGGCGGGGGTGATCGAGACCGATTATGGGGAGTGCTCCTATGCCGCGGCGCTGGCCGAGATTCGCGCGCTGCATGAGCGCGCGCCCATCGACCTGATCCATGCCCACCCCTTCGCGGCGCGGCGGCTGGGGGTGATCGCCGCGCGGGTGCTGGGCCTGCCCTGTGTGGTCACCATGCACGGCAAGTACCTGGATGCGCTGCCCCAGACCATCGATCAGCTGGAGGCGGTGTTCGCGGTCTCCGAGGGGATCCGCCACTACCTGCTGAGCGAGGGGGCGGTGGGCCACCCCGAGAAGCTGCAGGTGGTGCCCAACACCCCGGATGCCAAGCTCTTCAAGGAGGTGAGGGTGGCGCCGCCGCCCGAGGCCGAGGGGCGGGTGGTGATCTCGTTAGTCACTCGGCTGGACCAGGACAAGGCCTTCATCCTCGAGGTGTTCTATCAGGCGGTAGAGCATGCGGCGAAGCGCTACCCCAAACGCATCCACTGGCAGGTGGTGGGCCAGGGCACGTTGTTAGAGGAGTTCGCCGAGCGGGTGGAGGCGCTGCGCGGGGAGAACACGGTGAGCCATACCGGCTGGCTGCAGTATGAGGCGCTGCGCGATGCCTACTGCGCGAGCGATGCGGTAATCGCCCCAGGGCGCTGCACCCTGGAGGCGCTGAGCTGTGGGGTGCCTGCCATCGCCCTGGGCAGCAAGGGCTATAACGGCCTGGTGGATGGCGAGAACTGGCAGCGGGCGGTGTTCAGCAACTTCGGCGGGGTGGGCGATAAACATGAGGGCTACTCCGAGGGGGCGGTGGAGCGTGATCTCGACCGGCTGATGCGCTCCCGTACCGAGCGCCGCCGGATGGGGCGTTTCGGCCGCCAGGTGGTGCGCCAGTGCTTCAACGCCAATGAGGTGCACCGCCGCCTGCTGGGCTTATACCAGCTGGCGGTGGCAGCCTACCGCGCCGCGCCCAGGCCCCCCGTGGCGGAAGCCGAGTTCCTGGAGTTGCGCCTGCGCGAACTGACGCTGGAGCAGCCGATCCCCGAGCGGCTGCGTATCGCCCTGTGCTGCGAACCTACCGAGGGGTTACAGTTTGCCTGGTACTTGCTGCGCAATGGCGAGGTGATCGAGAAGTTCATGTATATGCCCGAGCCGAGCCGCGAGATCGCCCTGCCGGGCCCGGGGCGTTATCGGGTGCGCTGCTTCATCAAGGATGGGGAGGAGCGCAAGATCGCCTTTCTCAGCCAGGAGGTGGCGGGGCCGGAAGAGGGAGAAAGACAGACGGAAGGTGAAACGTGACACCAGGGCAAGAACACTTCGAGCACTCCCCCTGGTTCGATGCCGACTGGTATCGAACCACCTACCCCGACGTAGCGCTCTCCGGCCTTGAGCCGGCGGCGCACTACCTGCGGGTGGGTGAGGTACTGGGTCGGCGGCCTTGTGCGGGCTTCGATCCGGCCTGGTACCTGGCCGAGTACCCGGATGTGGCCCAGGCGGGGGTGAGCCCGCTGCTGCACTTTATCGCTCACGGTGAGTCGGAAGGGCGCTTGCCGAGGCGCATAAAAGCGTTGGAATACGAGCGTGAGCTGTGGCGCCAGCACGCGGGAGAGCCCGGGGCGAGCCTGGCGGTGCTGCAGGCGTTGCGGGAGGAGGGCGGTCGCGAGGCCAGCTATGCCACCTGGGCCCTGGCGCGTTGGCACGCCTGGCGAGACGAGTGGCAGGCAGTGGCCGCCTGGCTTGGGGAGCGTAACCATACGGCCCCTGAGTGTTTGCCTCGCGCCCCGGCACCGCGGCTGCTGGAGGTGGAGGCGCTGACCAGGCTGGGGCACTTCGAGCCGGCTGAGCGTTGCCTGGCCGAGCTGGAGCGCGATGAGCCTGACTATCACGATACAAGCCTGGCGCGGTCCAACCTGCTGGCGGCACGGGCCGAGGCAGGCGGTGAGCCGCGGTGCCATGAGGCCGAACGCCTGGCGCTGATCAATGCCGTGTGGCGCGCGCATGGCCTGGCCGAGGTGGCGCCGGCCGACCCGGCGGCGGGGCTGGGGATGGATAACCTTGTCGCTTTATCGCGCGATACACGATCGCCCGATAAATCTGGCTCCTACGGAATGGGGGTAGCTCAATCGCCCAATAAATCGGGCTCCTACAATCACGCCGCACCAGAGGTAACGGTGATCATTCCGGCCCATAACGCCGCGGGGGGGCTGTCCACGGCATTGGCCAGCCTGGCGGCCCAGCGTGGGGTGAGCCTGGAGGTGATCGTGGTGGACGATGCCTCCACCGATACCACTGCGGAGGTGGCAGAGGTATTCGCCGAACGTGACTCGCGTTTCCGGGTGATTCGCCAGCCGCATAACCAGGGCGCCTATGCGGCGCGCAATCGCGGCCTTGGCGAGACGCGTGGCGAGCTCATCACGGTACACGATGCCGATGACTGGTCGCACCCCGACAAGCTCGCCATGCAGGTGAAGGGGTTGAGGGATCACCCCGAGTGGCTGGCGTGCAATTCCCACTGGGTGCGCTGCACGGCGGGGTTGGTGTTCGGCCGCTGGCGGCTTGAGGAGGGTTGGATCTACCGCAATACCTCGTCGCTGATGTTCCGACGGCGGGTATTCGAGACGCTCGGCTACTGGGACCGTGTGCGGGTGGACGCCGATACCGAGTATTACCACCGTATCCGCGCGGCCTTCGGTGGCCAGGCGCTGGGCGAGGTGCTGCCGGGTGTGCCGGTGGCCTTCGGGCGCAGCGAGGCCAACTCGCTCAGCCAGGCGGGGCCCACCCACCTGGTCACCCAGTTCGCCGGGCTGCGCCGCGAGTACCAGCAGGCGGCCCAGGCCTGGCATCACCGCGCCGAGGGCGATCCGGCGCGGCTCTATCTGCCGGCGGAGCCGCCAAGCCGCCCGTTCGAAGCCCCTCCGGGCATGCTGCCGTGATAGCCTGCCTTCTCATACCACTCACCATTCACCATTCACCATTCACCATTTGACCAGGAACCAGACGTGAAGCACCAACCCCAGAGTGTCGCCATGAGCGGCGGTAACGAGCTGACTCCTTCTACGCCGATTGGCCATCTGGCCCAGGGTTCGATGTTCTGGCAGCCGGAGTATCTGCAGCCCTCCGCATGGCTGGAGCATCTGCCGGCACTGTTCTGGCTGGTGGAGGCGGTGCAGCCCAACCAGTGCGTGACCCTGGGGGTGCATCAGGGGGCGGCGCATTTTGCGGTGTGCCAGGCGGTAAGCCGCTTGCGCCTGGATGCACGCTGCTATGGCGTGCAGCCCCGCGAGACCCTGGATGGCCAAGCCGCGGAGGACTATCAGGCGGTGCAGGATTACCACGCCCGCCACTACAGCGGGGTGTCGCGGCTGATGGATACTTCGCCCCAGGCGGCACTGGGCCAGTTCGCCAAGGGCAGCATCGATCTGCTGGTGTTCAACCTGTCCCCCGAGACGGCCAATGCCCATTCGCTGGTGGATCTGGCGCTGTCGCGGCTCTCCAGCCGGGGGGTGCTGGTGTTGCCGCACATCGAGCGCCGCGAGCCCGGCATGCGCCTGTACGAGGCCTTCGAGAAGCTGGCCGAGCGTCATCCCGCCTTCGCCTTCCTGCATGGCGATGGCATGGGCGTAGTGGCGGCGGGCGAAACGCCCGGACACAATGTACGCACGCTGTTGGGTGCCGCGGAGAATCCCTCGTCACGCCAGGTGTTGCGTGATGTGTTCCAGCGGCTGGGACGCAGCTGCGCCGAGGCGGTGGAGGGCAAGCAGGCCCGCCTGCGTGCCGAGCGCCTGAGCCAGGAGCTGGAGCAGCGTGCCCATGAACTGGAGGAGCTCCAGGCCGTGCAGGCACGCTATGCCGGAGAGCTGGAGGAAGCCCGCCAGCGTCTGGCCGAGCAGGGCCAAACCCATGCCCGTGAACAGGGGCAGCTGGAGGCGCGAGTCAGCCTGTTGCAGGAGCTGCGCGGTGAGCTGCAGGAAGAGCTGTGCGAGCTGCGCGTCCAGGGCACCGGCGCCGTGGCGGCCGCGCCCCAGCCGGCAGACGAGACCACGGCATGGCAGCAGCGGCTGGCCAGCGTGGAGGCCGAGCGCGACGAGGCCAAGGCCTCGCTGGAGACGCGCTTCCAGGAGCTTGCCCAGCTCACCCGCATGCTGGAAGAGCAGCGTACCCAGGCCGAGCAGGCACAGCAAGCATGCCAGGCCCAGGCCGAGGCGCGCCAGGCTGCCGAGGCGAAGTTGGCCGAGCTGCAGGGCGAGCTTGAGCAGGCCAAGGCCGCCAACAGCGAACAGGAGGGCACGGCCGAACTGCGCCAGGCGCTGGCCACGGCGCAGGCCAATATCGAGGAGCGTTTCTCGGAGCTGGCGATTCTCACCGAGATGCTGGAGGAAAGCGAGGCCGAGCGCGAGGCGCTGCACGAGCGGTTGGATGCCCTGGAGCCGGCCCCGGGCGTGGCAGGCGATAACGAGGCAGCGCCTTCGCCAGCGGCCGCCGAGGCAATGGCAGAACCAGAGCCAGAACCAGCGGCCCCGGCGGCAGAGCCGTCGGCATCCAGCCAGGATGCCGCCCAGCCGTTGCACGAGCCGGAGGAGGCGTCAGCCGCAGCCGGCACCGCGCTTTCGGCCGCGGGCGAGTCTCCCTATCACGGCAATGCCAAGCGCCTTGCGCAGGACGTGGCGCTGATCGAGTCCAGCGAGTGGTTCGATGCCGACTGGTACCTGCAGCGCTACCCGGATATCGCCGAGCATCAGCGCTTCGGCAAGGAGCCCGCGGCCCACTACCTGATGCATGGCGGTTACGAGGAGCGCAACCCGGGGCCGGACTTCGATTCCGCCTTCTACCTGGCGCGCAACCCGGATGTGCGCCGGGGCGGCGAGAACCCGTTGGTGCACTTCCTGCACTACGGCATCCATGAAGGGCGCAGGCCGCGCGAGGCATGAGCCTGCCGGAGGACGCCAGGCACCGCCTGGTTCAGCTGGGGCTGTTCGATGCCGAGTGGTACCTGGCGCACAACCCGGATGTGGCCCACAGCGGCCTCTAGCCCCTGGAGCAGGGAAAATGA
>NZ_JBVBEE010000014.1:0-52546 GCF_056493605.1 Cobetia sp. BL01 | reverse complement strand
CAAGCGGTGAGGAGCGTTGCTCGATCACCTGTTCCGTAAGGAGTGCGGCGTATTCTAGCGAATCGCCCGGGATTGTCAACTGATGATTTGGAAGCGGACTTCAAAAACATCAAACAAAACAACCACCTGCAAACCTCTTTCACCGCTGGTAACGCCATGCGTCCCCGGCAGCGGATGCGTACTTTACGCACGATCCGGGCTGAGCACAAGGGCTTTCTGGCCAGATACCGCAATTCATTCAAGCACGCTCATGCTGGTACGGCATGCTCCAGCATCAGCTGCAGCGATTCTCTCCCCCGCCAGCGATTGCGCGACAGCTTGTAAGCACACTTCAGAGCGGCCCCCACGCCGAATGCCGGCGATTCCCCCGGCGACAGCGCCCGGAACCAGATCGCCTTGAGGCGTGTACGCCCGAGCGAGAGCTCAAGCGACAGATGTGTGCCATCGGCACCTACTGGTCGCAGACTCTCGACCAGGAAACTGCCCTCGAAGAGAGGCGCCTCGAACTCACGCCCGAAGGGCGCCAGACGCTCGAGTTCATCCAGGGTCTCCAGGCTCAACTGCCCTTCTGCCAGTTCACCATCACTGAGAATCAAGGGGTTGAGCGCCCTTTCACTCAATTGCTCCGCGGCCGCCTGTTGCAGAGCACGAGTGAAGGTATCCTTCTCCGCCAGGGGCAAGCCCACCCCTGCCGCACCTCTGTGCCCACCGAAACGCGGCAGACACTGCGGTGCCAGGTCATGCGCTCGCTGCAACGCATCCCGCAGATGCAATCCTTCGATGGAGCGCCCGGACCCGGTCAACATGCCGGGCACCGCGGCTGGTGTCAGCACGACGGTCGGACGCCCGAACTGCTGCACGAGACGTGAAGCGACAATGCCCTGCACTCCCGGGTGTCCATCTTCCAGATGCACCACGATCACCTGATGCCCTTCCCGCAACGAGGCGAGCGCCAAGGCGCGCGCCGACTCCACCATCTCGGCTTCGATCGCCTTGCGCGACTGATTGTCCTGATCGAGCACCTCCAGCGCGCGCTGAGCAGCCTCATCTCCACGCGCCAGCATGAAATGCAGTGCGGCGTAAGGATCATCCAGTCGTGAGCGGGCATTGATGCGCGGCCCCATCTGGAAGGCCAGCGTCTCGGCATCGAAGGGCACGCTATCGGCCCCGAGCCGCTCTGCCATGGCTCGCCAGCAGGGCTCCTGCATGCGATTGATCAACGTCAGACCCAGATTGACCACCGCACGATTGATCGCACTGCCCCCCAGTGACACACAGTCCGCCACCGTCCCCAGCGCCACATATGACAGCCATGGCGACAACTTGGGTGCATCCCCCGGCAATCTGCCTTGCTCGATCAGCACATTGCGCGTCAATGACATGGTCAACCAGGCCACCATGCAACCGGCGATGGTCGCATCCGGATAGGCACAATCGTCACGTGTCGGATTGACGGTCGCGTAGGCGGAAGCCGGCGGCCCTTCCTGAGGCAGCGCATGGTGATCCGTCACTACGACCTCTATCCCCGCTTCCTTGAGCAGCGCCAGGCGCGCCTCATCACTGGAACCACAATCCGCGGTGACGATCAGGCTCGGGCGCGGCGACAATGTCATGATGCGCTCGACCAGCGGCAGACTGATGCCGTAACCATCGTGGATGCGATGACCGATCAGACTGTGCACCCGGTCGTAGGGCACATCGAACAGCTCCGTCAGCGTGCGCAGCATCACCACATGCGAGGTGATGCCGTCCACGTCATAGTCCGTGAGGATGCCGATATGCTCACCCTCGGCGACAGCACGCGCGATGCGCTCTGCCGCCCGCCGGCCATCCGCCAGCCGCTCGGGATGCTCGATATGCCGGAGCGCCGGCGTGACCAGCGCCTCCAGCGGCGCCTTGCAGCTCTCCAGCGTCAACCGCCCTGCCAGTACTCGTGCCTGCAGTTCGCTGAGCCCCGTCGCGATCCCCTGCTGGTAGAGGCGCTCATCTCTGACGCGAGGCTGGATGACCCGCGCGATGCTGGCCGCCAGCGTACGCTCATCAGGGCGCGATGCGGTGCCTTGTGCCAAGGAGGGTGACAAGGAGGGAGTGACAGACATGAAGAACTCCTGACAAACGACATGGCCGTCATTTCGACAGCGGACTGCGAAAATGACGGCCATGAAAGAAGGACGACGACTCAGCCCCGGAGGCCTGAGCCGTCGTTGATGCGATCACCCGCGGCGATTCTCGCGCACGAAGTCCTGCACGGCGGCCAGTTCGGCCGGCAGCACGCTGTAGCGCTCTTCGCGCTCCAGCAGGTCATGCAGATGTGGCGGCAGATCGACACCCGCGAAACCAGCACGCGCCACCGCTTCGGCGAACTTGGCCGGATGCGCCGTCGCCAGCGTGATCATCGGCGTCGCGGTATCCGTCCGGCAGACTTCTGCCGCGCGATAGCCTGTCGCCGTATGCGGATCGAGGATCTCGCCGGTGCGCTGATGCGCTTCACGGATGACTTCGAGAATCGTCTCGTCGTCGACACTGTGGCTGGAGAACAGCTCACGCAGCCTGGCCAGCGGGGCATCTGCCAGCGCCGCCGGTTCGCGCGAGAAGTGCTCGAGCAGTTCACGGATCGCCTGACCATCACGGCCATAGGCTTCGAACAGCAGACGCTCGAAGTTGGAGGACACCACGATATCCATTGACGGTGCCAGCGTCGCCTTCAGCTCCTGACGCGAGAAGTCGTTGGAGGAGATGGTGCGATGCAGGATGTCGTTGGCGTTGGTGGCGATCACCAGCTGACGTACCGGCAGCCCCATGCGCGAGGCCAGATAGCCGGCAAAGATGTTGCCGAAGTTGGCCGACGGCACCGTGAAGCTGACCTGACGCGCCGGAGCGCCCAGCGCCACACCGGCGGCCACGTAGTAGACGGTCTGAGCCATGATGCGCGCCCAGTTGATCGAGTTGACCGCGACCAGACGCGTGCCATCCAGGAAATCCTGGTCGGCGAAGCTGGCCTTCACCATCGCCTGGGCATCGTCGAAGTTGCCTTCGATGGCGACGTTGAAGACGTTGGGCGCCAGCACGGAGGTCATCTGGCGGCGCTGTACTTCGGAGACGCGGTTGTGCGGATGCAGGATGAAGATATCCACGTGATCGCAGGCACGGCAGCCCTCGATGGCGGCAGAACCGGTATCACCGGAGGTCGCGCCCATGATCACCGCTCGCTCGCCACGCTTGGCGAGGAAGTGATCGAGCAGGCGACCCAGCAGCTGCAGCGCGACATCCTTGAAGGCCAGCGTCGGGCCGTGGAACAGCTCCAGCAGGTAATGGTTGCTGTCGAGCTGATTGAGTGGCACGACCGCATCGTGACTGAAGGTCGCGTAGGTCTCGCGCACGAGTTCACGGAAGGTCTCGTCATCGATGGCACCATCGACGAAGGGCTTCATGACACGGAAGGCGATTTCCGCATAGGACTCACCAGCCATCGCCGTCAGTTCTTCGGCACTGAACTGCGGCAGGGTTTCCGGCACATACAGGCCACCATCGCTGGCAAGCCCCGTGAGGACCACATCTTCAAAACCGAGCGCCGGCGCCTGGCCGCGCGTGGAGATATAACGCATGTCGTGTCTTCCCGTGGCGTTCGCCACCGTTATGATTCTTGCTCTTCCGGCCTGCGCCGGCTGCCCAGCGGTACCGAGCCATCTACCTCGATGACCCGGTACCATTTGCCCGCGATCAGGCGTTGTCGTCGAGATCCTCGACGCGAATGCGCACCACGGAACCGGCGACATCCACCAGCGCTTCCAGCTGGCGAATCGCTTCGTTCATGTGCAGTTCACGCGCGCGGTGCGTGAGCAGAATGATCGGCACCAGCTCGCCTTCGGTGGCCTCCTTCTGGATGATCGCCTCGATGGAGATACCCTGTTCGGAGAGAATCGACGCGACACGCGCCAGGACCCCCGGACGATCCACCGCATGCAGACGCAGGTAGCAGGCCGTCTCGATCTCTTCCATCGGCAGGATCGGCAGGGTGTCACCGTGCTGATTGATTTCAGCGAAGGCCAGATACGGCACGCGGTAGCGGTGGTCGGTGGCGATATCGCGCGCCACATCGAGCAGATCCGCCACGACGGCAGAGGCCGTCGGCTCGGCACCGGCGCCGGCACCATAGTAGAGGGTGGGGCCCACTGCATCGCCCATCACCTCGATGGCATTCTTGACGCCATGCACGTTGGCCAGCAGGCGCTCCTTGGGAATCAGCGTCGGATGCACGCGCAGCTCAAGGCCCTTGGCCGTGGCGCGGGTGATCCCCAGGTGCTTGATGATATAGCCCAGGTTGTCGGCCTGCTCGATGTCATCGGCCGTGATGCGCGAGATGCCTTCGGTGTAGGCCTTGTCGAACTGCAGCGGCACGCCGAAGGCGATGGAGGCCAGGATGGTCAGCTTGTGGGCGGCATCGATGCCTTCAACGTCGAAGGTCGGGTCCGCTTCGGCATAGCCCAGCGCCTGCGCCTCGGCCAGCACGTCATCGAAACTGCGGCCTTCATCGCGCATCGCGCTGAGAATGAAGTTGCCGGTGCCGTTGATGATGCCGGCCAGCCACTGGATACGGTTGGCGCCCAGGCCTTCCCGCAGGGACTTGATGACCGGGATGCCACCGGCGACCGCTGCCTCGAAGGCCACCATCACCCCTTTCTCGGCTGCGGCGCGGAAGATCTCGTTGCCGTGCACGGCGATCAGCGCCTTGTTGGCGGTCACGACATGCTTGCCGTTGGCGATCGCTTCCATCACCAACTCATAGGCCACGTCATAGCCACCGATCAGTTCGACCAGCACATCGATCTCGGGGTTGCGCGCGACCTCGAAGATGTCATGCGTGCGGCTGACGCCGGTGATATCGCAGTCAGGGTTGTCACGACGAGCGCCAACCTGTTCGACGATAATCGGGCGTCCAGCACGACGCGCAATCTCATCGGCATTGCGTACCAGCACGTTGAACGTGCCGCCGCCTACGGTACCCAGACCACAGATTCCTACTTTCACCGGTTTCAACGTCGCTTTCCTCTCTTGTTACGGTATCCAGCCTTGGAGGCCGCGCCGGAGCGCCATGGCCTTGCCGACCTGTCGTCGGTCTATTATCCAGACAGCTCGCGTCTGTGTCTTTCGTGACCACGGTAGCAAGGCAGGACGCCCTGTCAACGCGCAGCCACTCTGAGGCGTCACACCATCAGCCATCCAGTCCCAACATGGTGGTCAGGCGATCCACCGGCAGATAGCCCGGCACCATCTTGCCATCCGGCATCACGATGGCCGGTGTGCCCTGCACGCCCATGCGCGTACCGAGCTGATACTGGCTTTCCACCGGGGCATCACAGCTGGCTTCCTGCTTGGGCGCCTGCCTCTGATTCTTGATCTGATTCATCGCCTCGGTGCGATTCTCGGCACACCATACCTGAGCCAGCTCGCGTGCGCCCTGCGAGCGCAGACCGCCACGCGGGAAGGCCAGATAACGCACTTCGACACCACGCGCATTGAGCTCCGGCACTTCCTCATGCAGCTTGCGGCAATAGGGGCAGGTGGTGTCAGTGAAGACGCTGATCACCGCCTTGACCTCACCCGCCGGGCGGAAGATGACCATGTCGTCCTCACTGACCTCGGCCAGCAGCTTCTGGCGCTCGCCATTGGCCTTCTGCTCGCTGAGATTCACCAGCCCCTTGTCACCGTCGTTGCGGTACATTTCCCCCACGATCAGGTGCTTGCCCGTCGCATCGGTGAAGAAGGTCTCGCCGCTGGTGAGCTTCACCTCGAAGAGACCCTCGATCGGACTGGAAGCCAGCGACTCCACCGGCAACGGCTGGCCATTGACTACCAGCTTGTCACGCAGATCATCCAGCGCGTCAGCCTGGGCGAGCGGTGCCATCACGCTCAGCAGGGTAGCAGCGCTCAACAGACGCAACGCCTGTGGCAGGCGCTGCGGGCGGCGGGTGAACTTGCTCATCAGACTCTCCTTGGCGTCCGCGGGGCGAAGTGCCTGGTATCAACCACGCGGATGATGTTCGGCGTGCAGGCGTTCCAGACGCGCCTGAGCCACATGGGTATAGATCTGGGTCGTGGATAGATCACGATGACCCAGCAACAGCTGCACGACACGCAGGTTGGCACCATGATTGAGCAGGTGCGTCGCAAAGGCGTGGCGCAGGGTATGCGGTGACAGGGGCTTGTCGATACCGGCCGTGACGGCGTGGCGCCGGATGCGGTGCCAGAAGGTCTGCCGCGTCATGGCCTTGTCATGCCGACCGGGAAACAGCGCCGGGCGCGTCTGGTCGGCCATCATCGCAGGTCGGCCAGCCGACAGCCAGCGTGACAGCCAGTCACAGGCCTCCTCGCCCAACGGCACCAGCCGCTCGCGATCGCCCTTGCCGATCACTCTGACCACGCCCTGGCGCAGATTGAGCGCATCGACCCGCAGACCGACCAGTTCACTGATGCGCAATCCCGCGCCATAGAGCACCTCCAGCATGGTACGGTCGCGCAGGCCGATGGCCGTCTCGAGATCCGGCGCCTCCAGCAGGCGCTCGACTTCCTCCTCGTCGAGCGTGCCAGGCAGGCTGGGGATCACGCGGGGAAGGCGCACCTCATGCACGGGATCCGCCTCGATCATGCCCTCGGCCAGTGCCCAGCGATAGAACCGCCGCAACGCAGACAACAGTCGCGCGGTGGAGCGCAGCGCATGCGATTCACGTCGTGAGTCACAGAATGCCTGCACCTGCACAGGGGTCGCCTCCAGCAATGGCGTGGCTTCGCCTCCGGACTCCTGCTGCTCCAGCAACCACCGCTGCCAGCTCTCGAGGTCACTTCGATAGGCACCAAGCGTGTTGTCACTGGCGCCGCGCTCCAGCCACAACGTATCGAGAAATGCCGCGACCAGCGTCTCGTCATCCTTCATGCCTGCTTCCTCCTTCCCGATGCGCGCAACCGGCACCTTCCGGCGCGACGACTGCCGAATTCTACCGTGACGCCCTGACGTTGAAATGAATCCGACGGTCACTGCGGCAACTTTCCCTCATCCACAGACACAAAGACCCCGCCATGCGAGGCATGGCGGGGTCTTTGTGTGGCGGAGGAGCAAGTGGCAATTCGCTCCTCCGCCGTACTGCCGAGTTCTGCAGTCAGGGAATGCGGAGCGCTTAGCCCAGCTTTTCCTTGATGCGTGCAGACTTGCCGCTACGCTCACGGAGGTAGTACAGCTTGGCCTGACGGACGTCACCACGACGCTTGACGTCGATGGCAGCAACCTGCGGGCTGTAAGTCTGGAAAGTACGCTCGACGCCCACACCGTGGGAGATCTTGCGGACGGTGAAGGCGGAGTTCAGACCGCGGTTACGCTTGCCGATCACCACGCCTTCGAAGGCCTGCAGACGCTCGCGGGTACCTTCGACGACCTTGACCTGGACGACGATGGTGTCGCCCGGTGCAAAGGCCGGGATTTCCTTGGCCATCTGCTCGTTTTCGATCGCCTGGATCAGTTTGTTCTTGCTGCTCATCGCTAGCTCCAAATTCGTTAGCATCAACCCTGAGGCTGATGTTCGTCATGACCCCGGCACCGCAAACGGCCTTGAACACGGGGATCGACCTTGTGTGTGACGCGCCACGGGGCTCCCGCAAGATGACTCCGGGCCGTGCCGCACCTCCGCCACGGTGGCGGCCTTCTCCTGACGGCGAACGCGAGGTCCGCGAAGGTCAGGCCTTGCCTTTCCGGGCGTGCTGCGCGATGAACTCGTCAAGCAGCTTGCGCTCCTCACGAGTCAACGTGCGGCTCTCCAGCAGATCCGGACGCCTGAGCCAGGTACGTCCCAGAGACTGTTGCAACCGCCAGCGCTTGATCAGGGCATGATTGCCACTGAGCAGCACTTCCGGCACTCGCTTGCCGTCGATGACTTCGGGGCGAGTGTAGTGCGGACAATCGAGCAGGCCGTCGGTGAAGGAATCCTCCTCCGCACTGGCTTCATGCCCGAGTACGCCCGGCACCAGGCGCGCTACCGTATCGATCAGGACCATGGCTGGCAGCTCACCGCCAGACAGGACGTAATCGCCGATCGACCATTCCTCGTCGATCTCCTCTTCCACCACGCGTTCGTCAATGCCTTCATAGCGTCCGGCCACCACGATCAGGCGCTCATTCGTCGCCAGTTCGCGGGCACCGGCCTGATCCAGCTTGCGGCCTTGCGGGGAGAGATAGATCACGCGGGCGTCGTCACCGCCAGCGGCACGGGCGTCACGAATGGCGCCTCGCAGGGTCTCGACCTTCATCAACATGCCGGGACCACCGCCGTAGGGACGATCATCGACCGTACGGTGCCTGTCGGTGGCGTAGTCACGCGGGTTCCAGAAATCGACCTCGAGCAGGCCCTTGTCGACCGCTCGGCCGGTCACGCCACTGGCGGTGATCGCCGTGAACATTTCCGGAAACAGACTTACTACACCAATCCACACAGGCGTCAGCTCTCTGTGCTTTTCATCAGAATTCGGGATCCCAATCGACGCTCATGCGTCCATTGACGAGATCCACATCGCGAACCACCTGATCGGGCAGGTACGGCACGAGCCGTTCCTTCTCATCGATGCTGTCGTCGTTCGGCTTGATCACCAGAACGTCGTTGGCACCGGTTTCCATCAGGGTGTTCACTTGTCCGAGGCGCTGGCCATCCAGCGTCACCACCTCGAGACCTTCCAGTTGATGCCAGTAGTACTCACCCACCTCGAGCTGCGGCAGTTGCTGCTTGGGCAGGAGAATCTCCGCCCCGGCCAGCGCCTGCGCCGCTTCGCGATCGTCGACACCTTCCAGCTGCGCCACCAGACCCTTGCCATGACGACGTGCCTGGGCAAGTCGCGCGGGAATCTGCTTCCCGTCAAGCTTCAGGATCCAGCCGGCATAGTCGAAGATGCCATCGATCGGGCTGGTGTAGGAGTACACCTTGAGCCAGCCTTTCACGCCATAGGGGCTGGTAAGCTTCCCCATGACCACCACATCATCGCCATGCGAGGTGTGTGCGGTCGGCTGCGGGTTGTTCGAGTGAGTAGGCATCCTGGAAATCAAGCCTGCTGCTTGCCAGCTTCCTTGATCAGCTGAGCGACACGGTCAGAGACCTGTGCGCCCTGCTGCTGCCAGTGAGCGATGCGCTCGAGATCGATGCGCAGACGCTCTTCCTGGCCGCGAGCGACCGGGTTGAAGAAGCCGACGCGCTCGATGAAGCGGCCATCACGGGCTGTGCGGGAATCAGCTACAGCCAGGTGGTAGAAGGGACGCTTCTTGGCGCCACCACGTGCCAGACGAATGGTAACCATTGCGTAATCTGTCCTTCGTGTTGAAGTGAAAATCGTGCCACAGAACTCGGCTTCGCATGGAGGGTCCACACGAAGAGGCGACATTCTACGGAAAATGCCAAGCCTTGGAAACCTTTTTCCATGGCCATACGCGCGCCCCGCGACACGAGCCGTGTCACGGGGCGCGATTCGTGACTCTGACGCCACGAAATCCTGTCGGCGAGAACCTCAGAGCCTTGCCGGAGACTCAGCGACGCGGGAAGCGTCCGCCGCCCGGGCCACCCATGCCTCCCATTCCGCCGGGACCGCCCATGCCGCCGGGGCCACCCATGCCACCGGGACCGCCGCCGCCCATCATGCCGGACATGCCACGCATCATCTTCTGCATGCCACCTTTCTTGCCGGCCTTCTTCATCATCTTGGCCATCTGCTTGTGCTGCTTGAGCAGACGATTGAGGTCCGGCACCTGGGTACCGGAGCCCATGCAGATGCGACGCTTGCGCGAGCCATTGATGAGATCCGGGTTGCGACGCTCCTTGGGTGTCATGGAGTTGATCATCGCCTCGAGCTTGCCCAGCTCCTTCTCGCTGGCCTGGCTCTGGGCGACTTCCGCCAGCTGCCCCATGCCCGGCAGCTTGGACATCAGGCTGCCCATGCCACCCATGTTCTTGAGCTGCTGAAGCTGATCGCGGAAGTCCTCGAGATCGAAGCCCGAGCCTTTCTGGACCTTCTTGGCCAGCTGCTCGGCCTTGGTCTTGTCGACGCTGCGCTCGGCTTCCTCGATCAGCGACAGCATGTCGCCCATGCCGAGGATACGCGAGGCGATGCGGTCCGGGTGGAAGGGCTCGAGGGCATCGACCTTCTCCCCCATCCCCATGAACTTGATCGGCTTGCCGGTGATGTGGCGAACGGACAGCGCCGCACCACCACGCGCATCACCATCGGCCTTGGTCAGCACGACACCGGTCAGCGGCAGGGCTTCATGGAAGGCCTTGGCGGTATTGGCGGCATCCTGACCGGTCATCGCATCGACGACGAACAGCGTCTCATCAGGATTGACGCTGCGATGCAGCGCCGCGATCTCGTCCATCATGTCGGCATCGACATGCAGACGGCCGGCGGTATCCACCAGCACCACGTCGTGGAACTGGATACGCGCGTGCTTCATCGCCGCTTCAGCGATGGCGACAGGCTGCTGGGAGGAGTCGGAGGGGAAGAAATCCACCTCGACTTCCCTGGCCAGCGTTTCCAGCTGGTCGATGGCGGCCGGACGATAGACGTCCGCCGAGACCACCAGCACCTTCTTCTTCTCGCGCTCACGCAGATAACGCGCCAGCTTGGCGACGGTGGTCGTCTTGCCCGCACCCTGCAGACCCGCCATCAGAATGACGGCCGGGCTGCCCTTGAGCACCAGACCTTCATTGGCTTCGCCCATGATCGCTTCCAGCTCCTGCTGGACGATCTTGACGAACTGCTGACCCGGCGACAGGCTCTTGGACACTTCCTGACCGACGGCACGCTCGCGCACGCGGTCGATGAAGGCCTTGACCACCGGCAGTGCGACATCCGCCTCAAGCAACGCACGGCGCACTTCACGCAGCGTGTCCTTGATGTTGTCTTCCGTCAGCTTGGCCTGGCCGGTAATCGACTTCAGCGTCTGCGACAGGCGATCACTCAAACTTTGAAACATGGGCCTCTCCGGCTAGGGACGTCTGGGGGCCGCTCGCAGCGGCTCGAGGACAGTGCTGTCCTCGATTCCGGGGGTCACGGCATGACGCCCCAGCGCGTGAATGGTTCATCCTGTGGCGCATTATACGCACAGGGCGGGTCTGTCTCCATGATGGGGACACTCAAGCGCCGACCAAATCCTCTCTCGCCGGGAATTCTCTCCCCGACACGGCTCCGCCAGCCTCCTCAAAGCGCGTGGCGTGGATGCAATCACATGAGTGCATTCGGTATAGTCACATCATATAGGCAGCGTCTCGTACAGGACCTGCCTCCTCGTACATCCTCGGCACCTGGACAACAGCACATGCAGGCTCTGCCCTTTGCCTTTCTGGCCATCATCTTCTATCTCGGCGCCGGCCTGTGGCAGGGCCTGACGCTCATCCGCCGGGTACCGTCCAGACCACGTCTGGTACGCGGCCTGGCACTGGTAGCCGTCGCCTGCCATGCCGTGATCGTCTGGCTCACCATCAGCCATGGCGGCGAGCTGCACCTCGGACTGTTCGAGAGCGCCTCGCTGGTCAGCTGGGCCATCAGCCTGCTGCTGATCCTGGCCAGCATGCTCAAGCCGGTGATTGCCGGCGGTGCTGCCCTCTTCCCCGTGGCGGCCATCTGCGTCCTTGGCGTGATGAATCTTCCCAGCGCCAATACCGAGAATCCACTTTCCGCGGGGCTCATCGCCCACATCCTCACCTCGGTGGCGGCACTGGCCTTCTTCAGCATCTCGGCCATGCAGGCCGGTCTGCTGTCATTGCAGCAGCATGCGCTGAAGAAGCGTCACACCCGCGGCATCGTCCAGGTACTGCCCGCGCTGACCAGCATGGAGCGCGCACTGTTCGAGCTGATCTGGGCCGGAATGATCCTGCTCAGCGTGTCGATTCTCAGCGGCATGATCTACCTCGACAACCTGTTCGCCCAGCACCTCGCGCACAAGACGGTCCTGAGCTTCGGCGCCTGGGTGATCTTCGCCGTGCTGCTGTTCGACCATCATGTCCTGGGCTGGCGCGGACAGCGCGCGGCGCGCTGGACGCTGGGCGGCTGCCTGGTGCTGGCGCTGGCCTTCTTCGGCACCAAGTTCGCCCTGCAGGTCGTGTTTTCCCACTGAGCGTCGCTGTCGTGACGGGCAGCACCCGCAGCAGCTGGTGCATTGCCGTCACGGCAGCAGTATCATGCGCGTAAATCCGCCACCGAGGACCCTTCACTCTTGAGCGACGACACCCCGCTGGGGCTGCTGTTCGGCCTGCTGGTCATCCTGATCTTCCTGTCTGCCTTCTTCTCGAGCTCCGAGACCGGCATGATGTCGATCAACCGCTATCGCCTGAGCCACCGCGAGAAGAGCGGTGAGCGCGGCGCCAAGCGCGTCACCCGCCTGCTATCTCGCCCGGACCGTCTGATCGGCGTCATCCTGATCGGCAACAACTTCGTCAACAATCTGGCAGCGTCTCTGGCCACCATCATTGCCATCCATTACTTCGGTGATGTCTCCGGCCCTGCCATCTCCACTGCCGTCCTCACCATCGTGGTGCTGATCTTCGCCGAAGTGACGCCCAAGACCATGGCCGCCGTGAATCCCGAGCGTATCGCCTATCCGGCGTCGGTGATTCTCGAACCCATGCTCAAGCTGCTCTATCCGCTGGTCTGGCTGGTCAATGGCATTTCCAATGGCCTGCTGCGCCTGTTCGGCGTTCGCGATGTCAGCGGCGGGGCCGACAGCCTGACCCGTGACGAGCTGCGCACCGTGGTCCACGAGGCTGGCAGCATGATCCCGCGCCGTCACCAGGGCATGCTGCTGTCGATCCTCGACCTCGAGAACGTCACCGTCGATGACATCATGGTGCCGCGTCAGGAAATCTTCGGTATCGACCTCGATGATGATCTCGACATCATTCTCAGTCATATCCGCGCCAGTCAGCACACGCGAGTGCCGATCTACAAGGGTGACATCAACAACATCATCGGCATCCTGCACCTGCGAAATGCGGCCCGTTTCCTGTCACTGGACGAGGTCACCAAGGCCTCCATCATCCAGGAGGCCCGCGAGCCCTACTTCATCCCGGAATCCACCCCGCTGCATACCCAGCTGCTCAATTTCCAGAAGCAGAAGCGCCGCATCGGCATCGTGGTCGACGAGTATGGCGATGTGCAGGGGCTGGCGACACTGGAGGATATCCTCGAGGAGATCGTCGGCGAGTTCACCACCGACGTGGCCGGCACCCATCAGGAAATCCATCCTCAGGACAACGGCAGCTACGTGATCGAGGGTACCGCCAACATCCGCGAGATCAACAAGGCCATCGGCTGGCAGCTGCCGACCGATGGCCCCAAGACGCTCAATGGTCTGATCCTCGAGCACCTGGAATCCTTCCCGGATGCGCCAGCCAGTCTGGCCATCGGCACGACCCGCATCGAGATCCAGCAGGTCAAGGACAACCAGATCACCTCGGCACGCTGCTGGCAGGCCTCGCGCACCACGCGTACCTGATCCAGCGCCTGCAGGGTAACGTTGCAGCGTCATGCGCGCAGGGCCCGCCATCTGGCGGGCCCTGCGCGTTCACGTCCATTGCAATGCGGTGTTGCACGCCACGGGGCGGCCAATGCCGGAGACACACGCTATCCTGTGCCTGCCCGGAACGCCGGGCCGCCGGCTCGCCGGGCCGCCGGATCGCCGGACCACCTTTTCCTGCACTGCCCACTACCCGCAAATGGCCCTCATGACCCAAGCCTCTTCCCCGACGACTGTCCTGCACCACCACCCCGCACGCTTCACGCTGATGCTGGCACTGATGGTGGCGCTCGCGCCTCTGGCGACCGACGCCTACCTGCCCGCCATGCCTTCCATGGCAGGCGACTTCGGTGTGGACGAGCATCGCATCGGCCTGACCATCACCATGTTCTTCTTCGGCTACGCGATGGGTCAGCTGGGCGGTGGTCCGCTGTCCGACAGTCTCGGACGCCGCCCCGTCGCCCTGAGTGGTTTCGTGCTGTTTCTCGTCGCCGGACTCGGTTGCGCACTGACACGAGACTTCCACTGGCTGCTGGTCTGGCGAGTGCTTCAGGGCATCGCCACCGGCATGACCGGCGGTGTCTCGCGCACCGTGGTGAGAGACGTCGCGACCGGCAAGGACGCCGCGCGCCTGATGACCAACGTGACCATGGTACTGATGACGGCGCCACTGATAGCGCCGTCCCTGGGCGCCCTGGTGATCTCGCTGAGCCACTGGACGACGATCTTCTTCGCGCTGGGAGTCTACGGGCTGATAGTCGGTCTGATCATCCATCGCTGGCTGCCGGAGACCCACCCCGCCAGCGAGCGCACGCCCTTCAGACCACGCAACGTGCTGCGCAGCTATGGCGACGTCCTCACCACCCGGGGAGTCCCGGGGCACCTGATGCTGATCCTGTGCGGGCCCGGCATCATGTTCACCTTCATCACCAATGCCAGCTACCTGTATCAAGGGCTGCTCGGGATGACCCCGCCGCAGTTCGCGCTGGCCTTCGGCGCCAATGTGGTCGCGATGTTCGTCGGCAACCGTCTCAATCACCTCGGCCTCAAGCACCTGCGCACGCGCACGCTGGTCAAGCTGGCTTTGAGCGTCCAGCTGACCGGCATCACCTGGCTGCTGGGACTGGGCCTCACTGGCACGATCAGCGCCGCCACCCTGATTCCCGGCATGCTGGTGGTACTTGGCGCAGGCGCCATGATCACCCCCAACGTGATGGCGGACTACCAGTCGCTGTTCACCCGCGGCCACGGGGTCGCCAACGCCATCTCGGGCACCGCGCTCTTCCTGGGCGGCGGACTCTACGGTGCGATTGCCAGCCTGTGGCTGAACGGCTCCAACATGCTGCCGGTACCGCTGGTCATGCTTGCCGCATGCCTGGTGGGCGGCATCGGCTTCTGGGTCACCCGCCACACCGCGCCATCCAATCAGCCTGCCGCCCACGGCAGCAGCTCCAGCGCCCCCGCGTAAGCGCCATCACTGTCCGCAGAACGTGAACCGCATACGCAAAGACGCCGCCCGTGAAGCCACGGACGGCGTCTTTTTTTCAGGGAACGCTCTTGCGCTCACCACGTGAGGGGGCAGCCACCCTCGACCAGAGCAGCTTCACCCCGTCATTGGCAGTCCGCCAGGCGTGTCGCCTTGCGATGCAGATCGCGCACGGCCTCTTCCAGCTCCGCAGCCTTGACGTTCTCCGGCGCGAAGGTGCGACCGACGCACAACTCCACCCGACCACGCAGGCGACGCGGCCACTTGGCAAAGGCCGGTCCGCCGCCGTGGGAGAACCACGACCCCCACAAGCCCCCCAGAGCCATCGGGATCACCGGCGCCGGATCACGCGCCAGGATCAGCTCCAGCCCACGCCGGAAGCGTCCCACTTCCCCATCTCGCGTCAGCTTGCCTTCCGGGAAGATCATGACCACCTCGCCCTCGCGCAGCGCCTTGCCGACCTCTTCCAGTGAACGACGCACACCGGCGGGATCCTTGCGCGAGGAATCCACCGGAATGGCCCCCGCAATGCGGAAGAACCACTTGAGCCAGGGAGAGTGATAGATCTCGGCATCCATCAGAAACCGCAATGGGCGCGGGCTGGCGCCGCCGAGTATCAGCGCATCCATGAAGCTGACGTGGTTGCACACCACCAGTGCCGCGCCTTCCGCCGGTATCCGCCAGCGTCCCTTGAGGTGCAGCCGATACATCAGGTGAATGAGGATGAAGATGATCAGCCGCAGGAAGGGCCGCGGGTCACGCAGCATGCAGATCACCGCGATCAATCCACTGATCAAGGACAGCAGCAGCAGGAAGTCCGGAATATCACGCCCCATCACGCCCAGCACCAGAATGCCGGCACCGGCCGAGAGCACCATCAGCAAGGCATTGAGCACATTGTTGGCCGCGATCATGCGCGCGCGATGGCCCTCGGGGCTGCGCAGCTGCAACAGCGTGTAAAGCGGCACGATATACAGGCCGCCGCCGAAGCCGATGACGCCGAGATCCAGCCACATGCGCCAGAATCCGGCGATGCCCAGCAGCTCGATCAGCGGCGTGGCCATCTGGGCCTCAGCCAGCGCCGGGCGCAAGGCAAGGTCCAGCCCGCCGGCAAAGATGATCAGCGCCCCGAAGGGCACAAGCCCTGTCTCGAGTCGTCCGCGCGAGACACGCTCACAGGCCAGCGACCCCAGGCCGATGCCGATGGCAAAGGCCGCCAGCAGGGCCGATGTCGCCCCTTCGGCCCCATGGACGATATCCCGCGCATACGCCGGCAATTGCGTCAGATAGCTCGCGCCGAGGAACCAGAACGCACTGATGCCAAGCAGCGCCCAACGTAGCCGACGATTGCTCAGCCCCTCGCGCATCACCGCCACGCTGCCGGACAGCGGCCGCCAGGGCACCGGCCCCGGAGAAGCGGAAGGCGCCGGCGGAATGCGCATGGCAGCCAGTACGCCCAGCACCGCCAGCGACACCAGCGATGCCGACAGCGCCCAGCGCGCCAGCTCACCGCCCAGCGCCATCAAGGCCGCGGCCGCCAGGGTACCGACCAGAATGGCGAGGAAGGTACCCAGTTCGACCCAGGCGTTGCCACTGACCAGCTCATCGGCCTTGAGATGCTGAGGCAGGATGGCGTACTTGACCGGGCCGAACAGCGCGGACTGGGTGCCCATCATGAACAGCAGCGCCAGCAAGAGCTCCCAGGCCTCGAAGATCAAGGCACCCGCCGCCACGCTCATGGTGGCAAGCTCCAGCCACTTGAGCCTGACGATCAGCCGCTGCTTGTCGAGGCGGTCCGCCAGCAGGCCGCCCCAGGCGGAAAACAGCAGAAAAGGCAGGATGAACAATCCGGCGGCCAGATTGTTGACGACGCCGGTGTCCCAACCGCGCTGCTCGATGACCACGAAGGTCAGCAGCAGCAGCAGCGCGTTCTTGAAGAGATTGTCATTGAAGGCCCCGAGGGCCTGGGTCCAGAAGAAGGGGGCAAAGCGTGGCCGCCGCAGAAGGTCTCGACTCATCGCCCTGCTTCCGTGGCATCCCCCGAGCCTGCAGCCTCGCTGCGCACCTTGAGCCCCGCCAGCATGGTATCCAGCAGCTGGTCGAGCAGTTCCGTGACTTCCAGCGGCTGTCCTTGCCACAGACCCAGGCGTTCATTCATGCCCAGCTGGACCAGGCCATGCACGCTGCCCCACAGGGTTCGCGCCATGCGCTTGGCTTCCACTGACTCCACCTTGGGAGCGTACTCGACCAGAGCCAGCTCCACTCGCTCGAACAAGCCTTCGATCATGGCGTTCTGACGCTGATCCAGCTCCCCTTCCTGAGCCAGCGGGAAATCGAACAGCAGCTGCCAGCGATAGGGGTCGCGCTGGGCAAAGCCCCAATAGGCTCGCGCCAATGCCTTGAGACGCTGGGAGGGGCTCGGGGTCTCCTGCCCGGCAATCGCATCGCGCAGACGGTCCAGGGTCGTCAGATTGACGTGCTGGAGCAGGTTGCCAAAACTGCCGTAGAGCTTGAGCAGGGTACTGGGGGCGCAACCGACTTCGCGAGCCAGGTTGCGCAAGGACAAGGCGTGAACGGGCTGCTGCTTGAGCCATTCATCGCATGTCTCCATTACCCGCGCATGCAGCGCTTCCGGTGCATGCTGACGTGGACGGGCCATCGAATTCCTCTGGTGCTGAGATGCGTTACCGCGCAGCGAATCTGGCGCGGTGTGTGTCCGGACTGCGCGGGTTGGCAGAGAGAGTCACGATACCTGAGCATCCTGCTCTTGAAGCGCCCCGTGTCAGCCATTGAATCGAACAGTGTTTCCGTCCAGCATATCGAGACTGAGCACAAACGCAAGCGCCACCAAGGTGTGGCATGCTGGCGACTGCCGCGTGCAGCGGGGCTCTCGCGCTCATGATTGGGCAATGCGTCGCCCTGCATGTTCCCCCCTGCCCTTCATCTCAAAGGATTTCCGTGGCCGGACGCCTGTACCTTCCCCCGTTTCCCGAAGACCTGCCGCCCAGTGAACTGTTCGGATCACTCGCGACGCCTGCCCTCACGCGTCAACTGCGGGAGGAGCGCCTGGTGAGCGCCAATCGCGCTCCGCGCCTGCCGGTCTCGATGCTGCGCCTGGAAGGCCCGAGGCTTCGCCAGGTGCCAGCGTTCTGGGGGCTGACGCCCAGCTGGCTGGAGGTCATGGACCACGCGCCCCACGTGGCGCGCGCCGAGTCGCTGGAAACGCGACGCATGTTCCGCGAATCCTTTACCAGTCAACGGGCACTGATTCCCGTCGGTGGGGTCTATGTCTGGAAGGAACAGCCGCGCATGAAGCAGCCCTTTCTGGTCACGCACGCCACCCGCGCTCCGCTGTTGCTCGCCGCGCTGTGGACCCGCCACTTCAGCCCCCCGCTGATGGAAGGACTGCCCCCCGAGGGGCGCGACAGCTTCGCCTTGATCAGCGTGGCGTGCGCGGGTGTCACCGCACGTCTGACCGACCGCATGCCGGCGGTGATCGCCCCGCATCAGGTGCGGGAGTGGCTGAGCGCCGATACCCCGCTGGACAGGGTACGTGCCATGCTGACACCGGACGCCAGCCTCGCGGCCTTCCCCGTCGCTCGCCGGGTCAATGATCCCGCGCACCAGGAATGGAGCGTCGCGCACCCCACCGGCCCGATGCTGAGCTGAGAGACGCCACTCGGCGCCCGGACAGCATGCTCAGATCGGGAACGCTGAATCCAGGCCGGTCAGACACGCGTATCGCTAGAAGGGGAGCACATCCTCGGACCTGCGCTGCTCGTGAGGCGTTGCTGATCTACCTGCGCGCTTGCGACGCATGAATCGCCCTTATCGAACCACCATGCCAGTGTCATCGGTGCCGTGAACCAGGAGAGAAGATGTCCTTGCCATCAGGATTCCGTCCGCTCGCATTGAGCGCTGCCATTGCCGCCATCGTCATCACCGGCCTGTCGCCCGGCGTCAGCCTGGCCGATTCCTCCACGCCCCCCGCACCGTCCTCCATGACGACAGCCACCGCGGCCTCTGCCATCACCCAGGCAGGCCCGGTGATCAAGAGCGCCAATGACCAGCGCGACTATCGCAGCCTGACGCTCGACAATGGCCTCAAGGTGCTGCTGGTGAGCGACCCGGCGGCTGACAAGGCTGCCGCTGCCATGGACGTGGAGGTGGGCAGCGCCCAGGACCCCGATGACGTTCCCGGACTTGCTCACTTCCTCGAGCATATGCTGTTCCTCGGCACCGATCGTTATCCAGAGCCTGATGCCTATCAGGAATTCATCACCCGTCACGGCGGGCAGCACAACGCCTTCACCGCCAGCCAGGACACCAACTACTTCTTCGATATCGCACCGGATGCCTTCGCCGAGGCCCTGCCGCGCTTTGCCCGCTTCTTCGTCGCACCACAGTTCAATGCCGACTACGTCGACCGCGAGCGTCACGCCGTGCATTCCGAATATCAGGCACGCCTGCAGGATGACGGGCGGCGCGTGAATGAGGCTGTCGAGCAGGCGCTCAATCCAGAGCACCCCTTCAACCGCTTCAGCGTCGGCAGCCTCGAGACACTCAAGGACAGCGAGGCCGGCAGCCTGCGCCAACGCCTGGTGGACTTCTATCAGGCGCATTACGGCGCCGGCGTGATGCGCCTCACCCTGGTCGGCCCCCAAACGCTGGACACGCTGGAGTCACTGACGCGCCACAACTTCTCCGATGTCCCGAATCGCGAGCTCTCACGGCCACAGATCGACGCGCCGCTGGTCACTGCCGATGAGCTGCCCGCACGCGTGGAGGTCAAGGCACTCAAGCAGGAGCGCGAGCTCGACTTCATGTTCCCCATCGAGGACCCCGTCGCACAGTATCGCGTCAAACCGGTCAGCTACCTTGCCAATCTCATCGGACATGAAGGGGAAGGCAGCCTGCTGGCGGTGCTCAAGGACAAGGGCTGGGCGGATGGGCTCTCGGCCGGCGGCGGCCCCAGCGATGGCGAGAATGCCCTGCTCAGCATCAATGTCACCCTGACGCCCGAGGGCGCCCGGCACCAGCCGGAAATCCGCGCCGCGCTGTTCGACTATCTGGCATTGATTCGCCAGCAGGGCTTGGAGGAGTGGCGCTACCAGGAGCAGGCGGCGCTGGGCGAGCAGGAATTCCGCTTCCAGCAGCGCAGCTCTCCCGTGGACCTGGCCAGCAGCCTGGCCATGATGATGACGCGCTATCCGGTCAAGGATGTGCTGGCCGCGCCCTACCTGATGCAGGACTATGACGCCGAGCTGATCGAGTCGACCCTTGATCGCCTGACGCCAGAGAATCTGCTGGAGGTCTACTCCGGCCCTGATGTCACGGGCGACCAACAGGGCAAATGGTTCAAGGCGCCCTATACCCTGACGCGCCTCACGGACGATGCCGTCGCCCGTGCCGGAGACGATCCCTCGCTGGCCGCCCGGCTTGCCCTTCCGGCCCCCAATCCTTATCTGGCCAGCGACTTCCAGGTCCTGAATCTGCCCGATGCGCCGCCACGTCAGCTGATCGACGAGCCCGGCGCCGAACTCTGGTATCAGGGTGATGACAGTTTCGGGGTCCCGAAGGCCGAGTGGCGCTTCGGGCTGCTCAACCCCGCCGTGAGTGCCTCGGTCGAGGATGAGGTCATGAGTCGCGTATTGGCGGCATGGCTGAACGACAGCCTGAATGCCCGCCTGTACCCGGCACGTCTGGCCGGACAGGATGCTCTGGCCTATGCCCATGGCCGCGGCATCACGCTGCAGTTCAGTGGCTGGCGCGACGGCCAGCAGCCGGAAATGCGCGAGGTGCTGGATCAACTGGTCAATGGTGACATCGACTCTCAACGACTGGCACGCATCACGCAGCGCATGACACGCAGCCTGAGCAATCGCGCCCAGGCGCCCCTGTATACGCAGCTGGGCCGCAGTCTCAGTGAAGCGCTGGTCGGCCAGCCCACCACCGTCTCGCAGCAGCAGGACGTGCTGGCGCAGGTCACCAGCGAACGTCTGGACGCCTTCCGCAAGCGCTTTCTGGCACGCCTGCATGTCCAGGCCATGGTGACAGGCAACCTGAGCGACACTCAGGCACGCGAGACCGGTCAGCTGGTGATCAATGGCCTGGCCCCCCGCGTCACGCGCGACGGCATCCCGGAGCTTGCTATCCACCGGGTGGACCAGCCCCTCGCGTTGCGACCGGAGAGCTCACGCGGTGATGCCGGCGCACTGCGCTACCTGCAGGGCAAGGATCGCACGCTCGAGAGTCAGTCCAGTCTGGCCGTGCTGGGCCAGCTGATCGAAGCCCCGTTCTACAGCCGGCTGCGCACCGATGAGCAACTGGGCTACATCGTCTCGGCCAGCTACTCCCCCATGCTGGATGCCCCGGGCCTGAGCCTGCTGGTCCAGTCGCCTTCCAAGGACAGCAAGACCCTGTTCTCGCGCATGGATGCCTTCTTCACGACCTTCGATGAGCGCATCACGGCGCTGGATGAGGCCACGCTCGCCAGCTATCGCAGTGCGGTGATCGATGGTCTCGAGCAGAAGCCGCGCCGCCTCTCCGAGCTTGCATCACGCAACTGGAGCGAACTGAGCTTCGGCTGGACCGACTTTGATCGCCGCCAGCAGCTGATCCACGCCGTGGAGCAGGTCAGCGTCCAGGATATCCGTGACGCCTGGCAGCAGGTGACCCAGGCGGCGCCGCTGGAACTGGCCTTTGATCCCGAGATCCCCAGCGACTTCGATCAGCGCCTGCCGACGCTCGCGCTCCCCCTGCTGCCGGAGGCGCCACGTGCCAAACACGGTGCCACCACCGCCGCTCCCTCGGCGCAACCTGCGGGCAATGCCCAGCATTGATCGCGCCACGCGTGCATGCCCGACGGCCAGGCGGGTCAGTCAGAACGCTTCCGTGAAGGACGGAGCCGTGAAGTGAAGGGCAGATCAGAGACGAGTGGAGCGTCAGATTTTTCTGAGAGATGAACGACACGACCCCGGCGAATTCGCCGGGGTCGTGTCGTTGTGGCTGCGAGAATTTCGAGAATCAGCCAAAGGCCTGTGGCGGCATGATGCCTTCCACATACATCGCCAGTTCTTCCAGAATCTGCACGCGCGCCGGATCCTGCTCGTGCTGGGCCAGACGCTGGATCTCGCTGACGAAGCCCTTCACGGTCAGGCTGGCGACCTGCTCGTCATTCATGCGCTCCCAGCGCCACTGCTCCCAGCGCTCCCGCTCGGCTGAATCAAGCGTGTAGCCGTAGCTGCGTGCGCGGTAGCGGAACAGCATCTCCTCGAGCCGCCCATCCTGGAAGGCGAAGGGCGTGTCATCCAGTGCCTCGGGGTGAGAGGCACGCACGCGCTCCATCTCCTTGCGGTCCGCGGGCGAGAAGAAGCCTCCCGAATAGAGCATCAGGTCCGGGTCAGCCGGGCCGGCCGGCGGCGTCTCGGCAAACACCTGGGCGACCTTCACGCCGACCCCCGCATTGTCCTTGAGCCACTTCCAGTGCTCACGACATCGTGCAGGGTCGAGCTTGAGGCGCGCGACGATCTCGCCGTATTCCCCCTGGTGAGGGCCGGAGACATCCTTGAGCGCCGTCGCCGGCATCAGCACCGGGCTCTTGTTGAGATGAATGACCTTGAGGGGGATGCGCTCCTCACCTTCCGCCAGATCATCCGCACTGGCGAACACCCGCGCCCGAATCTCCTCGGGAGTGAGATCCATCAGCGGTGCCGGGTCCACCGACAGGTCATAGACGATGACGCCATTGGCATTGGAGGGGTGCTCCGCCAGCGGCACCACCAGCGCACCGCATGCTCGCGAGGCCGGATAGCGACGTGAGATGTGCAGCATCGGCTTGCGCGCACCGATGTCCAGCAGGCTGGCGACATGACGCTTGTTGCGCAGCTTGAGCAGATACTCGAACAGCCGGGCATTGCGTGACTTGAGCAGACGCGCCAGGGCGATGGTGGCCCGCACATCGACCAGGGCATCGTGCGCGCCGGCATGCTCGATGCCATTGGCGGCCGTCAAATCTTCCAGACGGAAGCTGGGGGCTCCGTCCTCGCGCCGCGGCCACTCGATCCCCTCGGGGCGCAGCGCATGGAAGGCACGCACCACATCGATCAGGTCCCAGCGCGAATTGCCGTTCTGCCACTCACGCCCGTAGGGGTCGAGGAAGTTGCGATAGAACAGGTGACGGCTGACTTCATCATCGAAACGCAGGCTGTTGTAGCCCACCGAGCAGGTGCCCGGCACGCTCATCTCGTCGTTGATGCGCCCGGCGAACTCGGCCTCCGGCAGGCCGCGACGCTCGGCCTGCTGCGGCGTGATCCCCGTGATCAGGCACGCCATCGGATGAGGCAGGAAGTCGTCAGCGGGCTTGCAGAAGAGCGTCAGCGGCTCACCGATCTCGTTGAGCTCCGCATCAGTACGAATGGCGGCAAACTGCGATGGACGGTCGCGGCGCGGGTCAGCACCGAAGGTCTCGTAGTCGTGCCACAGGAAGGTGGGCTCTGCCACAGGAAATCTCCACGCGGACGGTCAGAAAATGCACATGCCAGAACACCGCGCCCGAGGGGGGCGATGTTCTGGCAGGAAAGTCGTACGAATCAGCGGTTATCGAGTCTGCTCATGCCTCGCCGGGGCGCGGCAGGGTGACGTTCAGCTCGAGCACCGAACAATCATCCTCGCGGTCCAGCGAGATGTTGATGGCATCCTGATCGACCTGAACGTACTTGCGAATCACCTCCAGCAGCTCACGCTCCAGCATCGGCATGTAATCCGGCTGATCACGCTGACTGCGCTGGTGAGCCACGATGATCTGCAGCCGCTCCTTGGCGACATTGGCCGTCTTCTTGCGCTCTCGCTTCAGAAAATCCAGTAATTTCACTTGCGCCCCCCTCCAAACATTCTGGCCAGCAGACCGCGCTTCTCGACTTCATGGAAGCGCAGCTGGACTTCCTCGCCCAACAGGCGGGAAACGCAGTCCACATAGGCCTGACCAGCATCGCTCTTCTGGTCGTGGGTCACCGGCACCCCCTGGTTGGAGGCGCGCAGCACGGCCTCCGACTCGGGAATCAGGCCGATCAGCGGGATCGACAGGATTTCCTGGATGTCCGTCAGATTCAGCATGTCCCCCCCGGTCACGCGCGCCGGATGGTAGCGGGTGATCAGCAGGTGTTCGCGCACCGGAGAATCGCCGTTCTCGGCACGGCGTGTCTTGGAAGACAGCAGACCGATGATGCGATCGGAATCGCGCACCGAGCTGACTTCCGGGTTGGTGACCACCACCGCTTCATCCGCGAAGTACATCGCCAGCTGGGCACCGCGCTCGATACCGGCCGGGGAGTCACAGATGACGTAGTCGAATTCTTCCCGCAGGCTTTCGAGCACCTTCTCGACGCCTTCCAGCGTCAGCGCATCCTTGTCACGGGTCTGGGAGGCCGGAAGGATATGCAGGTTGTCGATGCGCTTGTCGCGGATCAGCGCCTGCTTGAGATTGGCCTCGCCCTGGATGACGTTGACGAGGTCGTAGACCACGCGCCGCTCGCAACCCATGATCAGATCCAGGTTGCGCAGACCCACATCGAAATCGATCACGACGGTCTTGTTGCCGCGCAGAGCCAGTCCGGTGGCAATGGCGGCGGCGCTGGTCGTCTTGCCGACTCCGCCCTTGCCTGACGTCACTACGATAATCTTGGCCAAAGGTATCTTCCTTGCTGAGAGTCCCCCGTGAAACGGGGATCACCGGTAAATATTGGATATCGTTCGAGGCACGCCGGCATCACTCAACCGAGGCGTGCGATACAAAGCTGGTCGTGTTCGAGCACGACTTCAACACTGGCACCCAGCAGACGATTGTCGATGTCGTCCAGGCGCTTGTAGGTTCCCGCTACCGAAAGCAGTTCGGCATGCAGTTCCTTGCAGTAGATGCTGGCGTTGCGATCGCCATGGATGCCGGCCAGCGCCCGGCCGCGAAGGGCGCCATAGATGTGCACGCTGCCGGCGGCCAGAATCTCGGCACCGGCATTCACGGCACCGATGATCACCAGATCACCCTCTGGCGCGCTGACCTGCTGCCCTGAGCGCACGGTACCACGGTAAACCTTGCTGGCATGGGCCGGCACCTCAACGACCGCGGCTTTTTCGTCCGCGACAGTCGCCTCTGGCTCGTCGGCGGGAGTCGCTTTCGCCTCAGGCTCGACAGTCGTGACCGGCGGCACGGACTCCAGCGTCCGGCCGCGATTTTCCTGGGGCGGGAACCACCCGAGACCCAATGCCCAGGCAGACTGGCGCACCGGGTCGCCACCACCGCGCACCGCCACCGGCAACAGCTTGTGGCCGCGACACACGGCGCAGATACGCTCCAGCGCCAGGTGCGGCTCGTCGAGCTTCTCGACGCTCAACACCACCGGCGTGTGCTGAAAGAAGGCGGGGGACTGGCTGAGTTTGCTGACCAGTTGGGCACGGATCTGCTCCGGGTCTCCACTGACCAGTTCCATGACCGTCATCGGCAGCATGCCGCCTTTGAAGGTGAAGGCCTGGGAGGCCCTGTCCGTACTGAGACTCATGACCTGACTCCGGGTTGCGTGAGGGAAGTGACACCCTCCGACACTCGTGAAAGAAGCTCGTGACGCTCGAGACATCCCTGGGATGGCATCCCGAAGCAGAAGGCCATCTGCCCGGCAGGCAGATACCTGCCCGACGACTCATGCGGTGAAACGCCGAGGCCAGACGCCCCATCTCCCCGCGACGCAGTGCGACTTCTGCAGGAAGCGAGCTTCGTGATGACGTATCACCCGAGCGAGGAATGGCCTTTCATGAACCATCGCTCTGCTGAACAAAGCTATGTGAGCTGACACGGCGCTGCAACTGATGATACGGCCAGCAGTCCACACTGTCAGGTGTCGCGAGGCCACGACGCACGAAAGAGTCATCTCATGATGACCTGACTCATCCCGCGCGAAGGCGCTCGGCAGACACTCTCCCCCGGTTTCGCTGCACCGATGGGCGCGTGAGACCACACAACATGCCCCCGTGACTGATAAGATAGCGGGGTGACGAAATTCATGCGCCGTCACCCCGGTTCACCGACAGACCCGAGTGTCCTGGTCCTGTCCGAGTGACTGGCCGCTGTTGCGCCCCTCTATTTTTTTGCCTGGATAACCGCTCTCTCATGACCGGACTGCTTTCCCGCCTCACTGGCCGCCTGTTCGCCCCTCGCTGGCAGCATGCCAACCCGACCATTCGCTCCGCTGCCGCGGCCCAGCTGGACCCTGAAACGCCGGATCAGCGCCAGATACTCGAGTCTCTGATTCTCGAGGACCCTGCGCTTGAGGTGCGCCATGCCGCTCTGGCACGCATGGCGACACCGGAGCGACTGCTGCCGCTGCTGGACCGGGCCGACGGGCTGGTACGCGAGCGACTCGTCGAGCTGCTGAGCGGTGGTCAGGATGCCCCCTCCCTGCTGGATCGCGAACAGCTGGTCGCACGCCTCGATGACAATGAGCTGCTGGCCGCCATCGCGGCGCGCGGGGACAATCAACAGTTGCGTCTGGTCGCGCTGGAACGTCTCACCGATGAAGCCGCCCTGATCCATCAGGCCTGCCACAACAGCATCGCGGCGGTGCGCCATGCCGCCGCCGCTCGCATCACCAGTCAGGACGGGCTGGAGCAGCTGGTGCGCGGCGCCAGACGCGATCGTCACGTCCAGCGTCAGGCCCGCGACACGCTCGCCCAACGCCGCGCGGATGCCCAGCAGGCAGACGCTCTCAATGCCAGCCGTGACAACCTGCTGGGTCAGATGGAGAAGCTGCCGCGTCAGGCCTGGGAAGACAGCGTGCCATCACGCTATCGCTCACTGCTGCGCGAGTGGGAGCGACTGCCGGCCGCCGACCACGACGTCCAGCAGCGTTTCGAGGAAGCGCGTCTGCAGGCGTACAAGGTCATCAGCGATCACGAAGCCCGTGAACAGGCCATCCGTGAGCATGAACGCCTGAGTGCCAACCTGAGCACCCACCTGGAAGAGATCCTCACGGCCCTGCACCAGGCGCGCGCGGACCTCCTCAGTCGCGAGTGCGTCAATGATCATGACTTCGCCAGCCTTCAGGCTCAGCGTCGTCTGCAAGGCGAACGCTGGCGCGAGCTGACCGACCAGTTCTCGGCCCCTGCCGAGCTGCTCGAACGTCATCAGCGCCTGCAGCAACAGCTGCAGGACCCGCTCGATGCCTGGTATCGCCATCAGCTGTGCCAGGGCGAGATGGACGCGGCGCTGGTCGACAATGACCTGGAGCAGATGGCACGTCTCGAGCGTGAGATCGCCTGGCCAGCAGAGCTGCCGCTCACCAGAACGCTGCATGCCGTGCGCCAGGCGCTGGAGGCAGCTGCACCGCCGGCGACGACCGATGAAGAGAGTGCCGACGAGGCCGCCGCGACCGATGAGCCCGCCACGGACAGCAGCGACAAGCCCAGAACGCTTGATCTGGAAGCCATCAGCGCCGAACTGGATCAGCTGGACACCTACCTGGAAGCCGGCAAGCTCAAGCCCGCCAGTCGCCTGCATCGTTCACTGCGCGACCGCACCGAAGGCCAGCTCGACAGCGAGCGTCAGACGCGCCTTCGTCAATTGGGCGCTCGCGTCGCGGAGCTGCGTGACTGGCAGAACTTCGTCGCCGCTCCCAAGCGTGAACAGTTGCTGGAAGCCATCACCACATTGGCCGAGCGCGAGGACCTCAGTGATGAGCAGCGCGACCGCCAGCATCAGCAACTGATTCAGCAGTGGCGCAGCCTGGGCGATGCCGCTGCCAGCCGTGAGTCCAGCCAGTCCTTCCGCAGCGCCTCGGACAGCATCAAGCAACAGCTGCAGGATTACCGCGAAGCGCGCAAGCAGGCACGCGAGCACAACCTTGCCATGCGTGAGGCGCTCTGTGAGCAGCTGGAATCGCTCAATGGACACGCCATGGGCGATGCGGACCCGGACGCCCTGCGCCAGATCCGCGACCGCGCACGCGAAGAGTGGCGCCGTCACACTCCGGTACCGGCAGGCCCGGGCCGCCAGCTGTCGCATCGCTTCGGTGAAGCGCTGACCGCGCTGCAAGGCTTGATCGACCAGCGCGCCGGCGAGATCGCCGCGGCCAAGCAGGCATTGGTGGACGCCGCCGAAGCGCTGGCCGATGAAGACGCTCCGGCACGTGCGCGCGCCGAGCAGGCCAAGGCACTGCAGACTCGCTGGCGGGAACTGGGCCGTGCCCCCAAGGGCGAGGAGCAACGCCTGTGGTCTGCCTTCCGCGCCGCCTGCGACCGCATCTTCGCCGCACGTGATCAGGACCGTGAAGCGCGTGACACGCGCGAGCAGGTCCGCCTCGAACAATGGCAGGCCCTGATCGAGCGCCTCGATAGCTGGGAACCGACGACCCTGGAAGACGCCGCCCAGCTGGACGACGCCCTCAAGGAAGCCGACGCGCTGGGCGCCCTGCCGCGTGGCAAGCGCGGTGACGGCATGCGTCGACGCTGGAATGGCATTCTCAAGCGTCGCGAACAGCGCCTGGATGAACTCCATGCCCAGCAGCTGCGCCAGGAATGGCAGCAGTGGCGCGACCTGCTGGAGCAACATGCCGTCGCCGATGCCAGTGCACGCCAGGGCAATATCGAGGATGTCGAACTCCCCGAGTCACCGGCGTTCGACGATGCCAGCCGCCAGGCCAATGCCGCGCGCAACCAGATGCGCCGTGCCGAGCCGGTCAGCGCCAACGCCGCCAATGAGCGCCTCGCGGAGCTGCGTGTCCATCTGGCGATCCTGTTCGAGGCGCCGCTGGGTGCGGAAGACGAATCGCGGCGCCTGACCGTTCAGGTGGCCCGCATCAATCAGCAACTGGGCGAGCGCCTTGAGCGTGATGAGGAACTCGACGAGGTGCTGGATGCGCTGCTGGCCAATGGTCCGCTGGACTGGGAAGCCTGGCAGGCCGAGTTGCCGCGCTTCGATGCCCTGTTCAACCACTGACGGCGTCGGGTCGGCATAGACAGTCAGCTGACCGACACCCTACGACGACGAAGCCCCCGTCTCTCCTCGAGACGGGGGCTTCGTGGTTTTCACGACAGGAAAAGTGCGCTTGCCCCTCTCCTGTCAGATCCTGGTTCCTGTGAGTGCGCTCTGCGGCCTCTTGTACGCTTGATGGCCTCTTCCGCCCTGCCGGGTTCTGCCACCCTGCGGGTACGTCGCGAGACGCCGGGGCGCATGAGCACGAACGGACATCAGCCCATGAACTGGCCACCATTGATGTCCAGATTGGCACCGGTGATGAAACCGGATTTCTCGTCCGCGAGGAATGCCACCGCGCGAGCGATCTCGTCCGGCTGACCATAACGCTTGACCGGAATCGTCTCGCGGATGGATTCACGAATCTCTTCCGGAATCTTCATGATCATGTCGGTGGCGATATAGCCCGGCGACAGAGTATTGACGGTGATGCCCTTGGTCGCGGTTTCCTGTGCCAGCGCCATGGTCAGACCATGCATGCCCGCCTTGGCGGCCGAGTAGTTCACCTGACCGAACTGGCCCTTGCGGCCGTTGATGGAGGAAATGTTCACGATGCGGCCGTACTTGTGCTCCAGCATGTCATTGATGACGGCACGGCAGGTATTGAAGACGCTATCGAGGTTGCAGTTGATGACTTCGCGCCACTGCTCGTAGCTCATCTTGCGCATGGAGGTATCACGCGTGATCCCTGCGCAGTTGACGAGCACGGCCACCGGCCCGAAGCGCTCGCGAATTTCATTGACGCCTGCCTGACAGGCTTCGAAGTTGTCCAGTTCGATACCGGAAAGCGCGATGTTCTCGAACCCGGCAGCACGCTGTTCCTGCAACCAGCCTTCTGCCTTTTCCTTGTTCCTGTAACCGGCAATCACCTGGTACCCCTGGCTCGCCAGCTCACGACAGATGGCGGAACCGATGCCACCGGTGCCACCGGTGACCCATGCAACGGGTGCTGTTTGCGTCATGTTATTGTCTCTCCCTGTTCCTGGAACGTCCTGTGCCCGCAAGGGAGCACAGCATGGCATTTCGCAGTTGATCGCTCATCGACTGGCTGGCGATCTTCCGGTAACGACAAACACTGACAGGCGTCTCTGACAGCATGGCGACAACCGTGCGCTCGGTGAAGACTGTCACCGCCCTGCGCGAGGCGTGTCACTCTCAGTATGGACAGGATTCCCACGGAAAGTATGTAGCAGATCTCTCACATTGATTGAGGTCAATTCCATCACCCTCGCTCCCCCCCCATCGCCTGGCCGCCTCAGGAAAGTCTTCCGGCTGATTACGGGATAACGGTTGACTCAGCACTGTATATCCTTATACTACGCCCCACGTTGATGCGGGGTGGAGCAGTCTGGTAGCTCGTCGGGCTCATAACCCGAAGGTCATCGGTTCAAATCCGGTCCCCGCTACCAGCAAGCGCCAGCAGTTTCGGCACTTGGGAAACAACGTGATGTTGCGGGATGGAGCAGTCTGGTAGCTCGTCGGGCTCATAACCCGAAGGTCATCGGTTCAAATCCGGTTCCCGCTACCAACCTCTGATGCGTCAGAGTTGGAGCAAAGGCAGTACCCAGTGTTGCGGGGTGGAGCAGTCTGGTAGCTCGTCGGGCTCATAACCCGAAGGTCATCGGTTCAAATCCGGTCCCCGCTACCAAGAATTCGAAAGGCCTGATGCCCTGCATCAGGCCTTTTTCGTATGCGTGACATTCCTGTGCGAGGATATCGACGAGGCCAGCGCCCGGACCTCATTCCTCCCATTCTCCACGCCCATCACCTTCACACTCATCACGTCAGTCTCGAAGGAGTGCCTGCATGCGCCACTGGCTGGTCAAGACCGAACCCGACGCCTTCTCGCTGGAAGACCTGCGCCGCGAGTCGCCGGCACTCTGGGATGGCGTGCGCAACTATCAGGCGCGCAACTTCCTGCGCGAGATGCAGCTCGGGGATGTCGTGCTCATCCAGCACTCCAGCTGCAAGGTACCTGCAGTGGTCGGGCTGGCCGTGGTCAGCGAGCTCGCCCTGCCGGACCCGACAGCCAGCGCCCCCGAGCACAAGGGCTTCGACCCTCGCCAGATGGCGGACCTCGAGGCCGGCAAGACGCCGCGCTGGGTCGCTCCGCGCCTGCGCTATCTGCGTTCGCTGCGCAGTGCACTTCCCATCGCGCGCCTGAAGGCGAAGCCCGAGCTGGCCGACAGTCACCTGGTCCGCCGTGCCCGCCTTTCCGTCATGCCATTGAGCGAGGACGAGATCCAATGCATCGCCCGCCTGGCCGGGGACGACCTCAAGCCTTGAGACCCCCGCCCGCGCCAGATGAACCCTGCACATCTTGAACTCGCCCACCGCGGCCCGCATCATCAGGCCAGCCGGCTCGCGTGCGAGCCTTGAATCGCAGACACTTCCGGGGCATGCATCATGATCATCGATCCCAATACCGGCCAGCCACTGACCGGCAATGACACCACCGCCGCCCAACCGCAAGGCGTGGTAGGCGGAGCTGCTGCCAGCGCCCCCCGCCAGGCAGAAGACGCCAACACCTACATCATCGATGTCGACATGAGCAATCTGCAGCAGGTCCTCGAGGCCTCGCAGCAGGTACCGGTGCTGTTGGACTGCTGGTCTCCCCAGAGCGAGCATTGTCGCGTCCTGACGCCGATTCTCGAGATGCTGGCCCGTGAGTATGCCGGTGGCTTCATCCTCGCCAAGCTGAACGCCGAGGAACAGCAGGACATCGCTGCCCAGCTGGGAGTGCGCTCGGTACCCGACGTCAAGCTGGTCATCCAGGGCGGTCTGGCAGGCAACTTCACCGGCGCCCGTCCGGAAGCCGAGATTCGCCAGTTCCTCGAGCAGCACAAGGTGATGCCTGCTGCCGGTGCCGGCCCCAGCCTCGTCGAGCAGGCCGCCAGCGCACTGGAAACCGGCGATCTGGCGACCGCCAAGGCGATTTACCAGCAGCTGGCGCAGGAATCCCCCGAGACACCGGACTACCGCATCCAGCTCGCCTCGGTCCTGGTCGCCGAAGGCAACGGCGAAGAGGCCCGCCAGCTGCTGGACTCTCTCAAGCCGGAAGACCGTGATGGCCCGAAGGCGCGTGGTGTGCGTGCACGCATCGATTTCATCGCCGAGGCGCCGAGCCCGGAAGAGGTCCAGGCCATGATCGAGCGGGATGACAGCGAGGCCCGCTACCAGCGCGCCATGCGTGATCTTGCCGATGGCCACTACGAGCTGGCGCTCGATGCCCTGATCGGCCTGATGAAGACCGACCGTCAATACGGGGATGATCTGGCCCGCAAGACGCTGCTGCGCGTGTTCGATGCCCTCGGCGCGACCCATGAGCTGACCGTGCGCTTCCGCCGCCAGCTGTTCGCCCTGATGTACTGAGTCGCAGACGGCAACCACCTTCCCACGACAAGGGGCCCCGAGGACGTGAGCTGTCCTCGGGGCCCCTTGTCGCAGGTAGCGGATGAATGTCGTGAAGCGTGTGCGTGCAGCAGGACGGAAAAGGATGCGGATGAGCCCTGGATTCAGCCGCCCCGACGCGTCCACCCTTTCAGTAGTGATGGCCTCGCACGCGCTTCGCGGGCGCTGAGCGGACAGCCAGGCGGGAGCTCTTCCAGCGCGGGCGTGATGGCCCCCGCCTCCTTCGCCCTGGCCAACCGGAGACTCCCGCCCCTGCAACACCATTCTCGACATGCCATCACGCCGGACGACTCAACATCGGCTCGCGCCCAACGAGATGTCTCTGCCAGCTCATGTCTCATCATCATCCCTCCTGAGGATGCCCGCTCACGATGAACGGCCTGCCCTCAGAGTTATCGATAATGATTCTCAATTCAAGGTTTCGCTCGCCACTTCCTGCCAGCATCTCATCGGCGCTTGATCCAGATCAGACATCTGACTACCCCTGCAGCGCACCTTTCAGGCGTTCATCGAGACGCTGCAATGCCTGCTCAAGCTGCTGACGAGTGGTGGCGTAGTTCAGGCGCACGAATCCCGGCCAACCGAAGTCGGCCCCATCGGAAAGCGCGACACCGCACTCCTCCAGCAATGTCTGCTGAGGCGAATCGCCCAGGCCGGCCTCACGCATGTCCAGCCAGGCCAGATAGGTCGCCTGGGGGCGCGTCATGCGAACGCGCTCCCAGCCGGCCACATGCGCTTCGAGCAGATCGAGATTGCCGCGCAGCACCTCCAGCAGCTCCTGACGCCACGGCTCTCCCTCACGCCACGCCGCTTCCGTCGCCACCATGCCCAATACATTGGTATCCGGCATCAGGCCACGGGTCGCGGCGACGAAGCGCTGACGCAGGTCCGGATCGGTGATCACCGCACAGGCAAAGGTCAGCCCCGCCGTGTTGAAGGTCTTGGAAGGCGCCCACAGTGTCACGCAGCGCGCCGCCAGGCGCGGATTGAGGCTGGCCAGCGGGATATGCCGCGATGCGGGGTCCACCACCAGGTCGGCATGCAGCTCGTCGGACACCACCAGCAGATCATGACACTCCACCAGTGCTGCCAGCGCCTCGAGCTCTTCCTCGCGCCAGACACGGCCGGTAGGATTGTGTGGATGGCACCACAGCAGCAGTTCCGTCTCGGGAGTGATCGCGGCTTCCAGTGCCTCGAGGTCCAGCTGCCACAGGCCACCTGGCTCGGCAGGCTCCGCCAATGGCGCCATCTGCGCGATACGCCCCGTATTCTGCGCAACCTGCAGGAAGGGCGGGTAGATCGGCGTGGTCGTCACGACCCCCGCCCCTTCTGACGTCAATGCCAGGCTGGCGAGATGCAGTGCCGGCACCACGCCGGGCAGCCAGACGATGGCCTCACGCGGTATCTCCCAGCCATAGTGCTCACGGCTCCAGTCGCGCAGACTGTCGTCGAGCCCCTGAGAGGGCTTGGCATAGCCGTAGATCGGGTGAGCAACCCGTTCCGCCAGTGCGCGCGTCACGGCCGGCGGCGCGCTGAAGTCCATGTCGGCGATCCACAGCGGCAGGACATCCGCGCCGTAGCGCTCCCACTTCTGGGAGGGATACTGACTGCGGTCAATGGGGGTGATGAAATCGTGCTCCATGTAGAATCTCTCCCGGTGCTGGCCCATGCGAGCCATGAAGACATGAGGCACCACCTGCCGCTCGAACCGCCGGCAACAGGCGGACAACCCCGTGGAATGACTACAGCATAAGGCTTTGTGCATGTCCGAAGACACCTTTTACCCGCAAGCACAACGCGGTCTCCCCGGCCTGTTGCGTGCCTGGCTGACCCATGGAAGAGGCGACAGCCAGCGCCTGGCGGTATTGCTGGCCGATACGGCCCGCGTGGCGAAGCTGGGGCAACCTGAGAGCAATCCGGAAGGCGAGCAGCTGGAACGCTGGGCCCATGACGGCGGCGCCCCACTGTGGGCTCCCAAGGCCGCCCTGTTTCTGCTGATGCAGATGCCGGTGCGCCCGCTGCCGCAGGATGAGGACGAGGCCTGCGCCTGGGCGTACTGCTGGATACGCATGCGTGAGCACGAAAGTCCGGATGCCGCACTCATGGCACTGCCCGACCACCTCAGAAAGCCGCTGGCCTGGCCCATGGAAAGCGCCTGGAAGGATCTGACCCACCAGCGCCTGATCTAGCGCTTGTCCCGGTCGTCCCTTGACACATGGGCGCATGCCCTTCCCCGCTACGACAACGACACCTTCCCCCGCCCCACCTCTGGCGCCCCCCCCCCGGCCACAAGCGTGGTGGGGCACTCTAGGCGAACCTCGTTGCCAGCCTGACTGGTATGGCTCGTCTCTGCGGGCATGACTCTCCTCCACATGCCTCCTCCTGCGTGTCTGCCTGACTCCTTCCCCAGGCGCCTCCTGCCGCCCTTTTACGTTTAATCACCGTTTCATGAAGCATGATAAACGCAGGGATTTCTGCACCTGCCGAGGAGTAAAGTGCTTTCAACCGTCCAAGAACGGTAATTCAACAAGAATCCGCTGGCCGAGTCGCCGAGACACAGTGACCGGCAAGCTTCTGGAGAGCTCTCAATGACCACCTCCCTGATTGTCGGACTGGATGGAACGCCGGGCGGCGACAGTGCCATCGCACACGCCAAGCGCGTCGCGACGCTGGTCGGCCCCGAAACCCGCATCATTCTCTGCTATGTCGTCGAATGGTCGCCCTACAGCTTCAACACGCCGGAAGAGAACGCCCAGCGTGCGAGTCGCCGTGAAAGCGAGATCAAGCTGGCACGCGAGCGCGTTCTCGCGCCTGCCATCACGGAGCTCGAGAAGGAGGGGTATCAGGTGGAAGGCCGCGTTCGTCACGGTGACGCCGCCGAGATCCTGAGCCTGCTGGCGCGGGAAGTGAATGCCGAGCAGATCATCGTCGGTCGCAAGGGGGAGAGCATGCGCTCTCGTATCTTCGGCAGCGTGACCGCGCATCTGATCCAGGAAGCCTCGGTCCCCGTCACCGTCGTGCCCTGATGAATGACGTCAGGCGTCCGCAGACTGATCCCACAACAATGACAACATGCTCCCGAGGTCCCTTCTCATGAGTCGATTCCGCTCCCTTGCCCCCTGGGCTGCTGCCATGGCAGCGCTCATGGCCGCAGGCTCTGCCCGTGCCGAAGGCATGGATCAGGCCATCAGTGACATCGTCGGGCCGATCGTCAATCCGATCGTCTCCACCATCTTCTATTCCGTGCCGGTGGCAGGCACCCAGTTCCCGCTGATCGTCGGCTGGCTGATCATCGCTGCCGTCGTCTTCACGCTCTATTTCGGCTTCGTGCAGTTCCGTCTGTTCGGGCATGCCGTGCGTCTGGTCAAGGGCGACTACACCGACCCGAAGGATGAAGGCGAGGTGTCCCACTTCCAGGCACTGGCCACCGCGCTTTCCGGCACGGTCGGGCTGGGCAACATCGCCGGTGTCGCGGTCGCCGTCTCGCTGGGGGGGCCGGGCGCGACCTTCTGGATGATTCTGGCCGGTCTGCTCGGCATGGCCTCCAAGTTCTGCGAATGTACCCTTGGCGTGAAGTACCGCAACGTCAATCCCGATGGCTCCATCTCCGGCGGCCCGATGTACTACCTGTCCAAGGGCTTCGCGGAGAATGGCAAGGCCGGGCTTGGCAAGATCCTGGCGATCTTCTTCGCCATCTGCGCCATCGGCGGCTCCATCGGCGGCGGCAACATGTTCCAGGCCAACCAGTCCTATCAGCAGGCCGTCAACGTCACCGGCGGTGATGCCAGCTTCCTGATCGGCTACGGCTGGCTGTTCGGTCTCGTGATGGCCGCCATCGTCGGCATGGTCATCATCGGCGGCATCAAGTCCATCGCTCGCGTCACCGAGAAGCTGGTGCCGATGATGGCGGTCATCTACGTGATCGCGGCTCTCATCATCCTGGGCTTCAACTTCAGCGCGATTCCGGCGGCCTTCGGCGCCATCATCGAAGGTGCCTTCGCACCGGTCGCGGTCGGCGGCGGTATCGTCGGCGTACTGATCCAGGGCTTCAAGCGCGCCGCCTTCTCCAACGAAGCCGGTATCGGCTCCGCCGCCATCGCCCACTCTGCCGTGAAGACCTCCCAGCCGGCCACCGAAGGCATCGTCGCGCTGCTCGAACCGTTCATCGATACCGTCGTCATCTGCACCATGACCGCACTGGTCATCGTCATCACCGGCGCCTATCAGGTCGAAGGCCTCGGCGGCGTCCAGCTGACGTCCTACGCCTTCGAGACCGCCTTCCCGTGGTTCCCGTATGTGCTGGCGCTGGCGGTGCTGATGTTCGCCTTCTCCACCATGCTGTCCTGGTCCTACTACGGCCTGAAAGCCTGGACCTACCTGTTCGGTGAGAGCAAGGGTGCCGAGATCGTCTACAAGCTGATCTTCCTCGCCTTCGTGGTCATCGGCTCCTCCATGAGCCTCGGTCCGGTCATCGACTTCTCCGACGCCATGATCTTCGCCATGTCCATCGCCAACATCATCGGTCTCTACTACCTGATGCCGGTCGTGAAGCGCGAGCTGAGCCAGTACCTCGCCAAGCTGAAGTCCGGCGAGATCGCCCCGATCGACAAGGAGACCAAGCGCCAGAACGCGTGACACCTTTCCCTCTCAGGCGGGTCTGACGCAGTCGTCACCCGCCGCATGACCCAAAGCCTCTGCCCTTCGGCAGGGGCTTTTTCGTTGTCGATCATGCAATTCCGTCACCAGGACGGCGGAAACCACCCAAGTCGCATTGCCGCGGCGCAGCGCAATGGGTAGGGTGTGGCGCTCACTGGCCGAACTGGCCGGAATTCGTTTCAACGAGGACGTCTCATGCTCGCTTCCATGCACGCCATGGTGCTGCGCAACCCCGGCCCGGATGCCAACTTCGAATGCACGCAATGCCCACTGCCGGAACCCGGCCCCGGACAGGTGCGCATTCGCGTCGCCGCTTCCAGCGTCAACCCGCTCGATCTCAAGCTGGCCAGCGGGCAGGTCGCCCTTCTCCCCCCCGAACCCTGCATCCTGCATGGTGATGTCGCCGGCATCGTCGATGCCGTCGGAGACGATGTGCTGACCTTCTCACCGGGCGATGAAGTGCTCGGATTTGCCGGGGGTGTCGCGTCTCACCCCGGGGCGCTGGCGGATTACATGATCGCCGATGAGCGTCTGATCACCCGCAAGCCGCGCCGCCTGAGCTTCATGGAAGCCGCGGCATTGCCTGCAGTGTTCATCACCGCCTGGCAGGCGCTGGTGGAACGTGGCCAGCTGGAGGCGGGGCAACGCGTACTGATTCACGGCGGCGCCGGCGGTGTCGGTCATGTCGCACTGCAGATCGCCCGATGCATCGGTGCGGAAGTCGCCACGACCGTCTCCACGGATGACAAGGCGCAGCTGGCACGTGCCTGTGGCGCGGACCACGTCATTCGCTACCGCGAGGAAGCGGTGGCCGACTACGTGGAACGCCTGACGGCTGGCCAGGGCTTTGATCTGGTCTTCGATTGCGTCGGGGGTGACAACCTGGCCGCCAGCTTCGCCGCCAGCAGGCTGGGCGGGCGCATCGTGACCATCAATGCGCGCACCACGGTAGATCTCTCGCCGCTGCATGCCGGTAGTCGCAGCCTGGAAGTGCTGTCGATCCTGCTGCCGCTCAGCGCCGGCATCGGTCACGAGCAGCAGCGTCAGGCACTGGGCAAGCTGGTAGAACTGGTCGAGGAAGGCGAGTTCAAGGTGCGCCTGGACGAGCGCCAGTTCGACTTCCGTGAAGTCGCCGAGGCACACCGACATCAGGCCTCCGGCAAGGCACTGGGCAAGATCTCCCTGCTGCGCCGCCAGTTCTGGGACGCCACTTGATGACAGCGGTACTGCATGGGGAGCTTGGCCTGCAGCTGCTCAAGCTGCTGATTTCGGTCGCGGTGGTGATCGGCCTGTCGTTGATCGCGGAGCGTCTCTCGACGCGCATGGCCGGGCTGCTGTCCGGCTATCCGCTCGGCACGGCCATCACGCTGGGCTTCATCGGGGTCGAGATTTCCCCCGAATTCGCCGGTGAGAGTGCCATCTACACGCTGGCCGGATTCTCCTCGACCCTCGCCCTGGGGGTCGGCTACTGGCTATGCGGGCGTGCCGAGGGGCTGCGCGGCGTCATCAACGGTACTCTGGGTGGCCTGCTGGGCTGGCTGGCGGCCAGCGTGATCCTGGCGCAGTTCGAGTTCACCCGCGTCAGCGGCGTGATCGTGACGCTGATCGCCATCATGCTGTGCATGCGCCTGTACCGCGACGTACCGGAAACCCGCAGTCGCAAGGCCCCGTTCTCGTGGCCTTCGCTGCTGGCGCGTGCGGGCCTCGCGGCCGGCATCGTGTTCGGCATCACCGCGCTGGCCCATCTGTTGCCACCGTCCTGGGCCGGGCTGGTGGCGGCCTTCCCTGTCACCATGTATCCGCTGTTGATCATTCTGCATCTGACTCAGGGGCCGGCCGCTGTCGCTACCGTGATCAAGCACTACCCGGCGGGCCTTGGTTCGCTGCTGTGCTATTCACTGGTGGTCTCGCTCAGCTACCCGAGCATGGGGGTCGCGGCGGGCACCCTGCTGGGGTTCGTGATCGCGACGGCATGGCTGGGCGTGTTCACGCCGCTGCAACGACGACTAGCCGCACGGCGTACAGCCAGCGTCTGAGCTTCCTGATAGGCTGAAAAGCCCGCAAGGACGCACAGGAGCGATGACATGTACTTCAAGACGCTGGAGCCGGCCTTCTTCGATACCGATGCCCTCGGACATATCAACAACACGCGCCTGCCGGCCTGGTTCGAGTGGGCGCGCAATGACCTGTTCCGCGTCTTCGTGCCGGATCTCGACCCGCGCAAATGGCCGCTGATCATGGCGCGCATCGAGGTCGACTTTCTCGCCGAGCTGCAATACGGCCAGGATGTCGAGATTCGCACCTGGCTGTCGCGGCTTGGCGGCAGCTCCTTCACCGTGACCCAGGAAGCCTGGCAGCGCGGTGTCTGCGGGGCGCGTGGCCACTGCGTGCTGGTGCAGTTCGATCATCACGCCAAGCAGTCGCAGCGCATCGAAGGCGAGCTGCGCACGACCCTGCTCTCCCACCTGCACGAACACACTGACAGCGCCGAGCTGGATCTCCCTGCCCTGCGCGAGAAGGCCCGCGCGCTCGGCACGCACAGCACGGCGCCCGCCGGGAGCGTACCGGCATGACACCCGCGCTCAAGCTGCTCAAGGGCAAGCCTCACCGAACCCTGGAATATGCCCATGACCCTCGGGCGCCTGCGTATGGCGAAGAGGCTGCCCAGGCGCTGGGGCTTGAGCCGGCACGGGTCTTCAAGACACTCGTCTGTCAGCTGGAAGGCAGCAGTGCCCGCCAGCCGCTGGTAGTCGCCGTGGTGCCCGTCACCGGCACGCTGAACCTCAAGGCACTGGCGCGTGCCTGCCATGCCCGCAAGGCAGCCCTGGCCCCCCACGAGGCCGCCGAGCGCGCCACCGGCTATGTGGTCGGCGGCATCAGTCCACTGGGCCAGAAGAAGCGGCTGCCGCTGTGGGTGGATGACAGCGCCGAGGGGGTGGAGGAGATGTTCATCAGCGGTGGACGCCGAGGACTGGAGATCGGTCTCGCTCCCGCGCTACTGTGTGAACTGGGCAATGGGCAGTTCGCGCCGCTGGCGCGTGAGGACTGAGGCTCTCGCCACCTGTCACCCTGACGCTACCTGCCGCCACGCCAGCGAGGAGGCCCGATGGGCATTCGCTACAGCAAGTGGATCTATCCGGACATGACCGAGCTGCATGCGCAGGTCGAGGCCTCGCTGGAGCAGTGGTTCGGCGAGCGCTTCGCCGACTACCCGCACATCAGCTTGCCGGGCCTTGACCCCTACGATTATGATGGCTGGTTCAATCGTCTGGCCCCGGAGCTGATGGCGCGCGGCAGTGACTACTGCGAGCGCGAGTGGCATGGCTATGTGCCGAGCCCCCAGCAGCTCAACCAGGCGTTCTTCCGGGCCGTCTCCCGGTCCAACAAGTGTGTGCTGGAGCCTGACTGCAAGCATGGTGATCCTGACCAATCATAGTCCCGACGCGCGTGAGCTCGAGATCATCGAGCGCCAGCTCGGGCGCAAGCCGCGCGGCATCCAGGCCGTGGCCGCCACCGATGGCGAGGGCACCCCGCTGGTGCTGCGCATGTATTCGCTGGTGGATGGCAAACCCTTCCCGACCCTCTACTGGCTGAGCGACGAGCGCCTCAAGATCTCGCTGTCACGCATCGAGGCCGAAGGCGTGATCAAGGAGCTGGAAGAGAGCCTCAAGACCGACGAGGAACTGCTGGCGCGCTATCGTGCCAGTCATGAAGCCTATGTCGCCGAGCGCTGGAGCTTCATGAGCGAGGCCGAGCGCAGCGCCATCGAGTCCCAGGGCTTCGCTGAGCTGATGCGCGAGCGTGGCGTCGGCGGCATCCGCGACTGGAATCAGGTGCGCTGCCTGCACACCCAGTACGCCCAGCACCTCGCCTATGCCGAGGGCAATGCCATCGGGCACTGGGTCGATGCCCACTACGACGTGCTGTCCGAGCTGCCCTGAGCCCTGACTGCGATCTAGCCGACACTCAGTCCCTCGAGCAGAGGCCGTCGGCCAGGAGGCACAAGACGAAGAAGCCCGCCAATTGGCGGGCTTCTTGCGTCGTGCAGGGGGCGTTTCGGCTTACAGCGAGTGCGCGAACACCAAGGCGATGCACAGCGGGCAGATCAGGCGCACGTACCACGGCCAGATCTTCCAGAACAGGCTGGACTCGATGTCCGGCGCCCCGCTCTGGATCTCCTTGAGCAGCGCATGGCGTGACATTGCCCAGCCGACCAGCAGACACATCACCAGCGCGACCAGTGGCTGGCTGTACTGGGTGGTCAACATGATCACCAGACCGAACAGCGCCCCGAAGTTGGCGGCGATGGTCAGACTGATGGCCATGATGGCGGCCCCGACGGTTAGGGTGGCGGCGCGCCGTCCCAGCCAGCCACGCTCGACCACGAAGGATACCGGCACTTCCAGCATCGAGATGGAGGAGGTGATGCCCGCCACGCTCATCAGCGCGAAGAACGCCACCATCAAGACGTCTCCCGCGCCACCCATCTGACCGAACAGCGCCGGCAACGTATCGAACAGCAGCGTGTCGGAGCTCTTGAGCAGGCCGTCGGCATCGAAGATCTCGACGCCCAGATGACGCGCGGCATACATGGCCGGAATCACCAGCAGGCCGGCCAGGAAGGCGATGCCGACGTCGATCAGCGTCACCAGCACGCCGAGACGCGGCAGGTTCTGCTCCGGCCCCAGATAGGAGCCGTAGATCAGCATCGCCCCCACGCCGAGCGACAGCGAGAAGAATGCCTGGCCCATCGCGCTCAGCATCAGGTCAGCATCGAAGATGCGATCCCACTGCGGGGTCAGATAGACACTCAGGCCTTCATCGGCGCCCGGCAGGGTCAGCACGTAGCCGATCAACCCCACCAGCAGGGCCAGCAGCAGCGGCATTAGACGTGTGGACCATTTCTCGATCCCGCCGCGCACGCCACCGACCACGATCGCCATGGTCAGGGCGAGGAAGACCGCCGTCAGCGAGACATTGCGCGTGAAGTCGAAGGTGGTCAGCCAGCTGGCGGCGGACGACATGCCCAGCGCCGCGCTGACCGGCGCGGCGGTATAGCCCAGCAGCCAGCCCGCGACGATGGCGTAGAAGGCCAGGATCAGGCTGGCGGTCAGCATGCCCGCCCAGCCCGCCAGCGCGCCGAAGCGCTTGGTGATGCCGCGCCCCAGACTCATGCTGGTGACGATATTGGCCTGACCATGCCGCCCGATGACCAGCTCGGCCATCAACGCCGGCCACGCCAGCAGGAAGGCCAGCACCAGATACATCACCACGAAGGCCCCGCCTCCGTTGTTGGCGGTCTGGGACGGGAAGCCCCAGACGTTGCCAAGCCCTACTGCCGAACCAGCGGCGGCCATCAAGAAGCCCAGCCGACTGGCGAAGCGTCCGCGCACCTGCGCCATCTGTCTCTCCTGCCTTGTTGTCCCGCGCCCGCCGTCAGGACGTCGCGTCATGTTGGAGTGCACCCCGATGAAAAGGCTCATGGGCGTCAGCGCCCGCCAGCCGTCGCCTGCGGGGGCGGCAAGGGTAGCAGAGCAGGCCCGTGAATGCAGGTACCACGCCGAGCATGCTCTCTCACTCTGCAAGGCAAGGTTGCGCCAAGGCGTCATGGCCCCGCCGCACAACTCGGGTAGGATGGAGACCACGACATTCTGGCGTGGCACTCGACCTTGCGTGCCACAACACACCTTCAGGAGAGCAACATGCATCGCATCTGTGTCTATCTGGGTTCCCGCGAGGGGGCCTCCCCCCATCACCGCCAGCAGGCCGAGGCACTGGGGACCGCGATCGCCGAACGTGGCTGGGGACTGGTCTATGGAGGAGCACGTGCCGGACTGATGGGCGCTTTGGCAGATGCCGCGCTGGCCGCAGGCGGTGAGGTGGTCGGCGTGATCCCGCAGGCGCTGGTGCGCAACGAGAAGGCACACACCGGGCTGACTCGGCTGATCGAAGTGGCGGACATGCATGAGCGCAAGGCGCAGATGGCCGCGCTGGCGGATGGTTTCGTGACCCTGCCGGGCGGGATCGGCACGCTGGAGGAGCTGTTCGAGACCTGGACCTGGCAATACCTGCGCTTTCACGCCAAGCCGATCGCCGTCCTCGACAGTGACGGCTTCTACGCGCCGCTGCTGGAATTTCTGGATCGCACCGTCGAGGCGGGCTTCCTCGACGCGGATACTCGCGCCCGCCTGATCAGCGAACGCGAGATCACTCCCCTGCTGGACCGCCTGGCCCCCTCGTCAGGCGAGCAGGCCTGACGGCAAGCAGCATGGGTCAAGCCTCCGTGACGGGGTGTCGTGCACCGGCCTGATCGCGACAGGCCGGCTCCCCGAGATAGCGGCTGCGCTTGCTGGCGGTGATGCGTCGGATATCGACCATCACCAGCCCATCGATGCAGTAGCCGAAATCGGCATCGACGCTGAAGTCGAGGAAGCGAGTGCCGCCGGGCTCGGTGACCTCGGCGTACTGCTTGTAGAGGGTCGGCACCGTCACGCCCATCGCGTCCAGCTGGGCGCGCAGGCGACGGAAATCACCCTCGGCATCCTGACCATCGAACAGACGCTCCGCCTCATGGGCGGCACTGCCCGGTGCACTCTGCGCGACCGGTGCCCGTGCACGCGCCAGTCCCTCCTCATCCCCGTAGTAGTGGCGGTAATAGCTGACGATCAACGCCCGAGCAGCCTCCGGGTAGCTGTTGGAGAGCGTGACCGGGCCGAACAGCCAGCGAATCTCGGGGTGACGGCGCAGATAGGCACCCAGCCCCTGCCACAGGTAATCGAGACTGCGGCGCCCCCAATAGCGTGGCTGCACGAAGCTGCGCCCCAGCTCCAGGCCCTCCTGCATATGCGCGAACATCTCCGGCGTGAAGCGGAACAGGGTCGGACTGTAGAGCCCCTTCTCGCCATGCGCCGCCATGATCTTGCCCACCTCACCGATGCGATAGGCCCCGCCGATCTCGAGATCGGCGTCATCCCACAGCACCAGATGACGGTAATGCGCATCGTAACGGTCGATGTCACGACGCTCTCCCGTCCCTTCGCCGACGCGGCGGAAGCTCAATTCGCGCAGCCGACCGATCTCGCGCATCACGCTGGAACCGGGAAAGGCATCGAACAGGTAGATCTTCTTGCCGTCGCGGGTCTCACCCAGCAGCTCACACGGCGTCAGTTCCTCACGCAGCGCCTGGCGCTCCTCCGGATGACCGATGGCCTTCTCGGTCACGAACAGCCCGCGCTTGCCGCGTCCGATGCGATAGAGATGCTTGCGCAGCAGGCGTGTCTTGGCATTGGTGCTCAGGGCATCACTGTCGAGACGCGCCAGCGGAATCAGTTCCCCGATGCGCAGCTTGAGCTGACGTTCGCGCTGGCGAAACATCTCATGGGCCAGCAGCGGCGTGCCGAGGCCACGGTTGATCGATGACAGGGTATAGAAGAGCGTCGAGTTGCGACCACTGACGTGAATCGGCAGTACCGGCGCGTTGGTCTTGCGCGCGAAATGCAGGAAGCCCGACAGCCACTTGCCGTCACGCGGCCCGGTCGGCCCTGCGCGCGAGACCTCTCCGGCCGGGAAGATGATCACGGCCTCTTCATTCATCAGTGCCTCGCAGATCTGGGTGCTGCTCCTGCGATAACCGCGGCGACTGAGGTTGTCCAGCGGCAGCAGCAAGGGCGCCAGCGGCTCGACCTTCATCAGGATGTCGTTGGCGACGATCTTCACGTCACGCCGCACCTCCCCGACCAGCTTGAGCAGCGCGAGCCCGTCCAGCGAGCCCAGCGGGTGGTTGGCGACGATCACCACTCGCCCGTAGGCAGGGATGTTCTCGCGCTCCCGCGAGGAGACGGAGTAGGCGAAGGAGAAGTGATCGAGCACACGGTCGATGAAGTCGAAACCGCGCAGACCGGCATGCTCGGCGAGGAAGGCATTGATCTCGCTCTCGTGAACCAGACGCCGCAGCAGCGCCAGCGCCGGGCGACGAATCAGAGGGTGGCGCCTGGCAAAGGCGGGATACTTGGCGGCGATGACACGGGCGGTATCGATCATGCTCACTCCTTTGCGCAACGCGGTGCGTCACTCGCAGTCTGAAACAGAGGCTTGATATCACGTCAGAATCGCGCCACTTCATGACAGGTGCGTCACAGTCCCCGTACAGTGAGATGACAGACATCCGTCTGAGGACGGAGCGATCACAGCAAGGCAGCCACGATTGCCAAGCCAAGGAGATAGCGAATGTATGCGATAGCCGTCGAGAACGAGGCGCTGGTCTGGCAGGAAACCGAGGCCCCTTCAGGTATCGCCTCGGACGAGGTGCGTATCCAGGTGGCCTGGGCCGGCGTCAACCGCGCGGATCTGATGCAGCGCGCCGGGCAGTATCCGCCCCCGGCCGGGGAAAGCGAGATTCTCGGTCTCGAGGTCAGCGGCACCATCCTCGAGGTAGGCAGACACGTGGAACGCTTCCAGGTGGGGGACCCGGTCTGCGCCCTGCTGGCAGGCGGAGGCTATGCCGAAGAGGTGGTGGTCAATGCCCTGCAGGTACTGCCGGTGCCGGAGGGCTTCGGCCTGCGTGAGGCGGCCGCCCTGCCGGAGATGTTCGCCACCGCCTGGCTGAACCTGTTCATCGAGGGCAACCTCAAGCACAAGGAACGCGTCCTGCTGCACGCCGGGGCCAGCGGTATCGGCACCACTGCCATCCAGCTGTGCGGCCTGTTCGGCCATCCCTGCTTCGTGACCGTCGGCAGTCAGGAGAAGCTGGACACCTGCCTGCGGCTGGGGGCCGATGCCGGCTGGAATCGCCACGATGGCAGTTTCGTCGATGCCGTGAACGAATGGGGCGGCGCCGACATGATTCTCGACCCGGTCGGCGGCGGCTACCTGTCAGGCAATCAGCAGGTTCTGAATCAGGATGGCCGCATGGTATTGATCGGCCTGATGGGCGGACGCATGGACGAGCTGGATCTGGGGCGCATGCTGATGAAGCGCCAGCGGTTGATCGGCTCGACCCTGCGTTCCCGCTCGCCCAAGGGCAAGGGCATGGTGCTGGATGCACTCTATGTCCACGTCTGGCCACGCCTGGCGCGAGGCGAGATACGTCCGCATATCGACAAGAGCTGGCCGATCCAGGACGCCGAGGCTGCACATGCCTATGTGCAGGACAACGCCAGCACCGGCAAGGTGCTGCTGGCGGTAAGCGGGGCCTGAGTCCGTCGTCGACTGGCAGAACGCAAGAAGGCAGCCCGATGGGCTGCCTTCTGCAGGGGCTTTCATGCCGGTCATCTTTCGCCGGGCTGAACGCTCAGTCGTTGCGCTCGATGGCCTGGGCCTTCTGCCAGGTCAGTTGCAGCAGACGGGCATCATCTCCAGCGCGATGGCGCTGGATGCCGCCTTCGGCGATCACGGCTTCCTTGAGCTCGGCCCAGCGATTCAGCTGCTCCTCATCCAGCAGCCGGCGCAGCGCTTCCAGCCGGAAGTGCGGCAGCATGCCGGCATGATGGAACAGCAACGACAACCAGGTATTGTCGTAGCCCCAGCTGTCGCTGTACGCGATGCGTGTCTCGCTCAGCTCATCATTGATCCACTGCGCCACTTCCCGCACCGGGCGGCCTTCACGTGCCAATCGGGCGCGTGAAATGCCATGCAACAGCTCAGCCTTGGGGTCCCAGTGCACCCACTCTTCCAGCGGCTGGATGAGGAAGGCACAGCTGCTGCCATCGGTACGCGCCAGACCGATCTCGATCGGGTAGCTGCCGCGGCCAAAGCCGGAGGCTTCAATATCGAGCAGAATAGGCAGCGTCACACGCGTCTCCCACGGTATCTCAGGCAGCCAAGGACCAGGCAAGAAGGGGTTGAATGTCTTCAGGTTACGGGAATTGCCCCCCGTTTGGCGAGTCCTGCTCATCCGGTTGGCATCAGAAGAGACGGAGACGACAGCGCCCTCACGAGGAGGGCGCTGTCAGAGGAGGCGATCGACGACGGCAGCAGCCGTCGGATTGGCTCAGTGGAGGGCGGCTTCGTCACCGCTGCGTGCATGCGCTTCCCAGTGCTCCGCCTTGTGCGGGCAGACCGCCAGCCCCAGCGAGCCTTCACGATAGGCACGTGCCAGACGCTGCGCGGCAAGCGCATGATGACGCTCTGCCGCACGTGCATACCAGGTCACGGCCTTGGCCGGGTCACTCTGGTATTGCGCGCAGCCATGCTCGTAGATGCACCCTGCCTGGTACTGGGCATGGATGTCACCCGCCTGTGCCGCCTTGACGACGAAACGGGCACCCTTGGCCTTTTCCTGCGCCGAACTGCCGCGCTGGAACAGCATGTGGCCGTACAATGACAGCGCACCGGTATGACCGGCCTTGGCGCAGTGATTGAACAGACGCATGGTCAGACGATGCTTCTGCTGAGAGCCGGAAAGCCAGGAGGCGTGGAACAGACGCTCCGCCAGGCGGTATTTCAGTCCGGTCATCAGGGTTGAGGCCTGCGGCATGACGAGTAACCTTGAAACAGATAAGAGGGATGACGCCGTATCTGGCCCTTTCCTGAGCCTGCGACGCTGTTCTCCTTGCCAACGCTGTCAGTTTGCCCATGCGGGCGGCCTCGCGAGGCTGCTCCCCTGACAACGGGGCGCCAAGCATACTCGCGCAATCAGGGGGACTCAAGCCCGCCTTGTGGGTTTTTGTTACGCTGCTAATATGTGCGCCGTCCCGCGAGTGAAACCGCCGCCGCACCTGCCCTGACACACGCAGGCGACGCACGCTCGCCTTACCCGCTTTTGCCAACCACCCGACAGGGGAATCCTGCATGCAACGTAGAGCTCTAGGCCGCACCGGCATTGACGTGAGTCTGCTGTGCCTTGGCACCATGACCTTTGGTGAGCAGAACAGCGAAGCCGATGCCCACCAGCAGCTGGATCGTGCGCTCGATGCCGGCATCGACTTCATCGATACCGCCGAGATGTACCCTGTCCCGCCCAATGGCGAGACCCAGGGCCGCACCGAGCAGTACATCGGCAGCTGGCTGGCCGCACGCGGCAACCGTGATCAGGTCAAGATCGCCACCAAGGTCACCGGCCCGGGCATGGACTACCTCCGCGGTGGTTCACGCCTGACCCGCGAGCAGATCATCGCCGCCTGTGACGACAACCTGCGCCGCCTGGGCACCGATTACATCGACCTCTATCAGCTGCATTGGCCGGATCGCAAGACCAACTTCTTCGGCAAGCTGGGTTACCAGCCGGTGGAAGACGAGGACATGACGCCGCTGGAAGAAAGCCTCTCCGCCCTTGGCGAACTGGTCACCGCGGGCAAGATTCGCGCCGTGGGTCTGTCCAACGAGACGCCCTGGGGCGTGATGCAGTGCCTGAATCTGGCCGAGCGCCTGAATCTGCCGCGCGTCGCCAGCGTCCAGAATCCCTACAATCTGGTCAACCGCAGCTTTGAGGTCGGGCTGGCCGAGTTCGCGCACCGCGAAGATGTGGGCCTGCTCGCCTATTCGCCGCTGGCCTTCGGCACCCTGTCCGGCAAGTACCTGGATGGCGCCCGTCCGGAAGGCGCGCGTCTGACCCTGTTCGAGCGCTTCCAGCGCTACAACGCGGAGCCGGCCCAGCACGTCATCGCCTGCTACGTGGATATCGCACGCCGTCATGGCCTGAACCCGGCGCAGATGGCACTCGCCTTCGTCAACACGCGTCCGTTCCTGACCAGCAACATCATCGGTGCCACCACCATGCTGCAGCTGGAGAGCAACATCAAAAGCCTCGAGGTGGAACTGAGCGACGAGGTGCTGGCCGAGATCGAGATGATCCACAACACCGCGCCGAACCCCTGCCCCTGATCTGCCCCTGACGCGCAACCCGACAGGCCGGTCGTAATGACCGGCCTGTTCGTCTCCAAGGAAACCCCATGAATCCCGCTGAACTGAGCATGATTCTCATGGCCGTGGCCGCCGGTGCCATGATGCCGATCCAGGCCGGCGTCAATTCCACGCTGGCCCTGCAGACCCACAGTTCGCTCATGGCCGCCATGGTCAGCTTCGTGATCGGCTCGATCGCCCTGATCGGTATCGTGCTGGCCATGCGATTGCCCATGCCGGGTATTGGTGCCCTGAAAGCGGCTCCCTGGTGGAGCTGGACCGGTGGTCTGCTGGGGGCCTTCTTCGTGGCAGCCAGCGTGATCCTGGTACCCAAGCTGGGCGCGGCCACCATGATGGCCACCTTCCTGGCGGGCCAGCTGACGGCTTCGGTCGTTCTGGATCACTTCGGTTGGGCAACCTTCCCGCAGCAAGATCTCTCGCTGGGGCGCGTGGCGGGCGTGCTGTTGCTGTTCGCTGGCGTCTTCCTGATCCGACGCTATTGATGCCTTTGGCGTCACGCATCGCAATCTATGGCCCCGATAGTCCCGACGGACTCGGGGCCATCTTGTCTGCCTGATATACTGAGACCTTTCCCCTGTCAGGAGGTCTTCATGCTGAGTGTGATTTCGCCCGCCAAGTCGCTGGATTTCGACAGCGCCCCCGTGACCTCCCGTCATACCCAACCCGACTTTCTTGATCAGGCTCAACCACTGATCGATATCCTGCGCGAGCAATCACCGCAGGACATCGCAAGCCTCATGAAGCTTTCCGACAAGCTGGCCGGCCTCAATGCCGCTCGCTTTCAGGAATGGCAGCCCCCCTTCACGCCAGACAACGCCAAGCAGGCGGTACTGGCCTTTCAGGGAGATGTCTATCAGGGCATGGCGGCAGAAACGTTTAGCGAGGAAGAATTCGAGCGCGCGCAACACAGGCTGCGCATTCTCTCCGGCCTCTACGGGCTACTGCGTCCGCTGGATCTCATCCAGCCGTATCGCCTGGAGATGGGCACCCGCCTGAGCAACCCGGCCGGCAAGGACCTCTACGCCTACTGGCGCAAGACGCTGACGCCGGCACTGGAGCAGGCCGTCGAAGACAGTGGCACGCCAATACTGGTCAATCTGGCCTCCAACGAGTACTTCAAGGCCATCGACGCCAAGGCATTCCGCCACCGTATCGTGACGCCGGTCTTCAAGGACGAGAAGAATGGTCAGTCCAAGATCATCAGCTTCTACGCCAAGCGTGCACGCGGCCTGATGAGCGCCTGGATGCTCAAGCACGATATCGAGACGGCCGAGGACCTCAAGGACTTCGATGTGGCCGGTTACCGCTTCTCCAATGCCGCCTCAGAGGGCGATACGCTGGTCTTCACGCGCAGTGAAGCCGACGCGGCACGCGCCTGACGCGCGCCTTGCAGGTCGCCCTGCGACTCACCCACCCAGCCCGGGGAACGCCAGGTGCTCTCCTGCCCGGGGTTTGAGATAACGGCGATGAATATCGCCGAAAAGGACGTGATCCGCGCTTCCAAGCCATTCGTAAGCCACCATCTCGGCGCTGACGACACTGGCCCCCGCCGCCTCGCAGCGGGTCACTCCCAATGCTGCCTCACGCGGGCGGCGACTGGCGACACCATCAGCTACCAGCGCCACTCGATACCCCGCACCGCATAGTGACAGCACGGTCTGCATCACGCAGACATGCGCCTCGGCACCACATACCACCAGCTGATCACATCCGCTCTGCTCCAGCGCCTTTCGAAAATCCTGCGCCTCCAGCGCGCTGAAGCTGCGCTTGGTGAAGCAGCGGGTTCGCTCGCTCAGCAAGTGTGTCATGGGAGCACTTTCGCCCAGCTTGTCCGGACAGTGCTCCGTCAGCCACACGGGAATTTCCAGCGCCTGGGCGATGCCGCCCAGCCAGATGGCACTGTTGATGGCTTCGGTTCCGCCACTCAGTACCGGCATCAGGCGGGCCTGAAAGTCGATCAGCAACAACAATGACCGCCTCGCCATCAGGTGTTGAGACTTTTCGTCGTCCATTGGTCCTCCCACGTCGATTCTAGGGCTAGAATGGGGCTTCCACTTACACGCTAGCGCATCCAAGGAGATCCCACATGCGCCATCTGTTCATCATGCTGATGGTCGGCTTGCTCGGCTTCGGTCTGAGCGTCGAACACGCGGAGGCCAAGCGCCTCGGCGGCGGCAAGAGTTTCGGTAGCTACTCACGATCCGCTGACAGCGGAAAATCCTCCAGCTCACTGTTTGGCAGCAACAAGGCCACCAACAGCAGCACTGCAGCGAAGTCCAAGCCCTCCAGCGGTCTGTCCAAGTTTGCCGGTCCGCTGGCAGGTCTGCTGGCAGGTGGTCTGCTGGCATCGCTGTTCTTCGGCGGCGCCTTCGATGGTCTGCGCATGACAGACTTCCTGATCATCGCGGTGATCGCCTTCATCGCCTTCAAGTTCCTGAGCGCGCGCAAGAAGGCCGCCATGGCGAGCGGCGGGCCGGCAGGCAGCGGTAGCGCCTCCCCCCGTCACGATGATCAGCCACGTAACGTGCAGGCACGTGAAGCGCACCAGGAGCAGGGCGAGTCGCTGGCGCCTGCTGGCGGTATCGGTGCAGGGCTGGGCGGCGGAGCTCCCGTCAGTGAGCCTGCCTGGTTCGACAAGGAACAGTTCCTCGGTGGTGCCAAGGAGCACTTCATGACCCTGCAACGCGCCTGGGACAACAATGACCTGCCGCGCATCCAGGAATACGTGACGCCGGAGCTCTACAACATGCTGCGCGAAGAACGCGCTCAGCAGCCAGCCAACAACCGTACCGAAGTCGTGCGTCTGTTCGCTGAACTGGGCAGCGTGCAGGAAATCGGCAAGCAGGCGGAAGCGACAGTGCTGTTCCACGGCGTGCTCGACGAGAATGGCGAGCAGAACGAGTTCAACGAGACCTGGCACTTGGTCCGTGAGCTACGCGATGGTGCAGACTGGTACATTCAGGGTATCGAGCAGAACAGCTAAACAGCTCCTCCCTCCCTGATGCGGTCTTCACACTGAGGACTCCATCAGATACCAGAGCGGCCGGATGATCACTCATCCGGCCGCTTTTTCATGCCTGCAAGGCAAGGAGCCAGACGGCAGACATAAAAAAACCGGCCACTGGGGAAGTGGCCGGCGGACTGGCTGCTCGACTGCAAGGCAGGAGTGCCATATCTCAAAAAGTCTGCTGATGGGATAGCACAGACAAGTTTCTAAGCAAGGGAACGTCGAAACTCACCTACTCAGAGTCTGGCATGACGCTTTAGTTCACCCTGATGAAGAAAAAGTCGAGCAACTCCGAGGTGCGAAACCCGCGACGCTTGACGCTCGATAAAGATAAGCCGCCATGGCACTTCCTCCGCTCTCGGAAACAACGGACTCATGCGAGCCTCACGGCGCTCACGTGCATCACCCCGACAGTCGACACGATGTGAATACCCCAAGGAATCGTACAGCGAGGTTTTCCACACCCTCTTGCCCCCTGCGACTCCCTGGAACTCTGCTCCCCGTCTACAGCTTCTCTTGGCAAGCACGACGCAGTCCTTCCTTTGTCGCTCTTCTCTTTCGTGCCACTTTTTC
>NZ_JBVBEE010000013.1:0-77528 GCF_056493605.1 Cobetia sp. BL01 | reverse complement strand
CTACGGTGATTTCCCGCAGTGTAGATGAGAACTCAACGCCAAACTCTGGATCAACCTTCACACTGCAGTGACAAAAACCAACAAAAAGACAATCACCCTTTCATGCGAAGGAGAGTATTGACATGAATGCATCATGGATGGCGCTTCTGGCGTTCACGCCATTGATACTGGCTGGTATCTTGCTGATAGGGTTCAGAATCCCTGCCCGCATTGCCATGCCCATCGTCTTCGTGGTCACGGCCCTGATCGCCCTGCTTGCCTGGGACATGACCTTCACACGCGTCATGGCCTCATCGTTGCAAGGCTTGATACTGACGGTGGCGATCCTGTGGATCATCTTCGGTGCCCTGCTGCTACTCAATACGCTCAAGCACTCCGGCGGTATTGCCGCGATCCGTAATGGCTTCTCCGGCATCAGCCCAGACCGGCGAGTACAGGCCATCATCGTCGCCTGGCTGTTCGGTTGCTTCATCGAGGGTGCCTCAGGCTTCGGCACACCCGCTGCCGTCGCTGCCCCCTTGATGGTGGCGCTAGGCTTCCCGGCACTGGCCGCCGTCGTGGTCGGGATGATGGTGCAATCCACTCCGGTCTCCTTCGGTGCTGTCGGCACCCCCATCGTCGTCGGTGTCTCGGGAGGGCTCGACAAGGCTGGCGTCAGTGACGCTCTGGCCGCGAACGGGTCAAGCTGGGACAGCTACTTCCAGTTGATCACCTCGGAAGTCGCCATTACCCACGGCATCATCGGTATCTGCATGCCACTCATCATGGTGGCGGTGATGGTGCGCTACTTCGGGGCCAATCGCTCCTGGCGCGAGGGACTCGAAGTCGCTCCCTTCGCGCTGTTCGCGGGTGTCTGCTTCGTGGTGCCCTATGTACTGGCCGGCCTGCTGCTCGGGCCCGAGTTCCCCTCGATGATCGGTGCCATGGTGGGCCTCGCCATCGTGGTACCCGCGGCGCGCAAGGGCTTTCTGCTACCCAGCCGGACCTGGGACTTCCCGAACGCAGACAGCTGGCCCGAGGAATGGGTGGGCAAGCTGGACATGACACTTGAGCCCGTCGAGGGTCGCAAGCCGCTCTCGGTCGGCATGGGGTGGCTGCCGTATGTGCTGCTCGCGGTGCTGCTGGTGATGTCGCGCGTCATCGCCCCGATCAAGGAAGCGCTGACCTCATGGAGCTTCGGCTGGAGCGGCATTCTCGGAGAAGGTGACATCTCCGGCAGTCTGCAGCCCTTGTACCTACCCGGCGGTATCCTGGTGGTCGTGGTACTGCTGACCGTTGTGCTGCACCGCATGCGCATGCAGGATGTCAGTGCTGCCGTCACGGAATCCAGCCGCACGATTCTGGGCGCAGGCTTCGTGCTGCTGTTCACGATCCCCATGGTGCGCATCCTGATCAACTCCGGCGTGAACGAGGCAGATCTGGTATCGATGCCGGTGGCCATGGCGCAATTCATCGCCGATAGCGTGGGCGACATCTACCCGCTGTTCGCTCCCAGCGTCGGGGCCCTCGGGGCCTTCATCGCCGGCTCCAACACCGTCTCCAATCTGATGCTGGCGGATTTCCAGTTCAACGTGGCAGGCGCGCTGGGCATCTCCAGCGCCATGATGGTCGCCCTCCAGGCCGTCGGCGCGGCTGCCGGCAACATGATCGCTATCCACAACGTGGTCGCCGCTTCGGCGACCGTCGGACTACTGGGGCGTGAAGGCATCACGCTGCGCAAGACGATCCTGCCGACGCTCTACTACGTGATCTTCGCCGGCATCATCGGCATGATCGCCTTCCATGGCCTGGGCGTGGTGGATGGCTTGATGCGCTAGAACAGGCACTTCAGCAGCTACCGTGGAGACGCAGACAACGGTGTGCTGGATGGGGTTGATCCACAACGACAAAGGGGCCTTTCAAGGCCCCTTTGTCGTTGATAGGTACAGACGATACCCGCTCATGACCAGCGGATCATGGCCTCTCTGGCAATGACAGGAAAGCCAAGCAGATCGCGAAGGGACGCGGCTTCCGGCGAGAGCGTCAGCCAGCTCACGGTAGCGATGTTGATCAATACCACACACCAGAACACGACTCGGTAGCTTGTCTTGCGCGTCTTGTGGCGCAGGCTCTGCTGGGCGATCAGCGCGCCCGGCCAGCCACACAGCAACTCCATGAGGTGCAATTTCCCCTCAGACACGCGCCACTCCCCTGATGTCGCGGCCTGCTTGTCGACTCGATAGGCCAAGTACGTCACCAAACTCATGCCCAGATACGCCATTGGCAACATCCAGGGCAGACGCCCCTGCTGCCAGCCTGCCCCGAGCAGGACCATCACGACCAGCATCATCAACCATGCAAGCCCCACTCCAGCAGAAGTAGTGGAAGCCCCTGCCCCAAACGTGCGAAAGCGTGTGGCACGTGGGCGATCGTTCTCATCCATGCCCAACTGATACTGCACCTGCGCACTGGCTTTCGGCCGCCCGCGCCCCTGGTACGCACTGATGTGGGCAAAGACATCCTTGCCCCCCGACTCAGGCGTGATGAAACCGAAGCCCTTGTCATCGTTCCAGCGCGTCAATCGTCCTTGAAGGTTCATCGTCTCATCTCTTCCTGGTCCGGCCCCTAGCCGATGAAGGTACCAGAGGTGTTGCCACCGCCCTTGCCACCGGCGCCACCATCACCGTTATCCTCATCATCCCTGCCATCATTACGGTCGCGCCTGTTTTCCTGCTCATCACGGTGATCCACGGGGAGGTCCTGCTCGTGAGTGCCGCGTTGTCCATGGTCGCGGGTGTCAGCCGCAGACGCCTTCTGCGAGTTGGCATGCACGGCCAGCGCATCCCCGGGATTGCGCGCCTCGACCTGGGCCTGCTGGGTGAAGCCCTGGGTTTCCAGCAGGCTCGCGTACCACTGATTGCCCTTCATGCTAATGGTCAGATTCAGACCCAGGAACAGGACATTGGAAATCAGCTGCCCTTCCATCGTCGCGGGAATGAAGACCGAGCTGAGCACGATGAAGCCGAACAGACTCGCCGCCAGCAACCACATGCGCTTGTAGAGTGCCCAGAACAGGCCAAAGAAGAAGGCCGGCCAAGACCAGCCGATCTTGACGGCACGCGTCCCGTGTTCGGGGTGCGTCAGAATACGAAATGAAGCCATCGAGGGAATCCTTGTCTGTGATGCCGAGCAGGCCGCGGGCTGCACGAGGCTCGGGACAAATGACACAAGCCTCGCACTATACCGCTGACCACTTGTCAGGACCATGAACCTCGCTGGCGCTATCTCATTGTTTCCCATCAGGCTTGTCAGCCACGCTGCGCGACCTCAACTGACCCGCACTGCTTGCAGACGCCCGTGGATTCAGGCGCTATCTGTGAGCCCTGTATCCGCAAAGGCCGTCATGTCCTCGCGCAGCAGGCCAAGCAGTCGATCGGCACCGACGCTCAGTTGCCGGCCCAGTCGACTGATCAGTTGCACATGCGGCGTGATGAAAGGCGCTTCCTGAAGCGACAGTCGACATAGCCTGCCCGCTGTCACTTCTTCACTGACCACGAAATCCGGCAGCAGGGTCACGCCGCCCTGCAGCGCGAACTGCTTGAGCATCGCCAGCGCGTTGCAAGTGAGCGTCGGGCTCAGCATCACCCCGGCCTGATGCTCCGCCTGCGCGACGATCTGGCGAATGCCGAACGACACCTCCGGCAGCGCCAGGGCATATCCGTCGAGCGCCGCCAGCGACAATGGCTCGGGCACAGCCGCGGTCGCCTGGCGCGCCAGAGGATGTGCTGGATTGACCACCGCGCATACCGGCTGAGGGCGCGAGACGTGCGCGCGAATCCTTGGATCGCTTGCCGGATGGAACACCAGCCCCAGATGCGCCTCGTCCTCGACGACCTGACGGATCACCTCATTGCTGCCACATAGATTCACCTTGAGCTCGATGCCCGGATAACGCGCGGAAAAACGGCTCAAGGGCCCAGCCAGTCCCTCGATGAAGCCCTCGCCGATGGCCAGTACCAATGAGCCACTCTGCAGCCCCTTCAATGACTGCAACGACTCCAGCAGCACCTCCTGCTGCGCCAGACGCTGACGGTAGTACTCCAGCACCCGCTCGCCGGCTTCCGTCGGCTTGACCCCACGTCGATGACGCTCAAGTAGCGGCATGCCTAGCTCATGCTCCAACTGGGTGATCTGTCGGCTGACCGCAGACGGTGCCACATTCAGGAAATCCGCCGCTGCCCGCACGCTGCCCAGTCTGGCGGCCTCGTGGAAATGACTGATACGTCGTTCCTGCACCAGACTCATCACGCCCCCCAGCATTGCCTTGACGGCAACATTAAAGTGAATTTCGGATTATTGCTGGAACACAGAAGCGCTGTCCATACTCGAGTCACCGGATGACCATCCCCCTTTCACCACGACAGGAATCACACAATGACAACAACCGTCGGTGTCATCGGACTGGGCAACATGGGTGGCGGCATGGCCGCTACGCTCGTTCGCCATGACTTCCCCGTCTTCGGATTCGATCTCTCACAGGCTGCCCGTGACAAGGCTGCCGCGGCAGGTGTCACACCGGTCAGTTCACTGGCAGAGCTGCTGGACACGATCGATATCGTGATCCTCTCGCTGCCCAAGGCAGAGCATGTAGAGCAGCTATGCCTGGGCAAGGAAGGCGCTCAGGAAACCGAACAGGACGCCATCAGTCTGCTGGCCCTGGGCAAGCCCGGCCTGATCGTGATTGACACCACTACCTCGACTCCCGAGACCAGCCGCAAGGTGGCGGCGACGCTGGCGACTCGTGGTATCGACTTCATCGATGCCCCGGTGTCCGGCGGCCCCAAGGGCGCGGCGAGTGGCAGCATGTCGATGGTGATCGGTGCCGAGGAGGAAGTTCTGGCACGCGCCATGCCGGTGCTGGAAGCCATGAGCGGCAGCCGCGTGCACGTTGGCAGCTGTGGGGCGGGCAACGTCGCCAAGATCGCCAACAACATGCTCGCCGCCTGCCATCTGATCAGCACGGCGGAGGCCGTCTCCATGGCCGCCAGGGCGGGTGTCTCCCCAGAAAAGTTGCTGGAAGGCGTGAATGCGGGCTCGGGACGTAGCGGCGCAAGCCAGGTGATGTTCCCCAGCTGGGTGATCAACAAGGCCTTTGATTCCGGCTTCACCATGGGCCTGATGCGCAAGGATGTCCGGCTGGCCAGTGATCTGGCAGCAACGCTTGGACTGGAGCTCCCCCTTGCCAACGCCGTGGTGCAGCTCTGGGACGAGAGCCGCGCGAGCCTGGATGACAGCGAAGACTTCTGCGCCATCGTGCAACGCACTGACCCGACCCTCTTTGGCCACTGAGGATAATCCATGCTGACCCAGGACATGCCCCCGACCTCCCCAATTGCTCAGCGCATCGCCGAATTGATGCAGACGTTTCAGAGCAGCAGCCAATCTCCTGACGACAGTTTTGTCGTCAGCAGCCTGATCGGCGGTGAGTTCGTCACCGGCACGGGTGACGCCATCGAGGTACGCAACGCCCATGATGACAGCCTGATGCTGTCCTTCCCGGATGCCGATCGCGCTCAGGTCGCGCTCGCCAATGCCGCCACACGCCAGGCGCAACCTCATTGGGCTGCCATGACCGCCCAGGCGCGTGGGCGCGTCATCTATCAGATAGGCAGCCTGATTCGTGAGCAGGCCGAGACACTGGCTGAACTCGAGGCGCTAAGCGCCAACAAGCCGATTCGCGATGCCCGTGTCGAGGTGGCCAAGGTCGCCGAAATGTTCGAGTACTACGCGGGCTGGGCGGACAAGCTGCACGGCGAGGTGATTCCGGTCCCGACCTCACATCTCAACTACGTGACCTATGAGCCGCTGGGCACCGTGCTGCAGATCACGCCGTGGAACGCGCCGATCTTCACCGCCGGTTGGCAGATCGCCCCCGCCATCACCGCCGGCAATGCGGTGATTCTCAAGCCCTCGGAGCTGACGGCGCTGTCCTCGCTGGCACTCGGTGTGTTGATCGAGCGCGCCGGCGTGCCGCGCGGGCTGGTCAACGTCATCGCAGGCTACGGCCATACCATTGGCCAGGCGTTCATCGCCGAGGGCGATATCCGCAAGGTGGTGTTCGTCGGCTCCCCCGCGACTGGCCGCCATATCGCTACCGCCGCGGCGCAGCGCTGCATTCCTAGCGTGCTGGAGCTGGGTGGCAAGTCGGCCAATATCGTCTTCGAGGATGCCGATCTCGAGGTGGCACTGCGCGGCGCTCAGGCGGCCATCTTCTCCGGTGCCGGCCAGAGCTGCGTGTCGGGTTCGCGCCTGCTGGTACAGGCCTCGATCTTCGAGAAGTTCACCACTGCACTGGCCGAGGCCGCCACGCAATTCACCCTCGGTGATCCGCAGGACCCGGCGACCCAGATCGGCCCGATCAACAACGCGAAGCAATACCAGCATGTGACGTCGATGCTTGCCGGGGCCATCGAAGACGGCGCGCGCCTGGCGGAGGGCTCAGCAGACCCCACCCCGGACACCGGCGGCTATCATGTCGCGCCGACGGTGCTGCTGGGCGACAACGCCATGACCTGCGCGCAGGAGGAGATCTTCGGCCCGGTCGTGGTCGCCATACCGTTCGAGGAGGAAGCCGACGCCATCCGCATAGCCAATGACAGTCGCTTCGGGCTGGCCGGGGCCGTCTGGACGCGTGATGTGGGGCGCGCCCACCGCGTGGCGCGTCAGGTGCGCGCGGGTACCTTCTGGGTCAATGGCTACAAGACCATTCACGTCAGCTCGCCCTTCGGCGGCTACGCCGAGAGTGGCTATGGCCGCTCCTCCGGATTGGATGCGCTGCGCGAATACAGCGAAGTGAAGAGCGTGTGGGTCGAGACCGCCGCCGAACCGGCCGCCAGCTTCGGCTATGGGGCGAGTCTGGAATGAGGGCTCTGCGACCCTGACCCTTCGGTCACGCCTGAAACGGCAACCAAGGCCCCACCGCCCATCAGCGGTGGGGCCTTGGTGCTTATTTGGCGAGGGTATTGTTGTCGGCAGTATCGCCGAGGGAGATGACCAGGTCCGTGACGGTGACCCATCATGAGTGGCTTCACACCATGGGGGCGGCATCCTCGCCATCCTCCGGCATCGTCACGGCATAACGCTCCTTCGAGCGCTGCTGCCAGGCGGCAAGCTCCGCCGTCAGATAGGGCATGAAGCGCTGCCCCTGACGGGAAACGGGATGAAAACGCGAGGTGACCAGCGCGACATCCAGGTTGATGGTCGGCGCGAATGGCACCACGCGCAGCTGGCAATCGCGGCGCGCCAGCATCGCCTCCGCCGTCACCGGATCGATCAAGGCAATGCCAATCCCTTCATTGACAAGCATCGCGACCGAGGGAAACAGATGCGTCTCGATGCTTGCCTGCAGCGTCATGTCTGCCTGCTGGAAGGCACGCGCTAGCTTCAAGGTACTCTGATGGTGCTGATCCAGCGTGATGATGGTTTCCCCGGCCAGATCCTGTGGGAACAAGACCTCGCGTTGCGCCAATGGATGCATGACAGGCACGGCCAGTGCCATGCAGAGCTGATACCCCTCCAGCACCAGCTCCTCGACCGCGGCGTCTGCCTCGATGACCCCGAGATCAAACTGGCCCTCGGCGACCCACTCGGCGATCTTGCGTGAACTGAACGTCTGCAGCGACAGACGACTCCTGGGGAAGTCGGCGAGATAGCGTGACATCACTCGAGGCATCACCGTCGGCGAAAGCCCCGGCATCGACGCCACAGTGAGCTTGCCGGCGTGACCATCCCGCAGACCATCCGTCAGTTCATCCAGATGCCCCACCGATGCCAGCACCTTGTCGACTCCCTCCGCCAGATGGACGGCTTCCGGTGTCAACTGGGTGCCATAGTGGTTACGCCGAAAGAGCAGAAACCCGACGTCACTCTCCAGATTGGCGATCGCCGTGCTCACCGCCGGTTGCGTCAAGCCAAGCCGACGCGCTGCCTGGGAGAGACTGCCCGTGCGCACCACTTCCTGGAAGATCTGCAACTGACGCAGGTTATGTCTGAGTTTCATGACAACTGGGCTCTTGTGGCGGGGCTCTCGTGACGGGACTCTCGTGGCAAGGCCCTCGTGCCTGGCGTTCGAGAATGGACGCTTGAGGCTGGACGCTCAAGACTAGCCTCTCGTGTATAGGCTCTAAATTGTTCTTATGACTTAATAGACAGCCTTTAGTTGTGCTTATACCCCCAGCGGGAGGAAGCTGATCAGACCCTCATAACCAACAACAAAGGGCCACAGACAATGCATATGATCGACCTCATGGGGCTATTGCTGTATTTCGCGATATTGCTCTACATCGGCTATCGCAGTGCCAGGAAGACCTCCAGCAGTGCCGACTTCGCCGTCGCCGGCAACAAGATCATCTGGCCGGTGCTGTTCGCCACGCTCGCCGCTTCCTTCCTCGGCGGTGGTGCCTCGATGGGACGCGCCGGCAAGGCCTTCGATGAAGGCTACGCCTTCATGTTCGCGGCCTCCGCCTTCCCCATCGCTACCATCATCGCGGGCCTCTACATCGCGCCACGCCTCAAGCGCTATGCAGGGGCACAGACGGTCGGTGACATCATGGCGCATCACTATGGTCGCAGCGCCCGCCTGCTGACCGGCATCTTTTCCCTGATCTTCTGCATCGGCATCCTCGGCGCCCAGGCGCTGGCCATCGGCACCGTCTTCAATGCCATCCTAGGCATCGAGATCAGCACCGGCATCCTGATCGGCATGGCAGTGGTACTGGTGTACTCCACGGCCGGCGGCATGTGGGCCGTGATCCAGACTGACGTGGTGCAGTTCGTGATGCTCGCGGTCTTCCTGCCCATCACCATGATCGTCGGGCTCGACAAGATCGGTGGCCCGGATGCCCTGATCGCCGCACTCCCCAGCGAACACTTCAGCCTCATGGGCGATTACACGCCGCTGATGTTCATCAGCATCTTCATCGCCTTCCTGCTCGGCGAGACCCTCGTCCCGCCCTACACCCAGCGCGCCCTGTCCGCACCGGATTCCCGTCATGCCAGGATCGGCTACTCGCTGGCCGGTGGTTTCGGTCTGCTGTTCTATGCCGTCAGCTCCACCATCGGCTTGATCGCGCTGGTGCTCTATCCGCAGATCTCGCCGGATCAGGCCATGCCGGAACTGATCCGCGACGCTCTGCCGCTGGGGCTGACCGGGCTGGTGCTGGCCTCACTGCTGGCGGTGGTGATGTCAACGGCGGATTCCTATCTGAACTCGGCAGCGGTCATCTTCGTGACCGACATCTACAAGCCCTTCATCAACCCCGCCATGTCCGGCAAGCAGCAGCTGTGGATCGAGCGCGGCGTCAATCTGGCCATCGGGCTGGGCGCCATCGTGTTCGCGCTTTACGCCACCTCGATCATCGATGCGCTGCTGCTGAGCTACGCCCTGTGGGCGCCGACCATCCTGCTGCCGTTCATCTTCGCCGTGCTGTTCAGGATTCGCTGCAAGCGTGCTGGTGTGGCCGCGATGATCGCCGGCGCCCTGGCCACCAGCATGTGGAAATGGAGTGGCCTGGAGCTGGAAGCCCTCACCGGGCTCACCCCGCTGATTGCTGGCGTCATCATCAACATCACGGTCTTCACTCTGGTCTATCAACTGCTGAATGCTGCTCCAGATCACGATACCGCGACCCAGCCCACTCACTCCTGAGGACCTGACCATGTTCGGATTCACTCTCTACACCATCTGCCTGCTGAGCATCCTCACCGCCGTGGGCATCGCCATCGCCTCCTGGAAGTTCTACCGCGACAACTGAGCCATCGGCAGGGTCTGCACCGCTCGACCAGCAAGTCTTCCAAGACCTGTCACGCCCCTGCCACCGTCTTCATCACGCCGATCATGTCGGGCTGCCCGCCCGGCATGATCGGCTAAGAGAGTAAGCACGATGACCCCGCAATCCCCCGCCGCCGAAGCGACGAGCCACGACAGCATTGCCGTCATCGGCGCCGGTATCATCGGTCTGGCGACCTGCCGCGCCTTGCAGGCGCGTGGCAATCACGTTCGACTGTATGACCCGAATCCCGCCGGCGAAGGCACCTCCTTCGGCAACGCCGGTCTGATTGCCAACTACGCCACCTCGCCGATGGCCAGCGGTGATACCCTGCGCCAGCTGCCGGGACACCTGCTGAGCAGGCAGCCATCCCTTGCCATCGCCTTGCGCCACACCCCCGCCCTGGCGGACTTCGGCTGGCGCTTCCTCAAGGCGGCAACGCCCACCAATTTCCAGCGCCACAAGGCAGATCTGATCGCCTTGCTGGCCAATGCCGTCGAACGACAGCATGCCCTGATCGAGGATCTTCAGACCCACACATCCGCGCCGCTTTTCCAGCAGCACGGCTGTCTACAGATCCAGCGCGACACCGCCATCACCCAGGCAGCGCTTGAGAAGATGGCCCAGGCCAAGCGCCGTGATGGGGTCGAATGTCAAGCACTGGGCACAAGCCAGCTGCGGGACATGGAACCATCGCTCAACCCGAAGAGGCTGGCAGGCGGCCTGTTCTTCCCTGACACCCGCCACCTCACCAGCCCGCTGTCACTCAGCCACCAACTCTTCTCACAGCTTGAAGACGGTGGCCTTGAGTGGACGGCGCAGCAGGTCGACGCCCTCACGCCGCTGGCCAGTGGTGGGTGGCGCATCGACACCGCCACCACCTCCCACGAGGTCCCGCATGTGGTGATCTGCGCCGGTATCGCGAGCAATACGCTGCTGGCGGGACTCGGCAAGCGTCTGCCGGTGGTCAGTGAGCGCGGCTATCACATCGAACTCGCCACCCAGCTGCCACTCTCACGCCCGGTGGGCTGGCTGGCGCATCACTTCTACGCCTCGCCAATGGCGGAAGGCATTCGCCTAGCGGGCACTACCGAGTTTTGTGCCCCTTCGCGCCCCGCCTCACCACAGCGCTGGCAAGCCCTCACACAATGGGGCGAGACTCTATTCGGTCAGCCGCTCGACGTCGCCCGCCACTGGATGGGCGTGCGCCACTCCACCCCCGATGGCCTACCAGTAGTGGGAGAAATGCCTGGATGCCCCGGCCTGCTCCTCGCCTACGGGCATGGCCATCTGGGGCTCACCCTCTCGGCCGAGACGGGCGATCTGGTGGCACGCACGGTGGCGCACGAGCCCCTGCCGGGCTACGCGCGCAGCCTGTCACCGGTCAGGTTCTGCCAATGATCTCGCCTATCTGAGAAAGCTGGGTAAATGGCTTGGTCCATGAACGTGAAAGCCCCTGGCAGGCGAACCGTCAGGGGCTTATTGTCCCAGTGCCACGCCTGTTCCAAGAATCTCGCTTTCAGACAACCCTACTTGAGGGAGGCGGCGAGTGCGAGCGCCCGATCATAGAGATGCACTCGACGCTATAGGGCACGATTGGAGCTGTTAGTCGAGGCAATTGCCGCCTAATACGGCATAAGCAATAACAAGATCTAGAACGTGATTCTCAGCATGGACGATGTGCCCAGCATGGACGGCACGGCCATCGTCGCTCTGCAGTCTCGGATCGATGACATGCGCCACCAGCATGTGCCGATGGTCCTGTCGGCGATCGCCAGCCATCTAATTCTCAAGCTTCACCGAGCCGGCATTCACAAGCGCCCGGGAGAACTGTCCTGGTGCCGCAACAAGCCACGCGCCTTCGCGGTCGCGAGGCGCTGGCTGGCAGACGAGTGACGAGCGCAGCCATCACAGGGTCAGCATTGCGCTCCAGAGACGACAATGCCTCTGATCAGAAATGATCAGAGGCATTGTCGTGAAGCTGAAATGGCAGGTGGACCGCTCGCACCCTGTGAGGCTAGGGCGTGTGCACCCCCTCGAACATGCGCCGACATGCCCCCTCGAGATGGGCCTGCATGGCGCTTTCCGCGGCTGATGAATCCTTGCCGGCGATCGCATCGATGATCGCCTGATGCTCATCCTGGACAATCCGCAGGCGCTCTTCGGAGGCACGCAGTGACAGGCCGCGCGTCAGATTCATGCCCTCCTTGATGCTCTGATTCAGCGAGCGCAACACGGTGGCGTAGTAGTGATTGCTGGCGGCTTCGGTAATCGCGAGGTGAAACTCGAAGTCTTCCTCGCAGGCGCGATCATGATTGAGATTGGCCTGATTGATGGCCTCGAAACGCTGACGTATGTGCTCCAGCTGCTCTGGCGTGCGCCGCTGCGCGGCGAGGCCCGCCGCACTGGCCTCGACATTGGTGCGAAACTCGAAGCAGCGTTGTATGTCGGCGATGCTGGAGATCCGTGCGAACTCAAGCACGGCACTATCAGGCCGATTGATGACGAAACTGCCTGACCCCCGCCGCGACACGACAAGATTGTCCTCACGCAGACGCGCCAGGGCATCACGCAGTACCGGGCGGGATACCTCATACAGCTCGCAGAGTCGCGCCTCGGTCGGCAGCTTCTTGTTGACGGGATAATCACCGCTGATGATGGCGGCGAGTATCTTCTCGTAGACCACCAACGCCAGTGAATGCTTGGCTGTGTCACTCATCGTGTCATGTCGCCCTTTCTCATCACACTTGGTCCACCTTCAGGCATATCAGATGGTGTGCGATTCTACCGGAAACCCTGCCTCATGAGAAAAGACTACGGGGCAGTACCCTCCATGGTCGCTCCCCCGCAAGCCCCTCTCGGTCCGACGCGTCATCTCACTTAGGCATCCTGAGGGAGTTCCGATGCCGGTGTCTGCGGTACTCGACGCCCTGCTTTCACCCCGTTGACGATGATCATGGTCCAGACCGCCACTGCGGCAATCGCCAACACCATGGCGATGGGACGATCCACGAAGGCCGCCAGGTCCCCATTGGACTTGAGAATCGAGCGCATGAAGTTGCTCTCGACGATCGGCCCCAGAATCACCGCCAGAATCATCGGCCCAACCGGGAAGTCGTTTTCGGCCATGAAGAAGCCCACCAGGCCGATACCGAGCATGATCCAGATATCGAACATCGCATTGTTGGCTGCGAACGCCCCGACGATGCAGAACATCAGGATCAGCGGGAACAGGATACCGGTGGGAATCGACAGGATGTGTCGCGCCCCACGGATCGCCATGAAGCCCAGCGGCAACGGCAGCAGATTGGCCAGCACGAAGACCATGAAGATGGCATTGACCAACGGTGCCTGGTCGACGAAGACGTCAGGACCCGGCGTGATGCCCTTGGTCATTAGGACGCCGATGATGATCGCCGTGACCGTATCCCCCGGGATCCAGAAGACCAGTGCCGGAATATAGGCACCGGACAACGAGGCATTGTTGGCGGAACTGGCCGATACCAGGCCTTCCGGATGTCCCTTGCCGAACTTCTCCGGTGTCCTGGAGAGCTTGCGACTCACGGCATAGCTGATCCAAGACGCGATATCGGCGCCGGCGCCCGGCAAGGCCCCGATCACGGTTCCCAGAGCACCGCCGCGAACGACACCGCCCTTGTATTTCCAGAGTGCTGCGCCAACGCCTTCGAAGGGACGCTTGATGACGGGCGGCACCAGCGGCGCGGCATTGCGGGTTTCCGGCATGCGACGGATCAGCTCGGAAATCGCGAACAGCCCGATCAGCACCGGCAGAATGGAGATACCGGCCAACAGGTCATAGTTGCCGAAGGTAAAGCGCATCTGACCCGAGACGCTATCCATGCCCACCATCGCGATGACCAGCCCCGCCAGCATCGAGATCCCGCCTTTGAGCGGGTCACTGCCGGAGACGAGGATCGCGCAGGAAAGCCCCAGCAGAGCCAGCCAGAAATATTCGTCACTGGTGAACTGGATGGCGAACTCGGCAATGCGCGGCGCGAAGAAGGCCAGGATCATCACCCCGATCACCCCACCGATCATCGAGCAGGTCACGTTTAACCCCAGTGCCAGCCCGACCTTGCCCTGCTTGCCCATCGCATAGGCTTCCTCGGTATAGACCGCCGAGGCCGGTGTGCCGGGAATCCTCAATAACGCCCCGGGAATGTCGCCGGCCACGATGGCCATGGCAGTCGCGGACACGATGGCGGCGATGGCCGGCAGCGGCTACATGAAGAAGGTGACCGGCACCAGCAGTGCCGTGGCCATGGTGGCCGTCAGGCCAGGGATGGCGCCCATGAAGAGCCCGAAGAGGGAGGCTGCCAGAATGATCAGCATCACTTCCCACGTGAACACCATCGTGGCGGCTTGCAGTAAGTCACTCATCAGTAGATCACCTTTTCCAGCAGGTCCAGCTCAAGCGGAACGTGCAGCAATTGGCCGAAGACTTCCCAGATCACTCCCGTGGCCACCAGCGCGATACCACCGGCAGGCAACCAGCGACGATGGTGGAAGGCATAGAGCAGCAACGTAAGCAGCACGAAGGACACCACCGGGAAACCTATGACAGGCTTCAGGTAGATATAGGCCACGATGGAGGCGCAGATGGCTGCCAATGTCATAATGAAGGTAATCAGCGGCACAGGGTGCTGCCAGGCAAACCAGACTTCACGATTGCGCAGCCCACGGACGAGCAGGATGGCTCCGAACAGCATCAGCAGTGCGCCGATGACCGTGGGAAAGGTACCGGCCCCATATTCCTGGCGCGGCAGGTTCTTCAAGTCGAGGGAGGCATATATGACGGCAGCCCCGAAGGCTGCCGTCACCACACCCGTGACCTTGTCGTTGGTACGCATGTGCGGTTACTCATGAAGACTCAGAAAGAAACGATCGAACACGCTGAATGGCAGACGCTCACGGCGACCCGCGCGTTCAGTTGGCCAGGCCCAGCTTTTCGATGGTGGCAGCGTTCTTCTCATCCTGATCTTTCATGAAGGCACGGAAACCTTCGGCATCTTCCCAGACGGTGCCGTAACCGCGACCGGACATGAAGTCCTGGAACTGCTCGGACTTCCAGACCTTCTCGGTGGCTTCCGACAGGCGTGCGGTCACCTCTTCCGGCAGCCCCTTAGGCCCGACCAGGCCACGCCAGGAGCCCTGGCTCCACTCGGAGCCGGTCAACTCCTTGGCAGAAGGCACATCCTCGAAGGAATCGACGCGATCATTGGCCAGCACCGCCAGCGCCTTGACGCGTCCGGACTTGCGCATGGATTCGATTTCCGGAAGCGAGGAGAACACGATATCCACACCACCGGCTGCCAGCTCCTGCAGACCCGGCGCGGCACCTTCACTGGGCACCAGTGTCACGTCATTCGGATTGATGCCCTGCTGATCCAGGAAGCCGGCGAAGGACAGATGATAGGCAGCCCCGGGCGCGAAGCCGGAGACGGTGTAATCGCTCGGATTGGCCTTCAGCGCCGACAGGGCATCATCCAGGGTCTTCCACTCGGAATCGGCGTTCACCGTAAAAGAGGCGTAATCCAGATTCAGCAGCGCGATGGGCGTGAAGTCCTCATAGGACAGCTGCGCGGTACCGATATGCTGGTAGGTGGCAATCTCTGCGGTGCCAAGCCCCAGGGTATAACCGTCGGGGCGCGCCATCTTCATGGACATGTGACCCACCACCCCGGAACCGCCGGTCTTGTTGACCACATTGACAGGCTGACCGAGCTCTTCCTGAAGACCCGCCGCCAGCTGACGGCCGACCGCATCGCTGCCACCACCGGCAGACCATGGCACGATCAGCGTGATGGGCTTGTAGGGGGTAGTCAGCTGCCATCACCGCGGAGGCGGACAGGGTCAGCACGGAGGTACAGAGAACTTGTGACAATTTACGCATGGCGAGACTCTCTCGTTGTCTCGTTATGGAGGCGTTGCGTGGCTATGCCTGTAGCGGCATTGCAGCGTGGGACAGCGTCATGAAGGTTGGCGTTGGCTGCTTCAGGCACTGAGATCAGTGTCAGCGGGACGCACGAAATTTACAAGTTATAACAACTTAAACTTTAGACCAATCCAAAATTGAGCATCATCGAGGAAGTGAGGGTTGGCTGTCGTGGGGGGGACGGGATCTACCTCTAGAATAGCCGAACCAGGCTAGCGAGACCCTTATCCAATGGCCGCAATCCACGACCTACTCTGCGCATAACCGACTACTATTCAACACATAAACCATTGATATTGATGATTTATCTATCAATTTACGACAAATCACCCTTTCCTTCATTTTAGGGAAGCTCGCCTGCCCTATCCCGGAACTAGCCCGCGTCCTGCCCGGCGTCATAGCCGGGTGATCTAGGAACACCCAACGGCGAACTGCACTAAAGCACCATTCGACAGTTGTAATTATTTGTTTGTCGATCGTATCTGGCTGGGCTAAGGTGACTCGTGCCGAGAGGGAGCCAATGCTCGCCGCAACTTCCTCCACCTTTCATTCGCCATGCCGCCTCCAAGAGCGTACGGCATTCCACCGTCAGTAATCCCACATGTTCACCGATCTCAAGCAGAAGAAAGTCCTCATAACCGGCTCCACCAAGGGTATTGGTCTGGCAGCCGCCGTGGCCTTCGCCCGTGAAGGGGCAGTGGTCGGCATCAACAGCCGCCAGCAGGATGACGCCGCTCGCGACGCCATCGCCCAGATGGAAGCCACCGGTGCTCGCTTTGAATATTTCGCGCGCGACCTGTCCACCAGCGAAGGCTGCGCTGCACTGGTAGAAGACTTCACCAAGGCCTTCGGCGGCATGGACGTGCTCGTCAACAATGCCGGTGGTCTGGGCGTGCGCGCAGGACTCGAGAGCCTGGATGATGCCGCCTTCGACCTGGTGATGGATCTGAACCTGCGCTCCGCGATCATGACGACCAAATATGCCATGCCGCATCTGAAGGCCTCCGCCAAGGATTCCGGCACCACCGCAAGCGTCATCAGCACCGGTTCCATCGCGGGCCGCGAGGGCGGTGGCCTGGGCGCCTCCCTGTACGGTGGCACCAAGGCCATGCTGCACAATCTGCACCGCAACTGGATGAAGGAATTCACCAAGGACAACGTGCGTTTCAACATCGTGTCGTCAGGCACCATCGATACCGTCTTCCACGCCGACAAGAGTGAAGAGCTGCGTGCCAAGATCGCCGGCAGCATCGCCATGGGCCGCTTCGGCACCTCCGAGGAATGCGCACCGACCTTCCTGTTCCTCGCCTCCCACGCCACCAGTGGCTACATCACGGGCCAAGTGATCGACATCAATGGCGGCCAGATATGCCCGTGAGAAATACCGCCTACGACGGCATCGCGCCCATTAGACGCACCCCAGCAGCCTGAATGTCTCGCCCTCGGCCTCATGACATGTCGGCACGCAACAGTTCCGCCATGCACCGTCAGTCGAGACGAGCATTCCCTTGTCCCGCATCGCGCCCCATGAGGGCGATGGAGGCGAGACATCCCGGACTGTGCCCACGAAAAGAACGCCCCACGAAAAGAGAGACGCGTTATGTCACCTTCCGATCAGACGACACTGCGCGGACACCAGATCATCGGACAGCAGAGTCTGCTGTCCGACGGCAAGCCGGTACACGCCATCAATCCTGCCAACGGTGAGCGCCTGGCGCCGGGCTATCCGGCCGGTGGTGCCCGTGAGGTGAAGCTGGCCTGACAGCTGGCACACGACGCCTTTGACAGCTTCAGGGAAACGGATACTGAAACCCGCGCCGGCTTCCTCGAGACCATCGCCGAGGAAATCGAGGCCATCGGCGAGCAGATCACCGAGCGCGCCCTTCATGAAACCGGCCTGCCGCGGGCTCGTCTGGAAGGGGAACGTGGCCGGACCTGCGGTCAGCTGCGCCTGTTCGCCGGCGTCGTACGCGCCGGCGAGTGGCTGGATGTGCGCATCGATCCGGCCATGCCGGAACGCAGCCCGGTGCCTCGCGCCGACCTGCGCCAGCGTCGCATCGGCCTCGGCCCTGTCGCCGTCTTCGGGGCCAGCAACTTTCCGCTGGCCTTCTCGGTGGCCGGTGGCGATACCGCCTCGGCACTGGCGGCTGGCTGCCCGGTCATCGTCAAGGCACACTCCGCTCACCCGAGGACGTCCGAGCTGATCGGCGGCGCCATCCAGCGCGCCGTGACACGTTGCAATCTGCCGGAAGGCGTCTTCTCACTGCTCTACGGCAGCGGCAACACCCTAGGTCAGGCACTGGTCAATGACCCGCGCATTCAGGCCGTAGGCTTCACCGGGTCACGCAGTGGCGGTACCGCACTGCTCAAGACCGCCCAGGCACGTCCTCAGCCGATCCCGGTCTACGCCGAGATGAGCAGCATCAACCCGGTACTGCTGATGCCGGCCGCGCTGGAAGCCCGTGCCGAAGGGCTAGGACAGGCCTTCATCGCCTCGCTCAACATGGGCGCCGGCCAGTTCTGCACCAACCCGGGACTGGTACTGGCCCTCGAAGGCGAAGCGCTGGAGCGTTTCCTCAAGACCGCCGCCGACAATGTCGCGGCCAGTGCCTGCCAGACAATGCTGACGCCGGGTATCCACGACGCCTACAGGGGTGGCGTGGAGAAGCTCTCCGCCCTGCCCCAGGTACAGGAAGTCGCGCGCGGCGCACTGGATGGCGACAACGCAAGTCCGTGTCAGACCGCGCTGTTCCGCACCACCGGCAGCGACTTCCTGAATGAAGCCGCATTGCAGGAAGAAGTCTTCGGTGCCAGCTCGCTGGTCATCGCCTGTCGCGATCTGGACGAGATGCGTGCGGTCTGCGAGCACCTGGAAGGCCAGCTGACCGCCACCCTGCACCAGGACGATGCCGATATCGACGCCGCCCGCACCCTGATGCCGGTGCTCGAGCGTCGCGCCGGTCGCATTCTCGCCAATGGCTGGCCGACGGGTGTCGAAGTCTGTCAGGCGATGGTCCACGGTGGCCCCTGGCCGGCAACGTCTGACAGCCGCACCACCTCGGTGGGCAGCACGGCCATCGAACGCTTCCTGCGTCCGGTGTGCTATCAGGATCTGCCCGAGGCACTGCTGAGCCCGACCCTGCGTGACAGCACCCATGACCTGCCGCGTCTGGTGGACGGCAAGCGAGTGTGAAGAGACCTGAACCTAGCAGAGCCGCGTCTGCGCCGCCTAAAAGCCATACGACCACATGACCTCCCTGATGTAGATCAACCCTGGGGGCGTAAGAAAATAGCTATGCGCCCCCTTTACCTGAGACCAAAGACCAGCTTGCAACCTAATTAAGGAACACTACGATGGGAACGATACCATTACTTCGATAATACGAGCGTGACATGCCACCAGATGAACTTAGCCCCCCCGCTCACAGTCGCCGCGCTACTCTAAAGCAAGTTGCGCAAGAGGCTTGCGCATCCAAGACAAGCGTTTCACGTTATTTTGGAGGGGCTCGCGAGCAACTGTCACTCGATCTTCAGAAACGCATCGCTCGCGCGGCTTCCCGTCTCAATTATCGCCCAAACCTAATGGCACGCAGCCTTAAAGGGGGGCGCACCGGCCTGATTGGCATGCTGGTCGCAGATATCCGTAACCCCTTTTCGGTGGCTGTCATGCATGGCATAGAGCAAGCTGCACGCGAACAAGGCTTCTCCTTGATGATTTGCAATACTGACAATGACTCTCGCCTTGAGCAGGCCCATATCGCACAGTTAATTAGTTACGGCATTGAAGGCTTGGTAGTCAATGCCAGCGGACGTGTCAGCCAAGAGCTTGCAGAGCTAGCCTCAACTGGCTTACCAATGGTGTTATTGGACCGACAATTACCGGGGGTAGAGGCTGACATGGTCGGTCTCGATAATGATGCCACCATCGACATGGCCATAGCGCATCTTATCGAGACTGGGTATCGAGACGTTCTCTACCTGAGCGAACCGGTGAACCACGCAAGCTCACGTCAGGAGCGCTTGTCACGACTCACCTACCAACTAACCGCGCAGGAAAGCACAATCAATGGTAAGACCTTCATACTGTCGATGTCCGATGGTTTGACGTCATTGGTGCCCGTGGTAGAGCAATTCATATCCACGGCAAGTCAACCTGCCATCCTTTGTGGTAATGGCAACATGACGTTGATGGCGGCACGTTGCCTCAAACAACTCAAGCTAAATACCGGCTCTATTGGCCTCCTAGGCATTGATGAATTGGAATGGTGCAGCTTATTGACGCCTGGTATCACGACATTGGCGCAGCCCACGGAAGAAATCGGACGACGGGCTTTTGCCTGTCTTCTAGAACGCAGTCGTGAGGCTTACGTCGGGCAATCACGCCATATCCGCTATCACCCAACATTGATCAAGCGTGGCTCAACATCCTGCCCTGACCTCCACGCTATCTGAATCAATCAAGTTTTCATTTCAGACATGTCTAAACCATCATAAAGAGACCAGAAAAATGAGCTCACACCTGAAAATGGTATCGGTACCAAAACTTGATCGCTCTTCAACTCTTCCGCAGGTTGCCGTCTGCACCTCTGCTTTCGGTAGTACCTTAATGCTGGCACAGGGGCAGGCCGCTAGCCTGGACTGGATACATGAGGCCGAGGCCGACAAGGTCGAGATTCGTCGCGAATTATTACCTACTGACTTCCAAGCTTTCGATATGCTAGGCGCGCAATGCGCAGAACGTGCACTTGGCGTCATTTATTCCACCGCAGATGGACTCTGGAATGCAACGCGTCCTGCCGAAAGCGTATCTAGACGACTACGCGAAGCAAATGCACTGGGTGCGGAAAGCATCAAGTTCGCACTGGGTGACTATCGTGGTGCCGGTCGAGATACTTGGGAAGCGCTGTCGTCCTTGCTTGCCGATAGCGGAGTCCCTCAAATACTGATCGAGAATGATCAGACCTCACGAGGTGGCTCTCTCTCCGCGATGATTGCCTGTTTGAAAGATGCCGAACATGCTGGATGTTCATTAGGCATGACGTTCGATATCGGTAACTGGCAATGGTGTGGGGCCAGCGCACAGCATGCCGCGGAGCGCCTTGGCCGGCATGTACGCTATGTACACTGCAAAGGCGTGAGCTCTGACACCGCAGGTAAACGCCACGCGTGCGTACCAAGTGATAGAGATCTTATCGAGTGGTCTTCAATGTTCCGCCATTTCCCTAAAGATGTCATGCGTGCAATTGAATATCCCCTGCAACCTACATCATCTCTTGCGAAGGACGAAATGGGAAATATCGATTTCCGCTATCTGTCAGCCGCCCTGACAAGCATTACCCGTCGCGAAGTCGAGCGACTGAGAGCGATAACTACTACTCAATAGCTACCTCGTCTCTAGTCGCGCTTTTTGTAACCGCTTTACCAAAGGCTGGATCTTTCTTTTCTCACTCACTCACTCATTCCAGGAGTATTCGTGAACAAATCACACCCTCAAACAAATTCTCCAGAGATAATCGCTTTTGGCGAAGCGATGGCCATGCTGGTAGCCGATGAAACCGGTGCTCTAGAATGCGTAGATCACTTTCATCGCCGAGTCGCAGGCGCAGATACTAATGTCGCTATCGGGCTGGCACGGCTGGGTTTTCATGTCGGTTGGTTGAGTCGCGTAGGTGACGACAGCTTTGGACGCTATCTACGCAAGACACTCGTTAGTGAGGGGTTGGACTGCCAGTTCCTGCATACCGACCCCCTACACTCCACCGGACTGGTATTCAAGGCACGCGCCAATGATAGCGAGGATCCTGCAGTGGAGTACTACCGCCGTAACAGTGCTGCAAGCCAGCTATGCATTGAAGATGCGAAAGATATCGACTTCTCACAATTGCGTCATTTACATGCCACAGGGATTCCCCCCGCGCTATCTTCAGTCACTTGCGAGCTTTCCGAATACATGATGGTTAAGGCTCGCGATGCTGGAGCCAGTATCTCGTTCGACCCCAATCTGCGCCCCTCCTTGTGGAAAAACGAAAACGTGATGCGTGAGACTCTCAATGCTCTGGCAGCAAGAGCTGATTGGGTATTACCTGGACTATCTGAAGGGCGGCTTCTAAGTGGCCATGAGAGACCAGAAGCCATCGCTGACTTCTATCTCGAACGCGGTGCGCGAGCTGTCATTATCAAACTCGGCCCACAAGGTAGCTACTATCGAGGCCTCCTCAATGGCCAGCTTGAGTCCTACACAGTCGAAGGTATTCCGGTAACACGCGTCCTAGATACCGTTGGAGCTGGTGATGGCTTTGCCGTAGGTCTTATCAGCGCCTTATTAGAAGGCTTCACTCCATCTGAAGCATTGCATCGTGCCAATTTAATAGGAGCTCGTGCCGTCCAGGTTATAGGTGACATGGAGGGTTTACCAAACCGTGATCAACTGAAAGATCTCACCCAATAGCCCGGTTGACAAGCAGACGCCAAGCAGCACAAAAATTTTGTTTTTATCGACACAGGAATGACACCTCATGAGAAAACGTATCGTTGCCTTTCGCCGACTCAACGAGGAACAGCTTGCACAGCTCCGACAGCATCACGATGTCGATTACTTCGAGCATCATGAAGACGCGGATAGCCCAGCCTTTCATGCGGCGCTCTCCAGGGCACATGGTCTCATCACTGCTGGGCTCAAGGTCACACCAAAGCTTATCGATAGCGCGCCGCATCTGGAAACCATCGCAAGCATCTCGGTGGGCTACGACAATTATCCGCTAGCCACATTGACCGAGCGAAACATTCTGCTGTGCAACACACCGGATGTATTGACCGAAACCACAGCAGATACTGGATTTCTTCTGATCATGGCGACTGCACGTCGAGCAGTTGAACTGGCCAACTGGGTAAAAGACGGTCACTGGAAATCTAGCATTGGACCTGATCTCTTCGGGAGCGATGTTCATGGAAAGACACTGGGGATGGTAGGGTTCGGACGTATTGGTGCCGCCATCGCACGCAGAGGAGCGTTAGGATTTGGCATGCAAATACGCTATACCATGGCATCGCCAAAACCCGAGCTGGAGAAGGAACTGGGGGCACTGCGCTTAAACTTGCAAGAACTGCTGGCAACTTCCGACTTCGTCTGCGTGAGCGTGCCACTGAATGCAGATACCGAAAAGCTAATCGATTCAGCTGCCTTGAAGCGCATGAAGCCCAACGGCATTCTTATCAATATCTCGCGCGGCAAGGTCATCGACGAGAAGGCGCTGATTGAAGCGCTAAACACGGGGCAAATTGGCGCGGCAGGGCTGGACGTGTTCGAGCAGGAACCACTGCCAGTTGAATCTCCCCTCCCGCATATGCCCAACGTGGTTGCCTTACCTCACATCGGGTCGGCCACCCATGAGACGCGTGCATCAATGGCCCAACGCGCAGTGGATAACATGCTTCTGGCGCTAGCGGGTAATCACCCGATAAGCCCGGTAAACTCAGAAGTACTGACTAGAAGATCCTCTATTTAATTTATTGCCTTGCCACTAGGCGACCGCGTAAGACTCTAGACCAAAGAAGAGTCGATGAATTACGAAATAGGCGCTAATTTGACGGTATGATTTGGATCAATCTAAAAGATGCAGAACATCCAGTGACTTCCATCGCCTGACCAGCGCAAATTGCTACAGGAATCGCCCTTCTCATGACCGATACTCGACTCCCACGCGACAACAGTAGCGTTACTCTGCAAGACATTGCCGCCCATGCTGGTGTCTCGCGCAGCACGGTATCGCTGGTACTGCGCGAAAGCCCACTGGTGGCGGAGCGAACACGTCGCAAGGTCCAGCAATCGATCAAGACATTAGGCTATGTCTACAATCGCGGTGCCGCTGCCATGCGTGGAGGACGCACGCAAACGCTGGGCGTCGTGGTCTATGATATTGCCAATCCATTCTTCGGTGCCATGGTGGCAGGTATCAATGCGGAACTAACCCAGCAGGACTATGTGTCATTCCTAGCCAACAGCGAAGACTCAGTGCCTCGCCAACAACGTTTCCTTGAACGCATGCGCGAACACCGTGTCGATGGGCTCCTTCTGTGTCCTGCCGCCGGCAGCTCACCTGACTTAATCGAAACGCTCGAAGGCTGGGGTATGCCTTGCGTCCAAATTCTGCGTTATATCGGCACCCCACCGTTCGATTACGCAGGCACTGACTTCCGTCATGTCGTAAGACTGGGGATGGATCACTTGGTATCACTTGGTCATCAGCGCATCGCCTTCGTCGGGGGCGCCGAGCACGCCGTCAGTCAGGATCGCCTCAAGGCCTATGATGAGTGCCTCCTACGCCATGGGCTTGTTTATCGCCGCCTGATTCGTGGCGAAGGTGTCACTCGCAAGGATGGATTCCTGCTTATTCAAGAGTTAATGCAGGAAACCCCTCGGCCCACGGCAGTCATGTGTCACAACGACATGGTGGCCTTCGGTGTCATGCTGGGGCTCAAGCGCATAGGTCTAACACCGGGTAAAGACTGCGCAGTCATCGGCACTGATGATGTCGAAGAGGCAGCTTTGGGCGATCCGCCTCTGACAAGTGTGGCAACGCATCCTTATGCGATTGGTGAACAGGCGGCTCGATTGGCATTGCGCCGAATAGCTGCTCCCACGGCCCCACGTGAGCAAGTTGTGCTATCACCAAGCCTGGTGATTCGGGACTCGTGTGGTAAACCACTCCGCGAGATCGACATCCAAGGAAATATTCCTGCATGCCTCAATTAAGAATTACTTACATAACCAACCTAGTTTAGGTGCATGAGAATCAGATATTGAATATCGCATCCAATTGCGCCAGACACTAATCGCTTCGCCCCTTACACTGCGCCACCCACTGACAACAACAATGCCACGCCAGGAGTTAATCATGAACATTAAATGGATCGATCCAAAAAAAATTCGTCGCCTACCTCGCACTCTTCTCAAGGGCTCACTATTGACAGTAGTCCTTGGAGCTTCAACTACGACACATGCCATGGACCTGCGGTTTGGCCACGGGGGCACGGCTGAAACAGCTTATCAGCTTGGCGCAGAGCGATTCAGTGAGCTGCTGTCTGAGAAAACCGACGGTGAAATTAGCGTCACCATCCTCGGGAACTCGGTCATGGGGCATGAGACGGAAATGTTTGAGCAAGAAATGGCTGGTGCGCTCGACATGGCCATCGTCAGCCCGGGACTAATTACGGACTTCTCTCATTCTGCCAACATCTTCTCGGTACCTTTTCTCTATCGAGATGTCGATCACTGGCAGAAGGTTTTGGATGGTCAAGTGGGCCAACAGATCGCCGACCGCATCTCACAGGAAACTGGAGTCAAGGTATTGGCTTACTTTGGCGGTGGTAAACGCGAAGTTGTCAGCACCAAACCAGTGAATAGCCTTGCAGACCTAGAAGGGTTGAAGATACGTACCAACCCAACCAAACCTTTGATCGCTGCTTGGCAGGCTATTGGAGTCAAGCCATCGGTCATGGCCTGGAAAGAGATTTATACCGGTCTGCAACTGGGTGCCATCGACGGTCTACTTAACGAACCGGAATGGGTCTTACGGATGCGATTCAACGAAGTAGCCCCGCACCTTGTCATGACAGATCACGACATTACCGTTCGCCTTCTGACCATGTCAGAACAGACATGGGAGCGCCTTAACGAAAGCGAACAGCAAGCAGTCACGATGGCAGCCCGTGAGTCAGCCGCCTATGCCCGCAAGGCGCAGCTCGAACAAGATGCCGAAGCCCTCGACACACTTGTTAAACAAGGAATGACCCTACACAGAGTTGATCGCAATAAAATGCAGGAGATGGTCAAAGAACCTCTTCTGAAAGTAGTCGCCGATATGGATCTGACTGACCTTTACCAGATGATAAAGAGTGTCAACTAAGCGGAACTGACGATGAACCGGCATCTCGTCATACGGGGTGCCGGCCTCTAACCCAATAGACGAGGACAGCGCTTATGTCGCTTATTCTCTCCGCACTGACACGCTTGAACCGTGTGCTTGAAAGAGTCTTGTATGCTTTGCTTCTCGCATTGCTGTTCGGCTTCATCGCACTCATCATCTATCAGATTATTAGTCGTAACCTGCCACTACTCCCCCGCTTATTCTGGACAGAGGAGTTCAGTCGTTTTGCATTCCAGTGGATGATCATGTTGGGGACGGCGGTAGGTGTGCTGCATGCAGATCATTTTGTGTTGGAGGCTTTCCCGAGCGGTACTCGCGCTGATCAAGTAACACGCTGGATACGTGACCTGGCCTGCCTGGCCACCGGTATTATCTTCGTCTGGTTTGGAAAGGACTTCGGTATTTCCGGCCTGCGACGCAGTGCAACTGCTTCTGGTATCTCGATGGTATATGTCTACAGTGTTTTCACTGCCTCTGGCGTCTTCATCATTCTATTCAGTCTTGAACGCCTGCTATACGCTGCACTGCACGGCATGCCAGCCATGGAGAATTTTCTTAACACTCCAAACGCCGTGGATGACATGGCGCCCAATTACATGTCCGCACATGAAGGCACTATAACCTCTTTATCTCCTACTAATAGCGCACTAAAACAGGGGGGTAATACCTGATGCTGCCTATGGATATAATTTCCATCTTGCCTTGGGCTTTGTTTGCGCTACTAGGCATTCTTATTGTCCTTGGTGTACCTATTGCCATGGCCTTGGTTCTAACCGCGACCAGCATTATCTTTCTGGATCCACGACTCACCTTTTGGATCATGTTCCAGCGCATGTACAACGGAATGGACTCCTTCGTGCTGTTGGCAGTCCCGCTATTTCTTCTAGCAGGAAACTTGATGAATGCCGCTCAAATAACGGACCGCCTAATCACTCTGTGCATGCGTTTGGTAGGACACGTCAGAGGAGCATTGGCACACGTCAACGTACTGGTCAGTATGCTTTTCGCCGGCGTATCCGGCTCCTCAACTGCTGACAGTGCAGGTATCGGCACCGTACTTATCCCTGCCATGAAACGTGAAGGTTACCCAGTAAACTTCTCGGTTGCTGTCACGGCAGCATCTTCCGTCATGGGTATCATCATTCCGCCCTCGATCAACATGATTATCTGGGGTGCATTGACCAACACCTCGATTGCTGGACTATTCCTGGGCGGTATCATCCCAGGATTGATGATCGGAATGGCTCAACTCGGCCTGAATATGGTATTCGTGCGCAAGTACGATGTGCCCGTGCGCAAGCGCGCCTCAATGGCCGAACTGATGAGCTCAGGTAAGGATGGCTTACTGGCCGCGGGGATCCCCATTGTCATCATCGGTGGCATCATCAGTGGTATCGTTACACCGACAGAAGCTGCAGTAATTGCAGTACTCTATGCACTGGCACTCGGGTTTGTGGTCTACCGTGAACTCAGTGTTCGGCAAGTGTTCGCTGCCTCGACCGATACCGTCAAGCTATGTTCTCTTTCGTTGTTCAGCTTGGTTGGAGCCTCCATCTTCGGCTACTTGATCAGTTTCTATCAGATCCCACCAAAATTGATGGAAGGCGTCAGCATCAGCGATCCCATCGTGCTACTACTAGTGATGACAGCCGTAATGCTGCTAATCGGTACCTTTATGGACTCGCTACCCGCCATGGCTATTATGGCGCCCATCTTCTATCCATTAGCGATGGCGGCTGGAGTTAATCCAATACAATTCGGTGTAATTGGAGTGATGGCACTTGGTATGGGCCTGGTGACTCCCCCCTATGGCTTGTGTCTTATGATTTCAGCCAAAATAGGTGGTATTCCATTATTGAAGGCGCTGGGGATGACCATGATTTACCTTGCTATGATGCTAGCTGTCATAGTGCTACTAATCTTCTTCCCGGACCTCATACTTGCTATGCCCCGACTGATAGCACCGGATTTTGTCTGAAGGCACACTTACCAAGCCCCCATTGACTTAGAAACTGCCATTATCCGGACATTCCAAAAACTGTTTGAGGAATGTCCGGAACTACCAATCTTTCGCCCTTGAACACTCCCCAGCCTTCCCTTGGCGGCATATTCATGCCCACCTCACTCCAACGTGCCGGGACGCACTCGGAACCTGTCAACCTGATTCGGACAGCTTGTTAAAAATTAATGTCGATTTCGTCGCGGTGTCGCTTGCCACCGGCAGGGTCGGGAAGCTCACCACGCTGTAGGGTGCCGGGTCGTCGTCATCGGGCTGTACCGGATTGATCGAGACACTGGCCGGCGGCATCGCCACTTTGGGGCGCCCGCGCGTGAACCGCTCGGGATGCGCCTCGAAGCTGTCATCCCGCCTCATTCACGAGGGGGCTGATTGCACGGTTTGAAGGTGGTGGCTGTTGACATCGCTTACCAGGACCGGACTCTTCAGCACGAGTGGCTATTAAGTAATGCCGGAGCGCGGTCCTTTTTTCGCTTTTTTATAACTCTTTGGAATCGATTGCGGCCGTCCAAGCAGCCGTGATCGCCGACCGCTGCGGCCGCTCGACTTCTGGTGCTGTGGTGGTCTCGCAGGAGCGTCAGCTCAGTGCGGTCAGCTTCGGCAGCCCCTTCAGTAGCGTCGGCCACCACTTGTCGGCGGCGGCACCCAGATGAACGGTGATTCGCCGAGCGTGCGGCCTCAGCGTGGCGGCGACCTTGAGCACCTGCTCGCGCATCCGACTCAGACTCCAGCCTTGTCGGGTTTGCCGCTCCAGGAGGCAGCGCAGGCCATGCAGGACCTGGTAGGCGTAGAGGCTCAGCAGCAGGCTCACCTCGTTGCGGGCCATCACGTCCTGAACGGTGGAGGCGCCACGATTGGTCGACGAGAGGTGCACGTCGAGCGCCGACTTCACCTCGCCCATATGGGCTTCGGCGCTGCCCCGCTTGCGATAGAGCGCCAGGATCTTCTCCGGCGGCCAGTCGAACTTGCCGAGGTTGGTGACCAGGAAGAAGGCATGCAGCAGCAGGTCATCGGGGCGTTCCTGCACCACCAGCACTACGCGACGCGGTGCCGGCCAGGAGCCGGCTTGGTACTCCAGATCGTGGCACCACTCCCGAGGCTGCTCGGGTGGCCGGCCGGGTGGCCGCTTCAGGAGCGGTGCTGCCAGCTTCTATAGACCGGTGTGACTGCGCAACCGGCCCAGGTATTCGATCTCCCGATCCTCCAGGGCCTCCAGCGTCGCGTTGTCGGTGAAACCGGCGTCGATGCGCACGCGAACCTGGGCGCCGGTGCTCTCATTAAGTCGCCGCACCAGATGCGGGATCCAGGTATCAGCGTTCTCGGCCGGACCAGCGTTGCCCTCGCGCAGCAGCCCAACCACCATGTCACCGGTTTCGGCCAGTGAGGCAACCAGCGGCGAGTCAATGCGTGCCCCGTACAGGCCATGAAACGCCGAACCGCCCTGGTGGCCGTGGACCTCGATCGGCAGGCCGTCGATGTCCAGCGTCAGCTGCTTGGGTCGCTCCCCGTTCTTCAACGGCGTCAGCCGCCAGACCACCAGCCGCAGCAGGCCTTCGTGTACGGCATCGATATTGTCGTTGCGCCCGAGGCAGGTCAGCAGCCGCGACAGCGTGGCTTGAGACGGTCGGTCCTGGCCAGGGGCGTCATCCCACGCGCATCACTGCAGGCCAACTGCCAGAGCGGGTCGTGGCGCAGCGCGTCGGTATCGCTAAGATCGATCCAGCCCATCCCCCGTTGCAGCACCAAGGTCCGCAACTGGAGTAGCGGACGCGTAGCGGGTTACGGAGGTCGACCAGATTGTCTTCCAGCGCCTCGATCACGCCGCTGTTGTCGAGGGCTTCACGCAGCAATAGCGCGCCGCTGTCGCTGGTGGTTCGCTGGCCGCTCAGCTCGACACGCACAGCGCCGTTGCACGAGGGCGTCCAGGTAGATAGGCTTTCACCCATAGCGGATGGCTCTCTTGGTTCAGGTTCTTGGCGGAACACACTGAATTTTCAAGAGAATACCATCTGCTATCTTCGTTTTCAGGCCGGCCTCATGAATAAGCGGGGCTAATGTCTACTCCCAGGCGCTCAATCAGTCACGCAGGCGCTGGCGCGCGGCAAGGGTCAGCTTGTTGAGCAGCGTCACTGCGCCCTCGACGACCTCCGGCGACAGACCCTCGATCATGGAGGCCTCTTCCGCGACCAGCTCGGCGTGAATCTGCTGGTACAGCGCTCTGCCCTCCGGGGGCAGCGAGAGCTCAACGGCACGCCGGTCGTTGGGGTCTTCGATCTTGCGCACGTAATGCTTGCGGATCAGCGGGTCGGCGACCCGGCTAGTCGTGCTCTTGTCGAGGTACATCTCGTCTGCTAGCGCCTGCAGTCTCAGCGGCCCGCGCTTGACCAACGTCTCCAGCGCATAGCATTGAGCGACGGAGACGTTGTGATGGCAGATGCTTTCCCTGTCGCGAAACTGATAGACACGGATAAGCTGATTGACGGCCTCGTACAGGGCTTCTGCTTGATCCACTCTGGTGCCTCACGTAACGGTGGTCCACAAGGGAGGGAGATGCTGTCCACGATAACCGAGCACGACCAAGAGTGCACCGATACCCGGCCCCCTTGTCCAGCCACCCTTATCCAGCTCCCCTTGACCCACCACCCTATCGGCTTGCACGTGGCATAGCCTTGCGCGAGCAACTCAATCGCGACCTTTCTCCCCGATACGACGCCAACAAACCTTTCAGGCAAAAACTGTGCAAGAATCTTGCAATTCATTGCTGAGAACTATTAGCATTTCCAGCCGCAAGATATAACTATTCAAGTAAGGGAATCAACGTGCATCTCCGTCTCCATCCGCTTACCGCAGCCGTCCTCTCCGCCAGTGCGTTGACCCTGAGCCTCTCGGGCCACGCCTCGGCCGACGACATATCCACCCTCGTCATCAGCGAAGACCGCCTCGAACGGAATGTCGTGATCAGCGCTGAAGAGATTGATCAGCGTCAGGCACGCGATCTGGAAGACCTGTTCCGCTCCGAACCGGGCGTCAGTGTCGGCGGCGGCGGCATCGCCATCGGCCAGAAGGTCTATGTACGCGGTCTGGAAGACACCAACCTGAACGTCACCATCGATGGCGCGCGTCAGGGCGGCTACCTTTTCCACCATACCGGCCGATTGACCATTGATCCGGCACTGCTCAAGCAGGCGGAAGTCGATAAAGGCCCGGCGACCGCCGATGATGGCCCGGGTGCGCTTGGCGGCAGCCTTCGCTTCGAGACCAAGGATGCGCAGGACCTGCTCCAGCCCGGCCAAGACCTGGGCGCACGCGTATCCGTCGGCACCGAAAGTGCGGCGGACGCCACTTCCGGCACCACGGCGTTCTATGGTCGTCTGGGGGAAAATCTCGGCCTGATGGGGTATATCAGCGGCCGCAACAGCGATGACTATGAAGTTGGCGGTGGCGGTGGCGGTGGCGGTGAGCAGGAGCAGACCGCAGGCCAGCAACGTGGCTACCTGCTCAAGATATCACTGCTAGACGTCAATGATCAGGACCTGCGCATCAGTGCCGAACGCACTACCGATCACGGCACCTATTTCACGCGTCCGCACATGCCAAGCTTCAGCAGGCAGCAGCCGACCTATCAGGAAATGGAGCGTGAGACCTTCACCATCAATCATGCCTGGCATCCGGGCAATGATCTGATCGACACCAAGACCACCCTCTACCACACCACTCAGGAACTGGACCGTGTCGAGGCGGGCAGCACCAGCCGCTCCAGCGAATTCGGCGCGGATGTTCGCAACACCTTCCGTCTCAAGACGGGTGATGTGGCACATGCTCTGACCACTGGTGTGGACTTCTACGATCAGGACACCCGTCGTTCCGATGATGCCGGCAGCTCCGGCCCCAACAACGAAGACACTTCACGCAACCTGGGAGTCTACGCCCAGAACCGCATGACACTGGGCCCGTGGGCCTTGTCCGTCGGTGCACGCCTGGATGATTACGACAGTGATTACGGCGAGGCCGGCAGCGTCAGTGGCAGCGAGGTCTCCCCGAACGCGATTCTGAGTGTCGATGCGACTGACAACCTCACCCTGCATGCAGGATATGGCGAGGCCATTCGTGGCGCCAAGGCGCGAGAAGTGATTCTGATCGGCGATGAAGTCTCCATCGCGCAGGGACTTGAGCCGGAGAAGGCGCGTCAACGTGAAATCGGTCTGGATTGGCATCAGCGAGATGCCCTGATGGAAGGAGATCGTCTCGGCTTCGCGCTGACCGGCTTCCATACCGATATCGAGAACTATCAGGCCTATGATCGCGGCAGTGACCCGGCAGTGCTCTACAACCAGGATGGCGAAGTCGAGAGCCGTGGCTATGAAGCCAGCCTGAACTGGGGAGTCGGCGGCTACGACACGCGTCTGGGCTATGCCAAGGTGGTGATGAAGAACAACGATGGCGACCCGCTGGGCGACGAGATGAACATCGGCGCCTCCACCGGCGACAAGTGGACCTGGGATCACCAGTATCGCTTGCCGAACCACAACGTCACCCTGGGCTATACCCTCAATGCGGTGGAACGCCTGGAACGCGTGGCAGAAGGCGACGAGGAGAAGCCGGGCTACGTGACGCACGACATCCGCGCCCAGTGGACACCCGCCTCATATCAGGACCTGACGCTGACATTGGCGGTCAACAACGTGTTCGACAAGCGTTACAGCGACCACAGCAGCTTCCTGCTCAGCAGCGGTGACAGCATGCTGGAGCCGGGCCGCGACATCCGCCTGGGTGCCAGCTACAGCTTCTGACCCAGTCCTCTAATGCTCGCAACATGTTGACTGTCAGATTGCCCCACAGGCTTGGCCTGTGGGGCATTTTTCATGGCGAGACAAGTCGCTGATCACGATTGATGCAAGGATCAATTGGCCTCTTCCGCCTCGGCATCCTGCTGCTTGGCCAGCTTGTGGCCGTCTTCTGACTGCCCGATCTTCCAGTAGCTGGAGACATAGAAGTGGGACTTGGGAATCTCGTAGGCCTGCTTGAGGTGAGCACGCAGCGCCCGCATGCTGCCGAATTCACAGGCCGCCCAGACAGAGATCTGGCCTTCCTGTCGAGGCAGTGCGGCAACTTTCTCCAGCAGCGGCCGCCCTTCCGGGTCGGGCTGTGGATTGACCAGCCAATGCAACTCGATCCCCGGCGGATGCTCCAGTGTCTGGATATCAGCGTCACTGGTCACCTCGATGACGGCGTGACCGCGCGCCTGGAGCGGTAGCTCGGCCAGATTGACGCTGATCGCCGGCAAGGCCGTCATGTCACCCGCCAGCAAGAAGCTGTCGGCCGCCATGTTGATCAACTTCCTGGGCCCCGGGCCGCCGATGGTGATGCTGTCACCCGGCTTGGCACTGGCCGCCCAGACAGACGCCGGGCCTGCCTCTTCATGCAGCACGAAATCGACATCGATCTCGGTCGCGCGCTGATGACGAATGGTGTAGGTGCGCATCATTGGTCGCTCACCTTCCCCACGCGCGAAGACCAGCTTGATGTAGGCACTCTCCTGGTCTTCGGGAAGGGAGCCGATATTCTCGCCCCCCAGCGTCACGCGCAACATGTGTTCGGTGACACGCTGGGTACGAATCACCTCGAGGTCTCGCATCGCGGGCTTGGCCATCTCACGCACTCCTGTCGTCATTGCCATTGGGCACATCAGCACTGAAATCCCCGCATGCGGAGACGTTGTCCATCATGCGAGTCGCCGTGTTCAGAAAGGCCGCGATCTCCTCATCACCGAGATCACCGGCCATGCGCTGGGCCGTCTCCTGTTCCAGCACCTTGACTCGCTCCAGCATGTCACTCCCCGCTGCGGATACCTGCAGCAGCTGACTACGCCGGTCCTGCGGGTTCTGGTGTCGTGACACCAGCCCGCGGGCCTCCAGCTCGTTCAGAACGCGAGTGACACGCCCCTTGTCCTGCCCGAGCAGCTGCCCGACCTTGTGGGCGGTGCATTCGGAAACCCGGACAATGCTCTTCAACATCCGGATGTGCAGGACAGGCAAGTCGATTCCGTGCTGCTGGATGCCATCGCGCAGCTGCTTGCGATAGACGTGCATCAGACGATGCAGCACTTCATGCAAAGCGGTCGTTGCCATGGTCTTCCATCAGTTGGTTGCTAAAGGGCAACTATATGGGTAGTTGGTTGACACTATCAACAAGTATCCAAAGAAGACGTATTCTCATTGGCTCGCCCAACTCAGTCGCCCATATCAGTCCCGCCTGGCAACTCCGCCATCCGGACGCATTTCGCGCGCCATGAGAGGCGTGAATTCAACGACTTGTTCCATGGCCGCCACCCTCAGGAAACTGCTAATGTCGTAACTATCACTTCCGACACTCCACGAGGCATCAATGGCCGAACTCTGCCTGCTGTTTGACTCCGACGGGACTCTGGTAGACAGCGAAGTCCTGCTGGCAGAAGCGCTTGCCAGCACGTTACCCGGCTACGGCCTGCCCTTCACGGCCGCCCGGTATCTGGATCATTTCCGGGGCGTACGTTTTCGCAGCATCGTCGCGGAACTCGAGGCACATCATGGCGCGCTGGTCCCCGAGCGGCTGGATGAGATGGAGGCCCGCATGCGTGCCACCCTCGAGGACCTGATGACGGCTCGCCTCACGGCCATGCCCGGCATGCCGCAGTCACTGGCGGAGCTCTCCGGCTACCCATGCGGCGTGGTCACCAACGGACCTGAACGCAAGGTACGCCTGGCGCTAGATACCACCGGGCTGGCGCGATTCTTTGACGGTCATATCTTCAGTGCCTACACCCTGGGCGTCTGGAAACCGGACCCACGCCTCTATCGCCTCGCCGCCGAGCAGATGGGGTTCGCGCCGCAGCGCTGCGTGGTGATCGATGATGCCGCCGTCGGCGTGAAAGCCGGGCTGGATGCCGGGATGCATGTCATCCACTTCGCCCACCATGAGGACGGCCTCGGCACGTCCTCCGGGGCACTGAAAATGCGCAGTGCACGCGAGCTTCCAGCGCTGATCAGAGAGATCTCGCAGCGCGTGGCACGCCTCGACCCCTGATCGGCCAGGGCCGGATTCCTGGAGAGCTGATGCACCGCGAACCGGCGCGCAAGACAAGAAAGCCCGCACGGAGGCGGGCAAGGAATGTCGGGACAGGACATTCAGGGCAGGGTCAGCTTCAGACAAGGTCATCTTTGGGCAAAGACACGTCCTGCATGCTGCTGCATCAGGGGCGATGGCCCGAGTCAGTCACATGCATTTGCGCAAGGATGCCATCGCGGCCTTTCGGCCGGCGCTGAGCGCGGAGGCAGAGTTCCGCGTGTGGTCCTGGGGGCTTTCCTGAGACTTGCTGCGAGTCTCTCTTCAGGGCTTTCCAGAGATCTTTCGAGTCATCGAGCGCAAGGCAAGGACGGGCTTCGTCATGAGTCAGCCATTGATGGTGTTGTTGCTGGTCGCCAGACACTCAATCACTCGAAAGGCGAAGCCTTACACGCTGTCGTTGAGCGCGTGCTCCACTCGAGTTGCAGAAACACTCTTGCCAGCATCATTGGCCTGATAGCGGGCTTTCATCATCCCACCGGCGGCACCGCGCACGCCTTGCAGCGGCTGCTCCAGCGCCTGCTGCACACGCCCTGCCGAGGTGCTCATGCCGGTAGCGGCAAAGACGGCCTGCCGCGTGGACGCCGCGTGGGCGTGACCCGCGATCAGAGGCTCGCTCAAGGCAGCACGTACCCGGGCATCGGAGACGCTATCTTCTGCGTGGCTGAGAGTGCTGACAGCAGTGAGCATGGACAGGCAGACAAGGGGAACCAGACGTTTCATTCAGAGAGACTCCAGGTGGTGTCGAGTGAGCGCCCCAACGGGAGCGGCACTCGGGTAGAGGACGGCCGAGCCGTCCAATGGTGCTTCGGGCATGGCAGAGGCAACCTCTGCACGCCTTACAGGTTGAACTTCACCAGGGTGACGATGCGTGACAGGCCCTGAGCGGCGGCCAGAGACTCGGCGGTATTGCCTTGCTGATCCGCAATTCCGGGGTCGGCCCCGGCATCGAGCAGATGCCTGATGATGGTTTCCCGCCCGAACAGCGAGGCCATCATCAGCGCCGTCTGGCCACTGGCATTGCGATGATTCACATCACAGTCGGTATTGGCCAACAGCCAGTCTGCCGTCTCGACATGCCCACGAAAGGCCACGCCCATGAAGGCATTGCTGCCTCTTTCATCCACGGCACAGGCGTCCACCCCATACCCCTTGAGCAGGGCCAGAGTGCTGGTATGCCCGTAGTAGGCAGCCATGATGAACGGCGTATAGCCGTGGGATTCCGTGATCGACAGGTCTCCGCCCTGGTCGTGGTAGCGTTCGATGGCGGCGTTGTCGCCCTCACGCGCGGCATCCATGATGTCCATGCCCTCGTCCGCCTGCGCCGGGAGGGCGAGCAGACTCATGACGGCGACGCTGAGCGCGAGCATCAAGGTGACAAGGTTCGTGATGGATTGCCTGATGGGGCATTCACGGTCAAGGTCATGGGACTCTCTCCTCGAGGTTGGTCCAGAAATCGGTCGGGAAGATGGCAGGGAGGCATTGCCCCCCTGCCCTGTCACGCGAGGCGTCAGATCACTTCTGCTGCGCGTCGATCAGTTCCTCGACATCGTCCATGTCCACGTGGGCGATCTTGGCCAGACGCTCGCCGTATTCGTGGTCGGCCTGATAGAAGTAGCTGACCATGATGTTGCGGATCTCGTCGTTCTTGACCTTGCCCAGATCCCCACCCAGCACCTCGATCAGGTCATCCTGATCTTCCTCGGAGAAGGAGCGGTACAGCTCCCCGGCCTGAGCGAAATTCTGCTCCTTGCCGATGGGCTGCTGCTGGGTAGTGCCATTGAGGGTGTAACGCTTGTATTCGTACTGGCTGTCGTCCACCAGCGAGTCGGCGTTGCGGCTCGGCTGGTAGTTGATGGAGCCGGAACGCGGAGCGGAGTAGCCCGCGCCATCCTGATGGTTGTTGTGGACCGTCACCTTGGGGGCGTTGACCGGCAGCTGAGAGTAGTTGGCCCCCAGGCGATAACGCTGGGCATCGGCGTAGGCGAACAGACGCCCCTGCAGCATGCGGTCTTCCGACGGCTCGATGCCCGGCACCAGGTTGGCCGGCGACATGGCCGCCTGCTCGGTTTCCTGGAAGAAGTTGTCCGGGACGCGATTCAGCGTCAGCTCACCGACCTTGCGTGCCGGGATCAGGTCTTGCGGCCACAGCTTGGTAGTATCCAGCGGGTTGAAGTCGAAGCTGTTCAGCTGGCTGGGGTCCAGCGTCTGGATATAGAGATCCCAGACCGGGTCATCGCCTTCGTCCAGATGGGTGTAGAGATCATCCGTCAGGTGATTGAAGTCGGTGGACTGCACCTTGGCGATCTCTTCCGGCGACATGCCGTGGTTGCCCTCACGCGACTTCCAGGTGAACTTCACGTATTTCCAGTCACCTTCGCCATTGACGAACTTAAAGGCGTGGACCCCGGAGCCATCCATCTCACGCAGGCTGGCAGGTACGCCCAGCGGTGAGTACAGATAGGTCAGCATGTTGGTGCTTTCCGGGATATGGCTGAAGAAATCGAAGTAGCGATTCGGGTCCTGCAGGTTGGTGCGCGGGTCCGGTTTCAGGGCATGGATCATGTCCGGGAACTTCATCGCATCGCGGATGAAGAACACCGGGAAGTTGATGCCGACCATGTCCCAGTTGCCCTGGTCGGTATAGAACTTGACGGCGAAGCCACGCGGGTCGCGTAGAGTCTCGGGCGAGCCCTTGCTGTTGATCACGCTGGAGAAACGCACGAAGACCGGCGTCACCTGGCCCTTGTCCTGGAAAGGTGCCGCGACGGTCAGGTCGGTCAGATCCGCGGTGGCACGGAACTCACCGTAGGCCCCGATACCGCGCGCGTGAACCACGCGCTCCGGAATGCGCTCACGCTCGAAGTGCCCCAGCTTTTCCAGCAGGTGGTGATCCTGCAGCAATGTCGGGCCATTCGGACCTGCGGTCAGGGAGTCCTGGTTGTTGCCGATCGGCGCTCCATTGGAACGTGTCATCACTTCCTGCTGCGCCAGACTGCTTGCAGAAAGCCCCAGCGCCACCACGGCTGTCAGAGTCTTCATGGGAAAACGTACGCTCAGCATCTCGGAAATTCCTCGTAAAATCAGGGAGTAACGAGGCGAGGAGTATTAGCGAGAAGCTCCCATAGCAAAAATAAATAATACCTAACCCTGAAATAGCGAAAAACTAACACGATGCAGAATAAGCATCAATCGCTGCCACTCTCAAGCAAGAACTGCGGCGTGGTTTCCTGTTCGCGGGCCAAGCTTGCCGCGTGTGCCTTGAGCCAGATATCCCGATGACGAGGCTTTCACGCCAGAGGTGAGAATCGCCTGCCTTGAGCGAGAGCTTTCCCATGGCCTGAACGCCAGCAGAGCAGGCCAAGATTGTTGCACCCAGTCATACAATCCAGTCATACAATCCAGTCATACAATCCAGGCATACAATCCAGGCATACAATCCAGGCATACAATCCAGGCATACAATCCAGGCATACAATCCAGGCATACATTCCTGTCATACAAACCCGTCATGCAATCCAGGCATGCAATCCAAGCATCGCGAAGTCTCAGGTCATGGCCCATCGACACCCCGGAGGCACCCTGATTCGCTCCACTGCCAGAAACGACAACGGCCCCTCATGTTGAGGAGCCGTAAGTGAGGAGCCGTTGTCATCAAGTCTTGCGACAGATCTTTCAGCGCATCCAGCCACTACGCCTGGCGCTTCGCCTTCTTCGACTTGCGCTGGAACGCCGGCATGTCATCGATGACCAGCACCGGATTCAGCTCTTCCTTGGGGAAGTCATTCTTGAGCCAGCGCAGCATGGAGAGCGCCAGAATCAGCATCACCGGAATCATCGGCAGCGCCACCACGATGGTCGAGGTCTGCACGGTCTGCAGGCCACCCAACTGGATCAGCGCAACGCCGACGGCCGCGATCAGGAAGGCCCAGATCAAGCGGAACGAGCGCTTGGGCTCCTGATACCCGGACAGCTTGCGTGAGGTCACCGAGGCCAGCACGTAGGCCGAGCTGTCCAGCGTGGTCGCCAGGAAGATGAAGCACAGCAGGATGAAGGCCACCGTGACCAGCTTGGCATACGGCAGGGTCTGCAGGATGCCTTCCACCGCCAGCGGGATACCGCCACTGTCCAAGAGCGCCTTGATGTCCAGCGCACCACTGATCTGCAGGTCCAGCGCGTAACCGCCCCACACCGCGAAGAACACCCAGGTGCCCAGCGAGCCGAATACCAACTCGGCGATGATCAGTTCACGGATGGTACGGCCGCGCGAGATACGCGCCACGAACAGCCCCACCATCGGCGCGTAGGCGATCCACCAGGCCCAATAGAAGACGGTCCAGTCCTTCCAGAAGGTGGAATCCCCCGCCGGGTCGGTCCACAGACTCATCGGGATGAAGTTGCCCAGGGTCTTGCCGAGGCTGTTGACGAAGCCTTCGACCATGAACTGCGAGTCACCGACGATGAAGGTGAAGGCCAGCAGGAAGATCGCCAGAATCACGTTGATGTCCGACAGAATCTTGATGCCCTTGGCCAGGCCGAACCAGACACTGGCCGAGAACATCGCCGTCCAGATGCACAGTACCGCGACTTCCAGTCCGAAGTTGGCCTCAACGCCCAGGATGCCGCTGACCAGCTGTGACACCAGCGGGACCGCCAGCCCCAGCGAGGTGCCGACGCCGCCGACGATCCCGAACACGACGATGGAATCCAGCAGCACGCCCCAGGCGCCATCCGCATGGCGGCCCAGCACGCCGCGCGAGGCGACGGACAGACGTACGCCATCACGCTTCTTGACGTACATGGAGTAGGCGATCGGCAGGCCCGGCAAGCAATAGAAGGCCCACGGCGTCAGCCCCCAGTGGAACTGACCGAAGGCCAGCGCCCACTCCGCGGCCTCACGACTCTTGGCCGCCACATGATAGGCCGGCGAGGTGTAATAGTAGATCGGCTCGACCCACGCCCAGTTGACGATCGCGATGCCCATCCCGCAGGTGAAGATCATCGCCACCCAGCTGAAGTAGGAGAAATCGGGCGTATCCTCTGCCCCGCCTAGGCGGACGTTGCCGTAGCGGCTGAATGCCAGCCAGATGAGGAATCCGACGACACTCAGACCGGCCACCAGATACAGCCAGCCGAACTTGCCGGTCGCGAAGGCGAAGGCGGCATTGATCAGCGCGGTGCTGGCATCCGGGAACAGGATGACGGGGCCGATGAAGGCCAGGATGACCAATACGGCGGGAATGAAGACACGGGGGTCCAGATGATCGCCATCACTGGCGGGGGGAACGGCTTCTTGCACGGCTACCACCTTAGTGAGAAAGCCCGAGCAAGAGGGGCGAGACGTCGCTCTTGCTCGGGCAGTTCGCTGTGTTCAATAATTTTTAGTAATGAAAAGAGCGCAGCATTATACATTTTTTTATTCCACGCGCATTATACTTTCCCGGCAACCGCGGGGAGCACTAATCGCGACACAGTATTTTCTTATGCATACATGAATTTCATTCATAAAGCTTGCGCTGCACACTCCCCCCTCCTGCACTCTTCTCACGCCTTCCTTGTGCCCTCTTCGACAATGTTTCCGCCAGATGCGAACAGGCCGCCGACACGTCAATGTCGGCGGCCTGTGGGTCTCAAACGCTCATGGGCGGCGACTGTCCCGCAGAAGCCAATACCTGACGCGGCAGTCTTTCCGTCCCTTGCATCGCGAGGATCACGCCAGCCGATGCGCCAACGTCACACGCAGAAGCCTCGACGTTGACCTCGTGTCACAAGACGCTCAGCGCTTGATCACTTCTCATGCGCCTGGCTCGAGCTGACCCATGCAAGCTCAGAGTCAGACGAGTCGGCCTTGAGCGATCAGCAATGGCTGACGCATTGGGGGCATGCAGGGTCTCGTATCAGTCTCCTCCGACAGCTGATTCCAGAATCCAGCCAGCGGCCTTCTCCGCGATCATCAAGGTCGGCGAGTTGGTATTGCCGCTGACGATGGTCGGCATGATGCCGGCATCCGTCACCCGCAATCCCTGGATGCCGCGCACACGTAGACGGCTATCGACCACGGCCATCGGGTCATCCGCGCGCCCCATGCGCGTGGTGCCCACCGGATGGAAGATGGTGGTGCCGATATCGCCGGCGAGCCTGGCGAGCTCGTCATCAGTCTGGTACTCGACCCCCGGCTTGATCTCTTCAGGCTGGTAGCGCGCGAAAGCCGGTTGGGAGGCGATACGCCGCGTGACCCGCAGCGAGTCAGCCGCGACCTTGCGGTCTTCCTCCGTGCTCAGGTAGTTAGGCGCGATCGCCGGGGCCTGACGCGGGTCGGCACTCTGCAGACGCACCGAGCCACGGCTGGTGGGGTTGAGATTGCAGACACTCGCGGTGATCGCCGGGAAGGGATGCAAAGGCTGCCCGAAGGCCTCGAGACTCAGCGGCTGGACGTGATACTGGATATTGGGATGGACGTAGTCATCGCTGCTGCGCGTGAAGGCTCCCAGCTGCGACGGCGCCATGCTCATCGGCCCGGAACGCTTGAACAGGTAATGCATGCCGATGCCCATCTTGCCCAGCAGCGTGCTGGCCATGGCGTTCAGGGTCTTGGCATTGGTGACCTTGTAGACCGAGCGGATCTGCAGGTGGTCCTGCAGATTCTCGCCAACGCCGGGCAGGTCCTTCACCACCTCGACGCCATGTTGCTCCAGCAATACCTTGGGCCCGACGCCCGAGACCTGCAGCAGATGCGGCGAGCCGATGGCGCCGGCACACAGCACGACCTCACGCTTCGCCGAGAGGTTGATGAGCTTGCCATCACGCACGACCTGCAGCCCTGTGCAGCGCAGACTGGAGGCGTCCTTCACTGCGTCCGCCCCTGTGCCATCCCCTGCGCCCTGCTCGCCGCCCGCGAACAGCAGACGATTGACCTGGGTGGAATGCCACAGCGTCAGGTTGCCGCGCTTGAGTGCCGTACGCAGAAAGGCCTTGGCCGTATTCCAGCGCCAGCCGGAACGCTGATTGACCTCGAAATAGGCCACCCCCTCGTTGCTGCCACGATTGAAGTCCTCGGTGCGCGGGATGCCGGCCTGCTCGGCGGCAATGGCGAAATCGTCCAGCACCTCCCAGTTGAGGCGCTGCCGCTCGACTCGCCATTCGCCACCGTGACCATGGAACTGGCGATGCTCGGGGCCGGCATCCCCGCCCTCGTCGAGGCGCGCGTGATCCTCATGGCGCATGAAGGCCGGCAGACATTGCTTCCAGCGCCACTCGCTGTCGCCGGTCACCTCGGCCCAGTGGTCATAGTCCCGCGCCTGACCGCGCATGTAGATCATGCCGTTGATGCTGGAACATCCCCCCAGCGTCTTGCCGCGCGGATAGATCAGCGAACGTCCGTTGAGCCCCTTGTCCGGCTCGGTGCGGTACAGCCAGTCGGTGCGCGGATTGTTGATGCAGTACAGGTAGCCCACCGGAATGTGGATCCAGTGATAGTTGTCGCGCCCACCCGCCTCGACCAGCAGCACGCGGTGGTCAGGGTTGGCGCTGAGGCGATTGGCCATCAGGCAGCCGGCGGAACCGGCCCCCACGATGATGAAATCGAATTCCGGCAGATCGTCTCCCGGTTTGACGGGGCGAGCGTCCCGCTCGCCCCCTGGGGATCGATGCGGGTTGTTCTTGTTGTCTGACATGGCGCGTCCCTCTCCAGACAGCTGGCGTGTACTTTCCAATGGCAGGAATACAGACGGCGACGATGCTGATGACGCCGGTGCAGATGACCGAAAGCGTGAGCGACTTACTTGGCCGTCGGCATGGCGAATTCGGCACCGGCATCGATGGAATCCGACCAGCGCTGCATGATGGACTTCTGCTTGGTATAGAAGCGCACCCCCTCTTCACCGTAGGCGTGGGTATCCCCGAACAGGGAGCTCTTCCAGCCACCGAAGCCGTGCCAGGCCATCGGGACCGGAATCGGCACGTTGATGCCGACCATGCCCACCTGGATGCGACGCCCGAATTCACGCGCGACACTGCCGCTCTCGGTGAAGCAACTCACGCCGTTGCCGAATTCATGGTCATTGATCAGCTGGATGGCGGTCGCGACGTCCGGCACGCGGACACAGGCCAGTACCGGGCCGAAGATCTCTTCCTTGTAGATCGTCATATCCGGGGTGACGTGATCGAACAACGTGCCGCCCATCCAGAAGCCTCCAATGCTGTCGCCGCCGATGTCGTTGCCGGTGAACTCACGCCCGTCGACGATCATCTCGGCGCCTTCCGCGACGCTTTTCTCGATATACCCGCAGATACGCTCATGCGCTTGGCGGGTGACGATCGGCCCCATCTCGGCGTCCAGATTCATGCCGTCATTGATCTTGAGCTCGCGGACACGCTCGGCCAGACGCGGCACCAGGGTGTCCGCCACATCGCCCACCAGCACCGCCACACTGATCGCCATACAGCGCTCACCGGCGGAGCCGTAGGCCGCGCCGATCAGGGCATCCACCGCCTTGTCGAGGTTGGCATCCGGCATCACCACCATATGGTTCTTGGCGCCGCCCAGTGCCTGAATGCGCTTGCCGTGACGTGCGCCACGCTCGTAGATGAGATTGGCGATCGGGGTCGAGCCCACGAAGGACAGTGCGCGCACCTTGGGATGATCAATCAGCACCTCGACGGCATCCTTGTTGCCCTGCACCACGTTGAAGACCCCATCCGGCAGGCCCGCCTGCTTGAGCAGGTCCGCCATCATCAGCGAGGCGCTGGGGTCCAGCGGGCTCGGCTTGAGCACGAAGCAGTTGCCTGCCGCGATGGCCACCGGGAACATCCACATCGGCACCATCACCGGGAAGTTGAACGGCGTGATACCGGCGACGACGCCCAGCGGCTGGCGCATCGTCCAGTTGTCGATGCCGGTGCTGACCTGGTCGGTGAAGTCACCCTTGAGCAACTGCGGGATACCGCAGGCGAACTCGACGATATCGATGCCTCGTGCCACCTCGCCCTGGGCATCGGTGAACACCTTGCCGTGCTCGCGGGTGATCACCTCCGCCAACGCGTCCTTGTGCTCGTTGAGCAGCGCGAGGAACTTGAACATCACCCGGGCACGTCGAATCGGCGGCGTGTCGGCCCAGGCCGGGAAGGCGGCGTCGGCGGCCGCCACGGCAGCATCGATATCGCTGTCGCGTGCCAGTACGACCTGGCCGGTCACCTGGCCGGTGGCGGGATTGAAGACATCCTGTGTGGCACTGGAGCCACCGCGGGTCACCTGGCCGTTGATGAAGTGGGCGATGCTCTGCTGGGGCGTGGTCATGGCGTGAATCGTCTCCGCTGGCGTTGTGACTGAAGCGTGCGCGGGGAGCATCCCGGCGGCTCAGCCATAGGGGCTGGTCATAAGGGCTGGACATGAGGGCTGGACATGAGGGCTGGTTATGAGAGCTGAATGCATGAAGGCTGTACCTTGAATCTACCCCGCCGGCCGGAACGTACAATTGAGTTATTCTTGTGTGCGATATAACGATTGCTGATATCACGAACGCCCCCGAACGCAGACAGCCGCCATCGCTCACCAGCCCAGTCATGGCGGGGGGGGCGGGCGTATACGAGCGTGGAATGGAGTACGGCGGAGGGAATGTTCGAGCGTCATGGCAGCGCTTTCGGTGGCATCGCTAGACCAAAGGGGAATAGGTCATCGGCGGGATGCTGAGACAAGAATGCAGGCGGCCTGGTACATGAACCATGTCGCTGTTGATCCTTCGCCCCCTTGCCCAGAGAGCCTTTGATGCAGGATCTGTCCCGTCTTCACGCCTTCGTCACCGTGGCGCGCACCGGTAGCGTGTCACGAGCCGCCGAGGCCTTGCACCTCACCCAGCCTGCCGTCAGCCTCAAGCTCAAACAGCTTCAGGAAAGCCTGGGCCTCTCTCTGTTTGATCGTCACCCCCACGGATTGCAGCTGACCGCCGATGGTCAGGCCCTGCTCTCCAGTGCCGAAAGCACGCTGGCCAGTGCCCGCCAGTTCGAGCAGGCTGCCTCTGCCCTGCACAGTACCCTGCGTGGCACCCTGCGCATCGGCACCATCATCGACCCGGAATTCATTCGTCTCGGCAGTTTCCTGCGCCATTTCCTGGCACAGGCACCCGGGGTAGAGACGTCTCTGCAACATGGCATGAGCGGGTGTGTGCTCAAGGCACTCAAGCAGGATGAGCTGGAGATAGGCTTCTATCTCGCCCCACCGGGAGAAGGGCCGGGCGACAGCACCCTCGACTACCGGGAATTGGCGCTGTTCGAGTACTACCTGCTGGCACCGGCGGGCTGGTCATCGCGGCTGGCAGCGACCGACTGGGCCTCGTTGGCGGCCCTGCCGTGGATCGTCACGCCCCCCAACTCGGTACATTCCCGCCTGCTGGCACATGCCATGCGCGGCGTGGAGGCTACGCTGCATCGCGTCGCCCAGGTGGATCAGGAAGTCTGCATGCTGGACCTGGTACGCGCGGGGGTCGGGCTGTCACTGGCGCGTGATGTGCTGGCGCTGGCCGAGCGGCAGGAGCGGGGGCTCAATATCGTGCCGGACACCCGTCTGCCCTGCGCACTCAGCGTGGTATGGCGGCGTGACAAGGCCGCTGATCCCAGCGTTCAGGCGGCACTGCAAAGCCTCGAGCAGGTGTGGCCTATGGAGTAGACACAACGATCGATCGCTCAATTTTGTCACTACCCCGCATGTCACTGCCCCCCTTTATTGCTCTTTTGTCCTTTCTCGCTCACGCCATCGAATTACTGGAAACGATTCCCATCGTTGCGTGAAACGCATCTTTTATTCTCTCGGGAATAGCACAAAGTCGTAATTGCAAAGCTATTCAACACCTAAACGTTCGTAGTCCCATCGCTGGTGTTGTCGAGTCCATAGCGATGGGGAAGAGAGCTCACACATTCGACGCATCGCGTCATCAGGGATGGGTGGCATGGTAGCCAAGACCGAGATTCATGCGCAGCAACAGACACTGCCAGGCAAGGAAAGCCTGATGGAGCCGAAGGCGATCTTCATTCGCGACGACTATCGTGGCAGTGGCAAACTTGAGCACAAGGTGGCACTGATCACCGGTGCAGACAGTGGTATCGGGCGCTCTGCCGCCATCCACTTTGCACGTGAAGGCGCCGATGTGGCCGTGATGTATTTAAGCGAAGAAGATGATGCTAAAGAAACTCAGCGGCTCGTAGAGGCAGAGGGGCGCCGGTGCCTATTGATTGCGGGCGATCTGCGAGACGCCGAGTTCTGCCGAAATGCCGTGGCGAAGGTGGTTGAGACCTTTGGTGGCCTAAACGTGCTGGTCAACAATGCCGGTACACAGTGGGTCAGTGAAGACCTGACCACCCTGGAAGACGCCCAGTGGGAGCAGACCTTCGCCACCAACATGCACAGCATGTTCTATCTCACCAAGGCCGCACTGCCCCATTTGGGGGAGGATGACGCCATCATCAATACCACCTCGGTCAATGCCTATATCGGGCCGGACTTTCTGGTCGATTACACTGCGACCAAGGGGGCCATCGTGAGTTTTACCCGCTCGCTCTCCAATCAGGTAGTCGGTCGTGGCATTCGCGTCAATGCCATTGCCCCTGGCCCGGTCTGGACCCCCCTGCAGCCTGCAACGCTCGGCGCCCATGACCCGCAGATGCTGGAGAACTTCGGTGCCGACACCCCCATGGGACGGGCCGCTCAACCCTGTGAATTAGGGCCCTGCTATGTGTTCCTGGCCTCGCTGGACGCTTCCTTCATCAGTGGCCAGACCCTGCATCCCAATGGCGGCACCATCGTCAATGGTTGATGACATACCGGCACTAAGGATCCCCTTTTTACTGAAGGTACCCTGAGATGAGCACATCTATCAGTAGTACAACACAGGGCCGTGGAGGTTGGCTGGCACGCCCGTCCCATCATCTCTGGCTGGAAAAGGAAGGACAGCGGCTGCTGTACTTCTACCGGGCCTCTCGGCACCCTGCAGGCGGCTTCGCCGCGCTGGATGAGCGGGGTGAACTGCCCCATGATGCGCAGCCCGATACCATGATCACGGCGCGTATGGTCCATTGCTATTCGTTGGCCGAAATGCGTGGCGAACCGGGGGCTGCTGTCTTGGTGGAACATGGACTGACAGCACTAGCCGGTCCACTTCATGATAGCGAATATGGCGGTTGGTACGGCGGTCTTCCCAAAGGCGAGGCAGATGACGGAAAGCAGGCCTATATCCAGGTCTTCGTCGCACTCGCAGCGTCCAGCGCATGGCAGGCGGGGCATTCATCGGCCAGACCATTGCTGGAGAAGGTGATCGCTACGATCGAGGACCATTTCTGGTCGGAGGAAGAAGGCAGCCTACGCGAAAGCTTCTCCCGCGATTGGCAGCAGGAAGAAGCGTATCGTGGGGCCAACAGCAATATGCACGGCACGGAAGCCTTCCTTCAACTGGCCGATGTATTGGAATCCCCGCTGTGGAGGCATCGAGCGCTCGCGGTGGCCAACAAGATTATTCATCAACATGCCAGAGCGAATCGGTATCGCATCATTGAGCATTTTGATCGTAAGTGGCAACCATGGCGAGAGTATCATCGTGACACCCCCAAGGATCAATTCCGTCCTTACGGTGCCACACCGGGCCATGCATTCGAATGGGCTCGCCTTCTCCTGCATCTGGAAGCCGGCCTTAAACGTGAGGGCGAGACACCTCCAGACTGGTTACTGGGCGACGCACGAGCACTCTTTCAGAAAGCCTGCGAATTGGGCTGGGATGTCGATGGTGAACCAGGACTGATCTATACCCACGATTGGGATGACCAGCCCGTGGTGCACGAACGTCTGCACTGGCCAGTCGCAGAGGCCAGTGCAGCTGCCGCTGCGCTCTGGCGGCGAACCGGGGATGCCGAGTATGAGCGTTGGTACCGCAAGTGTTGGGACACGATCGATCAATTCATGATCGATCGTGAACATGGCAGCTGGTGGCAGGAGCTGGATCGCCAAAACCGTCCATCAGATGAACTATGGTCGGGTAAGCCGGACCTCTATCACGCCTATCAGGCCACTTTACTCCCCCGCCTCCCATTGGCCCCGACCATGGCCCGCGCTATCGCTGAAGAAGCACCGTAATCCAGTCTCCGTCCCAACGGAGAGCCTCCTAAAACAAAGCCCCCGTGTTACCGAAAACCGGCGACACGAGGGCTTTGAGGTTCAGCGCGGCAAACCATGAGCCGACATGCGATGGAGGCGCTCAGCGATTACCCTTACTGGAAGAAAAGCGCCTCAGCGGCGCGCCTTGCGACGACGCCACATGACGACGATCGCCACCACGACCACCAGGGCCATGACTCCGCCAGCTGTCAGTAACCAAGGCATGGCCTTGACTAGCCATGGCGTTTCGCCACCACGCCGCAATTCGCCGACGCGCGCCGCGTCGACCGACAGCTCAGGATTCCCAAACTGCGAGAGTACATAGTTGCTTACCGCTGCCACCTGCTCATCATTCAGCTCATGATGGAAAGCCGGCATTGAGACTGTGTACTCGTTGGTCTTGCGGTGTACCCCTTCCAGAATCGCCATGACCAGGTTGTCGGGGTTCTCCCCTTGGGTAGCCGTGTTATGGACCAGAGAAGGATAGAAGTTATCATCGGTCCCTTGGCCATCAATCTGGTGACAACTGGCGCAGGCCCCCTGGTAGATCAGCTGGCCGTTGAGACTCCCGCCCTGACTCATGACATCAGGGTCCACATTCAGTGGCGGCTCCAGTGTTGCAAGGTCGAGTGTCTCACTCTGTACGATACGCTGCCCCACATCTACCGGCTTTCCCGTCTCAATCGGCGGCACTTGCTTGAGATATGCGGCCATGCTGCGCAGATCCTCTTCGCTCAGATGGCGCAGACTATGCTCGATGGCTTCGGCCATGCCACCCCCCGCCTGAGCTCGCCCTGCAACATGGCCGCTCTGCAGATACGTCACCAACTCCTCTTCACTCCAGCTACCGATACCACTGGCGTCAGACGTGATATTGGGGGCATGCCACCCTTCGATGCTCGCCCCGGCCAGGTATCGGTCCTGCTGCTCACCCATCAGTACATTGCGCGGCGTATGGCAGGAACTGCAGTGTCCAAGGGTATCCACAAGATAATGCCCACGATCCACCTCGGCATCATGTGAGGGGTCCGGCGTGTATGGATCCTTTAGGAACAGGAGGTTCCAGCCGGCCATGCTAAAGCGAAGATTGAACGGGAAGGACAGATTGGTTTCCGGTACCGCTGCATCGACCGGCTCCACACCTTGCATGAAGTAGGTATAAAGCGCATGGATGTCCTCTTCCTTCATGCCACGATAGGCCGTGTAGGGCATCGCCGGGTAGAGGTGAGAACCATCAGGGCGCACCCCTTGTGTCAGAACTTGCGCGAAGTCCTGTTCACTGTACGCGCCGATACCCTCACTGATTGAGGGCGTGATGTTACTGGCTACGATCTCGCCCATCGGCGAATGAATCACGTACCCCCCAGCATACGGCTGGCCCGCATCCTGAGGAGTACGATGACAGGCAGCACAGTCCCCGGCCTTGGCAAGGTATTCCCCCCGCTCGACCAACGATGTGGTGTCGTCAGCGGCAAGGGCAGCATGCGAGGGCGTCAGCAATAGCACAGCCAGCCCCAGAGACTTGACGAAATGACGTGTCATCCTCAAATCTCCTTGGCCAGAATGTCGGCGATGCGAATGCTCAGGGCTACCCCTGTCAGCGTCGGATTGATGACACCGGAAGCGGGAATGACACCGGTTGTGGCCAGAAAGAGATTGTCATGATCCCAAGTACGACATTCTCCATTGACTACTGAGTTCTCGGCCGCATCCCCCATGATAACAGTGCCCATCAGGTGATCGCGGTTCTGCCAGCCAGTATCATCTTCGATGACGGTACCATTCATGATGCGTACGAAGTTGGCAAAGTCCTGTTTGGCCACGTGACCGGCCGCCTTGACGTAATCATCCACGGTATAGTCAACCGTTAAGGTCGGAATGCCCAGTGCGTCCTTGTGCTTTCGGCTGGGACGTACCGTATTGTGCGCATGGGGCAGCATCTCGAACACGGTAGAAACATCCACAAAGCGTGCCGAATCATGACGAATACGCGCATCCAGCTCAGGCCCCACAATCAGATTGTCGAGCAGACGCTGGGTCACCTTTGAATTTGGCACCATATTGGTCAAGGCATGCTTGATAGCAGAGTGCTCACGGCGGAACTCACCATCACGCCAGTTGAAGATGCCTCCCTGCTGCACCTGACCACGCCCCGGCCACAACGGTTCATCGGCCAGGAACTGCAGGCCCATACCGGTGTGATCCATCAGGTTACGTCCCACTTGGTCGGATGAGTTGGCCACATCGGACATCAATAACAGCTTGGGAGTTTCCAGACCATGGGCCGCCACGATGAAGGCCTTGGCGGTAAGGCGGGTGTCGTCTCCATTAGAGCTACGGTAATGGACGGCAGCGATCTTGCCACCATCTCCCTTCTCGAGGTGGTAGGCGGTGGCGTCTGTGAGCAGCTTGGCACTGTAGTGGCACAGTGAATCTGGCCACCTGACTTTGAGTGTATGATGGCTTACAAAGACAGTCAGGTGCAGATGATGACGAAGAAGAGAACGTTTAGCCCGGAATTTCGCTTGGAAGCGGCCCAGCTCGTGGTCGACCAAGGCTACACGCTGAAAGCGGCGTGTGAGGCCATGGGGGTTGGCAAATCCACCATGGAGTATTGGGTTCGCAGGCTTCGTGCTGAGCGGGCAGGCAAGGCACCGCTGAAAGGTGAAGCTCTGACACCGGAACAGCGTGAGATCCAGGAACTGAAGCGCAAGCTGCGGCGAGTGGAAGAAGAGAAGGCAATCTTAAAAAAGGCTACCGCTCTCTTGATGTCGGACTCCCTGAGCAATTCTCGATAATCGAGCGACTTGAAGAGAGCTATGCGGTGCAGCACTTGTGTCAGGTGTTTGGGGTGCATCGCAGTAGCTACCGGGCTTGGCGTGGTCGGGATAGAAGACCTTGTGAGACAGAGCAGAAGCTGCTGGACCGGGTTGTCGAGGCGCATGCCGTCAGTAACGGCTCTGCTGGCGCTCGCAGCATCGCAAAAATGGTCACGCAGGCAGGAATACAGTTGAGTCGCTATCGGGCCGGCAGACGGATGAAGCAGTTAGGGCTGATGAGTTCGCAGCCGCCGAGGCACGCCTACAAGAAGGCTGATCAACCACACCTGGATATACCGAATGCCCTTGATCGGGAGTTCGATGTAAAGGAGCCCAATCAGGTATGGACCGGCGACATTACCTATATTTGGACAGGGGCACGCTGGGCTTATCTGGCAGTCGTCATCGACTTGTATGCTCGTAAACCCGTGGGGTGGGCATTGTCCCTATCGCCGAACACGGCGTTGGTAAAAAGGCGCTGACCATGGCCTACGAATCGCGTGGAGAGCCACGGAATATCCTGTTTCATTCGGATCAGGGGTGCCAGTACACCAGCCGGGCATTCCGGCAGATGCTCTGGCGCTACCGAATGACCCTGAGTCTCAGTCGCCGTGGCAATTGCTGGGACAATGCCCCAACAGAGCGCTTCTTCAGAAGCCTGAAAACGGAATGGGTGCCAGAGATCGGCTATCCCGATGTTGCTGCGGCGAAGCGATCTGTCACTGATTATATGATCGGTTACTACAGCAGGCTCAGGCCGCACAAGCATAACGATGGGTTACCGCCGAATTTGGCAGAAAAGAACTACTGGAATGCTCAAAGCTCGATGGCCAAAAACACTTGACCACTACAGCCGCCCCAGCCAGTAACTGACGTCGGTTGATCGAAAATGACATGGTGTGAGTTCTCACTGGGTAGTAGCACCAAACGAATGGCTTACGCTCGTGTGGCGTTGACGGACCGAGAACATGAATGATACGTGAACCTAGATACTAAGCAAACTATCTATATGGAAAATATCCTGAAGCCGAAGCAATAACGATTTACCGCCTAACCCAGGGCTCAAGGAAGCCACTGAAAACCGCTCCCATGACTCTTCATGGGAGATGCTTCGCACGAAGCAAAACACTCTTCCCTCCCAAGAACTGCAAGTCAGGTTGGAGGTTGGATATCACGCAGATAGGGTTGGCACTAGGAGTTGCGTCCATGGAGCAGACCCCAGCCTGCCCAAAGGCATCACGGGAAAGGCATGACCTTATGAGATGTCAATCAGCAACTTGAACCTGGTTGCGTCCACTGGACTTGGCCCGATAAAGCGCATCGTCAGCCGCTTGAAGCAGTGATTCCAATGCAAAGGGCTCTTTGGCCAGACACGCCATCCCAATCGAGACGGTCACGACGCTGTCCGTAGCCGGCTGGGGTAGCCCTGCTGCTTGTACATTACGACGCAACTCCTCTGCGAGCATACGACCAACGGCCCGGGGGCAATCGGGTAGAAAAACGACAAATTCTTCTCCACCAAATCTTGCCAATATCCCACCAGCCGACTCAACAGGCACCTTCAATACCGAGGCTACCGTCTGAAGATAGCGATCACCTTCAAGATGCCCCAACTTATCGTTGATCGATTTGAAGAAATCGATATCCAGTATCATTATCGTCAGCGGCATCTGCTCTTTGAAAAGATGTACCTGCTCGAGAAAAAAATGACGATTGGGCAGTCGAGTCAACTCATCATGGCGTGCCAGCCACTGAATCTCGTTTTGTAATTTCTCACGACGCGCCATCTCTTCCTTCAAGCCATTATTGGCTTGCTCAAAGACACGATGTTCCTGAAAAACGTGTCGATACATGTAGAGCACCATAAAGACGAGATACGCGAGCATGATGCCCGTCAGGAGAGTGGCTTCGGGTAAGCGCCCACGAGCTACCGTGAGGAAATGCTGCGTCGGCTGAAGGCTCAGCATCAGGTTCGAGGCGGGGAGTTCGATAGGAATTTGATGCCCCCAGGGAGCGAGACGGCTTTCCGGCCCGACATGGACGAAGACTTGGCCACGCTCTGACAAGGTAATAGCGAAAATGTCACTATGAGCGGCCCTGAGAGCATGATCCAGCAAGGAATCGAGATCGACCACCATGGCAATAGCCCCGAAAATGTCATCATCACGGGGGGCGCGTACTGGCAAGTAGGTCACCATACCCTTGCTGCCTTGCAGAAGATCAATGATGCCAGTATGACCTTCAATGCCCAGTTCAAGCGGGTTACGCAAGGGGCTGTCAGGTTGAGCATCAAAGAGCCTCACGCCTAGTAATTCATGATTTTTTCCTTCATCGGGAAATACCAGCTTGATCACGCTGTCACGATCGATGAACGCGATGTTCATAAAGTGGCTAAAATCGTTGTAGTAGTTCCGTGCCAATCGCTCCCACTCCTCACGCGCCGAGGTCTGACCCATCAAGCTCCAGAGCTTGGCGAACCGTCGCATGGCAGCGAGCTGCCCCTCAACCTCAGAAGATAGCTGTATCGCGATCCTGTCGCCCAGGATGTAGGTCTCCTGGGCAATACGCTCGTTCTCGTTCCTGCTTTGATGCTGCCATGCCAACAGACAGATGAAGGTAATACCCGCTGCAATCATCAGGGGTACCAGATTGTCTCGCCAGTTACGTGTCAACACTGGAAGCAGTTCCAGCCATTGCGCTAATAACAGAATTGCCAGGTAGATCAGCAGTGTTAGGCGATCCATTCCAATTAGGGGCATACTGGCTAAAGACTGCTCAGGGGGGGGGTGACGATGGTGAATGCCAGTACGAGAGTGGTTTGCGCCAGCAGGGTGGCGGCGCCATACCCCAGACGCATGCGTAACAAAGCGCAGCAGCTAAGCCCCAGGCAGGACAGGAGAATTAACATCGGAGGCCGTATATTGGCGACGTACCAGTCACCGGGTAGCCCAGTCAGTAACGCCCTCCAGTGATCGGCACTGACCCAGCTTTCCGGGAAAAGAAAAGTACCGATCAGCACCGTATTGATCGTCAATGCCGCTCCAAGAAACAATCGACTGAGAAGCGCACTACGCCAATGCCAGGCTGTCTGGCCGGCTGCCAGTAGAGTCAGCATGATCAGAAGTATCGTATTGGCCTCATGACCGGCACGAGGCCAAAGCCCCAGCAAGGCAATAGCGAAAGCAACCAGACCAAGCGATACCAAGAAAAGTCTCTGTGTCATTCCCTATCCTTGAGAGCTGTTAACCTAGATGCCTGCCCTGCTCTTCACTGTCGACGACGAACCTTACGCGAACGCAAGCCTGCCGGCTTATCCCATATCACCTGACACGATCCCCCCCGATGACGTCTCGTCAAGCTCTCGATACCATGAGTCTTGTCCTATAGATAACAGCCTGCCGCGCCCTTCGGTCATACACTGTCGCCGTGGCGCGCGTTGGTTCTACGCACCGCCTGGATGATAATACTCAGCACATCGACATTATACGTGTAATTTTATGTGTGAGCGTTGGCGCCAATGCCTGCCCAGTCACGCAGCTTCTACACGCAAAAGGAGAGAAACATCCTGGGAATCCTCGAGGGTCAGGATGGCCTCCGAGAGCCCCCTCTGCACATAACGCCGTGTCCCACAGGTACTTATGCTATTTTCAGCTCCTTTACTAAGCTGCATGAGGATTATCTCCACATTCATGAAGCAATTTTACAGTTCCGCTCCGCAAGACATTATTCCCTACACAACACCCGGAGTATTACGTACATCCCCTTAGTAGACGATACGCTATTGGTAACAGCAGAGAGGGTTCCGTGTGCGTTGAATGCTACTCGCCTAGAGAGAGGGCATTATACAAACAGCTCGCGTGGACGCTAGTCACAGTGACTCACCCTATCGTGACAGTGAGAGACACTCAGTCCGGAGAAACGTCACACTACATCGAGAGGGGGCAGTCCTCATCATGTCGCAGACGATTCCTACGCATTCCAGCCATAATGTTGGGGGATATCAGGACACCAAAAGATTTACGAGCGACGCCACGCTGAATAGAGCGATATCAGCCGATATGGAGACACACATTACGTAGGGGCTTGGGTACCAACCCGAAACATGCCGCAGCGCTCGAACACAAGCGGTGAGAAGACCCCGCAGTGATGCTTTGTCTCACCCAAGCAGCGCCACCACCTGATATCTGTCATTGGTAGCGACCGCCCCTGCAGGTAACTGACGAGAGTATCGGGCGAGAGGGCACGTGACGACCACCGTTCTCCATTGCCCCATGAGGGCTACCCTCCACAGTGGGAATCTTTTATCCTTCAAGGTGGATGATATGAGGTATCGTGCCCAGGTCTTGCCGTGGCATCCCCTTGGCATGCTGCCTGACATCACAATCCTCGTCACTCTTCGTAGGCGACATCAACGACGAGCGTCTTTCATGCCCAATTCACCGATTAAGGTAGGCGAGCAAAAGTCAATTACCGATATTGACGGAGCAATGCAGGGCATGCCGGAATACCATCAACCCTCCCGCATTATCTGTCATCAGAAAGCGGTAACCTGTACTTACAAAAGATGCTAACAGGGGCTACTCTTGGCCTGACAGAGAGTCTCGGTTTCGAGGCGAGGTGATGCAAGACCGTTCTCGCCCATGGACGCCGTCAGATTGGCGTACATTGGCACGACCCAGGCCACGACTATTTCACAGCCTAGGCTTATCCTTTGGGCTGATGTGAAATAAGAGTGTTGAGCATCCCCATCACATATCATGGGAACAGCAGAGATGAGTGATTTCTCCATAGAAGATTTTGAAGAAACCATCAAAAAAGAGCTTGATCGCTTTGTCAAAAGCTCCCGGCCTACTTCCGACAGCAATTCCCCCTACCCCACTACATCGAAGCGCAGCCCAGCCCCTCGTGCTCGCAAGACAACCACCCCCCTCAAGGGACTCAGAGTTACGCTTGGCGTGAAGCAACGTCGACTGGCACTCGAGGAGCCTTTTACGGTGCAAACTGATAGCATTTCCAAGGTCGAAGCTCGTATACAGGCCGAGAAAGCTGCCCGTAAGGCAGGCTGGAAGATTATCAGCCATGTCATTGACTGGAATGACACTGAGCGTGACCCCGACGCACGACACTGACGCTTCGACTCCCAACCTGGCATTCTAGGATTCGCGGGCATATCACTAGCTTTTTGAGAACACCTCTTGGTGGTGTCTCCATGATGGCAAAAGAGAATCGCGCTGACGCACCGACAAGAATGGCGGCCCTCCCAAGAGCATGGCGTTTATCCATCACTCTCGTCACGGGATGCCAGGTAATAGTTCACGAGATCACGGTACTCCCAGCCAACCTTCTGCAGCCATTGTTGTAACACTCGTTGATTGGAGGCTGCCATCGCACTATTGAGAGCCTTGGCATGCCTGACCTGAACCGTCACCCCTATCGCCATGAGCTCTTCATAGGCCGATATCTCGCTGGCGCGGCTTTTCTGCCAGCCAAGGCGCTCCATCTCATCCACCACATTGAGTAGCGCTTTCTGCTGCTTAGCACTCAATGAATCCAGCGCTTCCTGATTGATGCTGACAATATTCAATGGATAGGCGTAATTGATTGGCGTGTAATGTGCAAACGCCTCCTCCAGCCCCAGCACGATGCCTCCAGAGGCTGAGGTGAGAACCGCATCAAGATCATCATCTCCGAGCCTGGCCTGCAATACTTCCCAGCTCAGCAAATGTGGCTCGGCCCCAAGATCCAGAAAATAGCGTGAGGCATTGGTATCAAAGGTCCGAATATTCAGGCCCTTCAGCGCTTCAAGGCTATCAATCGGCTTTCGGGACCAGATGCCACTGGGCGGCCACGGCACGGCAAAGAGCAAGCGCTGATTACGAGCAGCAAGCAACTCTCCATAGACGGGGCGTGATAGACGGTACAGGCGCTGGGCCTCCTCCAGGGTCCGAGTGATGCCCGGCAAGGTCGATAAGGCAAACATCGGATCGTCCCGCGACAATGCACTGGCAAGCGTCGAGGCCATCTCGATGACCTTGGCCCGCATGGCCGGGAGATGCGACTGCGGCGGGATATCTGACCGTGTCGAGAATGACAAGGTGTCATTGGAAAGGATCGTGACACGCTGCCTATATTCCTCGATCAGCCCCCCATCAAGGTGGTCGGACTATAATCATTGGCAATCCTGATCGCTGCCCTGGTCTCGGAGGCCTGAGCCTCGGCAGTTACCTCAAGCGAAAGGGTGAACACGATCACACTCCCCCCCCCGCCAGAAGCCCCCGTACCAGCCACCGCCGGCAGGATGCGACGCAGTCGCGCAACACTGACAATTTTTCCATGAACCCAGCCTCCGCTGATCACCATCCCTTCCTGGTCATGACACACCACACTCCACCCAGGAGGCCACTATACGTCAGCTAACATGAGCAGTCGCCGATACCTGTCAACGGCCATGATAACGGCCATTATTGAAGGTGGGTCGGCAAATCAAGCGCTTGCGCACTGTCGTGGAGCCGCATTTCCTTCGCCAAGACACGACAATGCCCCGGCCTGGCGACAGGACGGGGCATTGTCGTAGTGAAGGGGTCACATCAGGTGACCTCACCCTCTCTAACGGGCTACTGACCGCCAGCGCTAACGCCGAAAGACCACACTCAAGTTGTTCGCCGGCATCTCGACGACCTTGTCGAGCGTCAGACCATTGCGCTCTGCTTCCTCGATGACCGCTTCCAGGTCACGCACACCCCATAGCGGGTTGCGGCTCTTGAGCTGCACATCAAAGCCTTCGTTGCTCGGCGCCGTATGCTGCCCTCCCCGCTTGTAGGGGCCGTAGAGATACAGCACGCCGTCCTTCGGAAGGCGGCGACCTGCCTGCAACATCAGCTCGGATGTGACCCGCCACGGCGAGATATGGATCAGATTGATCGCCACCAGCGCATCGCATGCCACCTCAGGCCACTCGGCCTGCACATCCAGCGTGATCGGCGCCTTGAGGTTGGGCAGTGCGGCCTCGGCCCGCCAGTCCGCGATGGATTCCAGCGCACGCGGGCTGGCATCGCTGGGTTGCCATTCCAGATGGGGGAGCCCGTGGGCGAAATGCACCGCATGCTCGCCGCTGCCACTGGCCAGCTCCAGCACCTGACGCCGCTGTGCCAGCACATCCCGCAGGACATCGAGAATCACGTCACGATTGCGGGCGACTGCTGGGCTCGCGAGACGCTGACTGTGCGCCACCTCTGCGTCCTTCTGCGATGATTGCGACGCTGCGCTGGGCAAGTCATCGGGTAACTCGGGGGTGGCCATGCAGCACTCCTTTCAACAGGGCAAATGACTCAGAACGAATAGATGGCGAGATCATAACAAAGCGCCGCACCCCTGAGGGGCGCGGCGCTTGAGTAAACCGTGATTGGATCGGTCGACTTCGGTCGGGCTATCTCGTTCAGGCTATCTGAAGCAGGCCACATGACCGCTCCTGCTAGCTGACACGCGCCACAGTGGAACGTGCGCGCCAGAAATCCAGCACCCGCAGCGGGTCACCCACTTCATGGGCCTTGTGTTGCGCATTGTGCGCCATGGCACGCGTCGCATCACGATCGCCCAGCAGGCGCTCGAGGGCGGCTATCCATTCTGCCAGATCATCCCCGACCAACAGGCCATCGACGCCATCCTCGATCAGATCGGCATAGGGCGCCCGGCGACTGTAGATGCCCACCCCGCCCATGCGGGTGATATCAAGAAATCGCAGCCAGGAAGCGGCACGGTTGTCGGAGGTTCCTATCAAGGGTGCCAGGCCGATGGCGATCCGACGCCGCGAGCAATAATCCTGAAAGCCCTCCCAGCCCAACGCCTCCATCGTCTTGAGGCGGGGAATGTCGCTGAGTGCCAGCGGTAGATGGCGCCCCATCATCAGCTCCACCTCACTGTCGGAATGCCGCGTCTGGATATCGCGCAACACGGGGGCCAGCGCCACGATATCGTCACGATGTGACAGAGTGCCGTGAAAGCCGATGCACCAATCGCTCTGCTCGAGATGGTGAAGGTCCGGCAGCTTGCCAGTCAGTGGCGGCGTCAGCAGGCTGACTTTGGGGTGCAGGCTCGCCAGAGCGGCCTCCAGCTGCTCGCTGACCACGACGATTTCATCCGCCAGCGTGAACAGTCGCTGCTGCAATTGAGCAGCCTCAGAGCCTGCTTCAGGGGTAGAGTGGCTCTCCTCCGCTGCCAACGACTCAGGCGAATACAGATGATCGACGAGGTAACAGATACGACCGAGCTGCTCACGGTGTGCTTCCAGCATCTCGATCCATTCCCGCCCCAGGCTACGCGCGATCAGTAGGCAAGCACCGGTAAGGCGCGCCAGGGCAAGCTTGGGGGAGAACTTCCAACGACGGGTTTCAAAACGCTCGACACGTGTGCCTTCCTTGCGCAACGCGGCCATGGCAGGCAGGAAGAAGTAGATATCTTCCAGCGCCTGGGCTTCATCACTGAGTACGATCCAACGGGGAGTGGTCGGGAAGGCGGTCATGTCAGTCTCCTTTACTCGAGGCATTCATGGTCCCGGCACGTTCGGCGTGACCGCCAAACAAGCGCGAGCGAGAGCACACACTGACTCTGGGACGCTTACTTTGAGCTTAATGATTTCTGGGCATCACACCACTCAAATTTTGCTGGTGTGTGTAGCGGATGTAATCAACGTGTTACCTGCGTTGGACGCCAAATCGCCGCTGGCAGCGCCCCGTTTGGACGGTCCAAGTCCAGAAACGACAAGGCCCGCAGGGTTAGCTGCGGGCCTTGTAGGTTGGGATCATCTCGCTGAAGTCAGCGTGAACGCCAGAAGTTCGTACACGCCTCTACAGCGCCAATATCTCGGGCTTTCTGCAATGCCCGCTCTGCCATGACCTGCGTGGCGGCTGGGTCAGCCAGCAATTGCTCCAGCGCTGCCCGCCACTCGCTGGGGTCGTCCCCCACCAAAAGCCCATCGACGCCATGCTCGACGATCCGGTCATACGGCGCCCGACGACTATAGATACCGACACCGCCCATCGCGGTGATATCGAGAAACTTGATCCACGACTTGCCTTGATTGAACGGCGTCTCCAGAAGCGGTGCGAGCCCGATCTGGATGCGGCGTGTCGCCTGATACTGTTGAAAAGCCTTCCAGGGCAGCGCCTCCGGGGTCTCCAGCCGCGCGATACCGCAAAATGATTCAGGCACGTGCCGCCCCATCATGATCTCGAGGCGTGCCTGGGAATGTGAGGCCATCACTGGCGTGAGTGCTGGCGCCAGATGCGCGATGTCATCACGATGCGCACGGGTACCGTGGTAGCCGATGGTCCAGTCAGACTGAGTGAAATCGGCCAGCTCAGTTTCTGGCGTCAGCATTGGCGGTGTCAGCAGCGAGACATTGGCATGCTCTCGCCCAAGCTGGGCCACCAGCGCCTCACAACAGGCCACTACCTCATCCGCGAGCGCAAGCAGTGCGGGCTGACGCATCGCCAGACCGCTCAGACGCGCGACATAGGCGGTGGGCAATCCATCGGTACGGGTCACGGCGCCAAGATCATCGTCGATCAGATAGACGATACGCCCGATGCGCTCATGATGACGTTCGAGCAGACGCACCCAGCGCTCGCCCAGAGAGCGCACGATCAGCAGATTGGCGCCCGCCAGGCGCCGCAATGCCCATCGCGTCGGCAGGTGGTAGCGGCGTGTATCGAAACGCTCGACGATGGCCCCCTGCTGGCGAAGAGCAGGTGCGGCCGACTCAAGAAAGTAGATATCTTCGGTGGGTCGAGCACCATCGCTGAGAACGACCCACCGCACACTTGCCAAGGGTGAAGCTTCAGCCGACATCAGGACGGGTCCTGCGCACGCAAAGAGTCACGTGTCACGACATGCCAGGAAGACTCGACACCACGCGCTGCGGCACGCTTGTCATCACGCGCCCGCTCCGCCTTGAGCACACGATACTGCAGGCGATTGAGCCATTCGCCGCCCAGCCCCGGCAACGGCAGGAAGGGTGTCGTGCGACTCATTCCCCACAGCGCCAGACGCGAACTGCCCGCCTCGGCAGGGCCACGGCCATGCATGCCGAAGGTATCCGCGATCAACAGCGTGTTGGCAGGCACCTTGAACAGCGTGGGCGCATTGAGACCGAAGCGAGCCAGTGCGCCTTCCTCGACCCGGAAGGACCCTCGCTGGGTATAGCGATTGGCATGCTCACGCGCCGTCAGGCTCATGTGATATTCCCAATCCAGTCGGCCCTTGTTCAACTGCGTGGACTGGGGCACGAACATGATAGGTCCGTTGCGCTCGCTCACCTCCTCCAGGTAAAGCCAGAACTTCATGGTCGGCTGGAAGGTATCCACATGCAGGGACTTCTGCGGGTCGGCCTCAACACTCTCGCGTGCGCCATTGAACACCTTCTCGAGATGCACGATGGGCAGGCGGCGATGGCCGGCGCAGAAACGCAGCAGACGCTTGAGCTGTGGGTCAGCCAGCACTTGCTTAGCCACCGGCAGCTCGCTCAGGGTCTCCGGGTCCAGCAATACACGATGCGTGCGGGTATCACCCTGACAACACTCACGTACCTCACCGGGACCGTGATCATGCACGGTTTCAAGCTCTGCCTTGAGCCGCGCGAACAGCTCTGGCGACAGGAAGTTCTGCTTGAGCAGGTAGCCATCACGCAGATAGGCCTCACGCTCCGCTGTCGGTACGCCTCGACTCAACATGGCCATGCGCCAGCGCATGATCCGAGACGCCGCCTTCACCCGCCAGACGTGCAACCCGCGGCGATTCAGACGCTCACTCCCGATCAGCGGATTGGCGATGAAGGACTTGGCACCGGTGAATAGCGCAAGACCCCACATGGGAGCCTTGAGCAGAAATCGTGAACGGGACATGGCGTTCCTTGCGAGTCGATCTTCAATAGGCAGCTACAGGCATGACGGGACGGCATCCTGCTCAGCGTAACGAAAAGTCTTCGTGGACGAGAGTCAGGTTGGGGTTGTAGGCCGGATCATTATCCAGCTGCTCTGCCCAGGTAGTGCGCATGTACTCACATTCAGAGAGCCAGCGTGCTCGCTTCTTCGGCGTATCATCAGCCCCCCTCGAGATGGATTCGTGATGATACAGCTCTGCATAGGGCGTCCACAGATTTCGGTATCCCGCTTCTCGCACCTTGAGACATAGGTCTACATCGTTGTACGCCACGGCGAGCTTTTCTTCATTGAGGCCGTTGACCTCATCAAAGACCGAACGTCTCAACAGCAGACAGGCTGCGGTAACTGCGGACAGATTCTGGGTAGATTTCAGTCGTCCCTGAAAACCATCTTCATCACGGTTGAAGAAGCGGTGGGCATGTCCGGCAATGCTTCCAAGACCCAGGATCACGCCAGCATGCTGAATCGTGCCATTGGGATAATAAAGCTTGGCGCCGACACATCCGATGTCAGGACGACAGACCTGCGACACCATTTCCGTCAGCCATTCACCGTTCATCGGCTCGATATCATTGTTGACCAACCCGATGATATCGCCACGTGCCTCGCGGGCACCGAAATTGTTGATCGCTGAATAATTGAAAGGCTCGTCCCAGTGCAGTACTCGTACGCGCTCGTCACGTGCGGCAACTTCGCGCATATAGTCAAGTGTCTGCGGACAAGTGCTTTGATTGTCGAGAATCAACAACTCGAAATGCTGATACTCGGTATGCGCAAGGATGGCATCGACACACGGCTTGAGAATCTCTACCCCGTCCCGGGTGGGGACCAGCAACGATACCAAGGGTTGTGATTCCGGCAATTGCCATCTCACGCGGACGTTCTCTCCGGTCCCGTCATTGGCCTCTACCAGCACCTTGCCAGGTTCAGCGGCAGCCGCGACATCATGGCGTGCAAGGTAGTCGCTCACACGCGCCAGATGCCGTGCCCCCCAGCTTCCTTTGTCGGTCACTGTAAAAGAAAGATGATCGTCGGGAACATGCACCAGTACCTGAGGTACGCGCCATATCAGGGACTGGTGGCTCTTACGGGTCGACTCGATCATCTCCAGCGCCAACTGATGGATGAGATCAGTAGCCGTGGCCATCAGGTTATCCTCTACCTCGAGAGAGTCCCGACAGGCTTGCCACTGCTCACGAGACCACAGCCCCAGATGCCCGAGATACGGTGTGGAAAGCAGCAGATCCGGGTTCCAGCCAGGCTTGAAGTTCGGTGAGTGACGATGTCCGTCGTCATCGATGCGGTCTTCATCGCAATACAAGAAACCGGCCTGCGGTTTTTCCTTCATCAGCCGCGCAAAGCACGTCAGCGCATCAGCAGACAGGGTGGCCCCCGTCGTCATCACCCCGACCCAATCACCTACTGCTGTACTGCTGATAGCCGCAAGCGGATCCGTGAAGCGTCCAGTGGCTCGCTCGGGCTCTGCCAACAACGTGATTCGCTCATCACTCGCGCACCTGGCAGCCAACCAATCGTGCTTCTTCAGAGCCCTGTCCGAGGCAGACACCACCAACTGCCAACGTGGATGAGTCTGCGCGATCAGGCTTGTCAGGCTATCGCCAAAGGCATCCCGGCCGGTATCTTCCTCGACGATCATTCCAAGGCTGAACACCATGTCGGAGGTGATCTCCGGCGCGATACGATCGGCCACCTTCGCATTCACGAGGCCTTGGCCCAGTGATTCGACCATACCAATCCACTTAGCGTAATCAGTTATATTGCAGGGATTGAAATGCAAAAATGTCGAATCATAATAATCTAGCGCTATTTCTTTCCATGTTAGTCGCTGTATGTGAGCTTCATGATCGAGTAACATTAATATTTCTTTCTTCCCCAATCCTCTACAGACACGATGATTAGCGGATAATCGCTGTATTAATCGGTCTTTGGCAAAGCGTGGTGTCAGCCATACCAGTCTGAAATGTTTGAGACGGAACGTGCCATGACTATTGATGGGACATAACGTAATACGATGCACACCACGAGGGACACGCAGCATGCGACGCGTAATCTTGCCCGCTCTCAACGGCAGCTCCACCGTATGAATTCGATTGTCCGTTTCGAAAGTGATGATCGCCGCAGCCCCTGTAACGGAGCGCTCCATATCTATCTCGACCATGTTCCAGCCAGGCAACGGCTGAGGCCCTTCCCAGAGAAAAGCGGATGTGTTGGAAAGTGTACGCCACTCTCCATTATCAAGAGGTACTAGATCACTGACTATTCGCAGATAACGCGGTACGCGAATATGCAGAGATAGTGAAAGAAAGGTAGGGGCTCTAGCAGCGGAGGACTGGAGCTGTGATCCCTCAAGAAACGGTGGTGTCAGCAAAACTTTCTTCCATTAAAGGTAAAAGATGACAGAGGCAATTGAAGTCGGGCGACCATACAGCATAACTCTCCCCTCTACATTGGGCAAAGTCAAAGACTGCATCATCATCTGATGAGGGGACTTCAGTGTGCAGTGATATCATCACAGGAAGTATTGTAAAAATTTACCTGCCTCAAGACCGATTTCTTATCTGTGATACGTCGTTGCATCCTCTTGATGCCTTCTCCCCCGGGTCGGATCTCCAGTGCCTTTTGAAGCAGCAGCAATGCATCATCCAGCAAGCCCTGTTGTTCAAAATAAGCGCCCAGTTCTCGAAGGCGGTCGGCTTCTTTCATTTTGCTACTGGCGATAATGCCACGCGCGCGCGCATTCAAACTTATCGGGGCAGTTGGTTCCTCAAAATCAAGGCCCAAGAGGTCCAGAAGTTTCAGGAAGGCATAGCCTTGACGGCCACTCTCATATTGTGAATAAGCTTCCTTCTTGATAGCGTCCAACTCCTTGGGACATTGCGCCTCAAGGTATACCAAGGGACGATAAGGGCTGCATAATTCAGACGTACGCGCTCTTTTCTTTCCCCGAGGAGGAAAAAGTATATCTCGGTCCAATGATGGGAAGCGCTGCATGACAGGTTCCATTGCAGCTAGGAACATATCATTGATCTCTTTATACAACGGTTCGGGGATGTCCTGACTTCCCAGCGAACCTTCCTCAGGATGTAGGTCAGAGTAACCCTGCAAGGCCCAGTCGATTTCATGCCCAATCTCGGGCGGCAACTTGCCCAGTACCGTATTCAGGATGCGCTTGAGCTCAAGCGCAGAACGTACATAACTGCGGTTGGTAATCTTGCGCTCTGGAAGCAATGGCGCAAACTCAGAAGCTGGCATACCAAGTTCTTCAAGAAATACTGCCTCAATCTGAGGCTGATCTGCGCCCGGCTTCTGGTAAGTCAAGAAGCGGCAGTTATCATCACCGAAAGCATCTGCCCACTGGAGCAATGGCATCCCCACAAGTCTGGGTTTACCGTTGCGCATCACGGGTGCCAGATGATTGGACAGACGCCACGTTTCACCATGACGCTTGATGCCCTGATTGTGATTGCCCATCAGGTAATCGATCGGCGCACGCACGAAAGCAACGACACGAATGTCATCCGGGGTCAGCTGGGCATGCTTATGCAACAAGGTATGAAGCGCCTGGGCCTGGTTGAAGAAAGACTCCGAGGAAAGCACTAGCTTCAAGCCCTTCTTGTGTGCGTGAGCCAGCCACTTGTCCAGCAACGCCTTAGCGCCCTCGAGATCTCCCTCGCGCAGGGCGCCGCCCAATTGCCCATGCCCCCCGGATACCCCATTCTTGTCGATGCCGTGTTCCGGGTAATAGAAGCCATGTTTCTCGAGTACCTTGCGCGAACTCAACATGAAGCTCTGCAAGGCGGATGACCCAGCCTTCGGTGAACCAATATGCAGGAAAATTCTCATATCCCCAGCATTACGGCTAAAGTATACACGATTTTTTACCATTAAATTTTTGATAATATGCATCATTAGGCTCAAAATAAATATAACACGCTACAGGGGTTATAAACTAAACGCCCAAATAAATATTTAGTAATATTACCATCATCACACCAAAACTAATATTATTTAAAACCATTGAATCTCAATACTATCTCAAAAAGGTTAATTCAGGCTCTATGCCCCCCGCTCTATTGAGTAAAAAGAGGACTTCATTGTGCTTTAAAATAGCTTATTTATCACTCGATAGGCCATTTAAGTTAAAGCATTACCGAGGCCGTATATTCATCTCAAAACCCATAGTATCCAGCGGGGGGGGATGATGAACCAGATTACTATACTAAGAGCTTATACTGGAATTAGCTATCATAGTCTCTCAATCAGCTTCTCTACTTTAGTGTAAAGCTGTGTACCCGACAACGCTTTCAATATATTATCTTTATTCTCGTCATCTAAAACTCTCTTAACGACATCTATAACTCTCCTACTATTTAATTGCACATTGTTCTTCTCAATCGAAACAATCTCATCAATACCAATATTCCGATAAAAATCATTCTTTGCGTTCACGTAAGAATCATATGATAACTTTGGCCATGCAAATGAATCATGATTCGAATCGTAATCTTTAGCCTTGTACCCCGGGCGATTTGTCTTTAAGGTCTTTTTTTCACTAGGCCTACCACGAATCGTAGTAGCTAAATATTCTGCTTCAGATCGGTACATTTGGTGAGCTATATATGCGCCACAAACTGATCTCATTGAAGGATCTGCTCTCTGGTCTACAGCTTCACTAAACTTCATAGTATGACCATCAGCATTTATGGGCGAAACGTTTTTTGAGTATTTAGGTTTATGAATACGCACAAACTCTATATCAACGGATTTTATTGGGGTTATTGTTTTAATTTGTGGCGTAATAATATAGCTTGAATCAGGCGATAGCGGCTTAAAAGACACAGGCTCACCAAGTACATTATGCCATAAAAAACATATTGGCCGATCTAAAGGAAGCAATCGCACATAGTTTTTAATTGTTGTTTTGAAATCCCTCGGGACCCAAAATTCATCGATGTCTAAACACATCCACCAATCAATATCATTAGATTTTGCTGCTTCCAAATCTTTTCCATATGCCAAGACTTGTAAACGTTTTCTCATTTCAGGAGGACAGTTATCGATCCAATCCAGTTTCTCATAAGTTACTTTAGGATAAGAGCACATTATAGAACGTAAGATTTTTTCAGATAAATCTGTTGTCCTATTTAAGTAAATATGCAGCTCATCAAAACCAAAATAAATATGATGAAATATCCAGTCAGCTATATAAGCCCCTTCATCTTTAGCTATTGCACAGATTCTTGTTTTCATTTAACACCTTCATCAATTTTATTACGATAATCAGTTAGCTTTTGCTTTATTAACTTGCCAGTAGGTCTTATACGACTCGCTTCCGCCATAAAAAAATTAGCCATTTCTAATTTATTAATGCTTTCTAAAGATAATGCAATATCACGCAAAACATTAGCTGGGTCAACAGAAAGTTTATTTTTGATAGATTTAGCAAATTTTTTATGCTCCATATCTGTCAATGGTCGAGGATCAAACCTGATGATTTTATGAGATAATGCTTTGCTGACAACCGAAAGTTGTGCATTATTGAAATGACTGTATTCAGAAAAGTCTAATGAGTCTTCGTCAACATAAACTGAATATTTATCTTTGTGGCTATGAACTGAATCGTTGACAAATATTATATCCTCAGACAACCTATCGATAACTCTAGCTTGCATGGCTTGAGTCCCAAAGAACTTATCTGACTCAATATTAGGTAATTCATCGCACAATGGATCAGAGATCAGATCACCTGACGCACCTAAATATTTATTGAATTCTCTCTGAAGGTATAATTCAGATTTTGTCAGTGAACGATTGACTTTTTTATTCTCAGGATAAACTAAGCTCTTAGTACTAACTTCCATCCAATCGCACAAAACATGGTCTATATCGTCTTTGCATCTACTATAATTTTTTATAGTAAGTTTGCAATTATTTATATTTCGCGACTGTTTTATAAACTGTTTAACTAAAGCTGGGTGAGAATAGCTTTCCAAAAACTCATTGATAGTCTTAGTACTCCCCCCCCTTTTGATGCTTTGTTGATAGCTAGAAGAAGCATGGTCAAACGGATCTCTAATGAATAATAATATTTCAACCTCAGAGAACTTCAGATTATTAATTTTCTTAACAAGATCGTTGCCTTTACTTGAGATGAAATCATGAAAAAGAACCTCACTACTAAACAAAAACCTAGAATTTTTATTGTGATTGTTAGAGAAATCATAATGCGACAACAGATTTCCATTACCCGATGTTACTTTGCCCTGCATTGCTCTAGAAGCACCATTATTTAATGGATACACTATATCTAATCGCTTAAAATTCTCCTGAGATCCAGCTAATATAGACTGCAGATAACTAGAGCCTGTTTTGCCATGACCAACATGCAAATAGAGTGAACTCACTTCTTCCCCCTTAATGGTGACAGTATAATATTAGACAATTTTTCTACATCGTTTACTATCTGAGGGTTCAGTAGCCAATTGGTAGATGGTACCTCTTTGGATACTCGTTTAGGATTGCTTGGTTCATTAACCAACAAGTCAGCATGCTGCCCAGTCATAATATTATATACGTTCTTGTCGAATCCTGTATCCCCAAGCTCAATACTCCTATTGTACTCTTTAACTTTCGAGACAATATTTTCAATTAGTCGAATATTCTCATCCCTGTTACGAAAATAAATTTCTCTAACATTACTACCAAAGAGAATGTTCTCACTCTTCGCACGATGATTAAGGTATCTGATGACTTCAATTTCAGAGAGGTCAACCATTTTATTTATAACTTGCACTTCGTCTTTAATTACAGGCTCAAGATCAAGTGCTTTAAAAAAAGTCCTAAGCATTTCATTTGAATCATTAGCAGTATCATAGTCAATAATTTTTACAGCTTCCCTACCAAATATACTCAAAGCTAAATTTATATGTTTAAAGTTATTGACTTCTGGGCTTTGCATTGGCTTGAATAGGTGTGCTGTAAAATAGCTATCTACTGAATCCAAGCCTCCGTGTTTTATTTCTTCTTGCCAGCGCGATAATAGCCTTAGGGAAGGACGCCTAATATAATATATAAGCGTCACCTTCATTCCTTCGGATATTTTAAGCAGCTTTTCAAGGCCATACTTGCTTAAAGATATAAAGTTTTCGCTTGAAAGTAACACATTTTTATATTCAACAGCATTTTTTAAAAGCGTGCTTTTTACGTCCTCAACATCATCTTGGCCATTTAATGCGTTCAACAAATAATGATGCCCATAAAAGAGATAGTAATTTTTAGGATAAATGATATTTGACTGACTTAATACCTGAGATTTCTCATGAAAACATTTCTGTAAATAAGTCGACCCTGTTTTATGAGGGCCCATGTGTAGGATCAAATTTTGCATTTTCATTCACCAATAAACGGGTTACGGCCGATCTGGCTTACCAGAGTGCCCCATTTCAGAATCTGGGCTTCATCAAGTGCCTCATCGCCCCTCAGGACGTCCGGCATTCCGAGGGCGCGCCACTTGTCCATCGGATGAAGAATATGGAAGGTCGCCAAGCCCATGTCGCCTGGGCGCTGTGCATCGGCCACGACATTGTCACCGATATGCAGATGGCGCCGTCCCTCCTCACGAGCCAGGTCCTCCTTGACCATCGCCCACATGGTGCCACTGTCCTTGCGCTTGCCTTCCTCGCTGGACACCATCAGACGATATGCCGCCGAGATACCGGCCTTGCGCAGCATCAGGCCCACCTGGTCACGCGTATAGTAGGTATCAGAGATGACCCACAGTACATAACCTGTAGACCCGAGATGATTGAATAGTTCCACCATCTCGTCCTTGGGCTGGATCATCGCGAGATCCAGCTCGAATTCACGCTTCATCCATCCCTGCGCGACACCCTTGGTGACCTTGTACACATCTGCCAGTTCGTCATAAATGGCGTCGATGCTAATATCGCCCTGGAAGCTGGCACGCTTGCGAAGCGTGAATTCAGCCTCATTGCGCGTCTTCACGAAATCATGGGCAGAGGTGGCGATCCCCTGACCCACCAGCCACTTGCCCAGCTTGAGCTTGGCATAGTCCGGCACGGTGAACTCGCGACGCACCAGCGTATCAAAGACATCGAAGCTGATGATCTGATGCGCCTGGATGGCCGGCATGTGCTGCTCGATGGAGCCGTGATAACTCGCGGTTATGTAACTCTGGTCTACCGTGAACTCCCCACCGGACGGGTAATAGAAGAACTGCCGATACCCGAGACTCTCGGCCTGAGCGCCGAGAATACGTTCCAGCGCATGCAGCTTGGAGCCATCGTTGGGCAGGGGTTCCTCGGGGAAATCTTCATACTTCCAGCCCTTGCCGATGATGCCCTCAAGCGCCTGCGGGCGGGCCCAGAACATGCCACCCGCGGGATAGCTCAGGAAGTCGCTGACGTGCTCGATATCCAGCGCCTGCTGCCATTCCCGCATGAAAGCCTTGTTCATGGTCTGGTGATTCACCCAGCTAGGCATCATCCAGAATGTCGTCGGGTAATAGACACCGAGTGTCTCGTCCTGAGCGAAGGCATTGAGGGCACGCTTGACGACGGATTTGTCACTCAGCAGGAATTCAGTGAGGTAATCGGCCCACTGAGTCTGCTCACGACCGGAATACAGAGACTTCTTGGAATGCAGGTGGCAGAACAGGTCGTACTGCTGCAATACATCGCCAAACTCGACCAGCAAGGGGCCGAAGTTGCGCCCACGATTGGGCACATGCCGAATTTCTACCCGCTTGACGCACGCATGCTTCTCGAACATCTTGCGTGCATGTGCTTCGTTCACGCCCTTGGCAAGAGTCAGCAACACATCCACCTGGATGGGCATATCATCCAGTGCCTGGGCGAAACGCTCGATGAAATCCTCATAGAAGACGTGCAGACACACCGCCATCTTCAACTGGCTGGCCGTCTCGGTGAGCGTGGTATCCAGAGGCATGCGCGTCTGAGGCACCCAACGCGGCGTCAGGGGCACATGCTGGCGCCCCTCCTGCTTGCCATTTTTCAGATAATGGAACAGCGGGCTCTGTTGGTCATAGAACACATCCATGTACATCCGATGGTAGCTTTCCCCATCGAATGCCGGTGAAGGGTGAATCGGCGCGAAGCGTGACTTGTGGAGATAGTCCTTGAAGGCATGTGCCGGCGAGGAGAATTTTTGGCCATAACGCTGCTGATACCAGCTGGCATCGAACAGGCCCAAGGCTTCGGCTTGCTCGAATTCACTCAGTTGCGCCTTTGAAAGCGACACGGAGTTGCGTTTGGAAAAGACATTGAAGAGTTTCATAAAAGCTCTCGATCAGATGTTGAAAAGGACCAACGGGTTCAAGATGCCATTGCCCGAAAAGTCATCGTCGACGAAGAACAGGTGCCACGCGCATTGCGGAATGGCGCCCTGTCGTGTCGCGAAGTTTTCATACATCTGCTCGACCTCCTCCGGCGTGAAGCTGACCCCCGCAGCCAACCACTCAGCCACCTGCTCGATGGCGCCATCGAAGACTTCCTGCATGTCCTGGAAGTGACGCTGTGTCGCCGCTTGGCGGCCATAGCAGAATTCGAAGCCACCATCGCTGTCCTGACGGACATCCACCACCTGTCCATGCGGCGCCGTCATCAACGATTCGAACAGCAACGAGCGATCCAGCATCTGATAACCCTCGCCCCAGCTGACGCCTTCCCGGAAGACACCGGCGAGATTGGCTGTCGTCCCGCCCTGCAAGGACTTGCCAGGCTTGGTCGCCACATAGTAGAGACCGAAGGTCTCGCGCTGGAGCATGCGGGTCAGTAGCTTCTGGATCGTGCCGGAGTAACCCAGATCCAGCATGACCGGCGCAGCCCCTTCAGTCAGACCCAGCGCCGTCAGATAGGCCATCACGCCCTGTCGTGTCGGTGCGACCAACGTCTTCAATCTCTCGAGATGCGGTGTCAGCCATGTGACGACATCTTCCTGCTGCTCAGGGAGCTTGACGTGCATCTGCAGCAGTTCGACTGGCAGTACGCTGAAGGACTCATGCATCTGCAAGCCGAAACGCTTGCGCATCAGGTCCAGCATGCCGCCTTCAAAATCATTGCCAAGCGCCAGGGGCCAGAGGAAGGCTTCCCCGAGATTGGCCCGGAACAGCAACGTACGAGAGACCTTGAGATACCGTGGTGAGTGCTCAAATGTCACCAGGTTGCGTGCCTGCAGCTGCGTCAGAAGACGCTCGAAGCACCAGCCCTCACGGGCCAGACATACCGGTACACGTCCCGCACCTTGCGCTTCCACTGCCTTTGCATACACCAGGAAGGCAGGCCCCATGAAACTGGCACCGAATTCCCTGAGTGCCTGACGCGTATTCTTCATCTTTTCACCAATCCATTAGCTTACGAGCTGGAGATTTTTCTGACTGGCATAATGCTGTTCATGTCATTCAAAAACAGCGGCTGACTCGAAAGATTCACCAGCTTCATCCTTGCCAGAGAGCAGCGGCACTTCGCCATTCACCAACGGCCATTCGACCCCGACGCTGGCGTCATTCCATTTCAGTGAGTACTCATCCCCCGGGGCATAATAATCCGTGCACTTGTACTGGAATTCCGCGGATTCGGTGATGACATAGAAGCCATGGGCGAATCCAGGCGGCACCCACAGCATCTGCTGGTTGTCTTCGCTCAGATGGGCGCCGACCCACTGACCGAACGTCGGGCTGCTCTTGCGCATGTCCACGGCCACATCGAAGACTTCCCCCTGGGTGACACGCACCAGCTTGCCCTGGGGCTGGTTCAGCTGGTAGTGAAGGCCACGCAGAATACCCTGACGGGATTTGCTGTGGTTGTCCTGCACGAAGGTGTAATCACCACAGTGTTCGACGAATTCGCTCTGGCGAAAGGTCTCCATGAAGAAGCCGCGCTCGTCACCGAATTTTTGCGGGGTCAGCAGCACAACATCCGGGATGGAGAGTTTTTCAAAATTCATGCAAGAATTGCTCCGTGTCGGGGGAGAAATAACGTTGGCAGCAAGATGTCTCAATCTCTTTGCTCGTCAACCATCTTTCACCAAACCTCATCTTGCCAAGCGGCCTTGTGTAGTGAAGTGGTCCCCGGAATTCGGACCAGGCGCTAAGCTCTGATCAGACCGACCAGGAGAGCTTGATCATGAGCAGGAAACGTCGACAGTACAGCAGTGAGTTCAAAGCCAAGGTAGCCCTCGCCGCCCTCAAGGGAGAGCAGACCACGTCGGAGATCGCGGCCCGCTTCGAGATCCACCCCACCATGGTGAGTCAGTGGAAACGCGAACTGCTGGACAATGCCACCGGCGTCTTCGAGAGCAAGAGTTCCGGTAAAACCGCTCAGAAGACCCAGGAGGAGATCGATACGCTCTACCGCGAGATCGGCAAGCTGACGGTGGAACGGGATTTTTTGTCACGCGGGCTCGGTCGTTGAGCCGGGCCCAGCGCGTGGCACTGGTCGAGCCGCAGGCGCCCGACATCAGCCTCCGGCGTCAGTGCCAGCTACTCGGTATCAGTCGCTCCTCAATGTACTATCAGCGCAAGGCGCTAGGGGCCTATGACCTGGAGTTAATGCGTCTGATCGACGCGGAGCATCTGCGCACACCGGTCTATGGCTCACGACGGATGTCAGCCCATCTCAATCGCCAGGGATACGCGGTGAACCGCAAGCGCGTTCAGCGATTGATGCGCGAGATGGGCCTACAGGCTATTTATCCAAAGCCATGCACCAGCCGGCCGGGCGTGGGGCATCGGATCTATCCTTACTTGCTGCGGGGGCGGGTCATCGACCGCCCCAATCAAGTGTGGGCGACCGATATCACATACATTCCCTTGGCGCGCGGGTTCATGTACCTGGTGGCCATCATGGACTGGCACAGCCGTCGCGTGCTGGCCTGGCGGGTCTCCAACACCCTGGATACGGACTTCTGTATCGATGCTTTGGAGGAAGCCTTGGCGCGCTATGGAAAGCCCGAGATATTCAATACAGATCAAGGCTGTCAGTTTACCAGCCAGGCGTTCACCGAAGTGCTGGAAGCCCATGATGTCCGGATAAGCATGGATGGCAAGGGATGCTATCAGGACAACATTTTCGTGGAACGACTCTGGCGCAGCGTGAAGTACGAGTGCGTTTACCTGAAGGCTTTCGAGAGTGGCGCCCACTTGCGAAGGGATCTGAAGTGTTACTTCGCTTGGTACAACACGGAGCGGCCCCACCAAGGGCTGGACGATGCTATACCTGATGAAGTGTACTTCTCTCAACCACTGACCCAGGCGGCCTGACGCCGATGATGACCTGATCCGAGCTTAGACGACCCGTCAGGTGGTCCAAAGGATGGGGTCCACTTCAGTAGGGCAGCATCATCACTGTCAGGGTTGCCTCGCAAAACACAGCGATGAAGAAAATGGTCCATACCATCACCTCGCTGCTCTCCAAGAAACACATCGCCGCCTGCTATAAAAATTCCCGCAGCCGTCGTCATGGTCGGGACGACTGCGGGAGCTTGGCTACATTAGCATTGCCTTTAGCCAATTCGTACCAAAGGCATGACACAGCTCATCATGGACTTTCATTGCAGGACATGTCATTGCAGGGCATGTCATTGAGGCTGTGTCATCGATCGCCGTATCACTGATTGCCGCGGAGCTTGTCATCCAGACGCTTAAGCAGGTACTGGCCGTAGCCGGTCTTCTTGAGTGCCGTGCCCTGCTCCTCAAGCTGCTCGTCGGTGATCCAGCCATTGGCCCATGAAATCTCTTCCAGGCACGCCACCTTCAAGCCCTGGCGGTGCTCGATGGTCTGCACGTACTGGCCAGCTTCCAACAGGCTGTCATGGGTGCCGGTATCCAGCCAGGCGAAGCCACGGCCCAGGCGCTCGACACGCAGGTCACCACGTTCTAGGTAAGCATTGTTGATGCTGGTGATTTCTAGCTCGCCACGCTCGGACGGCTTGACGGTCTTGGCAATCTCGACCACATCATTGTCGTAGAAGTAGAGGCCAGTCACGGCATACGGTGACTTGGGCTTCAGCGGCTTCTCCTCGATGGACATCGCCTTGCCGGACTCATTGAACTCCACGACACCGAAGCGCTCTGGGTCCTGCACCAGATAGCCGAAGACCGTGGCGCCGCCCGGCTGGTCCGCCGCACGCTTCAACTGATCAGAAAAGTGCTGACCGTGGAAGATGTTGTCACCCAGCACTAGGCAGACGGAATCATCACCGATGAATTCCTCACCGATGATGAAGGCCTGCGCCAGGCCATCCGGGCTCGGCTGCACAGCATATTCGAAGCGCACGCCGTACTGCTCACCATTGCCCAGCAGCTTTTCATATTGCGGCAGGTCTTCCGGAGTGGAGATGACCAGGATCTCGCGGATACCGGCCAGCATCAGGACAGAGACCGGATAAAAGATCATCGGCTTGTCATAGATCGGCAATAGTTGCTTGGAAACACCGCGAGTTATCGGATGCAGTCGTGTACCGGAACCGCCGGCGAGAATGATGCCCTTGCGCGCCATATCAAAATTCCTTGTCGTAGCGACGTGTAGCGTTCTATTTAGAGAAGATCAAGTGCCGCGGATTGCCACACGCTGAGAATGATCCAGCAATGTTACAGACACTCCGGCCTCAGCGATCCAGATGTTCCTGAAGCGTCAGCGCTAGTTGAGACTGCCAGTCAGGCAGTACGATGCCGAGAGCTGACTCCAGTTTTTCAAGTGCAAGCCGCGAATTCAGAGGGCGTGTCGCAGGCGTCGGGTACTCTGCCGTCGGGATGCCGCCAAGTGTCTGTGGGTCGATCGCCAGGGTTTCGCCCTGCTCAATGGCCTGACGGAAGATGGACTGGGCGAAACCATGCCAGCTGGTGGTGCCCTGCGGGGCCAGGTGATACAGGCCACTGGCTATCTGCTGACGCAGTGCCTCACAGGTGAGCTGCGCGATCAGACGCGCCGGTGTCGGTGCGCCGACCTGGTCATTGACGATGTTGAGGCTGCCACGCTCGCTCCCCAGCTTGAGCATCGTCTTCATGAAGTTGTTGCCGCGTGCGGCATAGACCCAACTGGTACGGAATACTAGATGACGGCAATCACTCGCCAGTACCGCCTCATCGCCTGCCAGCTTGCTTTCCCCATAGACTGACAGCGGCGCCGTCGGGCTATCTTCGCGCCAGGCCTGGTCACCATCACCGGGATAGACATAGTCCGAGGAGTAATGCACCAGTGTCGCGCCCAGCGCGCTGGCCTTTTCTGCCAGCAACGCCGGCAGCTCGGCATTGAGACGCATGGCGCCCTCGCGCTCCTCTTCTGCCTTGTCGACAGCCGTCCAGGCCGCCGCATTGAGGATCAACTGGGGCTGCCAGGTGTCAATCAGTGCGGCGACAGCGTCAAGATCACTGGCATCGACGTCGCTGCGGCGCGGTGCATGCACCTCACCGAAGGGAGCGAAGCTGCGTTGTAATTCAAAGCCGACCTGGCCATTGCCACCCAGAATCAGAATGCGACCAAAGCGATCGGAAGTCGTCATCATCAGCTCCCGGTACCCAGACGTTCACCACGGTAGCTGCCATCCTGCACGCGCTGCCACCAACTCTCATTGGCCAGATACCACTCGACCGTCTTGCGCAGGCCTGTCTCGAAGGTTTCCTGTGGCACCCAGCCCAGCTCGCGTTCGATCTTGGCGGCATCGATGGCATAGCGCACATCGTGACCGGGGCGATCCGTCACGTAGCTGATGAGGTCCTCGTACTTGGCAATGCCAGCGGGCTTCTCGGGTACCAGCTCTTCCAGCAGTGCACACAGTGTCTTGACGACTTCGATGTTCTGCTTCTCGTTATGGCCGCCGATGTTATACGTCTCGGCGATTTCCCCTTCGGTAGCGACCTTGATCAGCGCACGGGCATGATCTTCCACGTACAGCCAGTCACGTACCTGCTTGCCATCGCCATACACCGGCAGCGCCTTGCCCGCCAGAGCATTCAGGATCATCAGCGGGATGAGTTTCTCGGGGAAGTGGTACGGCCCATAATTGTTGGAGCAGTTGGTCACCAACGTCGGCAAGCCATAGGTACGCTGCCAGGCACGCACAAGATGATCCGAACTTGCCTTGCTCGCAGAGTACGGTGAACTCGGCGCATACGGGGTCATCTCGGTGAAGAGATCTTCTGGCCCTTCCAGATCGCCATACACCTCATCGGTGGAGATGTGGTGGAAACGGAAGCCAGCGGCCTTCTCGGCATCAGACTCCTTCAAGCTCTTCCAATATTGACGCGCCGCTTCCAACAGCTGATAGGTGCCAACGATATTGGTCTCGATGAAATCCGCCGGGCCATCAATGGAGCGATCCACGTGGCTCTCGGCCGCCAGGTGCATCACGATATCCGGCTGGAATTCTGCGAAGACAGCCTTCATCTTTTCGCCATCGCAGATATCGGCCTGTACGAAGTGATAGCGCTCAGAATCCGCAATCTCCTCCAAAGATTCGAGGTTACCGGCGTAGGTCAGCGCATCGAGGTTGATGACAGTATGTTGTGTGGAGCGAATCAGTTCACGGACAACCGCGGAGCCGATGAAGCCGGCACCGCCGGTCACAAGGAATGTTTTACACATGAATTTTGCCTATAAATTATGAATGAGCACGCTACCGCCGCCCCGAGCCCCATCAAGGTCAGGTAGATGAGCGAAGTATGACTTCTCTCTTCCCTAGCAATTTACGGGCCACCACACCGGTAACGAGCTTGCCTAGTGAGCGCTACCTACTTAAATCATTAATTATTCTGCCACAACACAATAAAAAATT
>NZ_JBVBEE010000012.1:0-96311 GCF_056493605.1 Cobetia sp. BL01 | reverse complement strand
TAGGGCTCACCAGATCAAGGTAAGCGAGGAAAACATTCTTGGCGACGTCATGTTGACTGGTAATACCAGTGTCAAACACCATTTTGAAGACGCGAATATTCGAAGTTTTTCATGAGGTTATGAAAGCCATAGCTAGGCATTCATGGAGTTTCATAGCCTCTGGTTACGACCAATGAGGGATGGGTTTATGTGTCTTGAGGACTCTTGTTACGCTGCGATTGCGGCTGATAAATCATCGAAGACCCGATTTTTCCTGAGACAAGGGTGCATGAATGGCAAAACTGGGTAGTGTGTTGGTTGTATTGGCCGCTTTTCAATGGGGGCTGACAGGTGGGATTGGCAGCTTGCTGATGTCCTGGGGCTGGGAGGCTGAAGTCATTTCCTTCTGGCGTGCCCTTGTCGGGTTCATCTGCATGCTGGCCTGGATGGTATTGCTGGGCTACCACAAGGTGCCGGCCAGAAAACCGCTCGCGTTGCTGGGGTGGTCGCTGCTGGCGGGGGTAGGGGCGCCGGCAACTTCATGTTCTATTTCACGAGTGTCAGCATGAGTGGTGTCGCCGTTGCCGCGACTCTCATGTATAGCGCGCCGATTTTCGTCTATATCACGTCATTCCTGGCCCGGGTGGAACGCCCGACACCGGTGAAGCTGATTTCCATCGTCGGCGTGATGATCGGCATCGTACTGCTGACGGGGGTGCTGCAATCCGGGAGTGGCAAGGTGACTCCCCTGGGTGTCCTGTTCGGACTTCTGGCGGGTGTGTCATACGCTATCTTCATCTTTGCCTTCAAGTCAGCCACGCGTAATGGCAGCACCCCTGGGGTATTGGCCATCGCGTTGGGCGTGAGCAGTCTGGTGATGTTGCCGTTGACGAATCTTTCACAGGCAGTGGCGGTCCCCTTCGCCGATGAACTGTGGCTGATTCTGATATTCGGCCTGGTGGGGGGAGGGTTCTCCTTCTACTGCTATGTGATCGGCCTGAAGAATACCTTGCCGTCGGTGGCTTCCATCATCGCCATGATAGAACCGATCACGGCCACCTTGTTCGGGGTGTTCGTGTTGGGAGAAGGCATGGACATGATGCAGCTGGCAGGGATGGCGCTGATTCTCGTGGCGATCACGACCCTGAGCCTGGCGCAGAATGGCCCTGAGGTATTGCTTCGCCTGCCGTTGGGCTTGCGGGGCGGAAAGCCGCGCAACATGACGGCCTCCACCCGTGAGGAAGGTGGCGGTACTCAGGCCAGCTAGAGATGAGGCTGCAGACGACTGGCCTGGCCCGACGATGTCGCTTGCCAGGATGAAATGATCTGAGCGAACCAATGGATGGCATGGCCATGCAAGAACGCCTCGACCCATGTGATCGAGGCGTTCTTGTACAAGAGGCTGACGGCAGGCGTCAGACGGCGGGTGAAGAAACGACCGCGACGTGCCTCAGTGAGGGTTGGCTGGCCTGGATGAAGAAGTCATTCATCGTCAGCTGAAGGTATTTCTTCATCATGTCGCGGGCAGGCATCAGCATGCGATCCCCGAGATCAAAGTTGCCGGTCTGATGAGGTACGGAGTCCTTGACCGTGTAATCCTTGCGATAGAGGAGTTGATCATCCTTGTCATAGAGGCTGTACACCACCTCGAAATCGGCAATCACATCGAAGTCTTCATTGGCGATGCCGAAGGTAAGCAGATTCATCGGCAGATTCTTTGCCATCAGATAGTCGAGGTAGACGGGGCCACGGTTCTCGTGGGCCTGAATCTCGACCTTGAGGCGATAGTCCTTCTCGCGGGCATCATGCGTGATCAGCGAGGTGGTGGGTAACTGTTCGCGCAGCAGCATGTCGAAATTCTTCATGGGCGGTGAAGAGGCGCGCGGCAGTTTCGCACTACCCAGTGGGCGCATGGCCTGGGTCGCGGCGCCCGAGAACAGATTGGCCTGAGGCTGGCTGTAATAGATGTCGGGGTAGAACGTCTTGTGTTCATAGGCCAGAGACTGCACCGGCTGAATGATGGGCATATCGATCTCGGCACGCGAGGCGCAACCGGCCATCATCAGCAGCGCGAGACCTGCCGTGGCGAATTTCAACATTGTCATGGAGGCATCCTGCGCTTTCGGGGGGCTCGTAGGCATGAAGATATGACTTCACGGTAACACGCACGGTGTCACCCGCTAAACGAGCGCTCTACACGGCATTCAACACTGTTGACACCCTGTACATCACGAAGAACTCATGGCCAGTAGGCCGTGTGCCGTCACGAGGGGGTGGCGCTGCCAGGCGCGTCGCCTGCCGTCAATCGAACCAGCGCTTGAGCACCTTGTCCGCGCGTGCGCGATGTTCCGGCTTGATATGGGCCGCCACGATGGCCACCGCGCCCGCCATCAAGGTGATGTCGTCGGTGTAACCCAGCAGGGGGGTGAAGTCCGGCAGGGCATCGATGGGGGAAATGAAGTAGCCCAGCGCGCCATAGATGGTGGTTCTGGCCCAGACAGGGGTATCGGAATCCTGCGCCGCGAAGTACATGCGCAGGGCGGGATTGAGTGCTGTCTGGCCGGCCTTGCGGGCGACCGACGAGACCTTGTGCCAGAAACCTTCCTCGCTGTACTCGGAGGCGTGGGCCGTGAGGGGCTGTGCATCCGGTGCCGGCAATCTGGGTGTCTCGGGTGGAGTGGACGTGATGGTCGTGTCCTTGCTCATGGGGTGTCCTCCGTCAGCATCACGAGGATGGCGATGACGACCAGCCTCGCGCTTGATCGTATCATGCCTCCCTATGACAGATGTCGCCCAGCCACGTTCCCTGCCAGGTGTCCTCCCATGTGGACGTGCCATAACGCAGCCTCCCCGCCGACAGTGATGTGGGCGGGGAGGCGTCGTGGGTCTAGAGGCCACTCATGGCCAGAGTCCATCGGAGGCCAGCTCATGCGGGCAGGTCGAACAGCAGCGCATGCAGACCTCGCGCCTCAGCGAGAGTGGCCTCGGGTTCATGGTCCAGCGTGACGGCATCCCCCGCGGACAGGGGCAGGCTCTGCTGATCCTTGCCCTTCAGTGTTGCCGTCCCGTCGATGACGTGCAGGTAGTAGCGACGCTGGGGCGCGAAGGGCAATGCCAGCGAGGTATCCGTGTGTTCCGCGCCTTGCAGGCCGATGCGATACATCCGGGCATCCTGATTGATGGACAGGATGCCGTCCACGGCCTCTTGTGGCGGGGCGATCAACAGGTCGAGTCCCTCGCGTGCCGTGAAGGGTTGCTGCTGATAGCGCGGCGTCAGGCCCCTGGCATCCGGGGTGATCCAGATCTGCAGGAAATGCAGTGGCTGGCGAGTCGAGGGATTGTACTCGCTGTGCTCGATGCCGCTGCCGGCACTCATCAGCTGGACTTCGCCCACTCCCAGGGTGCGATGTGAGCCCATGGTGTCACGATGCTCGATGCTGCCTTGCAGCACATAGCTGATGATTTCCATGTCACGGTGCGGATGCGTCTCGAAGCCTGCGCCGGGTGCCACGGTGTCATCATTGAGCACGCGCAGTACGGAGACGCCCATGTGATTCGGGTCATAGTAGCTGGCGAAGGAAAAGCTGTGGCGGCACTCCAGCCAGCCAAATCGAGCATGACCGCGTTCTGCCGCTGGACGTAACGTGAACATGGCAACCTCCTCAGAGTGTCGTGGTGTCTGCCGGTGAGTGAAGCAGGCTTCAGTCTTCGCGCACGGCGTTGCTGCCCGGTTGCAGTACCCGATCAAGGGACAGCTTGCCGCCGCCGGTGATCATGAGGCTGGCCGCGATGGTCAACAGGGCCAGCGCGTACTCGAAGCCGTTGTTGCTCATGAACAGGCCATTGCCGATATGCACGGTCAGGATGGCGATCAGCATCGTGAAGACCAGCACGGCAGCTGCCGGGCGCGTCAGCAGGCCGATGAGAATGGCCAGTCCGCCGAAGAATTCACCACTGCCGGACAACAGTGCCATCAGGTAGCCGGGCTCGATGCCCATGGAGGCCATCCACTGCCCCGTGCCTTCCAGGCCATAGCCGCCGAAGGCGCCGAACAGTTTCTGTGACCCGTGGGCCATGAAGATGATGCCGGTGGGCACGCGCAGCACCAGGCTTGCGAGGCTCGTGTCAGTGGACATCAGGCGAGAGAGGGCGGACTTGAACATGAGTGGCTCCAGGGATCAGGTAAGGGGTGGATTTTCAAATCAGTGTGTCTGATCGATGGCGCTACTATAAAATGTGGTGTCACAGAAAAATAACGGAGGATTCTGGTCTGATTGATCAGAATTTTTGAACCATGGTCTCACCCATCACGCTGGACGCGCTGCGCGTATTGGATGCCATTGACCGACGTGGCAGTTTCGCCGCGGCCGCCGAGACACTGCACCGCGTGCCCTCGGCGATTTCCTACTCGGTGCAGAAGCTGGAGGAAGAGCTGGGCGTGCCGCTGTTCGACCGTTCGCGCCGCAAGGCCGAACTGACCGATGCCGGACGCCTGGTGCTGGAGCATGGGCGACGCATTCTGCTGGCCACCGATGAGATGACGGCGCTGGCGCGTCAGGCGGGGGCGGGCTGGGAGGTCGAGCTGCGTATCTGCGTCGATTCCATACTTGAACCGGACGCGCTCTATCCGCTGTTGGAGGAATTTCAGGCCATCCAGCCGCGTACCCGGGTGGTACTCGGTGAGGAGGTGATGGGGGGCGCCTGGGAAGCGTTGCATGACAACCGCTGTGATCTGGTGATCGGAGCGCCCGGCGAGGCACCGGTGTCGGGGTTGTCGAGCCGAGTGTTCGGGGCGATCGAGCCGGTCTTCGCCGTGGCGGCCGGCCATCCGCTGACGCATCTGCCACAGCCGCTGTCCGCCGACGCCCTGCGTGACTATCCCACCGTCACCGTGGCCGACAGTTCGCGCAGCTTGCCCGGGCGCTCTTCGGGGCTGCTGGATGGTCGCAGTCAGATCATCGTCAAGACCACGGCGCAGAAGATAGACGTCCAGCGCAGGGGGCTCGGCGTCGGCTATCTGCCGTTGCACCGGATTCGTCAATCACTGGAAGACGGCAGTCTCACGGTGCTGCCACTGGAGACGGATCGTGCGCCGATCGACCTCTCCCTTGCCTGGCGCAGTGGCCGTCAGGGCAAGGCGCTCAAATGGATTCTCCAGCGTCTCTCGGCTCCCGGCATGGGCGAGGCCTTCGGGCTGTTGCCCCGCGAGGCGACGACTGACCGGCACGCGCTCTGACGATCGGGGGCAGAAGATCGGGAGCTGACAGGCGTTGGGGAGCAATCGAGCAAAACCCCTCAGTCCCAGTCGAGCACCACCTTGCCCGACTGACCGGAGCCCATGATCTCGAAGCCCTGCTGGAAGTCATCGACGCGCAATCGATGCGTGATGATGGGCGAGAGATCCAGCCCTGACTGGATCAGGCTGGCCATCTTGTACCAGGTCTCGAACATCTCACGGCCATAGATGCCCTTGATGGTCAGCCCCTTGAAGATGACCTTGGTCCAGTCGATGGCCATCTCGCCGGGGGGAATGCCCAGCATAGCGATCTTGCCGCCATGATTGATGACATCGAGCATCTGACTCACGGCTGACGGCACGCCGGACATCTCCAGCACCACATCAAAGCCCTCATGCATGTCGAGCTCCGCCATCACCTCCTTCAGGGATTCGCGGCTGACATTGACGGTTCGGGTCGCGCCCATCCGCTCGGCCAGTGCCAGTCGATAGTCATTCACGTCGGTGATCACCACGTGGCGGGCGCCAATATGGCGGATGACCGCCGCCGCCATGATGCCGATGGGCCCGGCGCCGGTGATCAATACGTCCTCGCCGACCACATCGAAGGCCAGCGCCGTATGCACGGCATTGCCGAAGGGGTCGAAGATGGCTGCCAGGTCATCGCTGATCTCATCCGGCAGCTTGAAGAGGTTGTAAGCGGGCAGGGCGAGGTATTCGGCGAAGGCACCCGGACGGTTGACGCCCACGCCCTCGGTATTGCGGCACAGATGGCGACGCCCGGCGCGACAGTTGCGGCAATGGCCGCAGGTGATGTGCCCTTCGCCGGAGACCCGATCACCGATCTCGTACCCCCGCACCTCGCTGCCCAGTGCGACGATTTCCCCCGCATACTCATGACCGGTGACCATCGGCACCGGCACGGTCGCCTGTGACCACTCATCCCACTGATAGATGTGCATGTCCGTGCCGCAGATCGCGGTCTTGCGGATCTTGATCAGCACATCGTTGTGGCCGATTTCTGGCACGGCCGTCTCGGTCATCCAGATGCCGGGTTCGGGCTTGAGCTTGGCCAGCGCCTTCATGCATCACCTCCCGTCGCAGACCCGATCACGCCCATCTCGCGGCCGATGCGCGTGAAGGCCGAGACGGCCGTGTCGATCTGCTCCGGGGTATGCGCCGCCGAGAGCTGGGTGCGAATGCGCGCCTGTCCCCTGGGCACCACCGGATAGGAAAACCCGATCACGTAGACGCCGGCCTCCAGCAGCCGATTGGCGAAGTCGCCCGCCAGGCGTGCATCGCCGATCATCACCGGAATGATGGCGTGGCCGGCGCCCGCGAGGGTGAAGCCGGCGGCCTGCATGCCGGTGCGAAAGCGTTCGACGTTCTCCCACAGCTTACGGCGCGGCTCGGCGCTGTCCTCGATTCTGTCCAGCGCCTTGAGGGTCGCCGCCACGATGGGCGGCGCCAGCGAGTTGGAGAATAGATAGGGGCGTGAGCGCTGGCGCAACCACTCGACGATGGGCCCGCGCGCGGCCGTCACACCGCCCGAGGCACCACCCAGCGCCTTGCCGAAGGTGGTGGTGATGATGTCGATCTGGTCCATCACGTCATGATATTCGTGACTGCCACGCCCGTTGTCGCCGACAAAGCCGGTGGCGTGGGAGTCATCCACCATCACCAGCGCGTCGTAGCGGCGGGCGAGCTCGCAGATGCCCTTGAGATTGGCGATCACGCCATCCATCGAGAAGACACCGTCGGTGGCGATCAGCTTGAAGCGTGCGCCAGCCGCGTCCGCCTCCTTGAGGCGGGCCTCGAGTTCGCTCATGTCATTGTTGGCATAGCGATAGCGGCTGGCCTTGCACAGCCGCACGCCATCGATGATGGAGGCGTGGTTGAGCGCATCGGAAATGATGGCGTCTTCAGGGCCGAAGAGTGTCTCGAACAGGCCGCCATTGGCATCGAAGCACGAGGAATAGAGGATGGCATCGTCCATGCCGAGAAAGGCCGTGAGGCGCTTTTCCAGCACGCGATGCTGATGGTGGGTGCCGCAGATGAAGCGTACCGAGGCCATGCCGAAGCCATCACGCTCCAGCGCCTGTTGCGCGGCCGCGATCAGCTCGGGGCTATCGGCCAGGCCCAGATAGTTGTTGGCGCAGAAGTTGATGACTTGGGCGCCTTGTCCCTCGTCCTTATCGCTGGTGGAAACCTGGATGCTGGCACTCTGGGGCGATGTGATCTCGCGCTCCTGCTTGTAGAGGCCTTCTTCATGCAGCGCATTGATCTGACGGCTGAGGTGGTCGTGGAAACTGGCTGGCATGCGTCGCTCCTGTCTGTCGTTGTCCTGTTCGCTTCCGATGGACGCTGTACGCCTTGGTGAAACGTGGTGACACATATTTCAGCCTAGTAGGTCGTTGTCAGCACAACAGGGCTCTGTCGGCGTCGAGGGCGCAAGACCCGCCATTCCATTCCTGGCAGGTGACGAAAAAAGGCGGGCATCAGACGTGACACGGCCCTGCATCTCGTTAGAGGGCAGGGCCGTTGTGCTGGACAGATTGCGTTGCGACAGATTGCGTCGCGCCAGATCGTTGTCTTGGATTGCGTCGGCACGCGCTGCGGCGCATCACACGCCATGGCGGTTCAGCGCTGGGTGAGTGGCACCGGCGCCGGGATGGCTTGGGAGGCGCGATCACGGCGTACGCGGATCACGAAGGCGATCACCAGGGCGAAGATGCCGAAGGCGACCGGTATCGCGGCGACCGAGATCAGGCTCAGCAGGGTCTTGTAGACATCGCCGCCCAGCCAGCTGATCACGATGGCCAGGGCGGCCATGGCGATGATCCAGAAGGCGCGCGAGCGCTTGACGGTCAGCATCTCGCAGACCAGTCCTGCCGAATCGGCACTGGTGATGAAGAACAGCAGGATGTTGAGCGTCAGTATCACCGAGAGGATGCCGGTGGTATCGATGGTATCGATCAGCTTGAACACGTCCTCGACGCCCAGACTGAGACTGCCGAGACCGAACACCACGAACCACAGGCACGAGAACAGGGTCGGCACCAGCATCACCCCCAGCACCATGCCACGCAGGGTACGGCCCTTGGAGATGCGCGCCACGAAGACGCCGGTGAAGATGAACCAGCCGTACCAGGCAGCCTCGAAGGCATACAGCCAGTCGGCCAGCCACGCCTTGCGCTCCGGATCACCCAGGCCGATGTCGGTGGCCATCGCCGGGTACTTGAGCAGGTATTCCGGCACCAGACGCACGAAGGTGGAAACGATGTCGCCGGGGACGGTCAGCACCAGCACGCCGATCATCAGAATGATGGCGAACAGGGTGTTGTAGTTGCTCAGCCACTTGATGCCGCGCTTGAGGCCAGAGGCGGAGGAGATGATGGCGCATACGGCCAGCACGCTGATGATCAGGGTCGGGCTGAATTCGATGCCGACCAGCTTGACCAGCCCCTGCTGGATCGGGGTGGTCGCGTAGGTGAAGGACAGCGACAGGCCGATGACAGTGGAAACGACGAGGCTGACCAGATTGAGCTTGCTCCACAGGCCATTGCCCAGCAGTTCTTCGGCGGGCTTGGTCATCTTCATGTTGTACATGGCATGCGCGAATAGCGCGCCGATGGCCAGATAGCCCGCCCAGGCAAGCAGGCCCCAATGATTGAAGGCATTGAGCAGTGCCATGTCGGTGCTCTGTCCGGCATCGGTATGGTACTTGGGCTCCAGCACGCCCCAGGTGAGCAGGCCGATGCCCATGCCGGTAGCAAACAGCATGCCCATCCAGCTCAGGGTGTGGAATTCCGGTTCGCCTTCACCGAAGCGCAGCTTGCCCAGCGGCGTGAAGCACACCACGAGCATCACCAGCGAGATGGCGAAGGCCGGCCAGGTGAAGATGAAGCCGAGATTGCCGATCACCGAGGTCTTGACGGTGTCGAGGGCCGCGAGGAACCCCGTCGGGAAGAGGGCGGCGGTGCCGATCAGCAGCGTGATGACCGCGACGGTGGCGATCGAGGTCAGGTACTTGCCCTTGGCGGAGTCTGTGTCCCCCAGGCCGCAGACGGAATCCGTGGTGGCCTCGGGCTGGCGGGAGGAGGAAGTGTCGGTCGTCATGAGAGCGCGATTCCTGAAGTTGTTGTTGTCGAACTGGCAAGCTGACGGCAGCAAGAAGTCGTCAAGAGAGGGCAGATAACGATGGCTGACTCCTGTGGGTGGCAAGGACCTCATAAGCCTATCTTGCCCTCTGGTTAATTTTTGGTTATTGGCGACCAGTATTTGCCATAACACGACATTATGTGTCTCGTGGAGCGCCTGACGTGAAAGACATGCCTCAAGGCCCGCCGTTGCCTGCTGGCACGACGGGCTCGGATCGAGTGAGGGGCTTAGAGCGGGCTCAGGGGCCTGTGTGATGCTGGGCGGGTTTCTTGAACCTTTTCAGTGCGTTGCCGGATTCCTGATAGAGCGCCACCAGGAGGCCCATCGTCATTGCCACGATCACGAAGCTCATCGGCAAGGCGGCGGCCATCAGGATGGTCTGCAGTGCCTTGAGGCCGCCTGCCATCAGCAAGGTACCGGCCACCAGTCCGATGCAGATGCCCCAGAAGATGCGGTGACGCGCCAGCGGCTCCTCATCGCCCAGCGACAGGATGGTGGTGACCACCAGGGTGCTGGAGTCGGAGCTGGTCACGAACCAGCTGATCAGCAGGAAGATCAACAGCGAGGAAAGGATGACTCCCAGCACGCCGTTGCCGGCCAGGGCATCGGCGGTGGCGAACAGGGCTTCCGGCAGATTCCAGTTGCGCACCAGCGTCATCAGCTCGCCGGTCCCCGGGCCCATGGCGGCCGTCAGCTCCTGATGCAGACCGGTACCGCCAAACAGCGCCTGCCAGAGGAAGATGATCAGCGGTGGGGCGATCAGCACGCCGAGGATGAACTCGCGCAGGGTGCGTCCCTTGGAAATACGCGCGATGAACAGGCCGATGAACGAGGCCCAGGCCAGCCACCAGGCCCAGTAGAAGATGGTCCAGCCTTCCTGCCAGCTGCTCTCGCCCGGGGTCTGGGCGACCCAGAGTCCCATCGGCACCACGTCGCGCAGATAGGCCAGCAGCGTCTCGCCGAACAGCGAGATCAACCACAGGGTGGGGCCGCAGATCAGGAAGCTGCCGACCACGAGCACCGAGACGCCGATGTTGAGCTCGGAGATGAAGCGGATGCCGCGCTTCACGCCGGAGACGGCAGATGCGATGGAGATCACGCTGATGACGGCGATCAACGCCAGCTGAGTGCCGAGCCCGGCATCCAGTCCGGTGAGGCGGTTGAGCCCGACGGCGATCTGGCTGACGCCGAGACCCAGCGAGGTCGCGATTCCGAAGACACAGCCCAGTACGCCCATGATATCCACGGCGTGACCGATGGGACCGTAGATGCGTTCGCCGATCAGCGGATAGAGCGCCGAGCGCAGTGCCAGGGGCAGGTGATGGCGGTAGGCGAAGTAGGCGAGTGTCATGCCGACGACGCCATACACCGCCCAGCCATGCAGGCCCCAATGGAAGAAGGCCACCTTGAGGGCCTCGACGGCGCGGGCATGGTCCATGCTGGTAGCGCCGGCCAGATCCGCGTGCGGGTTGTTGGGGTACCCGAAGCCACCGGAGTCGTCGAAGTAGAACAGTGGCTCGGCGACCCCGAAGAACAGGATGCCGATCCCGACGCCTGCCGAGAGCAGCATCGAGATCCAGGTGAAACGCGAGAACTCGGGTCTACTGTCCCTGGGGCCGAGTCGCAGGCTGCCCCAGGGAGACACCACCAGACCAGTGACAGGGCGATCATACCCACGACCAGGATGAGGTAGTAGGTGCCGAAGGTGTTCTCGATCCAGGCGCGGGCGGCGCCAAACAGGGCAGAAGAGGCCTGCGGACTCAGGCCGGCACCGACCACGAAGGCCAGCAGCAGGCCGGCAGCGGTGAGTGTCATGCCCTTGTGCATGCCCTTGAGCGGGCCGCGGGTCTCAAGGCGCTGTGTCAAATCAGGGGGGATGCCGCGGTGAGCGGACTCTTGCGAGTCCTGTTGGGCGGGTGTCATGGGAACACTCCTTTATTGTTGTGATTGTTGTCTCGCACTACCTGTGTGGAACGTTCTGGACATCAGACATCGACACGTTCTAAGGCTAGAGCGTCGTCCCCGATCATTTTCTCCTCAAACGAAGTCCAGTTAGCTGAACGCGTCATGCGGCAAGCGTCAGGCCGGCTTTTCGGATATTTTCTCGCTGGAAGCCTGCAGTGCCTCGGCGCTCAGAGGCCCTCCGGGAGAGGCTGGAAGAGGATGTCCGGGAGCCAGAAACGCCAATCCCCGCCGGGCCTTGTGGCCTCAAGCGGGGATTCGTGTCATGCGGGTGCCGGCATCAAGTCATGGCAGGAGCCGTGACCGGCATTGGTCAGACTGACCGGCGGATCAATTCAGGCCCGTGTCGGGGGAGGCTCGGCGACGTGCCTTGAGCGCCATGCGCGATTCCTCGATCAGGGCGATCAGAAGACCCATTGTCATGAGCAGAATCACCAGGCTGACCGGCAATGCCGCCGCCATCAGCACGGTCTGAAGGACTTTCAGGCCGCCGGCCATCAACAGGACGGCAGCGACCGAGCCGATGCAGACGCCCCAGAAGATCCGGTGGCGCGCCAGCGGCTCCTCATCGCCCATCGATAGAATGGTGGTGATGACCAGGGTGCTGGAGTCGGAGCTGGTCACGAACCAGCTGATCAGCAGGAAGATCAGCAGTGAGGACAGGATGACGCTCAGGGTGTCATTGGCCACCAGTGTATCCGCCGTGGCGAACAGCGCCTCCGGCAGGTTCCAGTCGCGGATCATGCCCATCAGTTCGCCGGTTCCCGGGCCCATGGCTGCGGTCAGTTCCTGGTGCAGCGCGGTGCCACCGAACAGCGCCTGCCAGATGAAGATGATCAGCGGCGGCGCGATCAGCACGCCCAGCACGAATTCACGCACGGTGCGGCCCTTGGAGATACGGGCGATGAACAGGCCGATGAACGGCGCCCATGCCAGCCACCAGGCCCAGTAGAAGATGGTCTAGGCATCCTGCCAGTCGCGTTCCAGCGGCGTGCCCGCCACCCACAGGCCCATGGGGATGACGTCACGCACATAGGAGACCAGCGTCTCGCCGAACATGCTGATCAACCACAGCGTCGGCCCCCCGATCAGGAAGCTGCCCACCACGATGACGGAGACGCCGACGTTGAGTTCGGAGATGATGCGGATACCCCGGCTGACACCCGAGACGGCAGACGCGATGGAGATGGCACAGATCACGGCAATCAGTACCACCTGGTGTAGATGCCGGAATCCAGCCCGGTCAGACGATTGAGGCCGACGGCGATCTGGCTGACGCCCAGGCCCAGCGAGGTGGCGATACCGAACACGCAGCCCAGTACTCCCATGATGTCGACGGCGTGGCCGATGGGGCCATAGATGCGATTGCCGATCAGCGGATACAGCGCGGAGCGCAGGGCCAGCGGCAGGCCGCGGCGATAGGCGAAGTAGGCCAGGGTCATGCCGACGATCACATAGACCGCCCAGCCATGCAGGCCCCAGTGGAAGAAGGCCAGCTTGAGCGCATCCACGGCGCGCGCATGGGTCATGGCGATGTGGCCGGCGAGGTCCGCGTGGGGGTTGTTCGGGTAGCCGAAGCCGCCGGAGTCATCGAAGTAGAACAGCGGCTCGGCGACCCCGAAGAACAGGATGCCGATGCCGACGCCTGCCGAGAGCAGCATCGAGACCCAGGTGAAGCGTGAGAATTCGGGACGACTGTCCGGTGCGCCGAGGCGCAGGTTGCCCCAGGGAGAGAACACCAGGGAGATGCACAGCCCGATCAGTCCGACGATGGTGACGAGATAATAGGTGCCGAAGGTGGACTCGATCCAGGCGTGGGCGGCGCCGAACAGACTGGCGGACATGTCGGGTGCCAGGCCCGTGGCCAGGACGAAGAGCAGCAGCAGGCCCGCTGAGGTCAGGGTCATGCCCTTGTGCATGCCGGTCAGCCAGCCTGAGGTCTCGACCTGCACGCTGGAACTGGCGTTGGGATAGGGCAGAGGGGCGGTATTCGTGGAATCGGGAGAGGACGCGAGGTCGGATTGGGAAGGGGTCACGCAGTAACTCCTGTTCGAGCTGGTCAAAGGGCCAGCGATCCCTGTCTCGGTCGAGGCATCGGGGATATCGACCGCTCATCCGGCACCATTATTGTTGTCGTGTTGGCAACGAGAAGAGATGAGGAACGCATTTTGGAAAGAGCAGTTCTTGGCTAACTGCCTAAAAATATTACGATATGTTATGGATGGGATTGTTTTTGATGGCTACAGCTTCTGGAAAAATCACGCTACGCCAGAAGCGGGTCGGGCAAGCGGGACGCGAATCACCACGACATGATCACCAGACGCTCGCACTGAGGCCCTGGGGATGCCCGGGAGGCGGCATGGTGAAGTCTCGACGACAGGTAAATTTCAACAGTCTGTTTTGTCGTCAGGCGAATTATTGTTAACGTAATGCGTCATTTTTGGCGGTCGTCGTCATGTCACGCTCTCGGGTGATGACCCATGACACCTCTCTTTCCCTGTCACGGAGGCTCTCGCGTCATGCGTCTCGACTATTCCGGCCCCTTGCCCGAAACGATCGGATTTCTGCTGCTGCCGCGTTTTTCGATGATGGCCTTCTTCGCGGCGGTGGAGCCGTTGCGCATCGCGAATCGCATCAGTGGCAAGACGCTGTTTCGCTGGTTGCTGATCAGTGAGGATGGCCAGCCGGTCACGGCATCGAGCGGCATGACGCTGGTGGCGGATCACAGCATTCTGGATATCCGCTCGCTGCCTTCGCTTGCGGTATGCAGTGGCTTCGAGCCGGAAGCTCACCTGAATCGCGCTCTCACTGGCTGGCTGAATCGCCTCGATGCCGGTGGCTGTGTGCTGGGCGGGCTGGATACCGGGTGCTTCCTGCTCGCCGCGGCCGGACTGCTCAATGGTGAGCGCGTCACACTGCACTGGGAGAGTCTGCCGGCGTTTCGCGAGCGTTTCCCTGCCATCAGCACCTCGGATGAATTGTTCGAGCTGGGCGCAAGGCGTTTCTCGTGTGCCGGGGGAGCGGCGGCGATGGACATGGCATTGGACGTGATTGCCCGGCGGCACGGCACGGCCCTGGCAGTCGATGTCTCCGAGCAGCTTGTCCATGACCGCATGCGGACGCGTACCGATCAGCAGCGCATGACGCTGGCGCGGCGACTCGGCACTCACAAGCGCCAGCTGGTCGATGCCGTCGCCTTGATGGAGCAGCATCTGGACACCCCCCTGTCGCTGGAGGAGCTGGCCCGACGCTGTCGCATCTCGCTCAGACAGTTGCAGCGTCTGTTCGAGCAGGAACTCGCCACGTCGCCGCGAGCCTGGTACCTGAGGCTGCGGCTGGAACGTGCTCGGCATCTGCTCAAGGAGACGGATCTCGATATTCTCTCCATCGGACTGTCCAGCGGCTTCACGTCGAGCTCAAGCTTCTCGCGGGCCTATCGCAATCACTTCGGACACTCCCCGCGAGCCGAGCGCTAAGGCGACCGTTACAATCCTTACGGATTGTTGCCGTGTAAAGTATGGTGGTAACAAAGGGATAGGGAGGTCTCAAGGAATGGAGCACTTATGCCGTTCGTAAAGAATGCCAAGGAACTGGCGCGCAATCCGCTCGGTATCATCGCGCTGTTCATCTCGTTGATCTACGGCTTCGCGAGCCTGTTGCTGGATTCATCCGCAGACAAGCTGACAGAGGTCGAGCGTTCGCCGCTGATCGCCTTCATCGTCATCTTTCCGCTATTGGTGCTGGGCGTGTTCTATCGTCTGGTGACCAAGCATCATGGCAAGCTCTATGCCCTCGGTGATTACCACAAGGACCGCTCCTTCATGCGCACCCTGTCGCCCGCCGAACAGGAGGAGCGCCTGACGGCCGAGGTACAGGACTCACTGGGCGGAGAGCCTGGCATCGAGATGCCGCCAGCCAAGGCGTCGTCTGCCCAGCCACCCGTGGATGATGCCGACGTGGCGCAACTGCTCCATGACGACAGTGACGATACGTCAATGGCGTCACCCGCCGGTGGGGCGGTGACATCGCATGAGATGTCGCGGGAGAAGATGACGCGAGAGCATCGCCATGAGCTTGCGCGCATTGAAGACCGCACTGGTAGAACAGATCGTCCGCGAGTCCGGGGCAGAGCCGTCCGGCGAGGTACGTCATGATGTCCAGGTAGGGGATACGCAGGCATGCTTCGATGCGGTGTTTGCCGGCAAGGCCTCCACGACTACCTTCGTGGATGTCAGAGTGCTCAAGCATCATGCCAGGGCCGAGCGTATTCTCGACAGCATTCTCTATGAAGCTCTCATCGCACAGCGGGCGCTGGAGGATGATTTTCGCCTGGTGGTCGTGGTCGTGATCTACGGCGACGCGGACCTGCGTGAGCGACTACAGTCCCGCTGGCAGCCGCGGGTCTCACACTGCCCGGCGGATGTCGAACTGCGTGTCCTTCGACGCGATGACGTGCGCTGTGAGGCAGCGTGATGTGCTGAAGCGTGATCCACCGTAACCATGAGAATGTCTCGTCCAGACACGGCAGATGAGGGTGCACCTCGGGCCGGTCAGTGCTTGAGGTGGATCACGACGAAAAGAGGCCCGTACCGATGCCATCGGTACGGGCCTCTTTTCATGGCACGACCGCCCGGGGCGGCATCATGCCTCGTCAAGACGGCGCGTCAAGGCGTCACAGAAATCACGCCAGGCGATGCCCATCTCAGGCAATTCATGATGGGCGTGCAGGGCGGCGTGGACCATCCCCGTCGCGCAGTGATAGCCGACTTCCGCCCCTTGGGCCTTCCAGGTGGCGACGGCCGCCTCCAGCGGCGCCGTGAGAGGGTCATGTTCGACCGAGAGCACTTCGATGACCTGCGCCGGTGCCTGCCGTGAATGGGGTGGCGTCATGGCGTAACTATGCGAGGGGTCACCCTCGGCCACCAGCTGCCACATGGCGACGATTTCTTCACGGCTCAGCAATGGCGCCGTTGGCCCCAGTGTGGCGAGGTCTTCATTATCGAGGCTCAGTACCGGGTCCATCGGCGGGTAGATGAGGCCCAGCACATAGGGCGATTGTGTCTCGTGATGCAGGCGTGAGACATCCATGACCAGGCGACCGCCAGCACTGTCGCCGACGACTGCGACAGGGGGCAGTTCACGCACGGCAACCTCACAATCCATCAGCGCCTGTTGATAGGACGCTTCCGGCAACAGCCGGTAATCCACGCTGATGACCTCACGATTGAGCCGTGACGCCAGGCTTGAGGCCACGCCCTGATGGCTATCCAGCGAACCGATCTGCCAGCTGCCGCCGTGCAGATAGACGACACAGCCGTCCTTGCGTGGCGCCTCACGCGTCGGGCGGAAACGTCGCAGGGCAATGACGTGGCCATCGTCGGAATGCAGTGTCTCGTCGCTTGGCGTGACGCCGTCTGCGAGTGGTGCGGCCAGGCGCGCGTAGAGGGCTTCGCACTGAGGCCGGCTCTCGGCGATTGACAGGCCTGCCAACTCGGCCATGCCGTCGGCGAAGGCGTCGATGAACGCCTGGCAACGCAGCGGTGAAGATGTCTCGTGTGTCATGGTCTCTGGCCCGAAAGGAAAAATGTCATGCATACGATAACACCCCGCCAGAAACTGACGGGGTGTCGGTCCATCCTTCGAAAGGACGGTCTACCTCTTGACGCTGCCGGTGCGCGTATCAGGCCGTCTTGCGACGAATACCGATACGCCGGCCGGCCGCCTTGGGCCAGTCATCGTCGCCTGCCGGCTGGGGCAGGGCGGCAATGCGCTCCACCACCGCTTCCGGGCAGGGGGTCGGACGACCGTCACTGATGCTCATCGCCATCAACATCTGCTCGCTGGTGGCAATCTCGCCGCCGTCGGCATCGGTCAGGGTGAACAGCACGTGCTGACGCTTGGGGTCGTGATCCAGCAGCAGGACCTTGACCTTGAGTGTCTGGCCTTCGTGCGCCTCCGCCAGGTAGCACAGGTGCGTCTCCAGGGTGTAGATGGTCAGGTCGTGTTCGCGACGACCCTCGGCATCCAGGCCCACGTGCTCCATCAGTGCCTCGACTGCCATCGAGAAGGCACGCGCGTATTCGGCATCATTCATGTGGCCGTTGTAGTCGACCCATTCATGCGGCACCGTGATCTCGAGCAGGTCCATCAGATACGCCCCTCGAGACCTTCGGCTTCCGGCCAGTACTTGCGCGTCAGCGTCAGCAGCTCGACCAGGAAGTCATCGCGACGACGATCCAGCTCGGCAACCGGGCGACCCGCTGCCTGGTATTCGCAGCCTTCCACGACCTTGTCGATCAGCTCGTCGGTCAGCTCCGGCGCTTCGAGCTTGGTCCACGGCAGTTTCAGGGCCGGGCCGAACTGTTCGAGCATGTGACGCATGCCCGGCTCGCCGCCGGCGAGGTGGAAGGTCAGGAAGGTGCCCATCAGCGACCAGCGCAGACCACAGCCATAGACGACGGCCGCGTCGATCTCTTCGGTGGTGGCGACGCCGTCGTTGACCAGGTGCAGGGCTTCACGCCACAGCGCTTCCATCAGACGATCCGCGATGTGACCTTCGATCTCGCGACGCACGATCAGCGGACGCATGGCCAGTGCTTGATAGTCTTCGCGTGCGCCTTCCAGCAGCGCCGGAGAGGTGTGCTCGCCACCCACCAGCTCGACCAGCGGCAGCAGATAGACCGGGTTGAAGGGGTGGGCGACGATGACGCGGCCCGGTGCCTTCTTGCAGTCCTGTTGCAGATCGGTCGGCTTGAAGCCGGAAGTGGAAGAGCCGATCACCACGTGCTCTTCGGCCGCGGCATCGATGGCGCTGAGGATTTCCTGCTTGAGCGGCAGACGCTCCGGCACGTTTTCCTGGATCAGATCAGCACCGACGACAGCTTCTTCGAGGGTCGCGGCGAAGCGCAGACGATCGACGGAAGCGCCTTCCGCCAGGCCATCCTTCTCCAGTGCATGCCAGGCATTCTCGACGAAGGCGCGAGTGCGGGCTTCGGCATCCGGGGCCGGATCAAAGGCGACCACGTCCCAGCCATTGGCCAGCGCGCGGGAGATCCAGCCGTTGCCGATGACACCGGTTCCTACGACAGATAACTGGCTCATGCGACACCTCCTGCGGTTTCGAGGGCAGCCACGTCGCCGGCGGTCTTGCTGGTGGACGGATCACGCAGCTTGAGGAAGGCGCGAGTCTCGGCCGGGGTCATCACGCTGGAGCCCAGGTTCTCGATGATGCCAGAGGACTTCTCGACCAGCTGAGCGTTTGTGGCCATCACACCCTTGGACAGATAGAGGTTGTCTTCGAGACCGACGCGAGCGTGACCGCCCAGCAGCACGGCCTGTGCGACCATCGGCATCTGCATGCGGCCGATACCGAAGGCTGCCCAGTTGGAGTTGGTCGGTAGCTTGTTCTTCATGGTCAGCATGGTTTCGGTGTCGGCTTCCGCGCCCCAAGGAATGCCCAGGCACAGCTGGAACAGCAGGTCGTCGTCGAGCAGGCCTTCCTGCTGCAGCTGGCGAGCGAACCAGACGTGGCCCAGGTCGAAGCATTCGAGCTCCGGCTTGACGCCAGCGGCCTGCACCAGACGAGCGTGCTCACGCAGCCAGTCAGCGGTGTTGATGTAGATCATGTCGCCGAAGTTCAGGCTGCCGCAGTCTAGGGTGCACAGTTCCGGCAGCAGTTCCTGGATCGGCGCATGACGCTCGGCCGGGGTCTGGATATCGGTGCCCGGGCCGCCACGGGTCGGGTCGTTGGCATCCGGAATCCAGTCGCCTCCACCACCTGCGGTGATGTTCATGACGATGTCGGTGTCGGCGGAACGCACACGGTCCATGACTTCACGGAAGTGCTCGGTGGAGTGGCTGATGCCGCCGGTCTCCGGATCACGCACGTGAATGTGGGCCACGCTGGCGCCGGCCTTGGCCGCCGCGATGCAGTCATCGGCGATCTGCTTCGGCGTCACCGGAACATTCGGGTTCTTGCTGGCGGTATCACCCGCGCCAGTGATGGCGCATGTCAGGATAGTCTTGCGATTCATCGTCGAGCCTCACGTGTCAGGACACTTGTCTGCGGTAAGTCGCAGCGGCCATGTCACCAGACGTCAACCTGCACGTCCCGGTCGCATTGCCTCTGCGCCTTTGTTGAACACAGTGTCGTGAAGTTGGGGGCGGCGAGATGATCAGAACGCGCCGGATACTTTGCGTTTTACGTCAACTTCGACGAGGCTGGGTACCAGCCCGCCCTGAATGACGTAAATGCGCCTTTGAGAGGCCTCAATCGTGAGTCAACCGGACTGCGCCTTGAGAAGCTTCGCGGCTTCAAGTGCTGTCACCGACCCGCAGCGTGAACCCCAGGTCATGACTCAGTTCCCCGACGGGGTCACCGTTGATGCGTGCCAGCAATTTGCGTGTGGCCACACGGCCTATCTGCTCCCGCGGTGAGACGATGGTGGTGAGGCGCGGCGTGACATGCTCCCCGATTGGCAGGCCATTGAAGCCGGCGATGGCGATATCCTCTGGGATGCGCACCCCAAGCCGCGCGGCGGCGAGAATCGCGCCACAGGCCATGTCATCGTTGGCGAAGTGGATGGCGTCGCAGTCAGGGTGGCTCTCGCGGATGCGCTCGAGCGCCTGCGCACCGCTGGTCATCTGCTGACGCACGGGCAGGTCGAGCAGGGGAGCCTCCTCGATGCCGGCCGCCGCCAGCGCCTCACGGTGCCCGGCGTAGCGCATCGCCGCACGATAGTCGCGATCGAGTTCGGCACCGGCGAATTGGATCGTGCGATACCCGCGTGCCAGCAGATGCTCGGTCATGGCGCGTCCGGCGGCGACATGATCCATCCCCACGTTCAGATCCAACCCTTCCCCCAGCTCCATGATCTCCACGATGGGCTGATTCCAGTGCTCGAGTATCTGGCGCGTCGCCTCGTCATGGTGCAGTCCCGTCACCACCAGGCCCGCGGCTGACCAGCCCAGAAAGGTTCGGATCAGCTGGGTTTCGCGAGCCAGATCGTAGTCCGTCTTGCCCAGCAGCAGCTGATAACCGTGCGCCTCGAATTCCTCCTGTCAGGTGGTGGTGCTGGTGCTGGTGGTGGTGAATGCCGATCAGGTCGAGCAGGTGCTATTCGGGGCCCAGGGCGAGAGGGGGCTGGCCGAGCGACTCGCGCCGGGTAGCCTGGTGATCCAGTGCGCCACCGTGGCGCCGAGCTTCGCGCGTGAACTGGAAACCCGCTTGAACGACATGCAGCTGGAGCTGCTCGACGCCCCGATCAGCGGCGGTGCCGTCAAGGCACGCAGCGGTGAGCTGTCCGTGATGTCCTCCGGCAGTGAAGCGGCTTACGTCAAGGCGGAACGCGTGCTGGCGGCGATGGCGGCCAATGTCTATCGGCTGGGCGACTGCGCCGGCCCGGGCTCGAGCGTCAAGCTGGTCAACCAGCATCTCGCCGGCGTGCACATCGCGGCGGCGACCGAAGCCATGGCGCTGGGCATGAGCATGAGGATTGACCCCGACACCCTGTATGACGTCATCACCCATTCCGCGGGCAATTCCTGGATGTTCGAGAATCGCGTGCCGCACATCCTCAAGGGCGATTACACGCCGCTGTCGGCCGTCGACATCTTCGTCAAGGACCTGAACATCGTGCACAGCACCGGGCGTGAGCTGAAGCTTGCCATGCCGGTGGCGGGCAGTGCCCTGCAGCAGTTCACCGCTGCCAGCGGCGCCGGTTTCGGGCGCGAGGACGACTCGGCGGTCATCAAGGTCTATCAGCGTCTCGGCAGCTTCAGCCTGCCGGCCGCCAATGATGAAGGAGCGCAGTGATGCCGATCGTATTGGGCGGAATCGCCGATGACTTCACCGGCGCGACGGATCTTGCCAACAACCTGGTACGGGCCGGCATGCGCACCGTGCAGGTGATCGGGGTCCCCCAGAACGCGCCGCAGGAAGGGGCGGGGAGCGGGTTGGATCTCAGCGAAGTGGACGCTGTGGTCATCGCGCTCAAATCGCGCAGCTGCCCGGTGGTTCAGGCGATCAGTGAATCGCTGGCGGCGCTTGAATGGCTGAAAGCCCAGGGGGCTCGCCAGCTGTTCTTCAAGTACTGCTCGACATTCGATTCCACGCCGGAGGGCAATATCGGCCCGGTCGCCGATGCGCTGCTGGAGGCGCTGGACAGCACACAGACCGCCTTCGTGCCGGCGTTCCCGATCAACGGGCGCAGTGTCTATCAGGGGCATCTGTTCGTGGGTGACCGCATGCTCAATGACAGCGGCATGCAGCATCACCCCCTCAACCCGATGACCGATGCCGACATCGTACGCGTGCTGTCACGCCAGACGCCCCATGGTGTGGGGCTGCTCAACCACGCCACGTTGAGTGAGGGAGCGCAGGCCGCTGGTGAGCGACTTGCCACGCTGAAGGCGCAAGGAGTGCGTCATGTGGTCTGCGACAGTCTCGACGAGCGTGATCTCGAGGTACTGGCCGAGACGCTGGTGGAGCACGCGCTGGTCACCGGTGGCTCTGGCCTCGCGCAGGCCTTGCCTGCCCAGTACCGCCGCAAGGGCTGGCTTGCGCAGATCGATGATGCGGCGGTCTTGGCCCCGGCGCAGGGCGCCGCGATGGTGCTGTCCGGCAGTTGCTCGCGCATAACGCTCAAGCAGGTGGCGCACTTCACCCAGCAGCATGCCGCCTTCGCGCTGGACCCCGTCAAGCTCAACGCGAGCGATGCCCACTTCGAGGCGGCACTCGACTTCGCCCGTGAGCAACTGGCGGCGGAGGACCCCAAGCCATTTCTGATCTACGCCTCGGCCGAGCCGGAAGGCGTCAAGGCGGCGCAGGCGTCACTGGGCGTCAAGCAGGCCGGTGAACTCATCGAGTGCGCCCTGGCCAGTCTGGCCAGCACGCTGGTCGCGGAAGGGGTAGGTCGCCTGCTGGTGGCGGGGGGAGAAACCTCCGGCGCGGTGGTCTCGGCACTCGACATCCGTGAGCTGCGTATCGGCGGTCAGATCGACCCCGGCGTGCCCTGGACACAGGCACCGCGCCCGGCCGCCGGCCCCTCGCAGCCGGAGGCGATGCTCTCGCTGACCCTCAAGTCCGGCAACTTCGGCGGCGAAGACTTCTTTACCCGGGCATTCGATGTCCTCGATGCCATGAATCCTCGCGAGGAGACCGCATGAGTCAGTCACGGCACGACATCAACGTGTTGCGCGAGCAGATCGCCACCTACGGCAAGTCACTGTTCGACCGCGGCCTGACCATGGGCTCCAGCGGCAACATCAGCCAGCGGCTGGACGATGGCGGCTGGTTGATGACGCCGACCAATGCCTGTCTGGGGCGCCTAGACCCGGCGCGCATCTCACGCCTGGATGCCCAAGGCGTATTGATCGATGGCGACGCGCCGACCAAGGAGCACTTCCTGCATCGCGCCATGTATGACGAGCGCCCGCAGTCGGGTGCCATCGTCCACCTGCATTCGACCCACTCGGTGGCGGTGTCCTGCCTGCCGGATGTGAATCCGTGTGAGTGCATTCCGCCGCTGACGGCCTATTACGTGATGCGGGTCAGCAAGCTGTCGCTGGTGCCTTACTACATGCCGGGCGACCCCGCGCTGGGCGATGCCGTGCGTGGCCTGGCCGGCAAGCATTGTGCCGTGCTGCTGGCCAATCATGGCCCCGTCGTGGCCGGCAAGACCCTGGAAGCGGCGGTCTATGCCACGGAAGAGCTTGAGGAAACCGCCAAGCTGTTCCTGCTGCTGCAGGGCAAGAATCCACGTGGGATGACCCCGGAACAGGTGGCGGAACTCGAAGCCAAATTCGGCCGCCCCTGAGTGATGACCTCTTCGTCTGTGACATCCAAGGATTTGACATGACCCGATTGGCCGCCAATCTCAGCATGCTGTTCACCGAGCATGACTTTCTTGATCGCTTCGCGGCTGCGGCCGACAGCGGTTTTCGCGGGGTCGAATACCTCTTCCCTTATGCCTATGCCCCTGAAGAACTGCGCGCCAGGCTCGATGCACACCAGCTGTCGCAGGTGCTGTTCAATCTGCCGCCGGGCGACTGGGAGGCCGGTGAGCGTGGCCTGACCTGTCTGCCGGGGCGCGAGGAGGAGTTCCGGGCCTCGGTGGCAGAGGCGATTCGCTATGCCGAAGCGCTCGACTGTCCCCGCGTGCATGCCATGGCGGGGCTGGTGCCGGAGGGGGCGGATGACGCCATGCGCGCGCGCTGCACCGAGACCTACCTCAGCAACCTGCGTTACGCCGCCGCAGAGCTTGAGAAGGTCGGCAAGACACTGCTGATCGAACCGATCAACCCGCGCGACATGCCCGGCTTCTATCTGAGTGGCCAGGCGCAGGCACGCGAGATTCTCGCCCGGGTTGGCGCCGCCAACCTCAAGGTGCAGTTCGATCTCTACCACTGCCAGATCGTCGAGGGTGACCTGATCCGCAATCTGGAGGCGCAGTTCGCGTACATGGGCCATGTGCAGATCGCCGGCGTGCCGGACCGTCACGAGCCGGATGTGGGGGAAGTGCACTATCCGGCGCTGTTCGCCCGGCTGGAAAGCCTGGGCTACGACGGCTGGATCGGGTGTGAATATCGTCCACGCGGTGAGACGCGCGCAGGCCTCGGCTGGGGACAGGCTTTCGGGCTCAACGACGGCCTGTCCGGCACCGCCTGATCATCAGACAAGCCAGCAACAACGCCGATAACGCCAACCACCCTAACAACGACAACACGCCATGGGCCGTCATGCCGACGGCTGGCAAGGAGTCCACACGATGCACGTCATGATTACCGGCGCCGCCGGATTCCTCGGTCAGCGCCTGACCGAGGCCCTGATCGACAAAGGCAGCCTGAACGGCCAGCCATTGTCACGCCTGACCCTGCTGGATCAGATCGAGGCGCCACGTCCCGAGGCGGCGTCATGTCTGGCAGCTGAACCGGCCATCTCGCTGGATGTCGCGATCATCGCCGGCGACATCGCCGACGCCGAGGTGCTTGATCGCTGTCTGGCGGGCGAGCCTGCGGTGATCTATCACCTGGCAGCCGTGGTCAGCTCGGCGGCCGAGGCGGATCTTGCACTCGGCATGCGCGTCAATTTCGACGCGACTCGCCTGCTGCTGGAAGGCTGCGCGGCGCGCGGGTTGAGCGATACCCGACTGGTGATGGCCAGTTCGGTCGCCGCCTACGGGGGCGATCTCCCCGAGACGCTGAGCGATATGACTGCCCTGGTGCCGCAGAACTCCTACGGCACCCAGAAGGCGATGTCGGAACTGCTGATCAATGATTACAGCCGTCGCGGGCTGGTGGATGGCTGCGTGCTGCGCCTGCCCACCATCATCGTGCGTCCGGGGCGCCCCAACGCGGCGGCCTCGAGTTTCGCCTCCTCCCTCCTACGCGAACCGCTCAATGGCGAAACCGCCATCTGCCCGGTACCGACCGAGCTTGAGATGTTCCTGATGTCGCCGCGTCGCGTGGTCGCGGCCCTGATCCAGGGCGCGGAAGTGCCGGCGGCTGATTTCGGCCTCTCGCGCTGCTTCATGCTGCCGGGCATCACTGTCAGCGTCGCCGAGATGCTCAAGGCGCTGGCAGATATCGCCGGCGAGCAGGCGCTGGCCCTCGTCAAGCATGAGCCTGACCCGCGGATCACCGCCATCGTCGGCAGTTGGCCGGCGCGCTTTGACACCCGCAAGGCGCGTTCGCTGGGCTTCGTCGGCGATACCGACCTGCACGAGATTCTCAATGCGTATCGCGACGAGAGCGCCATCGCCTAGCCAGCGTTCGGGCATCTCATCCAGGACGAGCTCGCCAGACACCTTCGCCAGACCTGCTCGTCACACCCGTACGTCAATAACAACGATCGGTGACATGCCAGACGGCAGCGCCGACACCGCACGCCACACAATAACAATCGACAGGAGCATCACCCATGACAGACGCCGCCGTCGCGGGGCCACAGGTCATCATCGGCCTGGGTATCGCTATCTTCGTCATGATCTATCTGGTATTGAAGACCCGCGTGCATGCCTTGCTGGCCTTGATCATCGCCGCCTCTCTGGCGGGGTTGATCGGTGGCATGCCGCCCAATGAGGTCATCAGTGCCATCACCACCGGCTTTGGCAAGACGCTTTCCACCATTGGTCTCGTGATCGGCTTCGGCGTGATGATGGGGCGTGTGCTGGAGGTGACCGGTGCCGGACAGCGCATGGCCTATGCCATCCTCAATCTGCTGGGCAAGAACAAGGAAGAGGCCGCGATGGCGCTGACGGGCTACATCGTCTCCATCCCGATCTTCTGCGATTCGGCCTACGTGATCCTCAACCCGCTGGTGCGTTCACTGGCCCGCAACAGCGGACGTTCGGTGATCGGTCTGGGCATCGCGCTGGCGGCTGGCTTGATCATCACCCACTCTAGCGTGCCACCGACCCCGGGTCCGCTGGGCGTGGCGGGTATCTTCGGTGTCGACATCGGTCTAATGATCGGCTGGGGCCTGGTGATCACCGCTCCTGCGCTGATCGCACTGGTGATCACGCCCGTATCATGGGCCCGCGCATCGAGGCGATGCTGGAGTCCCAGCCGGGTGGTTTCGAAGGTAGCGTCAAGCATGACACCGACAGCATGCTGCCTGAATCGGAGCTGCCGTCCCTGCTGATGTCCTGCATGCCGATCGGCCTGCCCATCGCGCTGATCTTCCTCAACACGCTGGTCAGTGCCGAGTACTATCGCCTTCATCGGCAATCCGGTGATCGCCGTGGGCATCGGGGTGCTGGTCGCCATCTATGGCCTGATTCCGAAGACCCCCAGGCAGGAAGTCTTCGATCATCTGGAAAAGGGCGTCGAGACGGCGGGGATCATCCTGCTGGTCATCGGTGCCGGTGGTGCACTGGGCTCGGTACTGCGTGCCAGTGGCGGCGGCGATTACATCGCCATGCAGGTCGCGGCACTGGGGCTTCAGCCGCTGTTGATCCCGTTCATCATCGCAACGCTGGTGCGCTTCATCCAGGGGAGCGGCACGGTGTCGATGATTACCGCGGCCTCGATCTCCGCGCCGATCCTGATGGGCATGCCGGACGTCAACATGGTGCTGGCCGCGCAGGCCGCCTGTATCGGCGCGATGTTCTTCAGCTACTTCAATGACAGCTATTTCTGGGTCGTCAATCGCATGCTCGGCGTCAAGAGCACCAAGCATCAGATGCTGGTGCTGACCCTGCCGACGACACTCGCCTGGGCCATCTCCATCATCACGCTGTTGCTGCTCAACGCCATCGTCGGTTGAGCCTGTCAGAACAGTCTGCTGCAACAAAAACGCCGGGCCTCATCGAGGTCCGGCGTTGCTGTGTTGAGCTGCGTGTTCTTGAGCCGTGTATCCATCAGCCCTTGAGCTGCTACTGATAATCGATCATGTCGCTCTCGCCGATCAGCGCCGTTGGGTCTTGAGATAGATCACCGGGAAGGACAGCACCAGGCAGAGACATGTGGCCCACCAGGGGTAGTCAACCCGGGACCCAGCCCCTCGGAGAAGTGTTCGATGAGGACGATGATGAGGGAGGAGAGGAAAGGCTGCATGAGCAGAAGCACCATGATCAGAGCCAGCAGAGGTTTCCTCATCCTGCGCCGCCAAAAGAAGTGCTTGCCGTACTTCTCGAGGACACCATTGATGTCGATCTTGTCGTCATATTGCAGCACGACCATGTAGCCGTGGTCAGGGCTTTCCTGGTACGCGAGTCTCAAGAACGGGAAGAGAGTCCGAAACGGTGGCGATACGCCGTCAGGGACATGGGCACCAATGACGGATATCTCTTCGCCGAGGGCTGGACGGACGATGGCGTCAGCCCCGGGCGGCAAGATCAGGCGGGTATTGCCCAGATAATAGTGGCGAGTGGTGATCTTTCTGGGGTTGCTGGAGTGATAGCTGATGCCTTCATGTGTCTGTTTCCATCCCTGTCTTTGAAATCTGTCCTCGATGATCGAGTCCGGAGGGGTAGTGGGGGGCGAAGATGTCACTTCCTCAAGCTGCCCGGTCATCCGTTCTGCCGTCGGTGGCATGCCATGACGGGCGTGGTAGGGCAGGCTCATGAGAAAAAGGCCCGCCCACACGATGACGATCACCACCAGGTCGGCAGGCTAGGGAAGACTATCCTTCTCCGGGAAGAGCAATGGCGCCATCAGGAATACGCATGAAAGACCCACCAGCAGGATGCCTACCAGCGCCAGGCTCCAGGCGGTATACCGCTGGCGTCTGCGGATTGGGGCGACATATTCCTGTTCGTGTTGAGTGAAATATCGAAAGTCCTTTTCGAAGATGGGGGGCACGGTACCAATGCCTTGTCGGTAGATGAGGGAGAGCTCGCTCAGCGTTCTGCAAGTGAGCGAGGCGTCTCAGGAGGTGGCTGTCGGCAGAATTTCTGCACAGGATGCCTGGGAATCAAGCACCTCTCGATGCTCCTCGGTTGAATGCGTCTTGTCTGATGAAAGATCGCGCGAACGCCACCACGGCCAGCCGATGCCCTCCATTCAGCGCTGGTGGGGAGTCATCGCATCCGCATGACCACTGACATCCCCGGCGGTCAGACCTTTTACCCTCATGGCAACTCCCCAGCCGCGCTTCAAGCAGCTACACTGCGCGCCGAGATTTTTCATTCACTCCCTATTCATATCGGAGTTTGTCTTGGCTACGCCTGACACCTCGTCGTCTCCCACTCCTCCCTCCGCGCCGGACACCGGCGAGGTTGCCTCCACGTCACGCCTGCCATGCGTCGTCATGCCTGCCAGCTGGCGGGGCTGGAGTCTTTTGGCGGTCTTTCTGCTGTTGATCGCGCTGGGTATTTGGCCGGTGATCGGCTGGGTCAATCAGCAGAGCTCGCTGTGGGGCATGCCGTCGTTGATCCTCTGGAGCTACCTGATCATCTTCGCCTGCAGCGGGGCCATGCTGCTGGGCAATCGTCTGTTGCCGGATGAGGAGGATGGCGTACCGCGCGAGGATGAGAGGGCATCACATGAGTGAGTCACTGACCCTCACGTCCTGGCAGGGCAGCGTGCCGCTGATGATGACCCTGGGCTATATCGCGCTGGCGATGCTGATCGGGTTGGGCGCGCGCGGCGGCCGACGCATGGATTCGCTGGAGCAGTGGGGCGTGGCCGGCCGCTCGATGGGGCCGATGACACTGTATCTGTTGATCGCGGCGGGCAGCGTGAGTGCCTACACCTTCATGGGCGCGCCGGGCTGGGCCTACAGCAAGGGAGTGCCGGTCTTCTATGTCGCGATCTATCTGGCCTATCTGGCGCTGGTGGCCTGGTACTTCGGGCCCAAGGTGTGGAAGTTCGGTGAGCAGTTCGGGCATGTCACCCAGGCAAGCGCGATCGCGGATCGCTATCAGAGCCCCGCACTCGGCGCGCTCTCGGCGCTGGTGATGTCGATCGCCTCGGTGGCCTATGCGGTGCTGCAGACCATCGGCTCGGCCTACATCCTGCTGGTGATGAGCGGGGGGCGTATCCCGCTGTGGGCCGGCGTGCTGCTGGTGCTTGCGGCGATCGCCGTGTATCTGTTCGTCAGTGGTCAGCGCGCCATCGGGCGTACCAATGTCTTCCAGGGCGTGCTGATGGTGGTGGTGGCATGGGTCATCGGCCTGTGGGCGGCGCACCTGGCCACGGGGGAATGGGGCTTCAGCGGAGTGTTCGAGCGCCTCGAGCGGTCACATCCCGAGTATCTCCGCCTGCCGGGGGCGGGGGGCGACATGAGCTTCAGCTTCTGGACCACCTCGATCATCGTCTCGATGCTGTCCTTCATGCCGCCGGTGTGGACGCAATGGATGAGCGCCTCCTCCGCGCAGACTATCCGCCGCAGCGCCAGCTGGCTGCCGACCTACTACGTGGTGATCCTGCCGCTGGTGGTGGTGGGCTTCATCGGCATCTTCAGCCTGCCCGAGCTTGAGCGTGCCGATACGGTGGTGCTGGAGTACGCGATGGCCAACATGCCGGTCTGGCTGGTGGGGCTGCTGGGGGCGGGGACGCTGGCTGCCTCGATGTCCTCCAGCGAGCCCTTCATCCATTCGGTAGCCCTGAGCCTGAGCCGGGATGTGCTGCAGACTGGGTTCAAGCTCAGTGATGCGCGCGCCGGCCAATGGGCACGGTGGCTGATCTTCCCGGTGATGTTTCTGATCATCGCGCCGCTGGCTATCATCGAACCGGGTAATCTGGTGATGATCCTGCTGATCGGGCTGGGCTTTGCCTCCCAGGTGCTGCCGGCGTTTCTCGGCATGTTCTTCTGGCCGCGTGCCTCGGCCGCCGGGGTGTCTGCAGGCATCTGCGCCGGCTTTGTCGTCACGGTGCTGTTGACCATCGTCTGGCCGCATCCGCTCAGGATTCACGCCGGTTTCTGGGGATTGATGCTCAATCTGCCGGTCTTCGTGCTGGTCTCGCTGATCACGCGTCCCGTGGACGAGGCCGTCACGCGGCGCTTCTTCCGGATTGCCGCGCCGTGGCGCTTTTCATTGCCTGCCGATCGCTGAGGGCGCACTGCCGATTGTCGCCTGCAGGGGGAGAATCACGGATGACGATCGAGACGGGAGGGACCCCGTCGCCTCGTCCCACCCGCCGGGCGTGGGGGCAATGTCCGTGGCCTCGAATATTTGGACAATCGTTTGACAAGCGTGAACGATTGTCACGTTTGGCCCTCATGCAATATTCACCGGTGTCGCCTTGTATAGAGTGTGATCATTGATTGACTGTCCTCAAGGGAGGGGGCGTGGATGAATGATCTGATGGTACAGGTGGACAGGCAGATACACCGCAACGGCGGGATGGGTATTGATTTCCCGGACGAGATCGAGGCGCGGTTCGAGCGGGACATCCACGCAGAGCGCAGTCACAAGCTTGTCTGCATGGGGGCGGTGGCGATCAGCATCTACCTGCTGTTTCTGATCAATGACTGGCGCTTTCGGCCGGATCACATGCTGGAAGCCATCATCATCCGGGTCGGAGTGATGACGCCCATCGCGTTGCTCTGCATCTACCTGCTCAAGCGCGGTGTGTCGCCGGTCTTGCGCGAGATGCTGATGACCGCTCTGGTGTGCTTCGTGATGATCTTCACGGCCCTGTTGATCCAGTTGTCAGTGTCACCGCATTCCTTTCTGGATCTGTTCGCGCTCGGGCTCATCGTGCTGGTGGGAAATGTCCTGTTCCAGCTGCGTTTCTGGTACGCCCTGTGTTCCTCGGCCTTCCATTTCTGCGTGATGCTGTACCTGGTCACCGCCCATCCTGCCCCCTACGAGTCGGCAGGGTTCATGGCATTGATGGTGTTCTTCTCCATCACGCCGTTTTCCATCATCTCCAATCTGCGCAGCGAGAAGGCTGAGCGGCTTTCCTACCTGTTGCTGCTGCGCGAGCAGTTGCGGGTCGAGGAGTTCACGGAGAAGAATGAAGAGTTTCGGCGACTTGCCTCCATCGCCCCCCTGACGGAAGTCTACAACCGCCGCCACTTCGACAGCCTAGTGAGTTCTCTGATCGGCAAGCAGGTCGATCGTCGACTGCAGTACGGCGTCGCCATGATCGATGTCGATCATTTCAAGGCCTACAACGATCACTACGGTCACGTGAAAGGCGATGTCTGCCTCAAGCGCATCGCGACGGCCATCTTCGAAAGCGTGCACCCCGATGTCGACATCGTGGCGCGTTTCGGGGGGGAGGAGTTCGTGGTGCTGCTGCCATCCTGCTCCCCGCAAGCGGCGCTGGCGCGAGCGGAGGAGATTCGCGAGCATGTCAGCGGACTGGCACTACCGCATGCGGGCAATTCGCAGCAGGGGATCGTCACCATCAGCGTGGGGGTCTCCGCCGCAGGCAGCGAGGAGGATTACGACTTCGAGAATATCCTGAATCAGGCGGATGAAGCGCTCTATCACGCCAAGGCCAGAGGCAGGGACCGCTGCGTGCTGTCACCTCGCTCGCTGCCCGAGACCCCGGTCACCGCTGACGCCTGATGGCGTACTTCTGCATCTTCTTGACCAGTGTCGATTGATTGATGCCCAGCGAGGAAGCGGCAGCACGCGTCGTGGCATGTCGCTCGAGCGCCCGGTGGATCAGTTCCCGCTCCAGGGCCTGGGTGCATTGCGTGAGAGTGGCGTGGTTCTCGCGCACTCCGGCGGGTATCGTCGCAGCGACAGAGGGGGCTGCGAGACCGCCTGGCCCCAGGCATTCGGCGGGCAGCATGTCCGTCGTGATGAGCGTCTGGTCGGTGGTGACGACCAGTCGCTCGACCAGGTTGATCAGCTCACGGATGTTGCCCGGCCACTGATGCGAGGCCAGCAGTTCCAGCACCTCGGGATCGAAGTGGCGAACGCGGGCATGGCGTTGGCAGAAGTGACCCAGATAGTGGCGTAGCAGCGGGATGACCTCACCACGGCGCTCGCGAAGCGGGGGCAGCGTGATGGGGACGACGCTGAGGCGATAATAGAGGTCTTCGCGAAAGCGCCCCTCCCTCACGCGAGCGGCCAGGTCATGATGTGACGCGGTCAGCAGGCGCACGTTGGTCCGCCTGAGTTCGGTTCCCCCCACGGGCATGAAACGTTGCTCCTCGACGACCTTCAGCAGCTTGGCCTGCAGCGAGAGTGGCAGGTCGCCAATCTCGTCGAGAAACAGCGTGCCACCATTGGCCACATCCAACAGCCCCTGTTTTCCCCGGGCATTGGCACCGGTGAAGGCCCCGGGCGCATAGCCGAACAGTTCCGCCTCCAGCAGTCCTTCGGGCAGGGCGGCACAGTTGAGTTCCAGAAACACGCCGGCAGAGCGCTCGCTGTGCTCGTGAAGATAGCGGGCCAGCAATGTCTTGCCCGTGCCCGTCTCGCCCTGGATCAGGACCTTCACATCGGTGGCGGCCACGCGTTCTGCCAGCGCGAAGCAAGCGGCCGTGGCCTCGCTGGTGACGAGTTCCAGTGCCTGCTCATCGGTACCGGCGTTGACGCTGTAGGTCTCGTGCAGGGAGTGCAGCTGGCGAAGCTGCTCCTGGGCATGCTTGGCGCGCAGCAGCTCGGTGATATCACGCACGCTGGTGACGACGTGACTTAAGGCGCCATCCCGCGCGTGCATGGGCAGGCCGCTGACCAGGATCTTGCGGCCATCGTGCAGGCTCTGGACCAGAGTGACGGGCTTGCCGTCCCGGATGACCTCCAGAGAGACCGACTTGGAGATATAGCCTCTGCGCACCAGTTCCTGCATGTGCCGGCCCAGCACATCACTGCGCTTGAGCCCCGTGATGCGCTCATAGGCCTGGTTGATGGCCACGGTCACCCCGAGGGCGTCGGTGATGTAGACCCCGTCGTGCAAGGCATCCAGCACTCGCTGCACCGGAACCTCGGCCAGCAGGTTCGTGGCGGTGTCCGATGGGCCGTCCGGCCCGGCGGCGAGGGTGCGCTGATTCGACCGGGCGAGGCGTTCCTTGCGCTCGGCGGCGGATTCCACTTCCTGGCGCGTCAAGACGCCGATCACCTCGCCGCGGGTGTCGATGACCTCGACGGCCTCCAGTGACTGACGTTCCAGCAGTGCCAGCGCCGCTTCCAGCTTGAGATCCTGTTCCACGTTCTGCATTGAGGGTTCCCCTGACAGAAGCCCCCGCGCGCTCAGGCGGCGGGGGGCCATGGGGTTACGATACGTCAATGCGAGGATGTCGTGGAAACGGTTGGCGTCACGTCACTGGCGGGAGCGTCGATATCGCCCTTGCCGAGATCGCGGCTGAAGGTCTCGTCGTTTTCCCCCGAGAAAAAGCGCTTGCCGTAGATCAACAGGCACAGGGCGATCCCGATTCCGAAGGCCCAGGCGGCGCCCTTGATTACCAGAACGGCGGCGATCACGCCGGCAATGCCGAGGTCACGCTGGCTGCGGGCTTCGAGAATCCCCAGTCGTACGCTGACATAGCCCTGGATCAACAGGGTCAGTGCCAGCGCGATCCCCAGAATGGGCTGGACCAGACTGACGATGGGCAGCAACAGCAGGCCGGTATTCGTGCCCCAGCGGAAGGAGCCTGAGCCCCCGAACAGCGAGTGCATCGCCTGCTTGCCTTCCTTGTAGCGCTCGACCACGACGACCTGCATGGCGGCCCACAGCGGCCCGCACATGGTGACGTCCGGACCGAACAGGCTCATCAGCGTATTGCGGCCACCGAAGATCATGTGGGCACGGTTGGCGTCGTAGTCGATCTTCTCGTCAGGCCGTGACTCATCGGCTTCCTCGACCAGCGCCTTGGATTGCAGGACATCGCCGAACAGCACGATATAGGCGGCCAGTACGGTGGGCAGGGCGGTCAGGAACATCGACAGCGGCGGCAAGCCCACGCCAAAGACGGTGTAATGGCTGAACATGGTCACGAAGTCCGGCTGACTGAAGCCCCACTGCACGTCAGGCCAGGTGGCCTCGCCGACCAGCGGTGCGACGATGATCGCCAGCAGGATGATCGGGAAGATCCCCAGCTTGCCCAGGTTGCCCCAGAACGGATTCGAGGTCTTCAGCCTTGCGAAGTGGCGCGAGAAGATGATGTAGAACGCCAGACCCACGGCGATGCTGATGGTGATGGGATAGGTGTCGAAGCGTCCGCCTTCCTTGAAGACCACGCTGATCGCGGCCAGGCCTGCCCCCATGATGATGCCGGCCTTGATGGCCGAGGGAATCAGGTTGACCACCTTGCTGGCCAGCCCCGTTCGCCCAAGCACGATGGCCAGTATCCCGAGCATCAGCTGGAAGGCGATCAGGGCATGCACCCGCGTTTCGCCCTCGGGGAAGGTGGCCACATAGGCCATCAGCAGAGGGATGGCCGGCGTGATCCAGCCGGGAATGACCGGGTCGCCCAGCAGATGGTGAACGAGATACAGCAGCCCGTTGAGCATCACGATGGCCAGGGCGGCTTCAAACGGCATGCCCAGCAGCTCCGTCATCAGCGGGATGGCGGCGAGATCCACCGCGCACATCAGAAGTCCCTGCAGATAGTCGGGCAGCTCGAAACGGTAGTGCAGGAAGGGCAGGCGAATCTTGAAAGGCCCCAGAGCGTAGTAGGGGCTTTCCTCTCCGGGTTGGCGGGTTTTCCAGTGGCTCATGATGGCGTTCCTGTTGTTATCGTTATTCATCTTCACCTGGGGTGGAGATGGTGTTCACGAGAAGGGGCAATGCTCATGCCTGGCGGGCTTCACCAGGCAGCGCGATAGATGCACTCGATGTCGTGCTGGGTCAGTTGACGTGGATTGTTGCGCAGCAGGCGTTCCACCTTGACGGCATCTGCCGCAAGCGAAGGAATATCCTTTTCGGAAATGTCGAAATGGCGCAGGCCACTGGGGATGTCCACGTCTCGGCACAGCTGGTGCAGGCGCTCGACGACCAGCTCGGCCGCGGCCTCATCCTTGAGCGCATGATGCGCAGTATCCAGTGCCTCTGCGATATCCCGGAAGCGTTCGACGCAGGCCAGCGCATTCCAGCGCATCACATGCGGCAGCAGCAGGGCGTTGGTCACGCCATGGGGCAGGTGGTAGCGCCCGCCCAGCGGGTAGGCCAGGGCGTGGACCGCACCGACCCCCGCATTGCCGAAGGCCATGCCTGCCAGCAGACTCCCCGTGGCCATGGCTTCACGCGCCTCGAGATTGCCGGGATTGGCATAGGCCTTGGGCAATGCCTTGATGATCAGGCGCATGGCCTTGATGGCCAGCGCATCGGTGATGGGCGTGGCGAAGTTGGACAGGTAGGCCTCGATGGCATGCACCAGAGCATCGACGCCGCTGGCGGCAGTGACATGGCGGGGACAGCTGACCGTCAGCTCCGGGGCGACGATGGCGACGTCCGGCAGCAGGTAGTCATTCACGATACCTTTCTTCATGCGTGCTTCGGTGTCAGACAGAATGCCGATGTTGGTGACTTCGGAGCCGGTGCCTGCCGTGGTCGGCATCGCGATCAGCGGTGCACCACGCACACGGGCCTTGTCTTCCCCGAACAGGCTTTCCAGATCGCCGTCATGGGTGGCGTATACCGCCACGCATTTGGCGATGTCCATGGCGCTGCCGCCACCCAGCGCGATCAGGCCATCGCACTGCGCCTCGAGGTAGACGCTCATGCAGTCCTCCACGATGTGCACTTCCGGCTCGGCACTGACCTCGCTGAAGATGCGGTAATGGGTCAGCTGGCCATTGGCCTTCAGTACATCGAGCTGATCCGTGATCGGCTTGAGGGTACCCGATCCCAGCACACCGGGGTCGGTGACCACCATCGGGCAGCGCATGCCCAGGCGAAGGATTTCTTCACTGAGGCGTGATGAGGCCTGTTGGCCCGTTATCAGGCGGTGGGCGGATTTGAAGCTGGCGATGCTCATGGCGATATCCTGTCTTGGATGACATGGGGAAGGGCGCTGGTTGGCGTCTCCTGTCATGATGGATAGCAAATGGCATGCCAGTTTCTTTCTCTTTGCAAGTCGCTGAATTAAATGGGTTTTTATTGAGTTTTCGCCTAAGGTCGCTACGCCCAAGGTCGATGTTCTGATGCCAAATGGAATCACTCGCGTGGCTTGAGTGATGCGTTATGTCATCAGACGCCATGCGATGATGGCAGGTGACGGACGATCGAAAGCCGCGATTCTGCACGGGTCACTGGTCTCTTTTCCCCAATGTCATTATCGTTTGATGAAAACCGCCGAAGGATTGATGAAAATCGCCATATGCCTGATACCCCGACCGCGCTGGACATGAAGCCCTTGAGCACTGGCGCGCATCCCTACCCGCGGCCGGACTCACCACCCGTGCTGGCGCCCGGCGCCGCCGAGAATACGCTGAATGTCTGGCTGGTACCGCGATTCTCGATGTTGACGCTGTTCTGCCTGCTCGAGCCCTTGAGGGTCGCCAATCGCTTCGGGCGGGATCTGTTCGCCTGGCGGCTGTTGTCAGCGGATGGTGAGGCGGTGGTGGCCAGCAATGGGGTCCGTATCGATGTCGATGGTCGCCTCGATCAGCTGATGACGTGGGAGCCCCGGCAGGCATCGGAAGCGGTGTGTGAACAGACCTCGGTATCCATGGCCCGGATGCGCCTGATGGTGGTGTCGTCCTATGAGCCAGAAGCGAGTGTCGACAGTGAGTCGCGTGCCGTGCTGCGTTGGCTGGCGGCCCATGGTGCCTGGCTGGGGGGACTGGATACCGCCCCCTTCATTCTGGCGCGGGCCGGTGTGCTGGCGGGGCATCCGGTCGCATTGCACTGGGAAAGCGTGCCGGCCTTTCAGCAGGAGTTTCCTGAGCTGGACGTCAGCTCGGCTCCTTATGAATGGCAGGGTGAGCGTCTGACCGGCTCCGGCGGGGCGGCCAGCATCGACATGATGCTGGCCTGGATCGAGCGGCTCTATGGCCCTTCGCTGGCCGATGCCGTGGGATGTCAGATCATGCACCAGCGCACGGCCGTGAACGTGGAGAGCCCGACTCCGCGCGATTCGTCGTTGCCGCGCAGTGTCGTGCGTGCGCTGGCGGTGATGGAGGCCAATCTTGCCCAGGCCCTGCCCATTCCGGTGGTCTGCCGGCTCGCGGGGCAGTCACAGCGCCAGCTGACGCGCCTGTTCGTGGCGCAGTTCGGCGAGACACCCAAGCAATGCTATCTCGGCATGCGTCTGGATCATGCGCAGCGGGTGCTCGCCGACAGTCGGGTCAGTGTCTCCCAGGCGGCCTTTGCCACGGGATTCATCCATCTGGCGCACTTTTCTCGTGCCTATCAACAGCGTTTCGGTGAGGCACCCAGCGTGACGGCGCGTCGCGGACTGGCCGCTGAATGAACGGCCATCACGCTCGCGTGTGGCGCATGAATGACAGTTTCGTCGTCTGAGGATGCTATGGGTATGAACTGGATAACCTGGCTGGATCTGGCCGGTGTGATGATCTTCGCGCTGACAGGCGTCGTCGTGGCCTGTCGTTCGCGGATGGACCCGATCGGCATGCTGGTGCTCGGCGCCGTGACCGGTATCGGCGGCGGCACCCTGCGTGATCTGGTGCTGGGCATCAGGCCGGTGTTCTGGGTCGAGCAGCCGATCTATCTCTGGGTGATCCTGCTCACGGTGGGCGTGGCGACATTGGGCTTTCACTACATTCACCGCCTGACGCGGGTCTTTCTGCCCGTGACGGATGCCTTCGGCCTTGCGCTGTTCACCGTGCTGGGCGCTCACAAGGCCCGCACGATGGGGGTAGACGGTATCGTTGTCGTGGTGATGGGCACCATGAGTGGCGTGGCAGGCGGCATGATCCGGGATGTACTGGCGCGCCGCGTGCCGATGGTGCTGCGTCAGGAAATCTACGCCTCGGCGTCGCTGGCGGGCGGGATTCTCTATATCGCGCTACTCGAGCTCGGGATGCCGCTTGCCTGGGCGACAGGCGCGGCCATCGTGATGGTATTGATGATTCGACTTCCGGCCATCTACTGGAATCTGACGCTGCCGACCTTCGCCTGGGTCATCATCCCGCCACCGGACCTGTCAGCGAGTGGTGAACCCCGCACGTCGGGCACGCCCGCAGACAATCAGCGCGAGCAGGGTGATGCCGAATTCGCCACCACCCTGGGGGGCTCTGTGGGGCTCAGCAAGCTCGAGGCCTCGATGAAGATCGACCAGCCCCCCGAGCCGCCGATGCTGCCACGCCGTACTCCCAAGGCGCGGGTGCGCATGCTGCGCCCCGGCGAGAGTCGGCGAGGCAGGAACTGAGCACGGAAGGTCATGGCGTGATCGCTTGGAAGCGGTGCGTGATTATGGTGCAAGAAGTGCCTGACAGATGCCGATCATTGCGATTTCTGCAAAGATACGGGCCGAACAAGGGGTCATCAAGGTCTGACAAGGGCCATCGTCTTCTGGGAGAAGTTTCATCATGCGCAGTCGCTCACAAGACCTTGAATGGTTGCTGGCGGTGGTCGACAGCGGAGGGTTCAGTGCTGCCGCCAAGCAGCGGGATGTGCCCGTGGCCAAGGTGTCGCGGGCCATCCAGCGGCTGGAAAGCGAGCTTGAGACACCGCTGTTGACTCGTACCACTCGCAGCGTCGCCCTGACGGACGAGGGGCGTGCTTTCGTCGAGCGCATCAGGGAGGGGCTGCAGCAGTTGAGCGAGGCCGAAGACGTCTTGCGTCAGCAGCGTGATCAACCCAGCGGCCGTCTGCGGGTCGATGCCGCCAGTCCTTTCGTCCTGCATCAGCTGGTGCCGCTGGTGGGAGAGTTCGAACGTCGCTATCCCGGCATTTCCCTGGAGCTTTCGGCGGGTGACGACATCATCAATCTGCTGGAGCAGCGCACCGATGTCGCCATTCGCATCGGCGAGCTCGAGGATTCGACCCTGCACGCCAAGGTACTGGGGCGCTCGACCCTGCACCTGGTCGCCAGCCCCGCTTATCTGGCAAGGCATGGCACGCCGACGAGCGTCGCGGCGCTGGCGTCGCATCGCCTGCTGGGATTCCTGCCGCCCAGTCGCCTGAATCGCTGGCCACTCAAGGGTGCGCCCCGGGAGCTGGAAACGACGCCGCACCTTTCCACCTCCAGCGGTGAAGTCATGCGCCAGCTATGCCTGGCCGGCCACGGCATCGCGCTGATCTCCCGCTTCATGCTCGCCGATGACCTGGCGTCGGGCGCTCTGGTGGAAGTGCTGCCGGGGCAGGTCCAGTCGCCCAATCCGCGTGAGTTGATCCAGGCGGTGTACTACCGCAACAGCACGCTCTCGCCCCGTATCAGTGCCTTTGTCGAGTTTCTTGCGTCGCGCCTGACGTTGTAGGGAGCCGAGGGGGGCTCCCCAGTCGCTTCAGCTCCTGCCAGCGGGTGGTATAGCGTGAGCTGCGATGCGCGCAGCGCAGCTGCCAGGCGGCATCCGGGCGCGCGACGCCCAGACGCACGGTGCCACGACCCATCTTCTGATTCATCGCATCCAGTGTCGCCATCAGCTGCTGGTTGCGTTCTCGTCTGGCGATATCGGCCTCGCTGTCGAGCAACGAGAGCTGCTCTCGGGGCTGGTCGATGAGGTCCAGCAGCATCACGCCTGCCTTCATGAAGCGATAGCCGCGCAGATAGATACGCTCGAGCGCCTGATGGGCGGCGGCGAGTATCTCGCGGCTGTCGCTGGTCGGTTCGGGGAGTTCGATGATGGTGCTGGGCGAGTATTGCGGGAGATCCGGGCGGTGGCGGTTGCTCTTGCTCTTGAGGAAGACCAGCACGGCACGTGTCTGGCTGCCCTGATGGCGCAGCTTCTCGGCGCCGCGCTGGGCGTGCTGGCGAATGGCATCCTTGAGCTCATTCATGTCATCGGTCATGCGGCCGAAGGAGCGTGAGGTCATGATGCGCTGACGGGCATCATCGGGGTCGTTCATCTCGAAGCAGGGCGTGCCTTGCAACTCGCGCACGGTGCGCTCCAGCACGACGGAATAGCGCTGACCGATGGCGCGCGGGTCCGCACAGCGCAGGTCCCAGGCGGTATGCAGCCCTTGCAGTGCCAGCCGTTCGACCAGGCGATGGCCCACGCCCCAGACATCGCCCAGCGGTGTGTCTTCCAGCAGGCGCTGGGTGCCGACTTCGGCAGGTTCCAGCACGCAGACACCGCCGAATTCCGGCCGCTTCTTGGCGGTACGGTTGGCCAGCTTGGCCAGGGTACGAGTGGGGGCCACGCCGACACATACCGGGATGCCGGTGAACTTGCGCACATTGCGGTGCAGGGTACGACTCAGCGCCAGCATCGCGTTGCGGTCAAAGCCATCGAAGCGCACGAACATCTCGTCGATGGAGTAGGGTTCGACCCCCGCGCTGTATTCCTCCAGCACGTCGCGCACGCGCGCCGACATGTCGCCATACAGCTCATAGTTCGAGGAGAGCAGGTGGATGCGCCCCTCGCGTACCAGGGATTGCAGCTGGAAGGCCGGAGTCCCCATCTCGATGCCCAGCGCCTTGAGTTCCTGAGAGCGCGCGATCACGCAGCCGTCATTGTTGGACATCACCCCCACGGGGCGGCCTTCCAGGCGCGGATCAAAGACTCGCTCACAGCTGGCGTAGAAGTTGTTGCAGTCGACCAGCCCGATCATCGGCGCGCTCATACCGAGTATTCGTGGATGACGGAGCGCACCACCCCCCAGACCTGACACTCGAGATCGATGATGGCCACCGGCGGATACAGGGCATTGCCGGAGCACAGATACGGCCGCTGGCCGATCAGTTCGTAGCGCTTGACCACCACCTCGCCCTCGACCAGCGCCACCACGATATGTCCGGGGCGGGCGTCGATGGAGCGATCCACGACCAGGGTGTCATTCTCGTAGATGCCGAAGCCTTCCATGCTGTCACCTGCCACCGTCATGAAGAAGGTCGCTGCCGGACGCTTGATCAGCCGCTCGTTGAGATCCAATGTCCGGCCAGCGTAATCCTCGGCCGGTGACGGAAAGCCGGAAATTCCCGCACGCCCCGTGATGTGGGGGTATGGCAGCTCACATGGCGCAGGAGCGGGATGAGGGCGAGCCAACGTCTCGTGAGTGGCAAGGGGGGCAGATGCGGTCATGGAAAGCTCTCCTGTCATGGCTGTATTTATATACAGTATCCGTGGCAGGCAAGCGTTAGGCAACCGCTAATATGCAAAGCCGCCTCAAGCGAAAGTGGCCGCTGCGAAGCCCGGATGGCGAGGGTGTTATGCTCGGCATCGGCGAATGCCATCGGGCGCAAGGTCCGGTGTCTACGTGAAAGGCGGATTCACTGTGGAGAGCCATGAACGAACTGACCCAACGACTGCGCACCTTCCTCAAGGTGGCGGAGCATCAGAGCTTCAATGCGGCAGCGCGTGAGCTGGAGATCGCCAGTTCCACGGCGACGCGTCACGTCAATCATCTGGAGCGACAGCTGGGCGAGCCGTTGCTGGTGCGCACCACGCGCCATGTGCGGCTTTCGCCTGCCGGTGAGCGAGCCGTGATCCGTTTCCGTGCCATCCTGGGCGAGGTGGCTCAATTGACGGATGAGCTCGAGACGCTGAGTGAGCGAGTCGCGGGGCCGCTGCGCATCTCGGTGCCGTGGCGATATTCGCGCCTCTATCTGGCACCGCTGGTGAGTGAATTCATGCAGTGCTACCCCGAGGTGGCGCTGGATATCGTCAGCAGTGATCAGCGTGTGGATCTGATCGAGGAGCAGTTCGATGTCGCCATCCGCATCGGCCATCTGGAAGACTCGAGTCTGATCGCACGGCACATCAGTGACCAGCGTTTCGTGCTGGCCGCGGCGCCGTCCTATCTCAGTGCCCAGCCGCCCATTCGTCAGCCCGAGGACCTGGAACGGCACCGCCTGCTGACCTTCAGCTATACCACCGCCAATCATCACTGGCGGCTGGTGCAGGGTGAGCGGGAGCACCGCATCTCGGCGCGAGCACGCGCGCTGCGTACCAACAACGCCGACATTCTGACCCAGGCAGCCCTCGAGGGAGCTGGTGTCGTGGTGCAACCGCTCTGGGCCATCCGTGAAGAACTGGCCCAGGGGCGCCTTGTGGCGGTGCTGGAGGACCATCAGGTCACGTCGTCGGATTTCGACACTGGCATCCATGTCGTCTTCGCGCGCGAGAATCAGCACAACCCGCGCGTGCGTGCCTGGGTCGACTTCCTGCTCGCCCGCCGCGAGCAGCTGGCCGGTCGCTAGCAGGTTCTCGGCAGGTGGTGATCAGTAGAGAATATCGCTGCGGATGATGTACTTGGCACCATCGCGGATCGGCTCGCCTGCGTGCACGCAGTGCTGCGGGTGCGAGCCATGCGGGAAGCACAGCACACCACCCTTGGGCGTTGCGACCGAGACTGTCTGGATGTCGTCCCGTGACTGGGCAGGCCTTTCGGGGTCGCGACGGCTGACCAGAAACTCGGTGCGCCCGCCGGTATAGCCATCGCTCAGGAAGATGAGGAAAGTGTACTGGCTCATCAGGCCCGGATAGGCGTCCTGGACGATCTCGCCATTGATGACGCGACTGCCCGGCCAGGCACCATCGGTATGCGGCTTGAAGAAGTCGCCGGCCTCGTAGCGATAGACACGAAAGCGCGCATTGATGCCTTTTGCGCCTTCGCCCTGGATCTGCTCGGTCACCAGTGGCGCCGAGCGCGCCCAGATGACCTGATCGATGGCGTCACTGACGACCCAATTGACGTTGTGGTTGTGGCGTACCGAACGCGGCAGGGAGACGGGCGCATCCTCCTCGAAGCCCATTGCCTCCAGGGCGGCGACGAAGTTGTCGGCCTCGGCAGGCGTCAGCACATTGAGCAGCTGGAAGGCGCCCGGGACACCCTCGACCTCTTGACGGACCACCTCTGGTGTCGCCTCGGTCTCGAAGAGGTCAGACACGTCACCGTTGTCCGTCCAGATGGGCAGGGGCGTGGGAGAGAAACCGCGCTCGTGACTGACGGCGTAGAAGGACAGGCTCATGGCAAGACTCCTGAATGGCATGATCACGAATGTTGCCCGAGAGGCTAGTGCACTGCCAAAGACAGAAAAAGGCACCTGACGGCAATTGGCCATTGCACGAATGGCAATGATCAATGTCCGCCTGTCAGGTTGAGGCCGACGATCGACAGCACGATGAGGCCGATGCAGGCCATGCGGCGAAACGAGAAGTGTTCGCGCCAGAACAGCACGCCGATGATGGCGCTGACCACGGTACCGATGCCGGAGAATACGGCATAGGCGATGCCCAGGCTGATGGTGTCCATGGCCAGATACAGCAGGCTCAAGGAGGCGCTGAAGCCCAGCGCGACCAGCAGCACACCCCGTCGGCGGCGGTGGTTGGCGTATTGATTGAAACCGGTGACGCCGACGACTTCACAACAGCCGGCGGCGATCAGATAGACCCAATCCATGTCATCCCCCCTGCTCAGTCACTGACGGTGGTCTGTGGTGTGGCACTCGCGCGAGTCCGCTTATCGGCAGGCGCGCCGGGGGCCGTCTTGAGCACGATGATGCCGATCAGCATCAGCACCACGAAGCCCAGCGTGGACCACTGGAACTCGAGCTCGAAGAACAGCAGGTCAGTCACCACCGTCCCCAGCGTGCCCAGGCCGACGAAGATGGCGTAGGTGGTGCTGGCGGGCAGTGTCCTGGCGATCTGGGTGACCAGACTCAGGCTGATGATGACCAGCAGCACCGTCAGTGCCCATTCCAGTGGAGTGTCGGCGACCTTCAGGCCCGTGGCCCAGCCGATTTCGCATAGGGTCGAGATCAGGAAATAGAGCGTGATGCGCATGGTGATCGGGCGTCCTTGTGGGGTGTCGGGAAAATGAGGCGTTCAATCGCCAGCGAAAGACATGCGTTGCATGAATGCGAGTCTATATGAGGTTTTGTTGATGTTTCTGGCCATGAAAAGGCGGAGGGAGCCCCTCCGCCTGGTGCCTGGCAAGTCGTCCGCGCAGCTCCTTCTCACAAGAGCGTCAGGTGACCAGAAAGCGTCAGGAGGCCAGCGGCGTGGTCGTCGCCTGAGCAGCTGACTCCTCGTCGGATGGCGCCTCGGCCTCGGCCTCGGCCGGCTGGGCCAGATAGGCTTCCAGCGAGTCATCCATCGCCTCAAGCCACGGCGTGTGATGTCTGGGCGCCTGGGTGCCGGTCATCAAGGAGCGATAGCCGTGATCGCGGAAGGTCATGATGTTCTCGTGCTTGTGATGCTCCCACTCGAGGAAGGTGCGATTCACGCCATCGATATCGAAGCTCGGGTAGTCGGTCTCGCTGATCAGCGATTTCACGTAGTCACCCTGGAAGATGATCATCGCCGCGTCGCTATCCAGCGTTTCCTCACGCTCGCGCCATGCCTGGCTATCGGCTTGCATCGCCGCTTTCGCCGGCAGTGTCTGGGTGCCGAGAATCGCATCGCGCACCCACCAGGCCTGGGCATCGAACATGTTGAAGGTGTACCACTGGTCCTGCATGCCGAGATAGAACAGGCGCGGATTCTCTTCCCACACCACGCCCTTGTAGAGCCCCAGCGGCCACATGCGGTTGGCAGTCTTGAGGCGCAGCGACTCCTCGAGGAACGGGAAGTGATGCAGATAGCCGGTGCACAGGATGATGGCATCGACTCGCTTATGGCTGCCGTCACTGAAATAGGCGGTATCGCGATCGACCTTCACCAGCAGCGGCTTCTCTTCCCAGTTGTCCGGCCATTTGAAGCCCATCGGGGCGGTGCGATAGCTGGTGGTGATGCTGCGCGCACCGTATTTGTAGCACTGCGAGCCGATGTCCTCCGCGGAATAGCTGCTGCCGAGCAAAAGCAGATCCTTGCCCTTGAATTCCAGTGCATCGCGGAAATCATGGGCATGCAGAATGCGGCCATTGAAGGTCGAGAATCCGGGGAATTCCGGCACATTGGGTGTCGAGAAATGTCCGGAGGCCACGATGACGTGATCGAATTCTTCGCTGGTCACCAGATCGAGCGCCTGATCATGCACGCTGACCGTGAATTGCTGGGTAGTCTCATCGAAGGTGACCTGGCGCACCGGGCAGCCGAAGCGGATGTACTTGCGCACGCCAGCCTTCTCGACACGCCCCTTGATGTAGTCGAACAGCACGGCGCGCGGCGGGTAGGAGGCGATAGGGCGCCCGAAATGTTCTTCAAAGGAGTAGTCGGCGAACTCGAGACACTCCTTGGGACCATTCGACCACAGGTAGCGATACATGCTGCCGTGGACCGGCTCGCCGTGGGCATTCAGGCCGGTGCGCCAGCTGTAATTCCACAGACCACCCCAGTCATCCTGCTTCTCGTAACAGACAATCTCGGGGATCTCGATGCCCTTGTCGGCTGCGGATTGAAAGGCGCGCAATTGAGCCAGTCCACTGGGGCCTGCGCCGATGATCGCGATACGTTGGGTCATGGATACCATCCTGTTCTTGTTGTGTCTTGATGCGTTACCTGAGGTTTCGTGACGTGATGACGTCGAGAAACACTGACAACGAAACAGGCTAGCGAGATGTGACCTGGCTGCACATTGCTCGGAAAGGGTAGCCATAAAGGAGTATGCGATGCCGGTGCCATACCCACCGGATCATGCGGAATCCCCTGCCAGGTCCGAGGTGTCGACGGCGAAGATGATGCCTTCCACGGCCAGCGGCGTGCCGTCAGGTGAATAGATGCCATGGCCCTTTTCCTGTACCCGGCGCACGTCGCCATCGTGGTGACGAATGCGGTAGGCAAGGGTGAAGGGCGTGTGTGCCTGAAGGGCGGCCTGTACCTGGTCCCACACGCGGTCGGCATCCTCGGGGTGGATCATGTCGCCGTAGGTGAGGGAGGGATGATCGAGCAGGTCGCGCGGGCTGAGTCCGGTGATGGCCAGGCAGCCGTCACTGATGTACTCCATCGACCAGTGGCGGTTGTTGCGCGCGCGATAGACCATCGCGGGCAGGCCCTTGATCAGGCGCGTCAGGCTGCGCAGGTTGGCGGCGTCGATCTGCTCCTGCTGCACGCGCTCGCTGATGTCATGCAGAGTGAGCGTGGCGGGCCAGGGCGAGGCCAGCGAAAGTGACTGGCTACGGACTTCACACCAGCGATAGTGGTGGTCCGGCCCCAGAATGCGCAATCGCCAGCAGTCAGGCCGCTCACGGCGTGACACGTGCCGGGCCAGCACGTCCCAGCGGGCGTGATCTGCGGGGTGCAGTGCTTCCCGCAGGCGTTGAGGGGGCGCGACCAGCTCCGTGGTCTGCCCCCGGGAGATGGCTTTAGTGATGTCCCGCTGACTTTCCGGCAGTTGTCCGCTCAGGGCCTGCCAGCCACGCGAGGCATAGAGCAGCGTGCTGTCAGCATCCACCACGACCACGGCATCACTCAGGCTGTTGAGAATTCTCTCGGCGCTCAAGGCAGGAGATGACGACGGGGTCTCGGAGGCCCACTGTTCGAGAAAGCGCATCATCTCAGGCTCTCCTTTTCGGCCCGTGTCATGGCCTCTTTGGCGCTTGTCGCGTCCTCGGCGGGCGCTCGGCTGGCATCACTCGCTGGCGTCAGCGGGTGGGCGTATACCCAGGCGGCCAGCTCCAGTCGCGAATGCAGATCCAGCTTGCGCAGCAGATTCTTGACGTAGACCTTCACCGTGCTGTCACTGATGCCCAGCTCGCGCGCGATCAGCTTGTTGCTGAGGCCGCGCCCGATCCATTTGAGGGTATCGCGCTCACGCTCGGTCAGGCCGCGATGCCAGTCCGCCGTATCGGCCTCAGCCATGCCGTCAGTCAGGGCAGCGTCTTTCGCCTCGGTCAGCGGCACGGCTGAACCCGGCGTGGGAACGCCACCTTCCAGCGGTGCATGTTCGCGTGCCGAGCGCTGGCGGTGGTCCTGCTGCAGGCGCCTGGCCAGCAGCAGCAAGGTCTCTTCCTCCAACCCCAGCTTGCCGTCGATGACAGCCTGCAGGCGCTCGAGAATGCGTTCGGGGGCGGTGTCCTTCATCAGGTAGCCATCCGCCCCTTGCTGGATGGCATCCAGCAGATGACGGCTGTCGTCGGAGGCGGTCAACAGTACGACCTTGAGGGCGGCATCACGCTGCTTGAGATGGCGCATCAGGGTCAGGCCATCGAGTTGCGGCATCTGCCAGTCGACGATTACCAGCTCGGGGGCGAGGGCGGGGAGGCGCTCGAGCAGATGCGCACCATCATCGAAGTCGGCCACGACCTCGAACAGGCCACCTTCACTCAAGAGCTCGGCAAGCCCGCGCCGAAACAGCGGATGGTCGTCGACGAGTACCACTCTTGTCGGGAGTGTATGACGTGTCGGGTGCGTCGAGGGTGTCTGTCGTGTCGCGGTCATGTGTCGCGGCGCTCCCAGCTCAGTGCCACGCGGGTACCGCCCTGGCGAGGCTGGGTGATGGCGAACTCGGCCCCGAGGTGGCGCGCACGATCCTGCATGATGCCCAGCCCGAAATGCGCGGCGGGGATCTCGGCGGGATCGAACCCGCAGCCGTTGTCCTCGACGGTCAGCAACACCCGCGCCGCCGGCTGCGGCCCAGAGGACTGATAGAGCAGTTGCAGGCGCAGGTGGGTGGCCCGGGCATGGCGCACGCTGTTGGTCATCGCTTCCCGCACGATGAACATCACCTGCAGGGACAGGGTATCGGGGAGGTGCAGTGACTGGATGCGATTGTCGAGCTCGAACACCATGCTGGAACGGGTCTCGAATTCCTCGATCAAGGCCTCCAGCACACAGGCAAGCGGCGCGTCTCCCCAGGTGGCGTGCGCGCCATTGATCAGTTCACGGGTCTGGCGGAAGGTGCGCCGGGCCTGGGTATGCACCTCCTCAGCCAGTGCCTGCACCTCCTGTGGCGCATGGCGGGCGGCACGTGTCAGGCGTGCGCTCTGCATCTGCAGGTAACTCAATTCTTGGGCGAGGGTATCGTGCAGCTCCGCCGCCAGTTGTCGGCGTTCGTTCTTCAGGGCCTGTGCCACCGCTGCCTGCCTGTCTTCGGCGTGACGCGCCTGTTGCTGCTGCAATGCCAGCCCACGGCTCAGAGCGTCGATGACGGCGTGGGCCAGCGGTGTCTCGCGAGAGGGGGCTGCGGCTGCTGGCTCTCCAAGCCACAACCAGTCATCGCCCGTCGCCCCTCTGCCCGTCTCCCCTCTGTCAGCGGCGTCCGTGAGGGCGATCAGCACGCCACCTGGCGTGCCGGCTATGCCAGACGCCTGCTGTCGGTCGCCGGGATCGCGACCGATATTCCTGACGACTTCCTGCAATCTATGGCGCGCAGCGGCTGACAAAGCGATGCCGGCAGGGGAAATCACCGCATGGGTCGCCTGACCGGGTGCGCGATGCACGACACAGAGTTCGCAAGTCGCGGAGTGCGCCATGCCGCTTTCAGGGCAGCCGTTCAGCATGTCCAGCAGCTCTCTCAGCACGGATGGCAACGCCTCCTCAAGGTCAGCGCAGGTAGCGATGCGCAAGGTGATGGCATCGAGGTGGTGTCTGTCACGCAGATCAGGCGGCGGGATGGCAGCAGGGCGAACGGGAGTCTCGGCATCGGCGCGACAGCCTCGTGCGCGCTGGACATCAAGGCGATGCGCTATCCCTTGCGATGCAGGCGCCTTGCCTGTCTTCGATGCGCCGAGACTGAGTGCCATACGAGTTCCTCTGTCGTTTCGCCGCCCCCGCGGCGCGCCCTGATTCGAGTGTCACACCAGCAAGCTTCATGCCAGCGAATGGATTACTCCTTCATGGGTACCTCTCTTGATGGATTGTCGTCGTATCTACTGAGAGTGAATTTAATTAACCATGAAGAACGTGGTGCGCGACGCAAGGGGTCATGCACCATCCAGGCACATCTGATCCAGGCTTGCCCCTCGAGCGCTTCCTTCGACTGGCTCGCCTGCCATGACAACAAGAGGTATCACCAGGATGGGACTTGCAGTCGAGATACCCGCAGCCACGCCGAGCCAGCCGTATCGTTACCGAATCGCCGGCCTGGAGGTGTTGGCACTTGATCTGTCGCCCGGCGATAGCGTGCAGGTGTCATCCGTGGACGGTGCGCAGTCCTGTGAGTGGCTGGCACTGAAGGCTACGGGGGATGAATCCGCCGATGCGGCACAGCAGAGCGGGGAAAGCTCCCGCGAAGTGGTGAAGGGGGCAGGCACGACAATCGAGGCGTCGCTTGCGCACTTCGCGAGCGTCGTCAGCCAGGGAGATCACGCCTCCGCCAGTCAGCCTCAGGCCAGCGAGGCGCAGGAGACGTCCGGCAACAGGAGTCCGCACACTCAGGCACGCCTGGAAGCGCTGGGAGTCGCGCATTGCCCGCCATCGCACTGGCAGCGCCTGTCAGCGGCCGGATTGCCAGCCGAGATTCGCTGGCCGCTGGAAGCGCCTGCCGCACGCCTGATTCTGCTGGCCCCCGGCAGTGACATGACGATCGAAGGAGAGCGGCTGGCCACCGAGCTTGAGGTGTCCCATTTCTGCACCGGGCTTGTGGGGCTGGAACATCTGCCGGTGCCGCTGGCGCCGATCCGCCAGGAGACGAGAGTCGCGGCGGGGACGGTCGAGGTCTATGAGGTCAAGCAGGGCGAGTGGATCCAGATCATCGATGTGGCGGGGCGTCAGTGCTCCGACTTCGTGGCCTTCGACGCCACTGCCTGGGCACGGGGCGAGGAGCTGGGGCTGGATGCCGGCGCCACGCGCAGCCTGTCCGGGCATTGCATGCCCAATCCGGGACTGTATTCGGTGTTCTTTGATCAGCACCTGCATCCGATGCTCGAGGTGATCCAGGACACGGTCGGACGTCATGACAGCTTCATGCTTGCCTGCTCGCCGCAGTATTACGAACACCACGGCTACTTCGGTCACGACAGCTGCACGGTCAACTTCAACAATGCCCTGTCGGCGTCTCATGGCATCCGACAGCGTGCCAGCTGGCCGGCCATCAACTTCTTCTTCAATACCTGGGTACAGCCCTGCGGCACCCTGGCGGTGGATGAGCCTTGGTCACGTCCCGGCGACTATGTGCTGTTGCGCGCCGACCGTGACCTCATCTGTGCCTCATCCGCCTGTCCGGACGACATCGACGCCGCCAACGGCTGGGTGCCGACCGATATCCATGTGCGTATCTACGCCGCTAAACATGACTTCCCCCGCGGTATCGCCTATCGCAACCGGCCCGAGGAATTGCCGCGCATGACATTGCCCACCGCCTTCCATCCCTGCACCTCCGCCTTGACCAAGCAGTACATCGATTACCACGGCTACTGGCTGGCCACCCATTACGAGGGGTGGGGGGCCAAGGCGGAGTATCTCGCCTGTCGCGAACGGGTCGCGGTGATGGATCTCTCCGCATTGCGCAAGTTCGAGGTCGCCGGACCGGACGCCGAACGCCTGTTGCAATATGCGCTGACCCGCAACGTGCGCCGACTCTCCATCGGAGAAGTGGTGTATTCCGCCATGTGTCAGGAAACCGGCGGCATGCTCGATGACGGCACCCTGTTCCGCATGGGCGAGCAGACCTTCCGCTGGATCTGCGGTGATCCGGCCAGCGGCCAGTGGCTGCGGGATCTCGCAGAGCAGCAGGGCTATCGCGTCACGGTGCGCGACTCCACCCATCAGCTGCACAACATCGCGCTGCAGGGGCCGAAGAGCCGCGAGGTGCTGGCGCCGTTGATCTGGAATGCGCGTACCCAGCCGGAGGTGGATACGCTGGGCTGGTTCCGCTTCATGGTCGGCCGTCTGGCGGGGCCGAATGGCATCCCGCTGATGGTGTCGCGGACCGGCTATACCGGTGAGCTGGGCTATGAGATCTGGTGTCATCCGCATGACGCCCCGGCCGTGTGGGAGGCGATCTGGGCGGCCGGTGAGCCGCATGGCATCGCGCCACTGGGGCTGGATGCCCTCGACATGCTGCGGATAGAGGCGGGATTGATCTTCGCTGGCCATGAATTCTGCCCGCAGACGTCTCCCTACGAGGCGGGCATCGGCTTCACCGTGCCGATGAAGAGCAAGGAGGATGATTTCGTCGGGCGTGCGGCCATGCAGCGCGAGACGCCGGAATCCCGCCATCGGATCATGGGCCTGAAGATGGACAGCAGCGAGCTGGTCAGCCACGGCGACCTCGTCTATCACGGCCGCTATCCGGTCGGGGTGATCACCAGCGCGACCCGCTCTCCCTTGCTCAACCAGTCCATCGCCATGTGTCGTCTCGCCCCGGATTTCTCAAGCCCCGGAACGCAGCTTGAGATCGGTCAGCTGGATGGCCACCAGAAGCGTCTCGTCGCCGAGGTGGTGACATTGCCCTTCCATGATCCTGAGCGTCTCAAGGTGCGTAGCTGAGTGATGCATGGCGCATGACCGAGACCTCGCGCGTGAGGCTGGACGGTGACGATCCGTATATGCAGTACGACTCACGTCATATCACGGTGCAGGACGCCGCCTGCCTGCCTCAATAACGAACACCCTCTTGCCAGGTGGTGATTTCCGGGCTTCATATATGAAGAGGTGTCCACGATTTCGATAAGATATCAATGAAAACAACGTATTGCTGAAGGTGGCCATCAGGGGTCATCTGGCATGTCGCTTGCTTTATCCAGCAGGTCCCCCTTGAAAAACAACAACAACCTTCGGGCAGACAGGGTTTCCATCGGCAGGCATGCGGTGGCAGACCCGGCCCGGAAAAGGAGAAAAGACGATGGATGAAAAGACGTTGCAAAGCATATTGGATATGCACCAGGCGATGAACATCGAAGTGTTCTACTGGTGGTGTACCGCCATCATGTTCCTGATCCACGCAGGCTTTCTGGCTTACGAGATCGGTGCCTCCCGTTCCAAGAATGCCCTGGCGTCCGGCATGAAGAACGTGCTGACGCTGGCCTCGATCATCCCCGCCTTCTACTTCGTGGGCTGGTGGATCTACAATGCCTTCCCCAATGGGCTGATTCCCATCGAGGCTTCCGCCGCTCTGCCGTGGAGCGCGAGCATGCGCCCGGACGCCGATGACATGGGCACCGGTATCTTCTTCGCGGCCTTTGCCCTGTTCGGTGCGACCACGGGCTCGATTCTCTCGGGCGCGGTGATCGAACGCATCCGCCTGGGCGCCTTCCTGTTGCTGGCGGTGATTCTCGGTGCGGGTGTCTGGATCCTGGCGGGTGCCTGGGGCTGGCATCCGGATGGCTGGATGCTGCACAAGCTGGGCTACCACGATGTCGGCGCGGCGGGCGTGGTGCATGCCGTGGCTGGCTTCTTCGCGCTGGGCGTGCTGCTCAATCTGGGCGCGCGTATCGGCAAGTACAGTGACGATGGCAAGCCGCAGGTGATCGCACCGCACAACATGCCGATGACCTTGATCGGGCTGATGCTGATCATTGTCGGTTTCTTCGGCTTCCTCGGCGGCTGCATCATCTTCAACACCGGTGACATCGGCTGGACCACCATCTACGGCAATCGCACCAACCTCTCTGCCTTCGCCTTCAATACCCTGATGGGCTTCGGTGGCGGCGTGATCGGTGCCTATCTGTCCTCGCGTGATCCCTTCTGGACCATGTCCGGTGCGCTGGGCGGTATCATCACCGTCGCGGCGGGGCTGGATCTCTACAACCCGGGCCTGGCCTTCGTGCTGGCCGTCACCGGTGGCGCCCTGATGCCGAAGATTGGCGCGCTGCTCGAGAAGCGTGGCCTGGATGACTCCGTCGGTGCCTTCGCGGTACATGGCTTCTGCGGCTTCTATGGTGTGGTACTGGTGGGTGTCTTCGCCGCGGGCTTCCCGAATGTCGGCGAAGGCGTGCCGGATGTCTCCTTCACCGGGCAGCTGACAGGCGCGGTGGTGATGGCAGTGACGGGCTTCGTGCCGGGTTGGGGCGTTGCCTATCTGCTCAAGAAGTTCAACCTGCTGCGCGTGCCGCCGCATGTCGAAGTGCTCGGGCTGGACCTGTTCGAAGTGCCGGCCAAGGCCTACCCGGAGAGCATGGCAACCGAGTCATCTTCCAGCGTGCCGGCACGTTCCGGCGGGGTAGTGGCAGCACCGATGGACAAGCGTCCCGATATCAGCTGAGTCGGTTCTGATGATTACCCGCATGAGGATTGGCTCGTTTGTTGCAGCGTTCGTTGCCATCTGTCCTGAAGTCTGGCTGCCAGCCAGTGACGGAGCGAACGGGCCGATTCGTTTTCTTTCTTCTCCGGGAGTCTTGTCATGGAAACTGTCGATACTGCGGTACATGCTGCCAACTATGCGTTCTTCTTCAGCAATTCAGGGATGGTGGCGGTCAGTCTGTTGATCGCGGCTGGCGTCTGCATCTCGTTGAGCGTCAATATCCTGCGCCATGAGAAAGCGTCATTCCGCAGCAAGAAGACCTTCTGATCCATCGGGGCCTTCTTGCTCCGCAACCACAGAATGCACAACGCCGCGAAGCCATGCTTCGCGGCGTTGTGCATTCTGTGGGCCCGATGTCACATGTCAGGTGACACAAGGCCGTCAGTCAATCAGATCCTGTCCGTCACTCAGACCTTGTCAGTCGCGAGGGAGCGTTCGGCGGCTGTCTCGCCGCCTGCTTGTCCGGCGCTCTTGTCGGGCTGCGCCAGGAAGGCTTCCAGCGAATCATCCATCGCGTCGAGCCAGGGCGTGTGATGGCGCGGGGCCATGGTGCCGGTCATCAGCGAGCGATAGGAGTAGTCACGGAAGGTCATGATGTTCTCGTGCTTGTGGTGCTCCCACTCGAGGAAGGTGCGATTGACGCCGTCGATATCGAAGCTCGGATAATCCGTCTTGGAAATCAGTGACTTCACGTAATCGCCCTGGAAGCGGATCATCGATTCATCGCTGTCCAGCGTCTCTTCCCGGTCACGCCATGCCTGACTGTCTGCCTGCATGGCCTCGCGGCTGGGCAGCGCGATCTCACCGAGAATCACGTCACGCACCCACCATGCCTGGGCATCGAACATGTTGAAGGTGTACCACTGATCCTGCATGCCGAGATAGAACAGGCGCGGATTGGCTTCCCAGGCAGCGCCCTTGTAGAGACCGAGCGGCCACATGCGGTTGGCTGTCTTGAGGCGCAGCGGTTCATCGAGGAACGGGAAGTGATGGAGGTAGCCGGTGCACAGGATGATGGCATCGATCTTCTTGCGGGTGCCATCGCGGAAGTAGGCGGTGTCGCGGTCCACTTTCTGCAACAGCGGCTTCTCTTCCCAGTTCTCCGGCCAGGCAAAGCCCATCGGGGCGGTGCGATAGCTGGTGGTGATGCTGCGAGCGCCATACTTGTAGCACTGTGAACCGATATCTTCGGCAGAGTAGCTGCTGCCGATCAGCAGCAGATCCTTGCCCTTGAACTCCAGCGCATCGCGGAAGTCATGTGCATGCAGAATACGGCCATTGAACTCCGAGAACCCCGGGAATTCGGGCACGTTGGGAGTCGAGAAGTGACCGGAAGCGACGATGACGTGGTCAAAATGCTCCTGAACGACCGCATCGGCCTGCTGGTCATGGACACTGACGGTGAACTGCTCGCGGGTGTCGTCAAAGCTGACGTGGCGCACCGGGCAATTGAAGCGGATGTACTTGCGCACGCCCGCCTTTTCGACTCGACCCTTGAGGTAATCGAAGATGACCGCGCGAGGCGGATATGAGGCGATCGGGTGGCCGAAGTGCTCCTCGAAGGAATAATCCGCGAACTCCAGACATTCCTTGGGACCGTTGGACCACAGGTAGCGATACATGCTGCCGTGGACGGGTTCACCATTTTGATCAAGACCGGTGCGCCAGCTGTAATTCCACAGGCCGCCCCAGTCGCTCTGCTTTTCAAAACAGACTATCTCGGGAATGTCGATACCCTTGTTAGCGGCAGATTGAAAGGCGCGCAGCTGTGCCAGGCCACTCGGCCCTGCGCCAATGATCGCAATGCGTTTTGTCATGGGTATTTCCTGTTGAGACTGTAATGAGGCGTCGTGTTCCGTGAACCCAGCGTTGCGGGATGTCGTGTTGACCAGGTGCTTTTTCCCCCGTAGTGGAACGCGATAATAATGAGCGTTATCCATTGCTTGGGTGGCCTGGAAAGGTAAGGAATCCAGTTGACTGGCCACCTGTCATTTCGCTGAGCCTGAGCACGGAAGGCGTATTTTTTATTGCCTTGAGAGCCATCTACTGCTCGCGGAGCGTGAGGCATCCTCGCAGAAATGATGCGTCATATCAAATGTGAGGTATTGATTCTGAGTGCATGAAGTGTACACGATAATGAAAGTATTTAGAATTTAGTGGTAAGGTTATTTTGGATTGTGTCTATCTCCCGAATGGCCAGGATTAAGGATGTGATTTATCGGCTCATGGTTGGTATTGTTTTTTAGTAAATTGTTGATTTTCAGCATCTATTTTATGTCGTGGTGGTTTTCTATGGCGTTATCTGTCGTGTTTTTCTGTGTAGAAAAAGAAGATTTCCGTGTTGCAATTCCGCTTGTAAGGTGGATGATTTTCTGTCTCTTCAATGCGTAATTTGTCAAGCGGGTGGTGGGCTGAAATATCCTCTTTGTCAAGCAGGTTGGCGATCGTATTTTGAGGTGTGGAGTAAATAAGGGTGTGAGATGGATGTGAACGTAGTGTCGGAGTAGTGAGTGGCATGAGAATGGAGAAAGAACAGAAATCAGAAAGGAAAAGGGTGCCAGATTATCGAATGATCCTTGCTGGAGGATTTTCTAGAGGATCTGCGGGGCTATTCACTCACCAGACCAGCGACGAGGGGGAAGCGGAGGTTGATCACTCTGCATGGCGAAAGGGCGTATACTGGGCCGGTGACAGAGAGGCCAAAGGAGAAGACACCATGACTCACAAGCGCAAGGTGCAGGACAACGCCCTCAAGGCAGTGCTGCGTACCCCGATGTTTAAGCAGCGTGTCGTGAAAGCGCGCAAGGGCAAGGGCAGCTACCAGCGCAATGGCAAGCAGCAAGGGGGTAGCGGTGGCAGTGAGGCTCCTTCAGTCGGTGTGTATTGCGCCGCTTGAAGAAGCCTCATTGCCGCCTCTGAAGGGAGCCCCTGTCTAAGGCGCTGGTCACACGAACGCCGCAGCATCAGCGCTGCGGCGTTCGCGTATCTGGCACTTCGAGAAGCGGCTCAGTCGCGGAGACAGTCGGCGAAGTGCGCGTTCCAGGTCTTGGCGCGCACGGCGTCGCGCGCTTCATAGTCGGCCAGCACCGTCTCCAGTTCGCCCAGTGACTCCTGCTCACGGTCCTCGCCCAGCTGGGTCAGGCGCAGGGTATACCAGGCGGTCACGCCGCCTTCCGGCGGGGCGCTGAAACGCGGGAACTCTGGCGCGGGGCATTCTCCCGCTCGCCATAGCGTGGGCAGTGACGGGTGCAGCGCCAGTGGGCGGGCCAGGCCGACGAAGTCGACGGCGCCCTGTGCCACGGCGTCTTCGGCCTGCGCCAGAGTCTTGAAGCCGCCGGTTGCCATCAAGGGCAGGGTCGTCACCTCGCGTGCACGCCTGGCGAACTCGATGAAGTAGGGGCCGCTGGCACTGGCGTCCGACGCGGAGTTGGCGCCGGGGAAGTAGGTGCCGCCACTGATGTCGATCAAATCGATGGGCAGCTCATCGAGCGCTGCTATCACCTGTAGCGCTTCGGCTTCCTCGAAACCGTCCTCAAGTTGATCGCTGGAGTTGAGTTTCACCATGACCGGGTAGTCGTGGCCAACGGCCTCGCGCACGGCAATGATCACCTCACGCATCAGCCGCATGCGGTTGTCGAGGCTACCGCCGTAGTCATCCGTGCGCTGATTGAAGAGGGGAGTCAGAAACTGGCTGAGCAGAAAGCCATGCGCGGCATGTACCTGCACCCCGCCAAACCCGGCGTCACGAGCCAGGCGCGCCGTGGTTGCCATGACGGCAGGCAAGGCCTTGATGGCCTCCAGACTCATGGCCTCGCAACGTAGCCCGGGGATATCCAGCGCGCTGGGGCCATGTGGCGTGCTGGTCGGCGGGTAGGCCATTGCGCCGGCATGGCCGAGCTGCAGCCAGAGCTCGGCTCCGTGCTGCTGGCCGCGCTGCGCCAGTTGCGTGAAGGCCGCGAGGTCGGACTGCGCATTGAGGACCAGATTGCCGGGCTTCTCGGCATGGTGGTGCTCCGGTTGTACTTCCCCGACCAGCGACGCCGCCACGCCGCCTTCCGCCCAGCGCTCATAGAGGCGCATCTGGGCGTCACTCGGATGCCCCGTACCATCACCGAGAGAATCCGACATCGCGGCCTTGATGAGGCGATTGGCGAGCACTTGCCCGCAAGGCAGAGTGAAGGGCGTGAACAGGGCGGAAGCGGTCGGCTGATCTATCATGGTGGCGATGTCTCTAGGCACTGAATATGGCATGGAAGGAACAGATGCCATGGTGACATGGGCAGTGTCTGGTGATAATCCAGTGTGTTAGCACAGCATCCGTGAGCCAATGGAACATATGAAAACGTATACGGATCTCGATATCTTTCATGCCGTGGTCGATGCCGGCACCTTTACGGGAGCCGCGCGACAGCTCGGTATTACCCACTCGGCGATCAGCAAGCGCATCGCGCATCTCGAGCAGCGCCTGGGCGCGCAGTTATTGATTCGCTCCACTCGGCGGATGCGCCTGAGTGAAGCGGGTCAGCTCTATGCTGCCGAAACACGGGAGCTGCAGGAACGGCTGCGCAATGTGGAGCAGGAGATCGCCGAGGGCAGTGGTGCACTCAAGGGGCGCATTCGTCTCTCGTGTTCCAACGCATTGGGAAAATTGCAGGTAATGCCGTTGCTGATGCGCTTCATGGAGCGCTATCCCGAGGTCATCCTGGACCTGACCCTGACGGATGCCGTGGTCGACCTGGTGCATGAGGGGATGGATCTGGCCATCCGCAGCACCGCAAAGCCCGAGCCCGGCCTGATCGCCAGGCGGTTGGCCACCAATCAGCGTGTCATCTGCGCATCGCCGGAGTATCTGGCAAGACATGGCACGCCGCGCTCAGTACCGGAGCTGGCGGAGCATGTCAGCCTGATCCTGAATCTCCCCGGCGGCTTCAATGCCTGGGGACTTACGTCACTGCCCAAGATGCGCTGCGGCTTCCTCTCCAACTCCCTGGAAACCCTGCATACCGCCTGTCTGGGAGGGCGTGGCATTGCCTGTCTGCCGCACTACCTGATCGCCGATGACCTGGCCTCTGGGCGCTTGATCCCGCTGCTGGAAGACATTCGCGGTGACGGTGCCGATACCAGCATATTCCTCGTCCGCCCGGAGGCGTCGATTCTGCCGCGCCGGGTGAGAATGCTGATGGATGCCTTGATCGCGGGTTTTGACGCAGAGGAAGCTCAGCGTACGTGAGTAAACGACGATTTACCGAGTGATTGTCTTGCAGGATTCATGACATATTGACCCAAGGAGCGACCTTGAGACTCCTGTGACGTAGATCATGGAGCGAGACATGTCACCAACGGGAAAAGATCGATTTGCGGTACTGATTGATGCAGACAATGCCCAGGCAGCCGTCTGTGAGGAATTGCTGGCGGAGATCGCGAAACTGGGAATCGACAGCATCAAGCGCGCCTATGGGGACTGGACCACCTCCAATCTGATGCCCTGGAAGGAGCCACTTCTGCACCATGGCATTCAGCCTATCCAGCAGTTCCGTTATACTCAGGGCAAGAACGCGACAGATTCCGCCTTGATCATCGATGCCATGGACCTGTTGTATGCGGGCAATGTGGAGGGATTCTGTCTGGTGTCCTCGGACAGTGATTTCACGCGCCTGGCGACACGCCTGAGGGAAAGCGGCATGCGCGTGCATGGCTTCGGAGAAGCCAAGACCCCTCAACCCTTCGTTTCCGCCTGTGACAGTTTCCTGCGTACCGAGTGTCTGCGCAGGGAGCCGGATACGCCCGCCGTGGCGAAGTCCCCGAGCAAGCCGCCTGTCGTGAAGAAGTCCCCGAGCAAGCCGCCTGTCGTGAAGAAGTCCCCGAGCAAGCCGCCTGTCGTGAAGAAGTCCCCGAGCAAGCCGCCGGCCGAGACGGTCACCCTCGTCAAGCCGACCAAGGCACAGCGACAGCTGAGGTCGCATATCCTCAATGCACTGAACGAGCTGCCACAGACGGATGGCTGGACGGCCATGTCAGCGCTGGGAAGTTACCTGAAAAAGAAGATGCCCGGCTTTACGTCGGCGGATCATGGTGCCAGCAAGCTGGGGGGAGTGATTCAGCAATTGGAGTATCTGGACAAATGGCAACGCCCTGTCAAAGGCGGTTCCGTGCATTTGTATGTCCGGAAAAAGGCTAGGGAAACGGCAAAAGCTAGCTGAATCCTCGTCATCTCACGATGCACGATGCCTTTCGACACAGAAGCCCCGTGATGGCCAGTCTCCTGTCCGGCTGTCACGGGGCTTCTGTCGTTCAGCGTGGCGGTGGTTTCACGCCTGACGCGTGCGGGGCTCGCGCAGTCCATGTCACGACTGGCCGGGCTTGGAGTCCTCCGTTGATGCCTTGTGTTCTGTCGGTGATGTGTCGTTCTGTGAAGAGCTCTCTCGGGCGTCGTCCGGTGTCGAGGGGGCGGCACCGATGCGCTTGATCCAGCGCTGGCGGGCGAAGCGACGCAGATTGGCCACGTTGTCCGTCTCGTCGATGATGTCCTCGCCGAGAATCGTCTCCATCACGTCTTCCAGCGTGATGACCCCCAGCCAGTTGCCGAGATTGTCGTAGACGACACACAGATGCTGGCGCTCGCGCTGCATGCGAGCGAAGGCCTGTTCGACGTTGTCTTCGGCGTGCAGTTCGCTGATCGGGCGCATCAGGTCCTTGAGCGGAGTGGTGGGTTCGGCCTGATGCGCATCGGCGCGGTGGATCATGCCCAGTGTCCTTTCATCGGCGGTCATCACCGGGTAGCGGCTGAAGGGCCAGACCGTCAACTGGTCATTGAACTCGGCCACGGTCATCTCGGGGCTGACCGTCTGGCAGACAGGACGTGGCGTGAGCACATCACGCACCTTCATCTCATGCAGGTTGAGGATGTTGGTGATGACGCGTTGCTCATCATTTTCCAGCGCCTTCTTTTCCAGCCCCAGTTGTGCGAGCGCCTTGATCTCGCCACGCAGATCAATGTCATGCGAGTGCTTGCCGATCCGCGAGGTGATCATTTCCGACAGCCAGATCAGAGGCTTGAGCGAGATGACCATGATGTTGAGCACGCCGGGCAGCATCGGGGACAGCTGACGCCAGTAGGTGGCACCGATGGTCTTGGGGATGATTTCCGAGGCCACCAGGATCAGCAGCGTCATGACCGCCGAGGCAACGCCGACCCAGGCCTCGCCGAACACGACGGACACCTGTGCCCCCACGCCTGTCGCACCGACCGTATGCGCGATGGTATTGAGCGTCAGGATGGCGGCCAACGGCTTGTCGATGTTGTCCTTGAGGGTGGCCAGCGCCGCATGGCGCTTGGGGTGTTGCTCACGCAGGCTTGCCACATAGCTTGGGGAAAGCGACAGCAGCGCCGCTTCCAGCACGGAGCAGATGAACGAGATGCCGATGGCGATGGCGGCAAAGAGAATCAGCAGAAACATGCAGCGTGCTCCTTGGGTGGATAGGCCACCATTAGTGACAGATGCCCGGTGACTGTCAAACCTTTGGCGTTGATTGCCTGGCGCTTGTCATCGCGACGCACATGCGGGCGTCGGAGGGACTGTCGGGAGAGGGAGCGTGGAAGAAGGTGAGTGGAGAAGGTTAGGGGAGAGCCGTAGCGCGAAACATGAATGAGATTGTTTTGCTTTTGAGATCTGTTGTATTTTAAAGCAGCTCTTATCAAGGGAATTTGCATAAATAAAGGTGTGAGGCAGTCAATTCCTCGATTTCTTCGATGTCATGGCACGTCGCTCGCACGCCCAGAGGCAACTCCCACCTATCCATGACTCCAGGGAATGGCGCTTTCATGCAGCAGGGCTTGAGACAGCAGGGCTTGAGACAGCAGGATGCTTCCTCCTTGCCTCCGTGCGGTGTGCGGAGGGAGGGCTGGCAGTCCGTCCGCTATGCACACAGCACCGGCTGGGTTCAGGAGATCCCGGTCTGGCCCGGAGGGCGTCTGGTGCTGTGTGATCTGACGATCCGTGACGGCTATCAGGAAGTGCATCCCTTCCATGAAGGACTCTATGTCTGCCTGATACTGGAAGGCACGCTGAGGCTGTCGGGCATGGCAGCGACGCCAACTGCCACGTGCCCGTGTCCTGAGCCCCTCTCGAGTGCAAGCGAGAAGGTCGCGGAAGAGGCGCGAGTCCAGGTCGATGTCACCCGGGGAGAAGGCGGCGTCTTTCGCGCTCCGATGGTGGGTTCCCCGCATGCTCTGAACGTCGGATACTTCCCCGGGCGGCTGCGGTGTGTGGTTCTGCATATCGAGGATGAACGTCAGCAGTCCGACAACATCCTGCAGCGCTTTGCCGAGTGGGATCTGCATTCGCCCCCCTGGCCGGCTCAGCCTCGCCGGTGGCGGCCGGGGTCAGGCCTTCGTCAGCAGCTGGCGGAATGTCTGGCGCAGCGCCTCGACGGCGCAGAGCACACTCGTGAGACATGCTGTCTGCTGGAATGGCAAGGGCTGGGCCTGCAATTGCTGGGAGGTGCCTTGCGCCGCCGGCATGCGCGGCAGTGTCATGCCGGTCAGGTGTCCGAGGGTCGGGTCGCTCGTGACAGGGGCGCTGACGGCCGAGCCCCGAACGCCAATCGACGAGAGAAACGGGCTCACGAGAGGCTGACGCCGGGGTACCCGGAGACATCCAGCAGTACGTGCCGGCATCTCGAGGCGGTGCGTCAGCGGTTGAAGACGGCGCCGGAGCGTCAGCATGCCTTGCCGGAACTGGCGCGGCTTGCCTGCATGAGCGCGTCGAGTCTGCGCCAGAAGTTTCGCGAGACCTATGGTTGCTCGCTGAGCCAGTATCAGCGCGAATGTCGCATGCAGCGCGCACGTCAGGCCTTGTTGCAGGGCATGAGTGTGCAGCAGGTGGCGCATCGTGTCGGCTATGCGCATGCCTGCAACTTCGCGACGGCCTACCGGCGTCATTTCGGGCTCTCGCCCCAGGCTGTGCGGGCTCGGCCGCAGCGGGCTGACTGAGCACTGCTGACCGTCAGCCTCCGTCATGGTCGGGCGTGAAAAGAGAACGGGCACCCTCAGGGTGCCCGTTCTCTTGTCGTTGCCTGGTATCTCTTGCGCTGCGTTGCGTGGCTGTCTGCGGCGCGAGAGGCCTTACAGGAAGGGGATCATCGGCAGTACCACGTCATCCAGCAATCCCGTCGGATAGTGCAGATTCATGGCCGCCTGCATCCCGAGCAGGAAGACCGCGACGCCCAGGGCGAAGAGTCCCGCGAACGCCGCTGACTTGCGTGCGACGATGAGCTGGAAGCCCAGACAGAACAGCACGGCAGTGGAGACGAAGCCCAGCAGTGCGCTGACGCCGATCAGCACGAAGAAGCCGAGTACCACACCCACTGCCTTGAAGGCCGGTTGCTGGACGCGAATCATGCCGCGACGCCAGCCGTTGAAGACCACGGCAATCACCGAGACCAGCGTGATGAAGGCGGCCAGGGTCGGGAAGGCCTTGCCGAGTGGCATCAAATCCTTGACGTCGTAGAGCGCCCAGAGGCCGGCGAGCCCCATCAGGCCCAGCAGCAGGAAGTCGACGCCACCGAAACCGCGTGATTCCAGCACATCCTCTTCCGGGGACGGCGCGCTCTCGACCACTTCATGGGTCTGGCGGCGACGCATGATCGCCTTGCGGATCACCGGCAGGAAGAAGGCCAGCAGGATCAGGCCGAGGATGATCAGCACGCCCGGACGCAGGAAGGCTTCGGCGCCGTGGAACTGCATGCTCTGGTAGAAGTAGTTCTCGGCACCCGGTGCCAGCACGAAGCCGATCAGGAAGGCCGGACGCGACCAGCCTGCCGTCTTGAACAGCACGCCCAGCATGCCGATCATGCCCAGCGCGGCCCAGTCACCCAGCGAGCGACTGGCCTGATAGGCGGCGAACAGGATCAGCACGGTGATGGCCGGCGCCAGAATGGCGAAGGGCACACGTGTCAGCTGCGCGACCGGACGCGCCAGCATCAGACACAGGCCCGCGCCCAGGATATTGGCCAGCGCCAAAGACCAGATGATGGTGTAGGTCATGTCCAGATTGGTGGTGATCATCGACACGCCCGGCTCCAGGCCCAGCAGCAGCAGCCCCCCCAGGAAGACGGCGGCCGTCCCGGAGCCCGGCACCCCGAACAGCAGGGTCGGCACCATGGCACCACAGGCGCAGGCATTGTTGGCGGACTCCGGCGCGATGACGCCGCGGATGTCGCCCTTGCCGAACTGGCTCGGGTCCTTGGCGGTCTTGACCGCGAAACCGTAGGTGATCCAGTCGACCACGGAACCCGCCAGACCCGGAATGGTGCCGATCAGGCTGCCGATCCCGGCGCAGCGCGCGACCAGCCACCTGTTCTTGACCACATCCTTGATGCCGGCAGACCAGCCCTTGCCCAGGTCGGTGTTGCCGTCCTTGGCGATGCTGCCACGTCCCAGCAGCAGCTCGACGATCTCCGGCAGGGCGAAGATGCCCAGGCCCAGCACGATCAGCGGCACCCCGTCGTAGAGATAATCGATATCCAGATTCATGCGGTACTCGCCGGTCGCCGGCGCGGCGCCGATGGCACCGACCAGCAGGCCAAGACCACAGGCCGCCGTGCCCTTGAACAGGTTCTTGCCGGACAGCACCGCCACCATCGTCAGACCCAGCAGCGTCAACACGAACAGCTCTGCTGACGAGAAGGCCAGCACCAGCGGTCGCGCGACGAGGATGAAGCCGGTCAGAATGATGGCGCCGATCACGCCCCCACACAGGGAGGACAGGAAGGCACTGGTCAGCGCGCGCGCCGCCTGGCCTTTCTTGGCCAGCGGGAAGCCATCCAGCACCGTGGCCTGTGACGCGCTGGAGCCGGGAATGCCCATCAGCACCGAGGCGAAGGTATCGCCGGTCGGGATGACCGCGACCATGCCCATCAGCATGCCCAGTGCATAACCGGGGTCGAGCCCGTAGAGGAAGGGCAGCAGTAGCGCCATGCCGGCGATGCCGCCCAGGCCGGGGATGATGCCGACCAGCAGGCCGACGAAGATGCCGATCATCATGAACAGCAGATGCGTCAGCGTGAAGACGTGTCCAATGCTGGACAGGAGGGTGTCGATCATGGCGTTGCTCAACCTCTTGTTCTTCTCTGGTGCTTCTTGCGCTCTCCAGCGTCATGGCGCTGGAGAGCGTCAGCGGGCTTCAACGAGATTGCAGGCGAATACCGTGTCGTTCCATCAGCCAGTGCTTGACCCATTCGTGCTGGGTTTCGCTCAGTTGCATGGCGTCTTGCAACTGCGCCGCTGCGGCCTTGCCGACCATCAGGCCATAAGGACCGACCTTCACCGCCGCTTCCTTGAGGAACTCGGGGTCCTTGGCCATGTCACGTGCCGCCTGACGGTATTGCTCCAGCAGTGCTGGATCGACACCCTTCGGCACCAGCAGCATCTTCTGCATGGCGTAACCGGAGGCGAAGAACTTGTGGAAGATCTGATATGCCTCGTCATCGCGTGAATGGCCTTCCTGCGCCAGATACAGCTCGGAGAAGGTCGGCAGGTCCGGGAAGGACGGGTCGCGCTCGATGTGGCCTTCGTCATCCATCACGCCGAGGCTGAACAGCGGCACGGCCTGGCCGGCGTCGACCAGCGGCGTGACGTTGCTCCTGTAGGCGGAGGTGGTCTGGAAATCGAGGGCGACTTCGCCACGCTCGAAGGCCAGGCGACCTTCACCACGGCTCTTCATGCCGAAGACCGGATCAACCTGGAAGTCGAGCAGATCGAACGCCATCAGCACCGGCATCTCGAGCCCGGTCGGGTTCTGGCCGGCGAACTTCACCTTCTGGGAGGCGAGGGCCTTGAGTGCACTGGCGCTGTCCTTGCCCAGCGAGCTTGAGGCATAGACGACACCGCCTGTCGGGGCGGCGAGGATCGGTTCCCAGTCGGCATAGTCGTAACGCACGCGGCGATCACGCAGCATGGCCGGATACTGGGTAGAGGCCGAGGTGACGACCATCTCGTCGCCGTCATCGCCGGCACGCTTGCTGAACAGATTGACGCCGGTGATGGAACCGCCCCCCGGCACGTTGTCGATGACGACAGCCGGGTTGCCCGGCAGGTCCTTGGTCACCCAGTTGGACATGAAGCGTGCCCAGACATCGGTGCCGCCCCCGACCCCGAAGGGCACGGTCCAGGTCAGGGTGTCAGGGATTTCCGCCTCGGCGTGCACGGCGGAAGACAGCGGCAGAAGGCCCATGACGGGCAGCATGACGGCCAGGGCGGTGGTGCGGGCATGGCGCTTGAGGGCATGGCGTTTGGGCGTAGACACGATGAGGGACATGGTCTGACTCCTGATTATTGTTGGAATGCGTTGTCAATCAGTGATGCGCTAACTGCATGGCGGCGCAGAGAGGTCATTTCATTTCAATCAAATGCATTGTAAATCAATCTTCTGCAGTGCTTTCGTCGCGCTTGTCGAGGCGTTGTCGGTGCTGAGACACATGCGATCGTGAAAGCCTGGCGATCCTGCACGCGCGCGGACTGCGCTCAGGCGAGTTCAGGCATTTCCAGCGAGTCCGGGAGGTTCAAGAACACCTCGCCACTCATGATCTTGCGTGCCGTGCGCAGCAGGGACACACGGCTGGGGGTCATCGGGTCGTCATCGGCGTGTTCGACCTCGACGTCCAGGAACCCGGCCGGGTGTTCGAGCTTCACCTTCTCCGCCAGAGTCCCCGGTGTCAGCGTGCCGGCGGCCAGCGCCACGCGGTTGGCCAGAGTGCCGGGGAGACTGGTCGCGACGGCCAGCGTGATGGCCCCCGTGACGGCTAGTGCGCCATGGCAGCGGTGCGGCACGAAGTAGCGTGCGCACAGGGTGCCACCCTCGGTGCGCGGAGCGGAGAGAATCACCGGCTTGGGCAGCACCGAGTCACTGACGTCGCCCATGCCCATCAATTCCCCCGCCTTGAGGCGAATCTTCTCGAGGCGTGCCATCGCGTCACGGTTGGCGTCCATCTCGGCGGGCGCTTCGTTGCCTGCCCAGCCCAGACTTGCCGCTTCGATCAGTACCACCGGCGTGGCGGAGTCGAGGCAGGTCACCTCCACGCCCTCGATCACGTCGATGACCTGACCGCTGGGCAGCAGCTTGCCGGTCTTGGCACCGACAGCGCCCAGAAAGCCCAGCTTGATGGCACTGCCGGCGCCGGGCACACCACTGATGCGCGTGTCGCCCTGGTAGGCGACGCGACCATCGGGTGTCGGGACCTGGCTGTCGATCAGGGTGCCGGTGTTGAGGTTGTGAATCCGCAGACGGGTCAGGTCACCCTTTGCCGGGATCATGCCGGTCTCGATGGCATAGGGGCCGACCGCGGCCAGCATGTTGCCGCAGTTCGGCGAGAAATCGACCTTGTCGCCTTCCACATCGACCTGGGCGAACAGATAGTCGATATCCGCTTCAGGATGCGTGGAGGGGCCGACAAGGGCGACCTTGCTGGTCAACGAATTGCCGCCGCCCAGCCCATCGATCTGCAATGCGTGGCCGGAGCCCATGACCTGGCGCAGGACTTCGCGACGGCCGTCGTCATCGGCGGGGAGGTGATCCAGACGCAGGAAGGGGCCCCGAGAGGTACCGCCACGTAGGATCATGCAAGGAAGTGAATGCATCATGTTGGAACGCGCTCCTGTCTGTTTGCGCCTTTCTGAAGCATCACAGCTGATGATCTATGCATCAAATGCAAATAAAAACTATACTGTCACCGTTACGCGCATTAATCCGAATAATGAATCAATAGGATATTTGCATGCATAGATTGGAGTTTCTGGATCTGTCGGCATTTGTCGAAGTGGCCGAGAATCATTCCTTCAATGAAGCGGCGGAGCGACTGCACATCTCGCAGCCGGCCCTGTCGCGCCGTATCCAGAAACTGGAGGAAGTGCTCGGTGCAAAAGTGCTGGAGCGTACGACACGGAGAAGCCGACTGACGCCAATTGGACGTGATTTCCTGCCAAAAGCCCGCAAGTTGCTCGAAGATTGCGAATCCTCTCTGGTGGGCGTTCGCGAGCTGGCCACCCATCGCAAGGGGGTGCTGACCATCGCCTGCCTGCCCACGGCAGCCTTCTACTTCCTGCCCAGCGTGGTGCGCGAGTTCAACACCGCCTACCCCGGCATCCGGATTCGCATCCTGGATGTCAGTGCCAATGAAGGGGTCGAAAGGGTGGTCTCGGGGGAGGCAGACTTTGGTATCAACATGGTCAGTGCCCACCATCCGGCAGTGGATTTCACCTCCATCTATCGTGATCCCTTCGTGTTGGCACTGCGTCGCGACCATCCGCTTGCACAGAAAAAGCGCGTCGAGTGGAGCGATCTGGATGATGTGCGCCTGATCACCGTCTCCCGCGACAGCGGCAACCGCATTCTGCTCGACAACACCCTGCTGTCCGCCGGATTGCATCTGGACGGCTTCTACGAGGTCCAGCATCTCTCGACCTCGCTGGGGCTGGTCGAGAGCGGGCTTGGCGTCGCCATCCTGCCGTCGATGGCGATGCCCGGGCCGGAGCACGAGGTGCTGTGTCAGCGTGAGCTGCCCGAGCCACGCATTGACCGCACCATTGGCCTGTTGCGGCGTCGCGGTGAGTCGCTGTCACCGATCGCGGAGCTGTTCATCGAGATTCTGCTCAAGCGCTGGAACTGACCACACGCAAGGGAAGGGCCCATGAGTGTCAGGTGTGCAGGGGCTGGCCAGATCAGGCTCAATATATGAGGTGTTTATGTATAAGTTTTTTGTGTTTCACTAAAGGAACAGGTCACGGCCAGCATGTTCGACGGCGTGGCCGATGACAGCGTCTCGATGTCGCGGGATCAGCCTGATGGCGCAGGTCGGTGAGGGACTTGCTCCCACCTCCTGCCGTCAGGCCATTGATGACGTGGATACCTGCCCAACACAAGGATGCACATGCCCATGAGTACCCGCATAGCCACTCACGCCACCTCCCGTCAGACAGCCCTTGCGCTGGGCCTGGCGCTCGGGCTTGGCAGCGCGCTGCCTGTCAGCGCAGATGAGCCGATGGCAACCGATGACACTGGCAAGCGCGCGCCGCAGGGCGAGCACACGCTCAAGCATGAGCAGCTGGCCAGTCTGGTCGAGCAGGGGCAGGAGACACTGGCGGCAGACTTCAACGGTTTCCTCAAGCAGGTCGCGGAACGCAATCAGGAAGACCGCGCGGTTTCCGGCGCCATTGACCACTATCTGGCCGGCGAGTCGCTGGAGGGGGATGACTTCGTCAACGTCTATCGCCTGCTGGGGGTCTACAACCGACTGCAGTATGGCGATGACGTCCAGGAGCTGCTCAAGGAAATGGTCGCGATCCCGACCTTCAAGGTCGGTGAGAAACCCCAGCATGAAAACCCCGAGATCTCGCGTTTCGGGGAGTTGATCAAGGACAAGGCCGAGGCATTCGGCTTGACGTTCCGCAACGTGGATGACCGTGTCTTCGAGGTGGAGCTCAAGGGGACGGGTGAGGATGTGTTCGGCATTCTCACCCACGGGGATGTGGTGCCGGCGGACCAGGAGGGCTGGACGCTTGAGGATGGCACCCACCTGGATCCGTTCGAGGTCACCGAGATCGATGGCAAGCTGTACGGGCGTGGCACCGAGGATGACAAGGCCTCCATCGCCGCGGCGCTGTATGCCATGAAGTCTCTCAAGGAGAACGCGGTGCCGGTCAAGCGCACCATTCGCCTGATGATCGAGACAACGGAAGAGACCGGTGGTGACGGCTTCGCCTATTACAAGGCGCACAACGCGCTGCCCGAATACAACATCGTGCTGGACAGCGGCTATCCGGCAATCACCGCCGAGAATGGCTTCGGCACCATCGATGCACGCTTCCCGCTGGCACGCGAGACACAGACGGGGCAGGCGGCGGATGGCCTGCCGGCGATCACTTCCTTCAAGGGGGGACTTGCGACCAACCAGATTCCCGAGCGCTCCGTCGCCACCTTGCACGCCAGTGATGCCGCGGGTGCCAAGGCGCTCAACCACAAGCTGGAAGCGCTTGGCAGCCGTTACGTCAACGAGCACGGCAAGGATTTCAGCGTCGCCAGTGAAGTGAAGGGCGAGGACGTCATCGTCACGGTGACGGGCAAGTCGGCCCACTCATCGGCACCGGCCAATGGCGTGAATCCGGTGACACGACTGGCGGGACTGCTGGCCACCTCCGGTATCGATTTCCAGGACAGTGCCTATGAAGATGCCGTGCACTACCTGAATGACAATTACGGACTGGATTATCACGGCAAGCTGCTGGGCATTGCCTACTCCCATGATTTCATGGGGCCACTCAAGGTGACGCCGACCTATCTGGAGAAGGAAGACGACGCGCTGCGTGTCGCGGTCAACGTGCGGGCTCCGGCGGGCGAGAAGTCGCCTGAGGAACTCAGCCAGGTGATCAAGGAAAAGCTCACAGCCTATGCCAGGGAGCAGGGCATGGACGTGGCGCTGAACGTCGAGATTCGCGACTGGATGCTGCGTGACCCCAGCGGTGCCTGGCTTCAGACGCTGCTCAACATCTTCGGCGATACCACGGGACTCGATGCCGAACCGCGTTCCTCGGCGGGGAGCACGACCGCCAAGCTGCTGCCCAATGCGATCAACTTCGGGCCGTCGATGCCGGGCGAGACCTATACCGGACATACCTCTGAAGAGTTCAAGCGAGTCGACAATCTGCTGCTGGACATCCAGATGTTCACCGAGATGATGGCCCGCATCGGCAATCAGGATTCTCTCAAGTAATCGGGTGAGTTCGCGGGGCCGCCGTCATGTGAATCGCCTTTTGCATGGCGTATTGAAATAGCCCTGGAAATTGCCTCTTGCCTGGGTGACAGGCATCACATGCCAACGCCCGCCAACGCCCCTGATGAAGGGGTAGTGGCGGGCGTTGTCGTCTGTGAAGGTCGCCGGTCAGCCAGTGCGGCCGCGCGATCTCACCTCGGGCGGTAGGGCTCGGCGGGGTGCGCGGTCGGGTAGGCGTCCATATAGGCGGTGGCTGCTTTCAGGAGATGGACGTCAGCGTGCCTGGCGCCTGCCAGCTGAAAGCCGACCGGCAGCCCCTGCGAGGTGAATCCGCAGGGGACCGAGGCGGCGGGTTGGCCGCTCAGATTGAAGGGGTACGAGAACGGCGCCCATTCCTCCCAGTCGTGCCATTGGCTGGCGGGCGGCACCTGATGATTCAGGGCGAAGGGGAGGACGGCGACGCTCGGCGTCAGCAGCAGAGGGTAGTCCTGATGGAAGCGCTCAAGCTGCTGGGTGAGCCGGTGCCTGGCCTCGAAGGCCTCGAACAACTCCAGCGAGGTCCAGTCGCGGGCACGCATGGCATTCTCGACCAGGCCGGGGTCGAGCTGTTCGCGCTGGCGGGCATCGCAGCCCTCCCAGACCCCTAGCGACGCGGTGAACCAGATCTTGCGAAACATCTCGAGGCTTGAGTCGATGGGGGGATCGACCTCCACGATCTCGGCGCCAAGCCCTGCCAGACGCTCTGCGGCGCGTGCTACCCGACTGGCGATCTCGGGGTCGACATCGGCCTGCCCGAGGCGCGGGGAGTAGGCGATCCGCAGTCCTGTCAGTGGCGTGCCGATCTCCACGCCCCAATCCTCGGGTTGTCCGCGGGTGGCGTAGGGGTCCTGTGCATCATGACGGCCGATGACATTGAGCATGGCGGCGGCGTCGCGCGGGCTGCGGGTGAGCGGCCCGATACTGGACAGGGACGCGGCCTGGGCGGGAGGCCACTGGGCTGTCCAGCCGAAGGTGGGCTTGAAGCCGAAGACACCACTGAAGGCGGCGGGAATGCGAATTGACCCGCCGGAATCCCCGCCCTGATGCAGGACTCCCAGGTTCAGGGCGGCGGCGGTGGCCGCACCCCCTGAAGAGCCGCCCGGGGTCAGCGCGGTATTCCAGGCATTGCCGGTGGCGCCATGCACGCGGTTGTCGGTGACGGCTTTCCAGCCGAACTCGGGGGTATTGGTCTTGCCCAGCAGAATCGCGCCTGCCTCGCGCAGGCGCCGCACCGGAGGGGCGTCCTGCTGACAGGGCGTGGCTGCCGTGGTGAGCGAGCCCTCGCGCGCCGGCATGCCGGCGACATCGGTGAGATCCTTCAGCGAGGTCGGGATGCCATCGAGCGGGCTCAGGGGCTTGCCCGCCTGCCAGCGCTGTCTGGCGTGATGCGCCTCCTCCAACGCCGTGTCATGCGCGACATGCACGTAGGCGTTGACCGCCGGATTGAGTCGCTCGATACGGGCGAGTACTGCCTGTGTCACTTGCAGCGGGTCGAACTCGCCACGTTGATAGCCGCGCGACAGCTGCTCGGCGTCCAGGGTGGTCAGGTCATCCTGGGCGGAATGTGGCGTCAGGTCGTGGGGGAATTCGGCGTCGGGCATGGCGGCTCTCCTGCGGGTGAACGGGGCCTATCGATGGATGGCATATGGCGCTTGCATGGACGAGCGGTACGCTGTGGCTGGCGCATCGCTGACAAGACGTGGCCTGTTGTTCATGGCCTTGGGTCAGCGGGGAGAAACTCAAGGCTTGTCGAGGCTTGAAAAGCTCGCGGGAGAGCCGCATGGCGGTGAATGAGCATGACAGCGAGTCACCGCGTCAGGCTCGCTGGCGCCGATCATGGCGCATGAAATTCATCCAGAGTGACGGGAGGAGAGTCATGCCAGCCAAGTCCAGAGCACAGCAGATGGCAGCAGGAGCGGCGTTGGCCGCGCGCCGGGGAGAGCAGAAGGCGAGCGAGCTGGAGGGCGCGGCGCGTTCGATGTACGACTCCATGAGCGAGGAGGAACTCGAGAAGATGGCCTCCACCTCACGCGAGGGAAAACCGCGGCACGACAACCAGAGCGACGATTAGCACGACGACCAGAGCGACAACCAGCACGACCGCCATGATCGAGGCGGTGCCGAGAAGAAGCCACCCCGAGTGGTTTGCTCAGATGACAGTGCGCCCGGCAATTGCCGGGCGCACTGTCATGAGTGCTGTCATGAGTCGCGTCATTCGCGGTCGAGAGAGGGTCAGCGCTGGTCGTCCAGGCTCTCGTGAGGCGGCTGATGCGACTCGCTGTCAGGTGGTGTCGGGCCGCCATTGGCCTTCGGACTAACCTTGGGCATCGCGATATCCGCACGCTTGCTGCGCCGCTCCTCGGTGCTGATGCCCAGGCGTTCATCGCGGCGCTTCATCAGCTCCTCGTCGATCTGGCCGTCACGGGTGAAGGCCATCATCAGTTGCGGAATCCCGTAGGGGAAGTCGTCGCGGTCGATCTGCCAGGTGTGGAAGGTCTTGCCGTAGGTCGTGACCAGATCCTCGAAGTAATTGCGCTCGGCCAGTTCCGGGATGCCCGGAGCGACCAGAATGCCGGAATTCACCTCATAGTGATGGCTGTGCCAGAGCGGCTTCTCTTCTTCGGGGAGTCGCTTGTAACGTTCGGCGCTGATGATGTACTCGATCCCGATCAGACGTGCGTCGCTGCGGTTGGAATCGAAGATGACGCACTGGTGGAGATCATGTTCCAAGTGGATACAGAAATGACTGGCTTCCACCTGGCGGCCCATGTCATCGGCGTAATGGTGAAAGCCGTTGAGGTAGGTGTTCATCGCTTCCATCGGGTACTTGCGCTGCATGACCTGCGAGGCCGCGTCCAGCACCTGGTGCTTGAGCGGATGGCCACTGCTGACCTTGCGAGCACTGTTCAGACGGCGTCCCAGAAAGAAGGCGGTCGCCGCGGCCGCGCCAGCGAGCAGGCCAGTGCCGAAGCCGCGCGTGGAGTGTGAGGCGTGATGGCATGGGGTGGACGTACGAGGATGCATACTTCCTCCTGCGTGGTCGTCTCGAGTAAGTGAGAATCCCTGTCACACCTTATCATTGCAGTGCATCTTGCTTGGCGCGGTCAAGGGATGCGCGATGGTGATGTTCGAAACACGGCAATTCGTGCTCAAGGATTGCCTTGTGTCGCTTCCGCCCTCATAAATGTGAGAATGCTGATTGTCATGGCGTCATCGTTGCCCTGACAAGCCACTCGGGTGACAGGCCGATGCCATGCACCTCCCTTTGATTGCCTGGAGATTGAATGAAACAGTTGATATTTGATTGTGACGGAGTCCTGGTCGATAGCGAGATCATTGCCGACGGCGTGCTCAAGGAGAAGCTGCCGCTGTGGCTGCCGGATCTCGGCACGAGCGAGCAGATCGAGCATGAGCTGGATCGCTGCCTGGGGATGATGACGCGTGACATCCTGGTGGACCTGGAAGGCCGCAGTCAGCATCGCCTGCCGGCCGATGCCCTGGAGCAGGTTCGTCTGGAGGTGGATCAGCGTCTCGCCAATGGCCTCGAGGCCATGCCGGGCGTGGTGAAGACGCTCGAGTGGATTCGCGATCAGCGCCTGCCTCTGGCGGTGGTGTCCAACAGCTCCGCCTCACGCATGAAGATCAATCTCGAGAGCTCGGGACTGCGTGGCATTCTGGACGAGATCGCCGCGGCCAATGGCGACCGCGAACTGCCGATCTTCACCTCCGATGATGTCATCAACCCCAAGCCGGCGCCCGACCTCTATCTGCTCGCCCTCAAGACGCTGGGTCGTTCCGCCGAGGAATGCCTGGTGGTGGAGGATAGCCGCACGGGAATGCAGGCAGCCGTGGCTGCGGGTCTCAAGGTCGTGGGGCATCTGGGAGCCAGCCACATTCCGCCGGGCCACGCCGAGGTGCTGCGGGATACCGGCGCCTGGCAGCTCATCAAGCATTGGGAGGAATTCCCCGAACGCTGCCGGGAGGCAGGCCACCAGGTGCAGGAGCCGGCATGACACGATGCCGTCCGAGGTGAACCACCGACATCATGAACCCGCAGGACGGCACTGGCTGGCTGTTGTAACATCGCGGGAGTGCCGTCATCGAAAAAGCGTCACAAGGGTGTCGCCACAGCGCCGCAAGCCGCTGTGCCTGACATCGTCGCGTGTCGAGATGCCGGCAGTCCTGTCCATTCATCGCTCCCTCGTGGCTTCTGGAGCTACCTCTTCGTCTTTCGGAAATCGTGATGATCAACGCCTTCATTGCCAGTGATACCTTTGAAAACAAGGGCTATTGGCTGCGCAAGCGTGTCCCTTGGTTCAGTCGTCGCTACGACGCCCATTACGGCATTGACCAGCTTGAGCCCGGCACCCCTCGGCATCAGCAAGCCTCTGCGGCGCTTGAGCATCTGCGCGCCGCGTGCGAATGCCAGACGAGCGGACACCAGACGAGTGAAGAGCAGCAGGGCGTCGAGAAGATCATCTGGATGTATTGGCACGCCCCGCTACAAGAGGCGCCGGAAGTGGTGCAGTTGAGCGTGGCATCCTGGCAGAGACAGAATCCGGATCACGAAGTGCGCCTGTTGAACGCTGACAATCTCGAGCAGGTGCTGGGCGTGGACCTCATGGCGGCGTTCGAGCTATCCACCGTCAGGCTGTCGATGGCGATGAAGACGGATGTTCTCAGACTCTATCTGTTGAGTCGCTTCGGTGGCATCTGGGCGGATGCCACGACGTTCTGCCTGGCGCCGCTCGAGACATGGTTGCCCGGCGCCACCGCCAGACATGGCGTCTTCACCTTCCGTCAGCACAAGGCGCCCAGCCGGCCCGTGGAAGCCTGGTTTATCGCTGCCCGGCAAGGGTCCCCGGTGGTCACGCGGGTTCTGGCACTGTTCGTGGAGCATCTGTTCCTGCCACGCCAGACGGCCGTGTTCGTGTCCAATCGTGCCAAGAATCACGCGAAGCTGGGGATCGGACGTCAGCATCCCACGCTGCTGTATGCCGATTTCGTTCGGGACGCGGAGCGCCACGGTTTCATGCCGTATTTCTCGGTGGGCTACTTCTTCAACGAGAGCCTGCGTCAGTACTACACCCCCTCTCTGATCGAGGCGTTCATGGCGCTGGACAACCGCTTCGCCAGCAATGGTGCACCGTTCGAGGTGTTCGAGACGGCCGTGGTCTCCAAGCAGACCTACAAGCGAGACTATGAGCACCGTGAGTTGTTCAAGGCACGCAAGGCCCACCTGCTGGCGCTGCTGGAAAGGCATCCCGAGACTGCGCCAGAAGCGGCCGAGGTCTGAGCCTGGCCAGTGTCCATCCTTCGGTGTCTATCCCTGGGTGTCGACAGATGAGGTCAGCGGCGTCGGCGGGAGGGTGATGCGAGCGTGACGCAAGAAAGCAAGACGACAAGACAGGCCCCCGGAGTCTCTCCGGGGGCCTGTCTTGTCGTGGGACGTAGCAGTGGGAGCTGGCAGCAGGAGCTGGTGGCAGAAGGGCGTGCTTGCCGGAGAGCCCCACAAAGCCTGCGAGGGGTTGGGCGTGTCATCGCTAGCGAAAGCAGATCCGCGTTCCCCAGGCCAGCAATTCCTCCTGAGTGAGGGAGCGCGACACCATGCCGATCATCTCATCCCCCCACTGATCCGCCCAGGTCAGCACGCCGTGACTGATGCCCCGCGATCTCATCAGATCCCGTATCTCTCCCGTGCCCTTGAACCACAGGGCCTTGCCATCAAGGCGAGTCAGATCGGAAATGCCGTGGCAGTGGTGAATGCGCACCTTGTAGATGCCATCCAATGACATGACCTCGACGACCGGCACCATGCCCTGTTGCAGGGCGCGCGACAGGGAGTCGAGCGTCATGCTGGCCTCAGCCTGCCGCTCGGCAGGTGAGCTGACATGCAGCGTGTCAGGGGGCGTTATAGGGAGGGTGGCAGTCTCGGTATTCGCCGTGTGGCGCGAGGCGGGGGCTTGAACAGGCATCGGGGATTCTCTCCGTGGCAGGTCATCTTTCTATCACTTGTGTACAAGTAATGTAGAAGTCTTTCGGCGTGCTCGCCAATGCCTGTCAGGAGCCGCCTGCCAAAAACCGGCTGTCCTGAGCTAGCTGTCATGAATCATCTGGCAAGCTTCGCCTGCCATGAATTCTCACACCGCTTTCCGATATCAGGATGATACCCGTCATCTGCCTGCCCCTTGGCGCACCCAGCGCCGGCCAGACGCAAGTTTTCCGTCGCTGGCCCTTGAAGTTCTGGGGAATCAGAGTCATGTCTACAAGGCACTGCGAATATTCGTTGGCGATAGCGCTACTCGTTTCTCGCTGGTGCGCGATCCACCTCACCGCTGTCACAGCTAACAGGGAGTAGCGATATATGACATCTGGAGGAAAGCGCGTATTCAGCGCGTCAGTCATCATCATTCTGGGTCTGGTCGCGTTGGGGGCTGGATTCCCCACCCGTTTCGGTGAATTGGCTGATCAGGCGCTAGGCGCCGTGACCAGCATGTTCGGCTGGTTCTATCTGATTTCCGTCTTTGGTTTCGTGATCTTTCTGGTCAGCCTCGCGCTGAGCAAATACGGCAAGATCCGCCTCGGGCCGCAGGATTGTCGGCCTTCCTACAGCTTCTTTTCCTGGGTCAGCATGCTGTTGGCGGCGGGGTTCGGGGTCGGGCTGGTGTTCTACGGCATGGCAGAGCCCATGCAGCACTATCTGAAGCCTCCCTTCGGTGACATGCCGGGGGAGACGCCTGAGTCCGCGCGCTACGCCATCCAATATGCCTTCTTCAACTGGGGCGTCCATCAGTGGGCCGCCTTCTCGGTCGTCGGGCTGATCATCGCCTATTTCCAGTTCAGGAAAGGGCAGGCGGGGCTGGTCTCCTCGGTGCTGTCGTCCGTGACGGCCAAGCACCCCAAGGTGCGCCGCTACGGGCCAGTTCTGGATGTCTTCGCGGTGGTGGCCACCGTGATGGGGGTCGCGACGTCGCTGGGGCTTGGTGTGTTGCAGATGAATGGTGGTCTGCACTTCGTCTTCGGAGTGGAGGAGAGCTGGCAGTGGCAGTTCATCATCATGGGGGTGATGTTCTGTGCCTACATGGCCTCGACCTGGTCCGGGCTCGACAAGGGCATCAAGCGACTGTCCAACCTCAACATGAGCATCTGCATCGCGCTGATGCTCTATGTGCTGTTCACCGGGCCGACGCTGGACATCCTCAAGACGATCACGCTGGGGATCGGCGATTATCTGCAGAACTTCATCGGCATGAGTCTGCGCATGTCGCCCTATGACGGCAATGACTGGAACAGTTCCTGGACCGTCTTCTACTGGGCATGGGTCATCGCCTGGTCACCCTTTGTCGGTACATTCGTGGCGCGTGTCTCGCGGGGACGTACCATCAAGGAATATGTGGTGGGCGTGCTGATCGTGCCGCCGCTGCTGGCCTGTCTGTGGATCGGTGTCTTCGGTGGCGCGGCGCTCAACATGGAGCTGGGTGGTGATGTCGGACTGGCTGCCGCAACGGATGCCAACATCACGTCCGCGCTGTTCGAGATGTTCGATCTGATGCCCTTCAGCAATGTGCTGTCCGTTGTCGCGATATTGCTGATCTTCGTGTTCCTGGTGACGTCGGCGGATTCGGCTTCCTATATCGTGGCGCAGATGACGGACGCCGGCTCGATCAACCCGCCGCTCTACAAGCGTGTGGTCTGGGGCGTGCTGATCGCGGCCATCTGTCTGACGCTGATCTCGACGGGCGGTCTCAAGGGCCTGCAGTCGGCCTCGGTCCTCTCGGCCTTGCCCTTCACCTTCATTCTTTACGGAATGATCGTGGTGCTGGTGAAGGAGCTGCGTGCAGACCGCCGCCAGATGCTCAGCCAGCTCTATCGCCGTCATGGCGAGACACCGGTCGGTGCGGATGTCTTCGAGGCTGATAGCCTGGCCGAGGAAGACCGCATCCGTCGTGCGCCGGACGTCAAGAATCGCCGAGTGAACCCGCGCGATCATCATTGAGCCGAGCCCGTGCTCTGACAGCAAGACGCCGCTCACATGTCATGTGGGCGGCGTCTTGCGTGGGGCAGGAGGGTGGGGCGTGGTGGGGAAATCCCCTTTCGGTCAACGCCTGGCGACCTCGGCCAGTATCTCGTAGCTCTTCAGACGGTCCGCGTGGTCATAGAAGTCCGAGTTGAACATCAATTCGTCCGCCTGCGTCACTTCCAGCAAGTGCTCGAGTTCGCGGCGAATGCGCTCAGGCCCACCGATGATGGCGGCTGCCAGATTCTGGCCGACCATGGCTTTTTCCCGCGCTGACCAGTCCAGCGTCTCGCGGGGTGGGAGGGCGCGCGTGCTCTCGCCGCGGATCAGGTTGAGGAACTTCTGTTGCTGGGTGCTGGCCAGGAAGTGGGCGCGTTCATCACTCTCGGCGGCGATCAACGGCAGGCCGAGCATCACGTAGGGCGCGTCCAGCACCTCGGAGGGCGTGAAGTTCTCACGATAGAGCCGGATGGCCTCCAGCATGTAGCCGGGCGCGAACTGGCCGGCGAAGGCGAAGGGCAGTCCCTTCTCGGCCGCCAGGCGTGCACTGAAATCACTCGACCCCAACAGCCACAGGGGCACATGAGTGCCCTGACCCGGCATGGCCTTGACGCGCTGGGCGGGGGAAGCCTCGCCCAGGTACTGCTCAAGCTCGGCCAGCCGCTGAGGGAAGTCGTGCACGCCGGCGGAGGGATCGCGGCGCATCGCCTGCATGGTGATGCCATCGGAGCCCGGCGCTCGCCCGAGTCCCAGATCGATGCGGTCAGGATAGAGCGTGGCCAGGGTGCCGAACTGCTCGGCCACCACCAGAGGGGGATGGTTGGGCAGCATGATGCCGCCGGAGCCGACTCTCAGACGTGATGTCTTGCCGGCGACATGGCCGATCAGCACTGATGTCGCGGCACTGGCGATCCCATCGATGTTGTGATGCTCGGCCAGCCACAGGCGATGAAAGCCCAGCGCTTCGACATGCTGGGCGAGGCTGACGCTATTGTGGAAGGTTTCGGCAACACTGCCGGTGTCTCGGATGGGGGCAAGGTCCAGCACCGAGAGCGGTATCCTGCCCAGTCGTGAGGTGGATGCTGTCGTCATGTTCGCTCCTGAAATCGCGTTGCCGTGCAGAGGCAGCCAGAGAATCGCGGCCCATCAGGGTGCGTCTGACCGCTCTGCTGGATTGCGCCCAGCATAGTGGACAGGCGAGTGTCTGGCAGCGCCTCATCCTTCATTTCACTGTTTCTGATATGGCATGCATGGGAGATGTCTCGGGCATGCCGGGAGCCGAGCACGGCGACGAGGGACTCGAGCCACGAAGAGGAGACATGTCATGGACAGACCGCAACGCAAGGCAGGACGCAAGGGCCGGTGGGTCACGCTGATGTGCCTGGCAGTCATCCTGCTGGGCGTCGCGCTTCAGCGGTACATCCTCGTGCTGTCACGCTGGATACCCGCGCATCATCTGCCGTGGACGCCTCTGCAGCTGGGTGACCCGCCCGGCATGCTGACCGGCTGGAAGCTCTCACGACTCGACGATGACCCGGCCGCCTGTCGCGCCTTTCTCGAGCGGGAAGCCCCGCAACGGGTGACCTTTCTGCCAGATCGCCCCAGTGACAGTGGCTGTGGGCTCATCAACAGCGTGCGCATGCATGCCGTGCCCGGGGACACGGACAAGGGGCAGGGCGTTCGCTTCAACCAGTCCTTCATCGCCAGCTGTCCATTGGCCGTGAGCTGGTTGCGTTTCGAGCGCCATGGCCTGCAGACGGCGGCGCAGGAGGTGATGGGGAGTAGGGTGACGCAGGTGACCCATCTGGGGAGCTATGCCTGTCGCAATATCTATGGGCGGGAGAACGCACGTCGCAGTGAGCATGCCACCGCAGATGCGCTGGATGTCTCAGGCTTCACGCTGGCGGATGGGCGTCAGGTCCGCCTGCCACGCGACTGGACGGCACCAGAGGATGAGGATGCCCCGGGGCGTTTCCTGCGCGCCGTGCAGGACGCTGCCTGCGAGAGCTTCGGCACCGTGCTGGGGCCAGATTACAACGCGGCACATCGTGATCATTTCCATCTCGGCACACGGGGCTGGCGATTCTGCCGGTGATTCCTCACGGAGTCTGAGCGGCGCTTTCCAAGCCGACCAACATTGATCGAAAAAGGCACTGATGCGACTCGCACAGTGCCTTTTTCATGCCTGATGTCTACGCCATTTCCGGTGTGACATGGCGCGACACATTGGTTTGCAGTTGAAACTCTCTGAATCCATTAGTCTTCATGGCGTGGGCAGACGATGCAGATGACAGTCTGACGGTGGCCACGAATTGTCGGACAGGAAAGCGACGCTGACGCAGATATCCTCACTGGAGATTCTCAGATGAAAAAGACAACCAAGAAGTCCCAGGCAGGTTTCGTGATGACGACCGAGTTGGTGTTGATTCTCTCGGTGATGGTCATCGGTATGGTGGTAGGACTTGTCACCATGCGAGATTCATTGACGGCGGAAATGGAGGATGTGGCAGAAGCTATCGGCCAGCTTGATCAATCCTATGCATTTGATGGTCTGGTCAACGCGGAAGGTACGGCATTCTTGGAAGGTTCGGGCTTCATTGACAGTACCGATACCAATGCCGGTGACGAAGTCACCTTTGATTTCGTGGCGGTCGACTTCACCGAGTCCGGCGCTGCAAATGGCTCCGGGCCAAGTACGGGTGGCGCTGCGGATGATGCGGCAAGTGCCAGCAGCTTCACTCCGTAATCGACATCGTCACGGGTCGGGTATCAGCGTCAGGATGCCCGGCCCGCCCGCCCGCCCGCCATGCCTTAACTGAATATCGGAGGATGCCATGAACATTCGTCTCAATGGCAGCATGACGATCGCCATGGTCGTTTTCCTGATATCCACCTCGATGGCAAGCCTGTTGGGGTATCGACAGTACGAGCGTGTGGGGGCTGAAGAGGTGCTGGTGGCCAACGATCTCATCGCTCGGGGTCAGATCGTCACCCCTCAGATGCTGGAACTCAAGATGATGAAGGATGTGGCAGGAGGGTTGCAGGACATGAGCATGGCAATCGGCAAGGTCATGACGCGCAATCGTCTGCCGGGGGATGTCATCCAGCCCCAGGATCTCCAGCCGGTGAAACGTCAAAGTCTCTCGCACTACATTCCTGAGGACAGAGTACTTTTCTCGCTCCCCATGGCGAGTCATTCCTTCCCCGTCTCACAGATAAAACCCAGTGATACCTTCGATGTCATCGGTAGCCTGAACGGGCGAGTCCGTGTCATCGCACAGCAGGTTCGCCTGATGGGTACCATGAACAATCCGCAGCCTTCTCCGGTGGAGAGTGGCCCCCTGTCATCGCTGTCACCCCAGGCCATCGGCAAGTCTTCCAGTCAGACCTCCGGCCTGGTCATCGCGGCTCTTCCTGAGGACATCTTCCGGCTTGCAAGTCTGGGCGCCCAGGAAAGAGTGTCATTGGTATTGCATGGCAAGGAGGTCAAGCATCGCTTGCCAATCGCACCTGCCGTTCAGACGCGTCAAATCGAGATCTTCCAGGGATTGCAGCGTCGAAGCGTGGACATAACGCTGTAGGATTTCCGCTGGTGGAGACAGGGCCTTTTCCTCATCTGATGCCCGACGATTCGTGAAAGGAATACCGAAAACGTCTTTCTTGGATCAGCGGTCTCGGCGTGATCCTCGAGATCAGCCTTACCCCGGAGCGCCCATGAACAAGCTTTCCACTCTTCTTCCCGAGACCCCTCGTCTCCTGTTGTGCCTGGCACTTTTCAGTGCCGGCACAAGTCATCTCGTCATTGCGGCCGAGATGGACAATGCTCCCCTTGCCGTGGGAAAGCCGGCCTTGGCCGGCAGTGATCTCCCCGCCGCCGGGCTCATCAATGTGGATACGGCCTACAGCAGCGGCAGTTCCCGTTCGCGCACTCTGGTGCAGTGGACACACGCGCGATTGGCCTTCGGCAAGGACATCGAACGCATTGCCGTCGGCAAGCAGAGCATCATCGAGGTCGAGGTGATCGGCGGCCGTGAAGTCCTGATGCTGGGCAAGGAAGTCGGTCGTACCACGGTGATGGTGTGGTACGCCGATGGCAGCAACGAATCCTTTCTGTTCAGTGTGAGCCCGGATCTGAGTGTCCTGGGCAGTGCGCTGCGCGAGATTCACCCCTCCATCTCCATTCATTCCGCCCCGGACAGGCCTGTACTGGTGATGCGCGGCAAGGTGCCCACGGCAGACTATCGCCAGGCCGCCCAGCAGGCCGCGATGGATTACCTGCTCTCCGGTCAGCGTGGCGCCGCCCAGCCCGCAGCCGCCATGGGGCTGCCGGCAGGAGCTCAGACGATGGGCATGAGCACCAGCATGGCAAGCCCGGTCATCAACCTCATCAAGGTGACCCAGAAGCCCAAGCCGATTGCCGACAAGCTCAAGGAGGCCAGCGCGTCGCTGGGGGGAGAGGAGGTCACGGTCAGGCGGCTGCAATTCGGTGAGATGCCCAATGACCTCTTCGACACCTTCCTGCTGGAAGGGGAGGTGCGTGATCAGGTGGCGTTGACGCGGATTCTGAACGTCGCGGCGCGCGTCGTCGGGGGCAGTCCGCTGGCCGGTGGTGATGCGGGGATCGATGTGCTGGCGGATGAGTCCGGGGCGCTGATGGGGGACAACGCTCGCGCCGGGGGCTACGGAGGCTCGATCACCTCCAGCAGTGGTGTCGGTGGTGGCGTCCGGACCTGAGCATCATGACCAACGGCTACAACGCCAGTGGTCCGCTGGCGCTGGGCGAGACCGGCGCCGCCGGTGCCTCGGGGCTCGAGAATGCCCTGCAGATTCTGGATGGCACCCTGATCAATAACCTGCAGATCGGCGGCAGTGACATCGCCTTTGACCTGCTGTTCAGCCTGATGGAGAACGAAGGCATCTCGCGCACGCTGTCGCGTCCGACCTTGACGGTACTGGCCGGCGAGAGCTCGGTCTTCCAGGTCGGCGGCGAGATTCCGGTTCCCTCCGCCTTCGCGCCTTCCGGCGTGGGCCAGGATGACACCCTGGGCGCCAACACCAACGGGGTGTTCAGCGGGACTGACTTCAAGTCGTTCGGGGTCCAGCTCAGCGTGCGTGCTCTGGTCGACGAGAATGATCGCATCACGCTGGATGTGCTGCCTACCATCTCGACGCCGGACACCCTGCTGACTCAGCAGATTGCCGACAGCACCGGCTCCGAACTCAACAGCACCGCCTTCAACGTGCGCAGCCTGCGCACCACCACGCGCCTGCGCGACGGGCAGCCGCTGATTCTGGGCGGACTCGTCTCGCGTGACATGAGTGCCTAGGAAGACCGCGTGCCCGGCGCCAGTGATGTCCCGCTGCTCGGCTGGATGACACGCTCCTTCAATCGTTCCGATGTCGACAAGGAGCTGGTCATCATCGTGACCCCCACCTTGATACGGAGCCGATCAATGAAGTCGCCCAGTGGAGTTTCCCGGATGGTGCCAGCCGTCTTGCCGACATGCCGCTGAGTCGTCTGCCATCTTCGCGTTGAGGAGTCCGTCATGAACATTCGTGAATCCGTGTGTCGTCTTGGGGTACTGGGCGTGATGGTGGGGTGGTTGGCTGGCTGTGGCTCCATCGACAGCATGCGGGAGTCTCGCCCGGATGCCGGAGATCGCCTCGAGTACCTCAATGAGCGCTATCAGCAGTTGATGGTGCAGGGCGGAACCTGTCTGGAGCTTGAGGATGTGGCGAGCCCGATGGTGGATTGTCAGCGCCTGCTGCGGGAAGCGGAGCGGTTGCATGTCGAGTACCCGCGCAATCCCGCAGTCCTGTACTTCAATGCCTTGCTAAGTCATGCGGCGGGGCGTGGAGACAAGGCCCAGTTCTTCCTCGATCAGATGAGCATCGGGCCCTCGCACTCGCCGGAGACCTTCGTGCTGCGCAGTCAGTTGGCGCTGGAAGAGGGCAACACGACCCTGGCGCGCAACGTGCTTGAACGTGGCATGTTGCTGCACCCGAATTATGCCGGTCTCTATGAAGGGCTGGCGGCGGTGGGCTATGTCGAGGGGCGTTATGACGATGCCGAGCAGCAGTTGACGCTGGCCTCGCGTCTCGGGGCGCCGGCCTGGCGGGTGGAGTATCACCGTGGCTTGATCAATGAGGCGCAGGGGCATCTGGCGAACGCCTGCCGTCAGTTCGATGCCAGTCTGGCCAGCAGGCAGGACCATCAACCGGCACGTGCCCATCTGCTGCGCCTGGCGACGGCAGGGCACTGTCGGGGCGATGCCCTGAAGGCAGCGGCTGGTGGGATGAGAATTTCCTCATGAACGGCGCACTGTCACGCATGCGACGTGGTCGAGCGTCCTCACAGGATGCTGAACGCCTCGCGGTGAGCGTAGAGGAGGAGGTCTCAGTTGCTGAAACACGTGTCTTGATCGCGCCCGAGATCATGGATCGTCTCAAGCGCGTACTGGTCACGCGTCTGGCCGATGAGCAGGGACAGGCCGTGTGTTATCGTCGTCTTGGGACGCGCCAGGGTGAGCTGGAGGGTGATCACCAGACTGCCTTGGAAGGGGTGAAGCAGCGTCTGGCCTCCTCGCTCACCGTGCTCTGCGAGGAGTACCAGATCCAGCTCGATGGGCCCAGTCGCGAGCGACTGCTGGCCAGTCTGACCAATGATCTCTGTGGTTTCGGTCCGCTCACCGAGTTGATGAGTGATGAGAGCGTCAGTGACATCCTCGTCAATGGCGCTGATGAGATCTGGGTGGATCGAGGCGGGCGACTGGAGGCCACCTCACTCAGTTTCGATGACGAGGCGCATCTGCAGCGCTTCGTCGCGCGCCTGATCGCGCCGCTCGGCAAGCACCTGGATGCCTCAAACCCCATCGTGGATGCACGTCTGGCCGATGGCAGTCGTCTGCATGCGGTCTGCGCACCCCTGACCCCCGATGGCATCCTCGTCTCGATTCGCCGGTTCCGCCGGCACCATCTCACCGGGGCGAGGCTCGTGGACAGCGGATTTTTGAGTCCGGGCCTGCTGGCGTTGCTGGAAGCGGCCGTGGTCGCTCGGCTCAACATCGTCATCAGCGGCGGTGCCGGAGCCGGCAAGACCTCCTTGCTCAATCATCTGGCCGGTTACATCAATGCGCGCGAGCGGCTGGTGAGCGTGGAGGAGTGCGCCGAGCTGGATCTGCAGCATCCGCATGTCGTCAGGCTGGAAAGCTATCCCGTCGCCGGAGACACGCCGCGCCCACAGGGGCTGGGGGAGCTTCTGCGCGCGGCATTGAGGATGCGCGCGGACCGTATCATCGTCGACGAGGCACGTGGTGGTGAAGTCTTCGAGATGCTGCAGGCCATGACGGTGGGGCATGACGGCAGCCTGACCACCCTGCATGCCAATGGCGCGCTGGATGTGCCGGTGCGCATGCTGGCACTGGCCTTGATGAGCAGTGCTCACCCGGACCGTCAGGTGATCGAGGAGATGGTGCGTCTGAGCGGGGCGCTGATCGTGCATCTCGAGCGCGATGCCGATGGCCACCGTCAGCTTGCCAGCCTGGCCTGGCTGGGTGAGGCGCGTCCTCGTGAGCTGTTGCAGCGTCGTGCAGGCATGCCGGCCGGTGAGGCATGTGATGAAGACGCCTATCAGGCCGATCCGGAGGTGCTGGATGCCTTCCTCGCGCATCTGGCATCGCGCGGGGCCTCCCTGGCAAGCGGTGTCAGGGATGGCTGGTGCCAGGGCCCGTCACCGCAGGGGAACTGACATGCTGATCCTGCTGCTGGTCTGCATCGCGCTGTCTGCCCTGTGGTTGATCATCAGCATGATCAGGGCGCAGCGTTTCATGGGCGCGGATACCACGCTCGGGCTGATGCACCGCCGAGAGATGCCGCGTCTCGAGCGCCTGCTGGCGTTGCTGGACATCAGCATGCGGCCGGTGCTGTTCGTGGCGGGCGTGTGGGGAAGCAGCGTGATGATCTTCGTGATCTTCCTCGGCTGGTTCCCCGGCAATCTGTTGCTTGCCTCACTGGCATTGATGACGAGCCTGTTGCTGGTCGGCTTCCTGCTGCATGAATTCGCCAGTCGGCGCATCTTCCGCTTCGAGGGGGATCTGATCCAGTCGCTGGACATGCTGGAAGCGAGCCTGAAGTTGGGAGACAACCTGCGCAACGGGCTGCGCCTGGCGGGGGCATCGTCCCTCAAGGCCTCACGCCGCGAACTGATGCAGCTTGTCTATCGGCTGGACATGGGTCTGTCACTGAACGAGGCCTGCGAGCGGATGCTGCGCCTCTACCCCTGCGAGAGCGTCAGACTGTTCACGGCGGCGATGATCAGCGCCGAGCGGCGTGGCATGAGCTTCGCAAGCCTGCTGTCCTCTCTGCTGCCCACGCTGCATGAGCGTTACCAGATGCGCCGTCAGCTGCGTACCGAACTGTCCGGCGCGCGCTACCCCCTGCTGGTGATCGCCTTGCTTCCCTACGCCATCGTGCCCTTCATTCTCTGGAAGGAGCCGGACTGGCTGAGATTGCTGCTGGAGCACCCGCTGGGCAGCGTGCTGTTGCTGGGCGCCGTGTGCTGCCAGATTCTGGGCTTTGCCTGGCTGCGTCACATGATGAGGAAGCAGCCATGAATGTCCTTGCCTCGCTGCCGTCATGGTCGCTCCCCGATGCCTATCTGCCGGACATCATCATCCTGTGTGTGCTGGGAGCGCTGCTGGCGCTGTATCTGGCCCTGCAGAGCACCTTCAAGGTTCGTCTGGAGCAGAGCGGCATCGCGCAGGTGCTGCAGGAGCTGTTGCGCAATCCCGACGACATCCGACAAGGCCGCTCACTCACGCCACGTCGGCGCATGCGTCAGGCCGGGCTGGAGTCGCGTCGCGTGATCTGGTGGTGGGTATTCCAGCTGATGTTGCCCGTTCTGCTGGGCTTGCTGGTCCTGCGCGTGACGGGTGCGGGGCTTGGTGGCCTGGCGGGCCTGCTGATGGGAATCCTCCTGCCGCATCTGTGGCTGGGGCAGCGTCGGCGTGAACGCCAGACACGCATCGCCGCGGCGCTGGGCCATCTGCTGGCCGTCTCGCTGGCGTATCAGCGCCATGGCCTGTCGCTGGCCGCATCGTTGCGGGAGGCTGCTCGTCAGGCACTGCCGCCTGCCCATCCGCTGGCCTTCGAGCTCGAGCTGTTCAGTGCAGAACTGGAAGGCGGGTTGTCGCTCAAGGAAGCCGCCTCGCGAATTTCCAGGCGCACTGGCAGCCGCGAATTGCACCAGTTCGCCATGTTGTTGGTGGCGGGCAACCGGATGGGCAACCCCTTGCACAATGTGCTGGAAGCCTTTGCCGCCCAGCTGGCGCGCCAACAGAGCGAGCGCCAGCGCAAGGCGATGCAGCAGCGCAGCGTCAAGGCGCTGTTTCCGATGTTGCTCGTCGGCGGCCCCTTGTTCTTCGTGCTGGTGATCTTTCCGGCCAGTCTGCGCGTTCAGGAGGTTCTGATCCTGATGAGAGAGCTGTGGTAATGCGGCGAGGCCGACAGCCTCGCAAGCACAATCATCTCGGGGGAAAGCATATGGCGGCAGATAAGAGGTCGGTCACTCACGCATGCCGTTCGCCTGGCAGACAGGGCGGTTTCATCATCACCATCGAGCTGATCCTGATCACCTCGATCCTGATCATCGGCTCGCTGGTCGGGCTGGCGGCGATACGGGATGCCCTCTTCAAGCATTATATGACCCAGCAGTCACGCGAGCTGGTGGTCGAGGATGCCAACGGGCGCGCGCTGGGTGAGGTCTTCGATGTCGATGAACATGACGCCCCCCGCATTCTGTATTTCGATCGCAGCCAGCCTCCCGTGGTCAGTCGCGCCTTGATCGGGATACGGGATGACCGCTTCTCCAGTCGTGAGCTACTCTATTACGCCACTGCCAACTGCAGTGGTGACCCTTGTATCAAGTCCGCCAGTGATGAAGCGACCGACAGCCGTGATATCGCCGGTGACGTGAATGCCGGCAGTGTCAGCTATCTGCATGCGCTGCAGAGCGGACCTGTCTATGCCATCGGACCTGGCGAACCTGCTGCCTTGCCGGGATTTCTCTATCGCGGAACACCCCAGCAATGTCCTTTCAGCGGCAGGGACGTGCAGTCGCGCTGGATATCGCAGAAGGTGATCGCGGGGACGCCTTGCGAGACGTTCACGCTGGAAGAGCAACAGAATCCGCCGGCGGATACCAGCTGTCTTTTGAGCACCGGGGTGCTCGACCTGTGCACGCCACCCCCCGGGACCGTCGCGCAGGATGACATTCTCAACAACTACCTCGGCCCGGTGGATGCGTTGGTGGATGCGACCCTGGGCACGGTGAATGCATTGCCCACCTGTAGTCTGCTGGGAGTCTGTGTTCCAGAAGTGGAGGTGGGGACCTTGTACTGTCCCGTAGGCACGCAGCTTCAGGAAGACGGTGACCTGGTGACCGCACTGGTACGTTCGCTGTTCGATCAATTGCGAGCTACCACTGACCTGGGACTGATCGAGCCCTTGCTGCAGCAGGTGACGAACCTGCTCCCCGGCACGCTTGAATGCTCCGCGGAAGGGGGCTTCCAACTGGCGGAAAGCGTGCCCTCTGCCGAGAATCCCTCCGACAATGCGCTCGAAGGACTGGCAGCGCCCTTCCAGTTGCGATCACCAGGCAGCGCAGGCAATGTCTGGTTCAGAACCTCGCCGGATGGAGAAGGGCGCTAGCGGCATCAGTTATCGGCGTGTCTTTTATTTCGTGTCTTTCACTGCGCGTCTTTCACTGAGCGTTCTTGACACCTCGGCTGATCACCGGCGCGCAGCGCTCGGGGTTGATGCTGACCACGCGCAGGCGATGCCCATCAGGCAACACACAGTCCAGGACCTGCCAAGCACAGCCCGGGGCGCTGCTGCCGTGGCTTTCCATCAAGTGTGCGCCGTGGGCCTGCAGCAGGTACCTGACGTGAGGGAAGTCATCGCGATCCACCTCCAGGGTCAATTTGCGGCTATCCGGTTGCTCTGCGCTCAACTGCAACAACAGGACACTGGTCTGCCCATCGGGTGCGTGATGCAGCTCGAGCGTCGCGCTGGTCGCGTTGCGCAGCAATGTGGGCAGGGCGAGAGTTTCCTGGAAGAAGCGGCAGGCGGCTTCCAGATCGCGCACCTCCAGAATGGCTGGGTGCAGGGACAGGCGTTGAATCATGGGGGACCTCATGACAAGAGGGAGGGAATGAGCCTAGTGTCGTAGCAGTCCGTGGGCGGCGCACTTTGAATCTGATGATGGTCATGATGGCTTGTCGCTATCGCAGCGTGCACCGAGCGTGGCGTGGCAACTTGTCGCATTTGTCGCATCTCACGACTGAACCGTTAGCATCCGTGCAACTGACAGAGTCAGGACCCATCGTCCAGACGCACCGCATCGTGCGGTGACGCTTATTGCCATGCTTCCGGGGCTTTCATGTCGCTGCGCAAACTGGCCCTCATGGGGCTCAGTGCTCTCGCTATCATGTTGATCGTGCTGGTGATGGGGTTCAATGCCTCCCATCAACCGCGCGAGGCCTGGCCGACGACGCTGGAACTGTCTTCAACGCGCGGCACCTTGACTCCCGGCACGCTGGCCGGTGATGAATCCGGGCATCTGAGCCTGTTGATCCCCGGCTTCACCCATTGCCCGGATATCTGCCCGCTGTCTCTGGCGCGTCTGCAGATGGTCTGGCAGCGCCTGGACCTTCAGGATCAACACAGGTTGCACCCGCTGTTCCTGACCCTGGACCCCGCCCGCGACACCCTGCCTGTCCTCACTCGCTATCTTTCCGCCTTCCACCTGCCGGTGACAGGCCTTCGCACGGCCCCGGACGATGAGCAGAGTCTCAAGACCCTGACACAGCGATTGGGCCTCCAGTTTCATGTGCGTGAGCACGGTCCAGCCGTTCATCCTGCTGACGACTACATGATCGACCACAGCGTGGCGATTCTCGTCCTCGATGATCAGGGCCGACTGCGCGATACCTTGCCGCTCAGTCAGACGCCGGCCCAGCTGGCCGATCGCATCGAACAGCTGCTCGACTCGGTGCACGACTCGATAGATCAGGGCACAGGGCATGATGTGCCAGCGGAGTCGGCCTCATGATGTCGGCTCCATGCTCGCGCCAGACTCGAGATGAGTCCGTCTCCTTCCACCGTGCACTGTCACGCCTGACGGCGGCCAATGGCCACGCGGTCTTCGTGATGTTGCTGGCGCTGGCCGCGATGCTGGTGATGCCACTGGCGGCGCCACGTGTGGTGATGGTGAATGATCACGCTGTCTTCGAGAGTCCCGGCGCCGGTCACTGGGTCAGCGGGGACAGCGACTGGATCACTCGCGCGGCACGCGAGAGTGGCTCCCAGGCGCAGATCACCCACAGTTCTGCCGCCTCGGATTGCCCATTGGCCAGCATGGCCGCCTTCACGCTGGCATTGATCGCCGCCGTGCTGGTACTCATGCTGGCAGTCCTCGGGCGAGACGCCACGCCTCGCCCATTGCCGGTTTCCCGACGGGAGATCGATGTCCATCTACGTCCTCCCGGGCGGGCACCTCCTTTCTCATCAGTGTTTGCGTGAACGCTTCCGGGGCCGTCGTGACGGCTCCAGACCATGTTCGGTGACCCCGCGTTGACCGACGGACCCTGGATCCGTCGCACGTGGGGCGCCTGCTGATGGGTAATTTGTGCAATGAAGACCGCAACAGACACTGGAACCGCCAGCCGCGCCGGGCGGGGGTTCAGCGATATCTACCGGGCAGTATGGCGCTGGCATTTCTATGCCGGCCTGTTGGTGCTGCCGTTTCTGGTACTGCTTTCCGTGACGGGAGGCCTGTACCTGTTCCGTGATGGCATCGATCAATTCGTCCATTCCGACCTGATGAAGGTCAACACGCCCGTCACGCAGAGTGCTCAGAATCCGGCAGTGACAAGCCTGCCGTTGAGCGAGCAGGTGGATCAGGCGCTCGCGAGTCTTCCGGGCACGCCGGTGCGCGTCGTGCCATCTCCCGCCCGTGACCTGACCACGGAAGTCGATATCGTGGCGGCCGATGGCAGTGGCAAGCAGGCCGTCTACGTCAATCCTTACAGCGGGGAAGTCCAGGGGCAGATGGCCTACCGAGACAGCATCATGTGGACGGTACGTCGTCTGCATAGCCTCGCGATCACGGGGCCGATCGGTAACTCGGCGCTGGAGATCGCTGCCGGGTGGTCGATCCTGCTCGTGTTCAGCGGGCTATATCTGTGGTGGCCGCGGGGCCAGAAAGGGGGTGTGGTCACGCTGCGGGCCACGCCGGCCCGCCGGCTGTGGTGGCGGGACCTGCACGCCGTGTGTGGCATCATCGCGGCCGGCTTCATCGTGTTTCTCGCCGTGACCGGCATGCCGTGGTCGATGGTCTGGGGGGCCAAGGTCAACGAGTTGGCCAATGGGCATAACTATGGGTACCCCGATGGCGTGCGCGTGAACACGCCGATGTCGGATGCCCGCCTGGTGGATCAGGAATTGACCAGCTGGTCGCTTGAACAAGCCGTTATCCCGTTATCTTCCTTGCCGGGTGACACCGCTGATCCCATTGTCGACGAGGGTGAGCACGCCGGTCACGGCGGCTCTGGCGCAAGTTCCGCGCCGGTGAAAGCGGCTGTGCCACTGAGCGCTGCCGCGATTGCCCACGCCGATATCGGTCTCGACGAGGCAGAACGCATCTTCGCTCGCGAGGGCCTGGCGCCGGGCTATGCCATCAATCTGCCGAGCACCGCTCAGGGCGTCTATACCGGCTCCGTGTATCCGGATGCGCTGGAGCGCCAGCAGGTCGTGCATGTGGATCGCTACTCCGGCGATGTGCTGCTCGACATGCATTACGCCGACTATGGGCCATTGGGACGGGCGCTGGAGTGGGGCATCAATGTGCATCTGGGGCAGCAGTACGGCCTGATCAATCAGCTGATTCTGCTGATGGCGTGTCTCGCGATGGTGATGATGAGCGTCGGGGCAGGCGTGATGTGGTGGAAGCGTCGTCCGGTGGGCGGCATCGGTATCCCGCCGCTGCCCAGGGAGCGCAAGCGTATCGCCGGTGTCTGGGGCTTGATGATGATCATCGGGGTGATCTTCCCGCTGGTCGGCCTCTCGCTGATCGTGATGGGCCTGCTCGATTGGCTGTGGATTCGTGTCAGTGCCTCTCGTCACCACGATGCGGCGGAGGCCAGCGCATGAAGCCGTCATCCGTCTTCCCATCACTTCCGTCAACTGTCTTTTCATCACTTCCGTCTTCTCCGCTCGCGCAGGTAATGAGCGGTCTGCCCAGTCGTAGGCGTCTGCCAGTGACGGTCGCGGCGGTATTGGCGAGCAGTGCCTCATTTGGCGTCCACGCCGAGAAGAGCTCCGTCTTGCAACTGCTTCTGGTGCATGTCGAGGCCGAGGCACCCATGGCCAGCCCCATCGTCGAGTCAAGCCAGGGGCATGCCAAGGGCAATCTGGATATCGGTGAGCAGTTGCGTGAGGTCAACGGCGTCAGTGGCTCTCGTCTGGGCAGTCATGGTGTCTCGGCCATCTTTCGGGCGCAGGGCGGTGAACGCCTGATTCAGGAGGTCGATGGGGCGCCGCTCTATCCGGCCTGCCCCGGCGGCATGGACACCACGCTGGGCTATGCGACCACCGGCAGTCAGTCGGATCTCACCCTCTACAAGGGCGCGCAGAGCGTCAGTCGTGGTCCCAGCTTTGCCGCAGGCACCGTCGAGGTGACGCGTCACACGCCATCACGCACCAACGATGACGGCGTGCATGGCACCTTGGGGGCCGGCTGGCGCAGCAATGACGATGCCACCAGCGAGACGCTGTCGCTGACCGCCAAGCAGGGCGATGTCTGGGCTGCGCTGGACGTCGAGCATTCCGAGCGCAACAACTACGAGGATGGCAATGGCGATACCCAGTCTGGTGCCTATCGTAGCGACAATGGCAGTGTCCGTGTCGGCGCCTTCGCCACCGAGGATGTCGCCATCGAAGCGGGGGTCGCTGTCGTCAGGATCGACGATGCGCTCTATCCCACCATGGATGCGCCACGCAGTGACATGGACCGCCAGTACCTCAAGTTGACCATCGACAACGTCGGGCCTTTCTCGCATACCGAATCGCAGATCAACCATGCTCGCGTCGTGCACGACATGGACAACGTCACCCTGCGTGGCGTTGACGATTCCAGATCGAGCATGGACATGAGCTCGGGCATGGACATGGATATGAGCGACATGGCCATGTTCTCCAGCGCGACCACCGAGACCTGGTATGCCAGCACCCAGGGCGATATCCCGCTGACCGTCGCCGGGCGTGACGCGACACTGACATTGGGCGCTGACGCCGAGCGTCTGGAAAGCAACGCCGACTCCCGGATGGGCATGTCACTGGACAGCCTCTCGGACAGTCAGACCTGGCCGGATGTCGTGCGAACGCGCGGTGGGGTGTTCGCGGAACTGGATACCACGCTGGATCAGGACAATCGTCTGGTGACCGGTGCACGCTACGATGTCTCCCTCAGCGATGCGCGAGATGCCGATGAGGTGGTGGGCAGCAATGCCTCGGCCATCTCCGCCTGGCGGGATCAGTACGGAGAGGATGTCGAGGCCAGTCAGCGGGATGGGGAGCTCAGTGCGCTGGCGCGCCTGGAGCATCGTGTCAATGATGAGGTGAAAGGCTACGCGGCGCTCAGTCGCAGCGTGCGCTTCCCTACCGCCACCGAGCGTTATTACAACCGCCAGTCCGAGACTGACGGTTGGCTGGGCAATCCCGAGCTTGAGCCCGAGATCCATCAGCAGCTCGAACTGGGCGTGGCAGTCAGGCAGGGCGCGTGGCGTTATTCGGCGGACACCTACTACAACCGGGTGCATGACTGGATCGAGTTGCGCGAAGGGGACTCGCTGACCACCTATGACAATGTCGAAGCCGAGATTTATGGTCTCGAGCTCGAGGCCAACTGGCAGCAGCATGGCTGGCGGCATTCGGCAGGCGTCGCCGCCACCCACGGCACCAACCTGAGCGATGGCACGCCGTTGTCCCAGGTGGCACCGTTCAATGGCTATCTGGCGACACGCTATGACGCCGATGCCTGGTGGGCCGGTGCACGTCTCGATACGGCAGCACGCCAATCACGCATCTCCGACAGCGAACAGAAGACGGCAGGTTTCGGCATCGTCGGGCTGGAAGGGGGCTATCGTGTCACTGACGCCATCGAGCTGAGCGCCGGCATCTCTAACCTGTTCGACAAGGCCTACGCCTACCATGTCAATCGCTTCTACGATGATCCGCTGCAAGGCGACGTGCGCGTCAATGAGCCCGGGCGGATCTTCTGGACGCATGCCCGCTGGAGTTTCTGAGGTCCGCGTCACTGCAACAGGGAGCGCTGGACGCTGGTCGTTATCCGCTAGAGCGCGAGAAGCCCGTCATCGGCCGTCAAACATGACCGATGGCGGGCTTCTTGTTCAAGGCAAGTTACAGCTTGATGGCTCTCAGCGCTGGAGGGTTCTCCTCCGAGCCTTCAGGCGCGGCCGATGTGCTCGCGCAGGTGCTCACGATAGGCCCGCGTGTAAGCCTCCAGATCGGGATTCTTGATCACATCAGTGGCCAGATAGGTCGGAAGTGCCGACATACCCAGGAATTCCATCGCCTTGTGCACGGGATAGTAGACGGCATCGATGCCTTTGCCTTCGAAGAAGTTGCCCGCTTCATCAAAGGCTTCGAGGGGCGCATTCCAAGTCAGTGACAGCATATAGCTGCGGCCCTGCATCAAGCCACCCGTGCCGTAGCCCTGGGTCGGGTTGGTGCGGTGACGGCCATCGCTGGCATACAAGGCACCATGGCCTTCTGTCAGGACATCATCGAGATACTGCTTCACGGTCCACGGCAGGCCCATCCACCAACCCGGGGTCTGGTAGATGATCAGATCCGCCCACAGCTGTTTCTCCACCTCCGCCTTGGCGTCAAAGCCTTCCACGATGACGGTTTCGCGCACCTCATGGCCCAGCTCGGCCAGCTCACCGCGTGCCAGCTCATGCAGGGTCGCATTGAGCTCGCCATTGGAATGGGCAAAAGCCTTGCCGCCGTTGATCAATAGAATCTTCATGCAATGAACTCCAGAACTGTTGGCTTTTCAGCAATGGAGCACAGCATGAGCGTTTGCAAGTCATTGATAAAGCGGCGCTGATGTAAAACACCTTTGCTGTAGGTGCAACAATCCGGATGCAGCGTCTCTTCATGCCATGAGAATCGACGACTCGTGGATCGCTCAGTTCTCCTGATCCACAACTGAGGGCTCGCGATCTTGGTATCGACATTACTTGCCTTGCGATGGGGTATTTGACTCAGCCGACTGTCTCGATGAGGTATCGATTGTGGCTAGTCAAGATCAGGCGCTGAAGTATTAGGTTGTGTTGAACAGGATATGCTTATGTGCCAATAGCTTCTCGGCCATGACTCTCTCGCTGGGATCAATATTATCCCTACTAACTATGGAGTCCGTAGGTTGGTGCCAATGGTTAATATGAAGTACGCGGGAATCCTCCTGCGCGAAAAAACATGTCAGGCTTTGATTATTTAATGAGTTTATATATTTATTAATGGTAAGATTTATACGAAACGGGAGCGTTATAGTTGAATGACGGTTGAGGGAAAAATATTGAAGGGATGGTGTGGCGAGGAGATCAAGTGGACTGAGATCGGTTGTCAAGACAGCTAAAGCTCTCAATCGAATTTCAAAGCAAATAGAGAAAGACCGTCAACGACGACAACGAGAGCTGGATCGTCAAGAGCAGGCTGCCAATCGGGTGAGGGAGCGCTATCGCCGACAGATAGAGCAAGAGGAACGTAGAGCTGAACTGGAGCAAGCACGGATAGCTCGTAAAGAAGAGCGCGCACGCCAGCAGCATGAACGCGAACTTGCACGCGCTGAGCGAGATAAATTACGCCAAGCGAAAGAAAGTCAGAAGTTTATCGAAAAAGCAGCCCGTGAAGAGTTACGGAACCAAAAGCAATTCTGGAAAGATGAAGCTATTACGGGTAAAGAGGCGTTAGCCAACCGAGAACAAGAACGTGCATCTGCTAAGCAGGATGCCATCGCGAAATTTTTGAGGTGAATTATGGGCGATAACATCGGGATGATAATTGCTTTTCTTGTTTTCTACGGGGTCCCCATAGGCTCCATTCTTGTATATTCACGTGAAAAGCGTAAAAGGCTTGTGAAAGAGTTGAAGAAAAAAGAACTTGCCATTCGTGTTGAGTATCATGAGAAGGCTATCGACCTGGACGCCAAGCGCGCTGATCTTGACCGCAAAGCCGAAGATTTTGGCACTTTGGAAGATGCGATAGCAGGATTGGATAGGCGGCGTGAATCCTTGGAGCTTGAGTTGACTAGTGCGATCAGTCAGCTCGAGGAGACACAAACAGCATTCCATAAAATAGATCGTGAGACGTTAGATTTGCAGCGACTCAAAAAAGACGCTGACGCTATTGCTGCTCAAAAAGAACGCGATCTCCAAGAGGTTGAGAGCCTTAAACCCACCTTATTCACGAGTGCCCTGATCGGGCGGCTTGAAGTGGCTGGCCGTTGGGTTCTCGCACCAGGGGCGCTATCTACGCCGTAACGGCCCGCTGAATCATGCCCAAATGCTGCTCTTCTGTCGTATCTATATAACGTTA
>NZ_JBVBEE010000011.1:0-111160 GCF_056493605.1 Cobetia sp. BL01 | reverse complement strand
ACCGAACCGCCCCTGCAGCCCAGCTGCAGGGGCGGTTCTCTTTGTGCGTGAGAAAAAGTCGTGCTCGGCAAGAGTCGTGTGCGAGACAAAAGCTGCGCTGAGTAAAGAGTGCTGAGCCGGGCGTGCTGGGAACACGCGATGAGAAAAGGTCACGCGTCCCTAGGGTAGCGTTTCTCCCGGACGGCCGCCCCACGGATGGCCGCCCCACGACCGTCATGAAAAGCTCGTCAGGCACTTATACTGAACCGCCCCTGCAGCCCAGCTGCAGGGGCGGTTCTCTTTGTGCGTAGGAAAAAGTGGTGCGCAGGAAAGTGATATGCAGATCGGGGTGGCGTGCACCCCGCTGAGTCATCCATACGAGAGTTCTGTCCCTGTCGCCTCGACGTGAAGCCCGATTCCTTCTGGAGTCGGGCTTTTTCGTGGGTTGACCTTGATTGTGCAAAGACGGTGCTTTGCCCCTCGTGGCATGAGCCGACGATCAAAATGCCGTAGTCTCTAGGCATATCTCTTTGATGACAGGGAAGGCAATGGACGAGTTGATCGTGGTCGGTGCCGTGTTTGCGGTTCTGGTCATCGGTGGGGCGCTGACGGGTTGGCTCAGTCTGCTCAAGATCAAGGGGCTGGAGCAGCGTGTTCTCAAGCTGGAAGCACAGCTGCGAGAGGTCGGGCCACAGCTTATGCACAGCACCTCAAGGCGCCAGGGTGTGGATAAGTCGAGTGATGGCTCTACCGCGAATGACGATGCCGAGGGGGACTTGTCACCTGATGGGAAGAGGGCTGCAGCGAGCCGAAGTCCTATTGACGAGGCATCCTCTCATCAGGCGGATGCGGATGCGGGTGCCGCTCCCTTGAAGCTACTCGAGTCGCTATGGACACGCTTGCTGCATGGTGCGTCTGGCAGGCCCAGGGGGGAGGGGCGTGAGACCGGCAGCACGGAGCGCGCCGGTGGCACCCCCATGGCGCGGAGCTTCGCGGTAATGCGCGAGCATTGGATGATACTTGTCGGTGCCCTGTCTCTGGTCATGGCGGGCGTGATGCTGGTGGGTTACTCCCTTGAGCAGGGGCTGCTGGGGCCGGGCATGCGACTGGCGCTGGGGCTGGGCTTCGGCATCGGCATGATCGTGCTGGCTGAATGGCTACGTTGGCGCACGACGCAATCTCCCAGCTTGACCGGAGCCGTGAGCGGTGCGGGAAGTCTGGTCACCGCAGCAAGTCTATTGGCCGGTCACTACCTGCTGTCGTTGGCTTCTCCACTCGTCACCTTCGTGCTGTTGGCTCTGCTGAGCCTGTGGACGCTGGAGCGTGCCCGCCATCATGGCCCATGGCTGGCCGCGCTGGGCATGCTGGGTGGTTACGCCCTCCCGCTTGCCTTGCCCCTTCAGGCACAGTTGGGAGGAGCCGCCAGCCTGATGCTGCTGGGGCATCTAGGGGGCATCGCCCTGGCATGCCGCCTTCTGCACCGGAAGATCGGACTGAACTGGCTGTATTGGGGGGGATTGTGCGGTGCCTTGCTATGGTGGATGGCGCTGCTCCCCCTGGAGGCGGGAACTGTTGACCTGCGACCTGTCTCGGGCGAGCTGGAGCGCGGACTTGCGGGTCTCTGGTTGTGCCTGTTGGCTATTGCGTACCTCCATACCTGGCGAGACGAGTCTGGACGATCCGAAGGCCGGGTGGTGGCAGATGGCGCGCAGGGTGGCGTGAGTGCCACCGGGGAGGCCATGACCTGGTGGCCATGGCGTGCCACCCCGCGGGTGCAGCGTCATTGGATCGCGGGTCTGCTGCTGGGGGCCGTCAATGCCATGAGCCTGTTGCTGCCCCATGTTGGGGGACTGGAGGCTGCCAACGACATCGCGCCCGGTGACTGGTTGCCGAGTGTCCTGCTGCTGTGGGTCACGGGATGGACCGCACGACACATGGCGGCTAGCTGGTCGATGATGGTGGGGGCGGTAGCGTTCTGGTTGTTGGCATGGAGATGGAGCCCACTGACGGCGAGCGGGATCTGGGTGATGACAGGGCCGATGGCGCTGTGTGTCGGGTTGGTTGGCCTTGCCTGCTGGAAACCGCAGGCCTCGCAGGCACCTGCCAAGCAGGCGCACATGCTGTCTGCCTGCTGGTGGGCCATGGCGACTCTGGTACCGCTGGTCGCGTGGGGACTGGCCGTCTGGAACGGCACCATCCCTGTCGAGGCGGAGGGTGGAGCGGCCCCATGGCTGAACACCGCCATGCCACCCTTGATCTGGGGGCTGGTATGTTGGATTGGCGCCAACCGTTTCCATTCGCGAGAAGGAGTGCGTCTGGCTGCCGGCCTGTGGCTGCCCGCTCAATTCGGGATTGCGCTGGCGCTGGTGATCGCGCTTGACGGTCCATCGCTGACACTGGCGTTGGCATTGCAACTGCTTGGGTTGACGGGGTGTGAGTGGCGTTGGTGGCGACTCCAGGCTGATGAGGATGGCGCCGGACGCTCCCTGTTTGCCGAGTTGGCGCGCCTGCTTGCCTGGGGGTTGGCCCTGCGTCTGGCCTGGGGTGTCGTCACTGGCACGTATGACGACATCAGTCACTGGCCGTTGCAGGTCTTTCTGCCGGTGCTTGTCTGTGTCGCCCTCAGCAGTCATGGCATGCGACACCGCAAGTCTATCCAGCGCTGGCTGGAAGGGGTCGTGGTTCAGCTTGCGCTCGCCACGACAGTGCTGGAGATTCGTTATCTGCTGACAGACGGTCAGCCTTTCTCCGGCCCTCTTTCACTGGCGGAACTCTCCCTGCAGGTGTTGGCGCTCGCTGGTGTGGCGGCGGGCTATGCCTGGCGCGGGCGTGGTTCGGCGACGAATGTCGCGCTATACCGCCTGCTGGCCTCCGTCGTGGGCGGCCTGGCAGGAATCATCTGGCTTGCCGGCATCGTTCTGGCATTCAATCCGCTGTGGCAGGACGGTGATGTCGGTCGCTGGCCATTGTTGAACTGGCTATTGCCCGCTTATGCGCTGCCGGCGCTGGGAGCCGCCCTGGTATGGCGTCTTTCGCAGCATGCTGCCTTGCTGCGTCGTCTCTGCGAGGTGGTGGGTCTGCTGGCTGTCGGGCTATGGATTGGGCTCAGCTTGCGCCATGTCTGGCATGGTGGCGCGCTCGGGCTCTGGCTCGGGGTCGAGCAGGCGGAGCTTTATGCCTATAGTCTCGCCTTGCTGGCCGTTGCGGCGAGTCTCGTGATCGGTGGTGCCAGAATGGGGCAACCGCACTGGCAGCGCGTCGGACAGGGGCTGTTGGTCGTGACGATTCTCAAGGTCGGACTCTGGGACACGGCGACTCTGGATGGCCTGTGGCGAGTGGGGTCATGGCTCGGGCTTGGAACCGTGCTGATGCTGCTGTCAGCGTTGTTCAAGCGCCTGGCAGGGGCCGGTACGCGAAGGGAGGAGCAGGAATGAGTGAAAAGCCCCCGAACTTTGGTCGTTGTTCTTGGCTCGCAAGCCCATGAATCCGATAGAATGTGCCCTTTTGCACAGGGACGCTCCCCGCATGACCATCCGTGATCTCATTCGCCTGCTCGGAGATGGTGACTACCACTCCGGAGAGGCCCTGGGCGAAGAGCTCGGGGTGTCGCGTACGGCGGTCTGGAAGCAGCTCAAGAAACTTGAGGCGCTTGATATCCCGCTTGAGGCTGTGAAGGGGTTGGGCTATCGACTGGCCAACCCTATCGAGTTGCTTGATGGACAGCGGATCATCGAAGCGCTGCCACGCGAGACTCGCAAGCATCTGAAGCGCCTGTTCATCGAGGAATCGCTGGATTCCACCAATACCTTCATCCGTGAGCGCTTTCGCCAGGGAGCGGGTCATGCAGAGGTCTGCCTGGCTGAGGTGCAGTCTGCCGGGCGGGGTCGTCGTGGTCGCGAGTGGCAGACGCCATGGGGCCGCAGCCTGGTCTTCTCACTTGGTTGGCGCTTCGAGTCAGGTGCCGCGTCACTGGAAGGCTTGAGCCTGGCGATCGGCGTGGCAGTCGCCGAGGTGCTGGAGGCGGATGGGTTGCCTGCGCGCCTGAAGTGGCCGAATGATGTCCTGCTTCAGATACAGAAGGACCAGCCGAAGATTGCCGGCATTCTGGTCGAGGTGACAGGTGATGTCTCCGGGCCTTGTGATGTCGTGATCGGTATCGGGTTGAACATCGAGTTGCCGGCGAGTCATCGCGAGGATATCGGGCAATCGGTCGCGGCGGTACGTGACATCATCCCGGGCGCTTCACGCAACGCTTATGCGGCTCGCCTGATGGAGTCGCTGCTGGCCCTGTTGCCTGAGTTCGAAGCTGAAGGGTTCTCTGCCTGGCAGCAGCGCTGGAATGAGCGCAATGCGTTCAAGGGGCGCGATGTGGTGATTCTGCGAGGCGACAAGCGGGAGGAAGCCATCGCTGAAGGTGTGGATATCAACGGAAATCTCGAGGTGCGCATGAATGGCGAAACCATCACACTCGCCGGTGGCGAGATCAGTCTGCGCGCTGTCTCATGATTCTGGATCTTGATATCGGCAACACCTTGTCCAAGTGGCGTCTCAAGGACACTGTCTCCAGCGAGATCCGCTCACGCGGCGCAGTATGGACACGTGAAGAGTGGCGTCCAGGGGAGGATATTCCCGATCTGGACGTCGTCACGGCAGTGCGCATTTCCAGCGTGGCGCGCAAGCAGGTATTGGATGAGACCGTCGAGCTGCTGCGCAAGCAGGTCGGGGCAGTGCATGTGGCACGCTCGACACGTGAGGCGCTGGGGGTCACCTGCGGGTATGAAGAGCCGCAGCGATTGGGGGTGGATCGCTGGCTTGGTGCGCTTGCCGGGCATCATCTGACCGGCGGATGTTGCAGTGTGGACTGTGGAAGCGCCATTACCGTGGACTTCGTGTTGCCGGGCGGGAAGCATCTCGGGGGCTATATCATTCCCGGGCTACGCCTGATGAAGGAGAGCCTCAAGCTGGGGACGCGCAACGTGGCCATCGACCCGGACAGTGAGGTGGACAGCCTGCTGGCGCCGGGACGCAATACGGTGGAGGCGGTCAATCACGGGATCTACATGGCGGCGGTCAGTGCCGTCAATCGGTTGTATGCCGAGGTGTGTGATCGTGAGGGGGTCGCGCTGCCGCTGTTGCTGACAGGAGGGGATGCACGCGTGGTAGCGAGAGGCCTGCGGGTTCCTCATGCATTATGGCCGGACATGGTCTATGCCGGTCTCGAGGCGCTTTTCCCGCTGACAGCGGCGGAGCGTGCCGGACGCCTGTCAGGCGCGCCGGAGCAGCCGCGCGTTGCTGATCTGGAAAAACTTCGCTCAGGGCTTGCACTTACCCAGATGCTTTGACATACTACGCCCCGTTCTGAGGAGATACATTCCCTCAAGTGCTTGAAGTCAAAAGAAATCAAGCGCTTGACAGCGTATCCCAAGCGACGTAAGATTTGTCGCCATAGAAGAGGTGGGGTTCCCGAGTGGCCAAAGGGAGCAGACTGTAAATCTGCCGCGAAAGCTTCGAAGGTTCGAATCCTTCCCCCACCACCAGATTCGCTCATGATGGCATGTTCATCTGGGCAGCAAGAGTTGGAAAGCGGGCATAGTTTAATGGTAGAACCTCAGCCTTCCAAGCTGATGACGCGGGTTCGATTCCCGCTGCCCGCTCCAGTTCATCTCGTCTGACGAGATTGCGCAAAGGTTTTGCTCGTGTAGCTCAGGGGTAGAGCACACCCTTGGTAAGGGTGAGGTCGGCGGTTCAAATCCGCCCACGAGCTCCATACAACGGAAAGGCGAGTCGCAGTTTGGCTCGTCTTTTTCGTTTCCGACGACCTCCCAGGTCGCGGTCAAAGATAAGGCTTGTCAGTATGGGTTGTCTCAGCTATGATGGCGCCCGCTGTTAATTCAGCCTTGTTTTTAGTCTCTGGAACACGCAAGTGTTACAGGCCAGTAGCTCAATTGGCAGAGCAGCGGTCTCCAAAACCGCAGGTTGGGGGTTCGATTCCCTCCTGGCCTGCCATCCTTCCCCAGGATGGTATTCGACTTCTTACCGATTCTCGATTCTAGCGATCGCTGCACCCTTGAGGAGTCTCTTTGATGAAACAGAACGCCGAGGTGCAGGAAGCGCGCCACGACGGATTCAAGTGGTCGGTCGTTGTCATTCTTCTTGTGCTGGCTGTTGCTGGCAACGCCTATTTTGCTGACCAAGCGCTGCTTTATCGCGTGCTTGGCGTCGTCGTGCTTGGCGTTGCAGCGGCTGCTCTGGCCATCACGACCAACAAGGGTCGTGATGTCGTCGAGCTGGCAAGCAGTGCGCGCCGCGAGATCCAGCGCGTCGTTTGGCCGACCCGACAGGAAACTGTCCAGACAACTGCCATCGTGCTGGGTGCCGTGCTTATCGTGGGCCTGTTGCTATGGCTCATCGATACCACCCTCGGCTGGCTGATGTCCGGCATCGTCAGTTAACGGAGTTTCCATGTCCAAGCGTTGGTATGTCATACACGCCTATTCCGGTTTCGAAAAGCAGGTCATGCGCTCCCTGAATGAGCGTGTGAAGCTGTATGCCATGGAAGAACACTTCGGTGAGATCCTGGTGCCTGTGGAAGAAATCGTCGAGATGCGTGACGGCAAGCGCCGCAAGAGTGAGCGCAAGTTCTATCCAGGCTACGTGCTGGTCGAGATGGACATGAATGATCAGTCCTGGCACCTGGTGAATGAAACCCCGCGCGTCATGGGGTTCATCGGTGGCACGCCGGAGAAGCCGGCTGCGATCACCCAGAAAGAAGCCGACGCCATGTTGCGTCGCGTTCAGGACGGTACTGACAAGCCGCGTCCGAAGACTCTCTTCGAGCCGGGCGAGACAGTGCGCGTCACCGACGGTCCTTTCGCCGATTTCAATGGCGTCGTCGAAGAAGTGAATTACGAAAAGAGCCGTCTGCAGGTCAGCGTGCTGATCTTCGGGCGTGCTACGCCAGTGGAGCTCGAGTTCTCGCAGGTCGAGAAGGACTGATCTCTGGATCACCTTTCCTGTCTGGATACGAGCATCACGGCAACACGACGGGTCGCCTGAGGCGGCCCGGTTTCACGGGGAGCCGCAAGGCGCTACCACCCAAAATGGAGTCCTATCATGGCCAAGAAAGTACAGGCTTACATCAAGCTGCAGGTCGCAGCCGGTAAAGCTAACCCGAGCCCGCCCGTGGGTCCTGCCCTCGGTCAGCACGGTGTCAACATCATGGAGTTCTGTAAAGCGTTCAACGCCGCTACCCAGAACGTCGAGCCGGGCCTCCCGACTCCTGTGGTCATCACCGTGTATTCCGACCGCAGCTTCACCTTCGTCACCAAGACGCCGCCTGCCGCCGTCCTGCTGCTGAAGGCTGCTGGTCTGAAGTCCGGTTCTGGCGAGCCGAACAAGAAGAAGGTCGGTACCGTGACTCGCGCTCAGCTCGAAGAGATCGCGACCACCAAGGAACCGGATCTGACAGCTTCCAATCTGGACGCTGCTGTTCGCACCATCGCCGGTACTGCCCGTAGCATGGGCCTGAACGTGGAGGGTCTTTGATCATGGCCAAGATTTCAAAGCGCGCCCAGGCGATCAACGCAAAAGTCGAATCCGGCAAGGTCTACAGCGTCGAAGAAGCTGTCGCCCTGCTGTCCGAGCTGTCCACCGTCAAGTTCAAGGAGACTGTTGAAGTCTCTCTGAACCTGGGTGTCGATCCGCGTAAATCCGACCAGGTCGTTCGCGGCGCTACCGTCATGCCGAACGGCACCGGTAACGACGTGCGTGTCGCTGTCTTCACCCAGGGCGCCAACGCTGAAGCAGCGAAGGAAGCCGGTGCAGACGTCGTCGGCATGGACGATCTGGCTGAGCAGGTCAAGAAAGGCGTGATGGACTTCGACGTCGTCATCGCTTCTCCGGACGCCATGCGCGTCGTCGGTCAGCTGGGTCAGATCCTCGGCCCGCGCGGCCTGATGCCGAACCCGAAAGTCGGTACCGTGACGCCGGACGTCGCGACTGCCGTGAAGAATGCCAAGGCAGGTCAGGTGCGTTTCCGTACTGACAAGAACGGCATCATTCACGCCGGTATCGGCAAGATCGACTTCAGTGCAGACGCGATTCAGGGTAACATCGACGCCCTGGTCGCCGAAGTGAAGAAGCTGAAGCCGAGCACTTCCAAAGGTATCTACCTGAAGAAGATCACCCTGTCCAGCACCATGGGCCCGGGTCTGACCGTCGATCACGCCAAGTACGCGTAAGGCAGTCACAGAATGTTTCACTTTGCGGTCCCCGTGCTCAGCCGCGGGGCGCCGTCAAAGACCGCAGGTGCCAGCCTTGTCGCTTCGGTGGCAGGGCTGGCTTAATCGCGACGTGATGCCTGCATCGCGCGCAGCCTGCGCAGATGGTGTCCCAGCCTCGCTGGTGGCAGCCATCCTCCAAGACTCTCCCGCGCAGTTCAGGTGAGAGAGATGGTAAACCACTGGGGAATTCGTTCCCCGGCACGAAATGGAGTCAACACCGTGGCTTTAGGTCTCGAAGACAAGAAGGCAATTGTTGCTGAGGTCAGCGAAACCGCCAAGGGTGCTCTCTCCGTAGTCGCTGCCGACTCTCGTGGTGTAACTGTTGGCGCAATGACCGAATTGCGCAAGCAGTGCCGCGAAGCGGGCGTCCAGCTGCGTGTTGTTCGCAACACCCTGGCTCGCCGTGCGCTGTCCGGTACCTCTTATGAGGTGCTGAACGAGTCCTTCGTCGGCCCGACCCTGCTTGCATTCTCCATGGAACACCCGGGCGCTGGCGCTCGTCTGTTCAAGGAATTTGCCAAGAAGGTCGAGGCATTCGAAGTCAAGGCACTGGCCTACGAAGGCGAGTTCATCCCGGCGGCCAACATCGACCGTCTGGCATCTCTGCCGACCCGCGACGAAGCACTGTCCAAGCTGCTGTCTGTCATGAAGGAAGCTTCTGCAGGCAAGCTGGTCCGTACTATCGCAGCACTGCGCGATCAGAAGCAGGAAGCCGAAGCCGCCGCGTAAGCGTCGCTTCTTCCTCCTGGCTGTCTCGTGCAGCCTGAATCGATTTCCGTTTGACCGAGCATCTTTGCTCCGCAAAGTTTAGGATTGCTAAAATGGCACTGACCAAAGAAGACATCATCAACGCCGTCGCTGACATGACCGTCATGGAAGTGGCTGAGCTGATCGAAGCAATGGAAGAGAAGTTCGGCGTTTCTGCCGCTGCCGCCGTCGTTGCTGGCCCGGCCGCTGCAGGTGAAGCCGCTGAAGAACAGACCGAGTTCGACATCGTTCTGACTGCTGCTGGTGACAAGAAAGTCAACGTCATCAAGGCTGTTCGCGAACTGACTGGCCTGGGCCTGAAAGAAGCCAAGGCAGCTGTTGACGGCGCTCCGGCCACCCTGAAAGAAGGCGTGAGCAAGGAAGACGCTGAAGAAGCGAAGAAGAAGCTGGAAGAAGCTGGCGCGTCCGTGGAACTCAAGTAACTCGTGTTCCAGGCTACGCACGCTGCGTAAGCTTCCTGGCTGGTGGCGGACTCCGCCACCAGCCTTTTTCTGTTGCAAGACGAATTATGACGGCGAGCCAGCCCGCAAGGGAGGCTTGCCGTCCGCGCCTGATGGACATCGCCGCGCCATCAGGTATGAGCCGACCACGCATCGGTCACCCAAGGTGAACAAGCTGGGGAATACAGATGGCTTACTCATACACTGAGAAAAAACGCATCCGCAAGGATTTTGGCAAACTGCCCCAAGTGATGGATGTGCCTTACCTGCTGGCCATCCAGCTTGATTCCTACCACGACTTTCTCCAGCAGGACAGGGCGCCAGAACAGCGCCTGGAAGTCGGCCTTCACGCTGCCTTCAAGTCCGTGTTCCCGATTGCCAGTTTCTCTGGCAACGCAGCGCTCGAGTATGTCAGCTACCGTTTCGGTACGCCGGCGTTCGACGTAAAGGAATGTCAGCTGCGCGGAGTGACCTACTCTGCACCGCTGCGCGTGAAAGTGCGCCTGATGATCTACGACAAGGAATCGTCCAACAAGGCGATCAAGGACATCAAGGAGCAGGAAGTCTACATGGGGGAAATCCCCCTGATGACAGAGAACGGTACCTTCGTCATCAATGGTACTGAACGTGTCATCGTGTCTCAGCTGCATCGCTCGCCGGGTGTGTTCTTCGATCACGACAAGGGCAAGAGCCACTCGTCCGGCAAGTTGCTGTACTCCGCACGTGTGATTCCTTACCGCGGTTCCTGGCTGGACTTCGAGTTTGACCCGAAGGACAACGTCTACGTCCGTATCGACCGTCGTCGCAAGCTGCCGGCCTCCGTGCTGCTGCGTGCCATGGGCATGACCAGCGAAGAGATCCTCGGTACCTTCTTCGATACCACCATGTACCACATCGAGCGCAGCGGCTTCTCCGTTGAGCTGGTGCCGTCACGCCTGCGTGGCGAGACTGCCGCCTTCGACATCAAGGATGCCGATGGCAGCGTGATCGTGGAAGAAGGTCGTCGCATCACCCAGAAGCACGTCCGTCAGATGGAAAACTCCGGCCTTGAGCGTCTCGAAGTGCCGATGGAGTACCTCTACGGCAAGGTGCTGGCCAAGGATCAGATCGATCCGGCCACCGGTGAGCTGGTGTGCGAATGCAACAGCGAGATCACCCCGGAACTGCTGGAGAAGATGGCCCAGGCCAAGATCACCCAGTTCGAGGTCATCTACACCAACGATCTGGATTGCGGTCCGTTCGTGTCTGACACATTGAAGCTGGATACTACGCGTAACCAGCTCGAGGCACTGGTCGAGATCTACCGCATGATGCGTCCGGGTGAGCCGCCCACCAAGGACGCGGCAGAATCACTGTTCCAGAACCTGTTCTTCAGCGAAGACCGCTACGACCTGTCGGGCGTGGGTCGCATGAAGTTCAACCGTCGCCTGCGTCGCGAAAGCGATACCGGCAGCGGCGTGCTCGATCAGGACGATATCCTGACCGTCATGCAGGAACTGATCAGCATCCGTAACGGCAATGGCGATGTCGATGACATCGACCACTTGGGCAACCGTCGTATTCGCTCTGTGGGCGAAATGGCGGAAAACCAGTTCCGTGTCGGTCTGGTCCGTGTCGAGCGTGCGGTCAAGGAGCGTCTCTCCATGGCCGAGAGCGAAGGCCTGATGCCGCAGGATCTCATCAACGCCAAGCCGGTTGCGGCGGCGGTGAAGGAATTCTTCGGTTCCAGCCAGCTCTCCCAGTTCATGGATCAGAACAACCCGCTGTCCGAAGTGACGCACAAGCGCCGTGTCTCCGCGCTTGGTCCGGGTGGTCTGACCCGTGAGCGCGCCGGCTTCGAAGTTCGTGACGTTCACGCCACGCACTACGGCCGTCTGTGCCCGATCGAGACGCCGGAAGGCCCGAACATCGGTCTGATCAACTCCCTGGCGACCTACTCCAAGACCAATAGCTATGGCTTCCTCGAGACGCCGTACCGCAAGGTCGTGGATTGTCAGGTCACCGACGACGTCGTCGATCTGTCCGCGATCGAGGAAGGCGATTTCATCATCGCCCAGGCCTCCGCGACCGTCGACGAGAACAACCGTCTGGTCGACGACCTGGTTCAGGTGCGTCACCGTGGCGAGACTACCTTCATGGCGCCGGAAAAGGTCACCATGATGGACGTGTCTCCGCGTCAGGTCGTCTCCGTCGCTGCGGCATTGATCCCGTTCCTCGAGCACGATGATGCCAACCGCGCCCTGATGGGTGCGAACATGCAGCGTCAGGCCGTTCCGACCCTGAAGGCTGACAAGCCGCTGGTCGGTACCGGCATGGAGCGCTTCGTGGCGCGTGACTCCGGCGTCTGCGCCGTGGCACGTCGTGGCGGCGTCATCGACTCCGTCGATGCCAAGCGTATCGTCGTGCGTGTGCGGGAAGAAGAGATCATCGGCGGTGAAGCCGGCGTTGATATCTACAACCTGACCAAGTACGTCCGCTCGAACCAGAACACCTGTCAGAACCAGCGTCCGATCGTGCGCCCGGGCGACGAAGTCGCCATCGGCGATATCCTGGCCGACGGCCCGTCCGTCGACATGGGGGATCTGGCACTGGGTCAGAACATGCGTCTGGCGTTCATGCCCTGGAACGGCTTCAACTTCGAGGACTCCATCCTGTTCTCGGAGCGTGTGGTGCAAGAAGATCGCTTCACCACCATCCACATCCAGGAACTGACCTGTGTCGCGCGTGACACCAAGCTCGGGCCGGAAGAAATCACGTCCGATATCCCGAACGTCGGCGAGTCCGCACTCTCCAAGCTGGATGAGTCCGGTGTCGTCTACATCGGTGCCGAGCTGAATCCGGGCGACATCCTGGTCGGCAAGGTCACGCCAAAGGGCGAGACCCAGCTGACGCCGGAAGAGAAGCTGCTGCGTGCCATCTTCGGCGAGAAGGCGTCCGACGTGAAGGACACCTCTCTGCGTGCCCCGACCGGTATGAAGGCCACCGTCATCGACGTTCAGGTCTTCACCCGTGACGGCGTCGAGAAGGATCAGCGTGCGCTCTCCATCGAGCAGATGCAGCTGGCCGAGGTCCGCAAGGACCTGCAGGAAACCTACCGCATCGCGGAAGAGGCGACCTTCGAGCGTCTGCAGCGCAACCTGGTCGGTCAGGCGGTCAACGGTGGTCCGAAGCTCAAGAAGGGCGACGTGCTGACCGATGACTACCTCGAGGCCCTGCCGCGTCAGGAGTGGTTCAAGCTGCGTCTGCAGGACGAATCTCTCAACGAGCTGCTGGCCCAGGCCGATGAGCAGCTCGAGATCCGTCGTCGCGAGATGGACGAGCGCTTCGAAGACAAGAAGCGCAAGCTCACCCAGGGCGATGATCTGGCGCCGGGCGTGCTCAAGATCGTCAAGGTATACGTCGCCGTGAAGCGCCGTATCCAGCCGGGTGACAAGATGGCCGGTCGTCACGGTAACAAGGGTGTCATCTCCGCGATCATGCCGGTGGAAGACATGCCGTTCGATGGTTACGGCGAGCCGGTAGATGTCGTGCTGAACCCGCTGGGTGTTCCGTCGCGCATGAACGTCGGTCAGATCCTCGAGACCCACCTCGGCATGGCCGCGCGTGGTCTGGGCGTGAAGATCGAGCACATGCTGCGCGAAGAGCGTGCCGAGCAGGTCAAGCAGATCCGCGAGTTCCTCGACAAGGTGTACAACACCGTCGGTGGCCGCCAGGAAGACCTCTCCGTGCTCAGTGATGACGAGATCATCACCATGGCGCACAACCTGAAGAAGGGCGTGCCGATGGCGACGCCGGTCTTCGATGGTGCCAAGGAACACGAGATCAAGCAGTTGCTCACGCTGGCCGGTATCCCCGATTCCGGACAGATGGACCTCTACGATGGCCGCACCGGCGAGAAGTTCGATCGCAAGGTGACCGTCGGTTACATGTACATGCTCAAGCTCAACCACCTGGTGGATGACAAGATGCATGCGCGTTCGACCGGCTCCTACTCCCTCGTCACGCAGCAGCCGCTGGGTGGTAAGGCGCAGTTTGGTGGTCAGCGCTTCGGTGAGATGGAGGTCTGGGCCCTCGAGGCGTACGGCGCTGCCTACACCCTCCAGGAGATGCTCACGGTCAAGTCCGATGACGTGGAAGGCCGTACCAAGATGTACAAGAGCATCGTAGATGGCGATCACACCATGCAGGCGGGCATGCCCGAATCCTTCAACGTGCTGGTGAAGGAAATCCGCTCGCTGGGTATCGACATGGAGCTGGAAGGCTGACGCCGAAAAGCCACAAGTATTGACGGTCCGCAAAGCCTGGTGTCAGCAGCCAGGCTTTGCCCATGACAACTCCGCAACGGAGCGACCCATGAAAGATTTGGTGAAAGTTCTCAAATCGCAGGCGCAGTCCGAAGAATTCGACGCCATCAAGATTACCCTGGCGTCTCCGGACATGATTCGCTCGTGGTCTTTTGGTGAAGTGAAGAAGCCTGAAACCATCAACTACCGGACATTCAAGCCGGAACGTGATGGTCTTTTCTGTGCCAAGATCTTTGGCCCGGTGAAGGACTACGAGTGCCTGTGTGGCAAGTATAAGCGGATGAAGCATCGCGGCATCATCTGTGAGAAGTGTGGCGTTGAAGTGACCAAGGCGGCAGTGCGTCGTGAGCGTATGGCTCACATCGAACTGGCCAGCCCGGTCGCGCACATCTGGTTCCTGAAGTCGCTGCCGTCCCGTATCGGCATGCTGCTCGACATGACTCTGCGTGATATCGAGCGTGTGCTGTACTTCGAAAGCTTCGTGGTCATCGATCCGGGCATGACGACCCTCGAGAAGGGTCATCTGCTCAATGATGAGCAGTACTTCGAGGCGCTGGAAGAATTCGGCGATGACTTCGATGCCCGCATGGGTGCCGAGGCCATCAAGGCGCTGCTCGAGGATATCGAGCTGGAAGAAGAGGTCGAGCGCCTGCGTGAAGAGATTCCGCAGACCAACTCCGAGACCAAGATCAAGAAGCTGTCCAAGCGCCTCAAGCTGCTGGAAGCCTTCTACTATTCCGGCAACAAGCCGGGTTGGATGATCATGGAAGTGCTGCCAGTGCTGCCGCCGGACCTGCGTCCGCTGGTACCGCTGGACGGCGGCCGCTTCGCGACCTCGGATCTGAACGATCTGTATCGCCGCGTGATCAACCGCAACAACCGCCTCAAGCGTCTGCTCGACCTCAATGCGCCGGACATCATCGTGCGCAACGAGAAGCGCATGCTTCAGGAATCCGTGGATGCTCTGCTCGACAACGGTCGTCGCGGTCGCGCCATCACCGGTTCCAACAAGCGTCCGCTGAAGTCACTGGCCGACATGATCAAGGGCAAGCAGGGTCGTTTCCGTCAGAACCTGCTGGGCAAGCGTGTCGACTACTCCGGTCGTTCCGTCATCACCGTCGGCCCGACCCTGCGTCTGCACCAGTGTGGTCTGCCGAAGAAGATGGCGCTTGAGCTGTTCAAGCCGTTCATCTACGCCAAGCTGCAGGCCTCCGGTCACGCCAGCACCATCAAGGCCGCCAAGAAGATGGTCGAGCGTGAAGCCCCGGAAGTCTGGGATTTCCTCGCCGACGTCATCCGCGAGCACCCGGTGCTGCTGAACCGTGCCCCGACTCTGCACCGTCTGGGTATCCAGGCGTTCGAGCCGCTGCTGATCGAAGGCAAGGCCATCCAGCTGCACCCGCTGGTCTGCGCGGCGTACAACGCCGACTTCGATGGTGACCAGATGGCCGTCCACGTACCGCTGACGCTGGAAGCCCAGCTGGAAGCGCGTGCGTTGATGATGTCGACCAACAACGTGCTGTCGCCGGCCAACGGCGAGCCGATCATCGTGCCGTCCCAGGACGTCGTGCTGGGTCTGTACTACATGACCCGCGAGAAGATCGGTGCCAAGGGTGAGGGCATGGCCTTCGCGAACCTGGGTGAAGTCGAGCGCGCCTTCGGCACGCACAGCGCTCACCTGCACGCGATGGTCAAGGTCCGTCTGACCGAGACGCTCAAGGATGAAGAATCCGGCGAGCTGTACGAGAAGACGTCCCTGCACGACACCACCATCGGTCGCGCATTGCTGTTCCGCATTCTGCCGAAGGGCATGCCGTTCGAGCTGATCAACCAGGTGATGAAGAAGAAAGCCATCTCCGGTCTGATCAACGAGGCGTACCGTCGCGTCGGTCTGAAGGACACCGTCATCTTCGCTGACCAGCTGATGTACACCGGCTTCCGTCTCGCGACCTGGTCCGGCGCCTCCATCGGCGTCAACGACTTCGTCATTCCGGACGCGAAGAAGGTCATCATCGACGCGGCCGAAGACGAAGTGAAAGAGATCGAAGACCAGTTCTCCTCCGGTCTCGTGACCGCGGGCGAGAAGTACAACAAGGTCATCGATATCTGGGCGCGTGCCAACGACCGTGTCGCCAAGGAGATGATGGCGGGTATCTCGAAAGAGACCGTCGTCAACTGGAAGGGCGAAGTGGTCAACGGCGAAGACGGCAAGCCGATGGAGCAGGAGTCGTTCAACAGCGTCTTCATCATGGCTGACTCCGGTGCTCGTGGTTCCGCGGCCCAGATTCGTCAGCTGGCCGGCATGCGTGGCCTGATGGCCAAGCCGGATGGCTCGATCATCGAGACGCCGATCACCGCCAACTTCCGTGAAGGTCTGAACGTACTCCAGTACTTCATCTCCACCCACGGTGCCCGTAAGGGTCTGGCGGATACGGCACTGAAGACCGCCAACTCCGGTTACCTGACGCGTCGTCTGGTCGATGTTGCCCAGGATCTGGTCATCACCGAAGCGGATTGTGGCACTCAGGAAGGTCTGATCCTGCACCCGGTCATCGAAGGCGGTGACATCATCGTCCCGCTGTCTCAGCGTGTGCTGGGTCGTGTCGTGGCACAGGATGTCGTCGATCCGGTCTCTGATGAGGTCCTGATCGCACGCGGCACCCTGCTGGATGAAGCCTGGTGTGCACAGCTCGATACCATGGGCGTCGATGAGATCATCGTGCGTACCACCATCGGCTGTGAAACCGTGCACGGTGTCTGCTCGGCCTGTTATGGCCGTGATCTGGCGCGTGGCCATCAGGTCAACGTCGGTGAAGCCATCGGTGTCATCGCGGCACAGTCCATCGGTGAGCCGGGTACCCAGCTGACCATGCGTACCTTCCACATCGGTGGTGCCGCCTCGCGTGCTTCTGCCGTGGATAGCGTCCAGGTCAAGCACGGCGGCCACGTGCGTCTGCACAACATCAAGTCGGTCGAGCGCGCGGATGGCAAGCTAATCGTCGTCTCGCGTTCCAGTGCGCTGGCTGTCGCTGACGATCACGGTCGTGAGCGTGAGTTCTACAAGCTGCCGTATGGTGCCGAGCTGTCCGTACGTGACGGTGACAAGGTCGAGTCCGGTCAGTCCGTCGCCAAGTGGGATCCGCACACTCACCCGATCGTCGCCGAAGTGGCGGGTCAGGTGCAGTTCACGGACATGGAAGATGGTCAGACCATCAACCGTACCACCGACGAGATGACAGGCCTGTCCTCCATCGAAGTCATCGAGAGCGCCTCACGTCCGTCCGCGGCACGTGACAAGCGTCCGATGATCATGCTGGTGGATTCCAGTGGCAAGCACGTGACACTGCCGGGCTCCAACACGCCGGTCCAGTACCTGCTGCCGGGCAATGCCGTCGTGTCCGCCGAGAATGGCGCAGCCGTCGGTGTGGGTGACGTCATCGCACGTATCCCGATGGAAGCGTCCGGTAACAAGGACATCACCGGTGGTCTGCCGCGCGTTGCCGACCTGTTCGAAGCACGTCGTCCGAAGGAACCGGCCATCCTGGCCGAGATCTCCGGTACCGTGACCTTCGGCAAGGAAACCAAGGGCAAGCGTCGCCTGACCATCACGCCGGCCGAAGGTGACCCGTTCGAGCTGTTGATCCCGAAATGGCGCCAGATCAGCGTCTTCGAAGGGGAAACGGTCGAGAAGGGTGAGGTCATCTCCGATGGCCCGAGCAATCCGCACGATATCCTGCGTCTGCTCGGCGTCGCGGAAATGACCAAGTACATCACCACCGAAGTCCAGGAGGTCTATCGCCTCCAGGGTGTCGGCATCAACGACAAGCACATCGAAGTCATCGTGCGTCAGATGCTGCGCAAGGTGGAGATCACCGATTCCGGCGATTCCAGCTTCATCACCGGCGACCAGGTGGAATACGCCCGTGTCGTCGAAGAGAACATGCGTCTCGAGGCCGAAGGCAAGTTCCCGGCCAAGTTCGACCGCATCCTGCTCGGTATCACCAAGGCGAGCCTGGCGACAGAATCGTTCATCTCGGCGGCCTCCTTCCAGGAGACCACACGAGTTCTGACCGAAGCCTCTGTCACCGGCAAGCGCGATTATCTCCGTGGTCTGAAGGAGAACGTCGTGGTGGGTCGCCTGATCCCGGCGGGTACTGGCCTGGCTTATCACGATGAGCGTCGCCGCCGTCGTGATGGCCTGCCGCTCGCACCGGCCCCGTCGGCACAGGACGTCGAGCAGGAGCTGGGTGCCCAGCTGACCGCTCTCGACGCGGACGACGACGACCTCTGAGGTCTTGAGCCCCGCCGTCGCTGACGGCGGGGTTGACGCCCTTGTGGCCCAAGCCCTAGAATATGCAGCCTTTAACAGTAGGGCAGGTGCATCCTGTCCGATTGTTGGAAGGCAGTACAACCCATTGGAGCAAGCAAATGGCAACCGTAAACCAGCTCGTGCGCAAGCCGCGCAAGCGTCAGGCGTCCAAGAGTGACGTCCCTGCGCTGCAGGCATGCCCGCAGAAGCGTGGCGTGTGTACTCGCGTATACACCACTACCCCGAAGAAGCCGAACTCCGCACTCCGTAAGGTCTGCCGTGTTCGCCTGACCAACGGCTTCGAAGTCTCTTCCTACATCGGCGGTGAAGGTCACAACCTTCAGGAACACTCTGTTGTTCTGATCCGTGGCGGTCGTGTGAAGGATTTGCCGGGTGTCCGTTACCACACCGTTCGTGGTGCACTGGATACCTCTGGCGTGCAGAACCGTAAGCAGGGCCGTTCCAAGTACGGCGCCAAGCGTCCGAAGGCGTAATTCAAAGTTTAATATCGGTCTGATAAGAGTAAGGTCGGGTGTCGCGTCCATCGCGAGGCATCCCGGGTTTACCTGAAGGACCCTTCTACTGAGGGCTTATCATGCCTAGAAGACGTGTAGCAGCTAAGCGCGAAATCCTGCCGGATCCGAAGTTCGGAAGCGAGCGCCTGGCCAAGTTCATGAACCACCTGATGATCAGCGGCAAGAAGTCTGCAGCCGAGCGCATCGTTTACGGTGCCCTCGACCGTGTTGCCGAACGCTCCAATGATGAGCCGCTGGATCTCTTCGACAAGGCGTTGGAAGCCATCCAGCCGATGGTTGAGGTGAAGTCCCGTCGTGTCGGTGGTGCTACCTACCAGGTGCCGGTCGAAGTTCGTCCGTCCCGTCGCCAGGCACTGGCCATGCGTTGGCTGGTGGACGCTGCACGCAAGCGCGGCGAAAAGACCATGGTGCAGCGCCTCTCTGGCGAGATCCTGGATGCCGCTGAAGGCAAGGGTTCTGCTGTGAAGAAGCGTGAAGACGTGCACCGCATGGCAGAAGCCAACAAGGCCTTCTCCCACTACCGCTTCTAAACAACGGGGATACTCACCGTGGCACGCAAGACTCCACTTAAGCGTTACCGCAACATCGGTATCTGTGCCCACGTCGACGCCGGTAAGACTACCACTACCGAGCGCGTCCTGTTCTACACCGGCCTGTCCCACAAGGTCGGCGAAGTCCACGATGGTGCTGCCACCATGGACTGGATGGAGCAGGAACAGGAACGTGGCATCACGATCACCTCTGCGGCGACCACCTGCTTCTGGCAGGGCATGAACAAGCAGTTCGACGAGCACCGTATCAACATCATCGATACTCCGGGGCACGTTGACTTCACTGTTGAAGTCGAGCGTTCACTGCGTGTTCTCGATGGCGCGGTCGTGGTGCTGTGTGGTTCTTCCGGTGTCCAGCCGCAGACAGAGACTGTCTGGCGTCAGGCCAACCGTTACGAAGTTCCGCGCATGATCTTCGTCAACAAGATGGACCGCGCTGGCGCGGACTTCTTCATGGTCGTCGAACAGGTGCGCAAGCGCCTGGGCGCGAACGCCGTGCCGATCCAGATCAACTGGGGCGCGGAAGACGAGTTCAAGGGCGTCATCGACCTGATCAAGATGAAGGCGATCGTCTGGGACGAAGACAATCACGGCATGAACTATGAGCTGATCGACATTCCGGCTGAGCTGCAAGACACAGCTGCCGAATGGCGTGAGCACATGCTCGAGTCTGCTGCTGAAGCGTCCGAAGAACTGATGGACAAGTACCTTGAAGAAGGCGACCTGACCGAGGAAGAAGTCAAGGCTGCGCTGCGTCAGCGTACCCTGGCCAACGAAATCTGCCTCGTGACCTGTGGTTCTGCCTTCAAGAACAAGGGTGTCCAGGCGGTTCTGGATGCGGTCATCGAATACATGCCGTCTCCGCTTGAAGTCAAGGCCATCGAAGGTGAGCTTGACGACAAGGACGGTACCATCGAGACCCGCGAAGCTGACGATAAGGCTCCGTTCGCGGCGCTGGCGTTCAAGATCGCGACCGACCCGTTCGTGGGTACCCTGACCTTCATCCGCGTCTACTCGGGCGTGCTGAAGTCTGGCGATGGCGTCTTCAACTCCGTCAAGAGCAAGAAGGAGCGTGTCGGTCGTATCGTCCAGATGCACTCCAACTCTCGTGAGGAGATCAAGGAAGTCTATGCTGGCGATATCGCCGCATGTATCGGTCTGAAAGACGTGACCACCGGGGATACCCTGTGTGATCCGGACAACAAGATCGTGCTTGAGCGCATGGAATTCCCTGAGCCGGTCATCTCCGTCGCCGTCGAGCCGAAGTCCAAGGCCGACCAAGAAAAGATGGGTGTCGCACTGGGCAAGCTGGCCCAGGAAGATCCGTCCTTCCGCGTCGAGACCGACGAAGAGTCTGGTCAGACCATCATCTCCGGTATGGGTGAGCTTCACCTGGACATCCTCGTTGACCGCATGCGTCGCGAGTTCAATGTCGAGGCGAACATCGGCAAGCCGCAGGTGGCTTACCGTGAGACCATCCGCACCAAGGTCGAGCAGGAAGGCAAGTTCGTTCGTCAGTCCGGTGGTCGTGGTCAGTTCGGTCACGTCTGGCTTCGCATTGAGCCTCTGACTGCAGAGGACAAGGGCGACGACGAAGAAATGACCTTCAAGTTCGAGTCCGAGATCGTCGGTGGTGCGGTTCCGAAGGAATACGTGCCGGCCGTCGAGAAGGGTGCCGCTGAGCAGCTCAAGAATGGTGTCATCGCCGGTTATCCGATGATCGACGTCAAGGTCACGCTGTTCGATGGTTCCTACCACGACGTCGACTCCAACGAGACCGCGTTCAAGGTTGCCTCTTCCATGGCGATCAAGGCCGGTGCCCCGAAAGCGGGTGCAGTGCTGCTTGAGCCGCTCATGAAAGTCGAAGTCGTCACGCCTGAAGATTTCATGGGTGACGTCATGGGCGACCTGAACCGTCGTCGTGGCCTCGTTCAGGGCATGGATGATTCTTCCACTGGCAAGATCATCAATGCACTGGTGCCGCTGGGTGAGATGTTCGGTTATGCGACCGACCTGCGCTCACAGACCCAGGGCCGCGCAAGCTACTCCATGGAGTTTGCGAAATACGACGAAGCGCCGAACAGCATCGTCGAAGCCGTCATCAACCAGAAGTAACCGATTAGCTAACGAAAGAGGTTATAGCAGTGGCTAAGGAAAAATTTGAGCGTTCGAAGCCGCACGTCAACGTCGGCACCATTGGTCACGTCGATCACGGCAAGACCACTCTGACTGCGGCACTGACTCGTGTCTCTGCAGAAGTTTTCGGTGGTGACGCGCGTGCGTTTGACTCCATCGATAACGCCCCGGAAGAGCGTGAGCGTGGTATCACCATCTCCACCGCTCACGTGGAATACCAGTCCGAAGTGCGTCACTACGCGCACGTCGACTGCCCGGGTCACGCTGACTACGTCAAGAACATGATCACCGGTGCTGCCCAGATGGACGGCGCTATCCTGGTCTGTTCCGCAGCTGACGGCCCCATGCCGCAGACTCGCGAGCACATCCTGCTGTCCCGTCAGGTCGGCGTTCCGTTCATCGTTGTCTTCCTGAACAAGGCTGACATGGTCGATGACGAAGAACTGCTCGAGCTGGTCGAGATGGAAGTGCGCGAACTCCTGAGCGAGTACGACTTCCCGGGTGACGACACTCCGATCGTCATCGGTTCTGCTCTGATGGCTCTGGAAGGCAAGGACGACAACGGCATGGGTACTACCGCCGTTGCCAACCTGATCAAGGCCCTGGATGCGTACATCCCGGAGCCGGAGCGTGCTATCGACCAGCCGTTCCTGATGCCGATCGAAGACGTCTTCTCCATCTCTGGCCGTGGTACCGTCGTGACTGGCCGCATCGAGCGTGGTCTGGTCAAGACTGGCGAAGAGATCGAGATCATTGGCGTGCGTGACACCACCAAGACTACCGTTACCGGTGTCGAGATGTTCCGCAAGCTGTTGGACGAAGGTCGTGCTGGTGAGAACGTCGGCGCTCTGCTGCGTGGCACCAAGCGTGATGACGTCGAGCGTGGCCAGGTTCTGGCCAAGCCGGGCTCCATCAAGCCGCACACCAAGTTCGAAGCAGAAGTCTACGTTCTGTCCAAGGAAGAAGGCGGTCGTCACACTCCGTTCTTCAAGGGCTATCGTCCGCAGTTCTACTTCCGTACCACTGACATCACTGGTACCTGTGAGCTGCCGGAAGGCGTCGAGATGGTCATGCCGGGCGACAACGTCCAGATGGTCGTGTCTCTGATCGCTCCGATCGCCATGGAAGATGGTCTGCGCTTCGCTATCCGTGAAGGCGGTCGTACCGTCGGCGCTGGCGTCGTGGCCAAGATTGTCGAGTAAGGTTCTCCTTACCTGACACAGAAGGGGGCCCTGTTGGGCCCCCTTTTCTCGCATGTTTGACACCTGATGTCAGTCTGCCTATAATGCGCATCCTTTGAATGCGTGGGTGACGGCCTACGCCGTCGACATCCATTGGAGTTTTGGGCAATGCAAAACCAGAAGATTCGCATCCGGTTGAAAGCATTCGACCACCGTCTGATCGACCAGTCCTCTGCAGAGATTGTTGAAACTGCAAAGCGTACCGGTGCTCAGGTTCGTGGCCCGATCCCGCTGCCGACCCGTCGCGAGCGTTACACCATCCTGGTCTCTCCGCACGTCAACAAGGACGCGCGTGACCAGTATGAGATTCGTACCCACAAGCGCGTTCTCGACATCGTCGAGCCGACAGAGAAGACTGTCGACGCGCTGATGAAGCTTGACCTGGCCGCCGGTGTGGACGTCCAGATCAAGGTTGACTGATACCTCACTAGTCACTGCGGCCCAGCGCTCTCAATGATGGAGCAGCAGCCGCCACGCCGGGATGGCGTCATACAATGTGCTAGTGGAATGCTCTGGAAAGGGCAGCCATAGCGGGTGACAGCCCCGTACACTAAAGGAGACTGAACATGTCTATCGGTTTAGTCGGTAAGAAGGCCGGGATGACCCGCGTCTTCACCGAAGCTGGCGCATCCGTGCCGGTTACCGTGATTGAAGTTGAGCCGAACCGCATCGTGACCATCAAGTCCGTCGAGACTGATGGCTACAATGCGATTCAGGTGACAACTGGTTCCCGCAAGGCCAAGCACCTCACCAAGGCAACTGCTGGTCAGTATGCCAAGGCGGGTGTTGAGGCTGGTCGTTCCCTGATGGAGTTCCGCCTGGAAGAAGGCGATGAAGCTCCTGCAGTGGGCGGCGAACTCACCGTATCCCTCTTTGAAGCTGGTCAGAAGATTGACGTGACTGGCACCTCCAAGGGTAAAGGTTTCCAGGGCGCAGTTAAGCGCTGGAACTTCCGCACCCAAGACGCTACCCACGGTAACTCACTGTCGCACCGCGCGCCGGGTTCCATCGGTAACTGTCAGACCCCGGGCCGCGTCTTCAAAGGTAAGAAGATGGCTGGCCAGATGGGCAACGTCCGTTCCACCGTCCAGAGCCTGGAAGTGGTCCGCGTCGACGCTGAGCGCAATCTTCTGTTGGTCAAGGGTGCCGTTCCAGGTGCTCCGGGCGGCGAAGTGATCGTGCGTTCCGCTGTGAAAGCTCGCTGAGGGGAATTAACCGATGAATCTTAATCTTGCAGGTGCAGGCGGCGCAGTAGACGTCTCCGATGCTACCTTTGGTAAGGACTTCAACGAGGCTCTGGTTCACCAGGTCGTCACCGCCTATCTGGCTGGTGCGCGTCAGGGTACCGTGGCTCAGAAGACCCGTTCTGACGTGTCCGGCGGTGGCAAGAAGCCGTGGCGTCAGAAAGGTACTGGCCGCGCTCGTGCCGGTACCATCCGTTCCCCGCTGTGGCGTTCTGGCGGTGTGACCTTTGCAGCGCGTCCGCAGGACCACTCGCACAAGGTCAACCGCAAGATGTATCGCGCTGCCATGCGTTCCATCCTGTCCGAGCTGGTCCGTCAGGATCGCCTGGTCGCGGTCGACGCAATCACTGTCGATGCTCCGAAGACCAAGCTGCTGATCGCCAAGCTCCAGGAACTGGGCCTTGAGAAAGCGCTGATCGTCACAGAAGAGCAGGACGTCAATCTGTACCTGGCTGCGCGCAACATCCCGTATGTTGACGTCGTCAATGTCGCTGGCGCTGACCCGGTCAGCCTCGTCGGTTACGACAAGGTGCTGATGACTGTCGCTGCCCTGCGCAAGTTCGAGGAGAACCTGGGATGAATCAGGAACGCGTATTCAAGGTCCTGCTTGGTCCTCACATGACCGAGAAGGCCGCGGTCGCTGCCGAGAACAACCAGTACGTGTTCAAGGTTGCCAGCGACGCGACAAAGCCCGAAATCAAGAAAGCCGTCGAAGAGCTGTTTGGCAAGAAAGTCGATCGTGTTCAGGTTCTGAACATGAAAGGCAAGACCAAGCGCACCGCTCGCGGTGTTGGTCGTCGCGCTGGTTATCGCAAGGCCTATGTAACTCTGGCCGCCGGCGAGACCATCGAAGACTTCTCTGGCGCCGAGTAAGGCAGGAGTACGGAACATGGCAATTGTTAAGACAAAACCTACCTCCGCCGGTCGCCGCCACCTGGTAAAAGTCGTCAATGACGAACTTTTCAAAGGTCGCGCGTACGCTCCGCTGCTTGAAAAGCAGTCAAAGTCCGGTGGTCGTAACAATAATGGTCGCATCACTACTCGCCACATCGGCGGTGGTCATCGTCACCATTACCGTCTGGTCGACTTCAAGCGCAACAAGGATGGCATTCCGGCCATCGTCGAGCGCCTGGAATACGATCCGAACCGTAGCGCGAACATCGCGCTGGTGAAGTACCTCGATGGCGAACGTCGCTACATCATTGCACCGAAAGGTGTCTCTGCTGGCGACCGTCTCGAGTCCGGTGTCAACGCACCGATCAAGAAAGGCAACGCTCTGCCGCTGCGCAATGTCCCGGTGGGTTCCACCGTTCACTGTGTAGAGCTGAAGCCGGGCAAGGGCGCTCAGATCGCTCGTAGTGCAGGTACCAGTGCCCAGGTCGTGGCACGTGACGGTAACTACACCACGCTGCGTCTGCGCTCTGGCGAGATGCGTAAGGTGCTGTCCGAATGCCGTGCAACACTCGGCGAAGTGGGCAACTCCGAGCACAGCCTCCGTCAACTGGGCAAGGCCGGTGCTAAGCGTTGGAGAGGCGTGCGCCCGACCGTTCGCGGTGTCGCGATGAACCCTGTCGATCACCCGCATGGTGGTGGTGAAGGTCGTACCTCTGGTGGCCGTCACCCGGTCAGCCCGTGGGGCGTCCCGACCAAGGGTCACAAGACTCGCAAGAACAAGCGCACCGATAAGCTTATCGTCCGTCGCCGCAAGGCCAAGTAACAGATATTGAGAGGTAACGGCTGTGCCACGTTCACTGAAGAAAGGTCCATTTATTGACCTTCATCTGCTGAAGAAGGTTGAGACAGCAGTGGAAAAGAACGACCGCAAACCGATCAAGACCTGGTCGCGTCGTTCCATGATCCTGCCGAACATGGTCGGGCTCACCATTGCCGTCCATAACGGTCGCCAGCATGTCCCGGTTCTCGTTTCTGAGGAAATGGTCGGTCACAAGCTCGGCGAGTTTGCTGCCACCCGCACATACCGCGGGCACGCTGCAGATAAAAAAGCCAAACGGTAAGCCAGAGAGGATTTAAGAGATGGAAGTAGCTGCTAAGCTGCGCGGCGCTCGTTTATCCGCCCAGAAGGCCCGTTTGGTGGCTGACCAGGTGCGCGGTAAGCCGGTCGCCGAGGCGCTGAATCTGCTCGCTTTCTCACCGAAGAAGGCCGCGAAGATTGTTCGCAAGGTTCTGCAGTCCGCGATCGCGAATGCGGAAGAAAACAACGGCATGGACATTGACGAGCTTCGCGTCTCGACTATCTGTGTCGACGAGGGCATGACGCTCAAGCGCATCCAGCCACGTGCCAAAGGCCGTGCGGATCGCATCTTGAAGCGCACTTGTCATATCACCGTCAAGGTAGCCGAGAAGTAGGAGACGACCAATGGGTCAGAAAGTTAATCCGACAGGTTTCCGACTGGGTATTGTCAAGGATCATACCTCTGTCTGGTACGCCGAAGGCGCTACCTATGCCGACAAACTGAACAACGATCTGCAGGTGCGTGGATTCCTGGAGGAGCGTCTGAAAAGCGCTTCCGTGAGCCGCATCAGCATCGAGCGTCCGGCAAACAACGCCCGTATTACCATTCACACTGCCCGTCCGGGTATCGTGATCGGTAAGAAAGGTGAAGATGTCGATCGCCTTCGTCGTGAAGTTTCCGAGATGATGGGCGTTCCCGTCCACATCAACATCGAGGAGATTCGCAAGCCGGAACTCGATGCCAAGCTGGTCGCTGCCAATGTGGCAGGTCAGCTCGAGCGTCGTGTCATGTTCCGTCGTGCGATGAAGCGTGCTGTGCAGAACGCAATGCGTCTGGGCGCCAAGGGCATCAAGATTCAGCTCTCCGGTCGTCTCGGCGGTGCCGAAATCGCCCGTACCGAATGGTACCGCGAAGGCCGCGTTCCGCTTCACACCCTGCGTGCTGACATTGATTACTCCACCTTCGAAGCTCACACCACCTACGGCATCATTGGTGTCAAGGTCTGGATCTTCAAAGGCGAGATCCTCGGTGGCATCGAAGAGGTGCGAGCCAAGGCGAAGCAGCCCGCGTCCGCACCCAAGAAGAAAGGCAAGTAAGGGGGTAATCGATGTTACAGCCCAAGCGTATGAAATTCCGCAAGATGCAGAAAGGTCGCAATCGTGGCCTGGCGCATCGCGGAAGCAAGGTAAGCTTTGGTGAGTTTGGCCTGAAAGCCACCGGCCGTGGTCGTATCACCGCTCGTCAGATCGAAGCTGGCCGTCGTGCCATCACTCGTCACGTCAAGCGTGGCGGTAAGATCTGGATCCGCGTCTTCCCAGACAAGCCGATTTCCAACAAGCCGTTGGAAGTTCGTATGGGTAAAGGTAAGGGTTCTGTCGAGTACTGGGTCGCACAGATCCAGCCCGGCAAGGTCCTTTACGAGATCGAAGGTGTATCCGAAGAGCTGGCCCGTGAAGCATTCAGTCTGGCCGCTATGAAGATGCCGATCTCCACCACCTTTGTTAAGCGGACGGTGATGTGATGAAAGCCCAAGAACTCCGTGAAAAGTCAGTCGAGGCGCTCCAGGAGCAGTTGTTCGAACTGCTGCGTGAGCAATTCAATCTGCGCATGCAGAAGGCTACCGGTCAGCTGAGCCAGGTTCACCTGCTCAAGCAGACTCGTCGCCAAATTGCTCAGGTTAAGACTGTGCTCAACCAGAAGTCAGGTGAGTAAAATGGCCGAAGAAACTAAAGCACGCACACTCACCGGCAAGGTGGTGAGTGACAAGATGGAAAAATCCATCGTTGTCATGGTCGAGCGCCGTGAGCGTCACCCGATCTATGGCAAGTACCTGAGACGCTCCACCAAGCTGCACGCCCATGATGAGGCGAATCAGGCTCGGATCGGTGACACCGTCTCTATCGCCGAGACTCGTCCGCTGTCCAAGAAGAAAGCCTGGACCCTGGTCGAGGTGGTTGAACAGGCCAAGGGTTGATCCCTAGGCCAGTTCCCACCAGGCAGTCAGATTAGGTTTGGAGAAAACCGATGATTCAGACTCAGACAATGCTGGATGTCGCCGACAACAGTGGCGCGCGCCGGGTGCAATGCATCAAGGTGCTGGGTGGTTCACACCGCCGTTACGCTCGTGTTGGAGACATCATCAAGGTCACCGTCAAAGAAGCTATCCCGCGTGGCAAGGTCAAGAAAGGCCAAGTCATGAAGGCAGTGGTCGTTCGTACCAAAGCCGGTGTCCGTCGTAATGACGGTTCCGTGATCCGCTTCGACGGTAATGCGGCCGTTCTGTTGAATAACACCAACGAACAGCCGATCGGTACCCGTATCTTCGGCCCGGTTACCCGTGAACTTCGCAGTGAGAAGTTCATGAAGATCATTTCCCTGGCGCCCGAAGTGCTGTAAGGAGCGGAAGCGGATATGCAAAAGATCAAACGTGACGATGAAGTCATCGTCATCGCCGGGAAGGACAAGGGCAAGCGCGGTACCATCAGCAAGGTGCTGAAAGGTGAGCGTCTGCTAGTGTCCGGTGTGAACATGATCAAGCGTCACACCAAGCCCAACCCGATGCTGGGCACCCAGGGGGGTATCGTCGAGCGCGAGGCTCCGATTCACGCGTCCAACGTGGCCATCTTCAACCAGGAGACCGGCAAGGCGGATCGTGTCGGTATCCAGGTTCAGGAAGACGGTACTAAGGTACGCATCTTTAAGTCGACTCAGAAGCTGATCGACGCCTAACGCGAGTCGGGTACAACATGGCGAACTTGAAAGAACGTTATCAGAACGAAGTGGCCGCCCAGCTTAAAGAGCAGTTCGGCTACGCCAACGTGATGCAGGTGCCGCGTATCACCAAGGTGACCCTGAACATGGGCATCGGTGAAGCCACCGCTGACAAGAAGCTGATCGACAACGCGTTTGCCGATCTCCAGATGCTGTCTGGTCAGAAGCCGATCATCACCAAGGCACGCAAGTCCATCGCTGGCTTCAAGGTCCGCGAAGGATGGCCGATCGGTGTCAAGGTGACCCTGCGCAGCGATCGTATGTGGGACTTCCTGGACCGTCTCGTGAACGTGGCTATCCCGCGCGTTCGTGACTTCCGCGGTCTGAACCCGAAGTCCTTCGATGGCCGTGGAAACTACTCCATGGGTGTGCGTGAGCAGATCATCTTCCCGGAGATCGAGTATGATAAGATCGACCGGATTCGTGGCCTGGACATCACCATCACCACTAGCGCCAACACCGATGATGAAGGTCGTGCGTTGCTGGGCGCGCTGAACTTCCCGTTCAAGAAATAAGGGTGGATCATGGCAAAGAAAAGCATGGTTGAGCGTGAGCTCAAGCGCACCAAGCTGGTCGCAAAGTACGCCGCCAAGCGCGACGCACTGAAGACCATCATCAATGACGTCAACGCTTCTGAAGAAGAGCGCTTCGACGCACAGCTGAAACTGCAGCAGCTGCCGCGTGATGCCAGCCCGGTCCGTCAGCGTAACCGCTGCCGTATCACTGGCCGTCCGCACGGCTACTACAACAAGTTCGGCCTGAGCCGCAACAAGCTGCGTGAAGCCGCTATGCGTGGTGACGTGCCTGGTCTGACCAAGTCCAGCTGGTAACACCACTGCAAGAATTCAGGAGCGCAACGTAAATGAGCATGCAAGACACTCTGGCGGATATGTTCACTCGTATCCGCAATGCGCAGATGGCCACCAAGGAGACGGTTACCATGCCGTCTTCCAAGCTCAAGGTTGAAGTGGCCCGCGTATTGAAGGAAGAGGGTTACATTTCCGAGTTTGCTGTCGCAGAAGGCGCGAAGCCGGAACTGACCGTGACCCTCAAGTACTTTGAAGGCAAGGCGGTTATCGAGAACATCAAGCGTGTTTCCAAGCCGTCCCTGCGCCAGTACAAAGGCAAGGGCGAGCTGCCGAAAGTCGCAGATGGCCTGGGTATTGCGATCGTTTCCACCTCCCGGGGCGTGATGACCGATCGTGCGGCCCGTCAAGCTGGTGTCGGCGGCGAAGTCCTCTGCACCGTATTCTAGGAGTTTGGAATGTCCCGCGTAGCCAAGTATCCGGTTAAATTGCCGAACGGCGTCGAGGTAAAACTCGATGGCGACAAGCTGACCGTGAAGGGCAGCAATGGCCAGCTGGAACTGACCGTCCACCAGGACGTGGTCATCAACCTGGAAGAAGGTCAGATGACCTTCGCCCCGGCTGAGACTGCCAAGAACTGGGCAATGGTTGGTACCACACGTGCTCTGGTCAACAACATGGTGTCTGGTGTTTCCGAAGGCTTCACCAAGTCTCTGGAAATCAATGGTGTGGGTTATCGTGCCCAGGCCAAAGGCCAGACAATCAACCTGACACTGGGCTTCTCACACCCGGTCGACTATGAACTGCCGGCAAGTGTTACGGCTGAAACGCCGAAGAACACTCAGATCGTCCTGAAATCTGCTGACAAGCAGGCTTTGGGTCAGGTCGCCGCAGAGATTCGCGCGTTCCGTCCGCCGGAGCCCTACAAGGGCAAAGGTATTCGGTACAGCGACGAAGTCGTCCGTCGTAAAGAAGCCAAGAAGAAGTAAGGCAGGGTTATGAACGCGAAGAAAGAATCTCGTCTCCGTCGTGCCCGCCGCGCTCGTGCGAAAATCCGCGAGCTGGGCGTGTTTCGCCTGTGCGTGAACCGCACCCCGCGTCACATCTACGCGCAGATCATCTCGCCGGATGGCGGCCAGGTCTTGGCCACCGCATCCACGCTCGACAAGAGCCTGCGCGAAGGTTCTACCGGTAACTCGGACTCCGCCGCCAAGGTGGGTGCTCTGATTGCCGAGCGCGCGAAGGAAGCGGGTATCAAGCAAGTGGCTTTCGATCGCTCCGGGTACAAGTACCACGGTCGCGTGAAGGCCCTGGCCGATGCCGCACGTGAAGGCGGCCTGGAATTCTAAAGGGTTTTACGATGGCGAATATCGAACAGAAGGGCGGTGACCTGCAAGAGAAGCTCGTGCAGATCAACCGCGTCGCCAAGGTAGTCAAGGGCGGCCGTATCTTCGGTTTCACCGCTCTGACTGTCGTTGGTGACGGCAATGGTCGTGTTGGCTTCGGTCGTGGCAAGGCGCGTGAAGTGCCGGTCGCGATCCAGAAGGCAATGGACCAAGCTCGTCGCAACATGATCAAGGTTGACCTGAAGGGCCACACCCTGCAGTACCCGGTGAAGGCTCGTCACGGCGCATCCAAGATCTACATGCAGCCAGCATCCGAAGGTACCGGCATCATTGCCGGCGGTGCGATGCGTTCCGTGCTCGAACTGGCAGGCGTCCATGACGTCCTGGCCAAGTGCTACGGTTCCACCAATCCGGTCAACGTGGTGCGCGCGACCATCAACGGTCTCGCTGCCATGAAATCTCCGGAAGACATCGCCGCCAAGCGTGGCCTGTCTGTCGACAAGATTGCGGGGTAAGGCACCATGGCAGCTAAGATCACGGTAACCCAGATCCGCAGCACCATCGGCGTCCTCGAAAAGCACAAGGCCACCATGAAAGGCCTTGGGCTGCGTCGCATCGGTCACACTGTCGAGCTGGAAGACACCCCCGCGGTACGCGGCATGATCAACAAGGTTCATTACCTTGTCCGTGTTGAGGGAGAGTAATCCATGAAATTGAATACCCTGAGTCCGGCCCCGGGCTCCAAGCACGCTGCAAAGCGTGTCGGTCGTGGTATCGGCTCCGGTCTTGGTAAGACCGGCGGTCGTGGCCACAAGGGCCAGAAGTCCCGTTCCGGTGGCAGCGTCAAGCCGGGCTTCGAAGGCGGTCAGATGCCTATGCAGCGTCGCCTGCCGAAGTTTGGTTTCACTTCCGCGAAATCTCTGGTTTCCGAAGAAGTGCGCCTGAGCGAGCTGGCACTGGTAGACGGTGATATCGTCGACCTCGAAACGCTGAAGAAGGCCAACGTGCTTCGTGATTCCACGAAGTTCGCGAAGGTCATGCTCTCCGGCGAACTGGACAAGGCAGTCACGGTCCGCGGCATCAAGGTCACCAAGGGTGCCCGTGCTGCGATCGAAGCTGCCGGTGGCAAGGTAGAGGACTAAATGGCTAAGTCAGGAAACGTACCGGCGATGCAGGGAAGTGGGTTGAGCGAACTCTGGGCGCGTTTGCGCTTCGTGTTCATCGCCATCGTGGTGTACCGAATCGGTGCACACATCCCCGTTCCCGGTATCAATCCTGACCAGCTTGCTGCCTTGTTCAGGGAAAACCAGGGCACCATCCTGAGCATGTTCAACATGTTCTCCGGTGGTGCACTGGAGCGAATGAGTATCTTCGCGTTGGGCATCATGCCCTACATATCCGCGTCGATCATCATGCAGCTCCTGACGGTGGTCTCGCCTCAGCTAGAGCAGTTGAAGAAGGAAGGTGAGGCCGGTCGTCGCAAGATCAGCCAGTACACGCGCTACGGCACGGTCGTACTGGCCCTGGTCCAATCGATCGGCATGGCAGTCGGACTGGTCGGAAACGGTGTCGCCTATTCCGCTGACTTCAGCTTCTACTTCACCGCCGTGAGTACGTTCGTGGCTGGTGCAGTGTTCCTGATGTGGCTGGGAGAGCAGATCACCGAGAAGGGTATCGGCAACGGGATCTCACTGATCATCTTTGCTGGTATTGTCGCCGGGCTGCCGAGTGCCATCGGCCAGTCTTTCGAACTGGCGCGCAATGATGGTGCCTGGAATGTGCTTCCGCTGCTGGCGCTGACGCTGCTCGCAGTCGTTACCGTTGCCTTTGTGGTGTTCATCGAACGCGGTCAACGCCGCATCACGGTGAACTATCCGCGCCGTCAGGTGGGCAACAAGATGTATGCCGGTCAGAGCAGCTACTTGCCGATGAAGGTCAACATGGCCGGGGTCATCCCGCCGATCTTCGCGTCAAGCATCCTGCTGTTCCCTGCATCGATGGGCCAATGGTTTGGCCAGAGTGAAAGCATGCAATGGTTGCAGACGGCTTCTCAGGCTCTCGGGCCGGGCCAGCCACTGTACATCTTGCTTTTCGCTGCCGCTGTAGTATTCTTCTGCTTCTTCTACACGGCGCTGGTCTTCAATCCCAAGGATGTTGCTGACAACCTCAAGAAGTCAGGAGCTTTCCTGCCGGGGATTCGCCCAGGCGAACAGACGGCCCGTTACATCGATAAGGTGATGACTCGCCTGACGCTGTTCGGCGCCCTCTACATCACCCTCGTCTCCCTGATGCCGCAATTCCTCGTTGTCGCCTGGCAGGTTCCGTTCTATTTCGGCGGTACCTCTCTGCTTATCGTGGTTGTGGTGGTCATGGACTTCATGGCCCAGGTGCAGTCGCATCTGATGTCAAATCAGTATGCGTCGGTGATGAAGAAGGCCAACCTCAAAGGCTATGGCAGCGGTGGCATGATGCGCTGATTGCGCAGCCCCTGTTAGCAAACTGGAGAGAACGATGAAAGTTCGAGCTTCCGTCAAGAAAATTTGCCGTAACTGCAAGATCATTCGGCGTCGTGGCGCAGTGCGGGTCATCTGCACTGAGCCGCGCCACAAGCAGCGTCAGGGTTAATCCCTCGACCCCGCTTAGCTGAATACAAGCTCGGGTGCTGGCATACCCCCTTGTTCCCAACGGGATCAAGGGGTATGCTATTGCGCCCTTTGTGGATGTAAAATCCGCCGCTAACCTTTCGGAGAAAACTGATGGCCCGTATTGCTGGCGTCAATATCCCGGACAACAAGCACGCGGCGATCTCGCTGACTTATATCTTCGGGATTGGCCGTACGCGTGCACAGCAGATCTGCGCCGCTCTCGGTTTAGAACCGAGCGTCAAGATCGCTGATCTGTCTGTTGAACAACTGGACCTGGTTCGTGCCGAGGTGGGTAAGTACACCGTCGAAGGCGACCTGCGTCGTGAGATCACGCTGAACATCAAGCGTCTCATGGACCTCGGTTGCTATCGTGGCCTGCGCCATCGTCGTGGTCTTCCGTTGCGCGGTCAGCGCACCAAGACCAACGCACGTACACGCAAAGGTCCGCGTAAACCGATTCGCAAGTAAACGAACTGGCGTTTAGACAGGAAACATCTAATGGCTAACCCGAGTAAGCGCAAGAAGGTTAAAAAGCAGGTAGTGGATGCCATCGCGCATATCCATGCCTCTTTTAACAACACTATCGTGACGATCACAGACCGCCAGGGCAATGCTCTCTCCTGGGCAACTGCCGGTGGTTCGGGTTTTCGTGGTTCTCGCAAGAGCACCCCGTTCGCTGCGCAAGTCGCAAGTGAACGTGCAGCGACCGCTGCAGCCGAATATGGTGTGAAGAACGTCGACGTGCTGGTCAAGGGCCCGGGTCCGGGTCGTGAGTCCGCCGTGCGTGCTCTCAATGCCGCAGGCTTCCGCGTGCAAAGCATCACCGACGTGACCCCCATCCCGCATAATGGGTGCCGTCCGCCGAAGAAACGCCGCGTTTAAGGAGACAGACTCATGGCTCGTTATATTGGACCGAAGTGCAAACTGTCTCGTCGTGAAGGCACCGACCTCTTCCTGAAGAGTGGCGTGACTCCGTTCGAGAAGAAGTGCAAATCCGAACAACCCCCGGGTGTTCATGGCCAGCGCCGTCAACGTCTTTCAGACTACGGCCTGCAGTTGCGTGAAAAGCAGAAGGTTCGTCGCATGTACGGCGTTCTGGAAAAGCAATTCCGCAATTACTACAAAGAAGCCGCTCGCGTGAAAGGCGCGACTGGTGAGGTTCTGCTCCAGCTCCTCGAGGCTCGCCTCGACAACGTCGTCTACCGCATGGGCTTCGGCTCCACGCGTTCCGAGGCACGTCAGCTGGTCAGCCACAAGGCGATCGCCGTGAACGGCCGTACCGTCAACGTCGCTTCCTTCAATGTGAAGGCCGGTGATGTGGTTACCGTTCGTGAGAAGGCCAAGAACCAGGCTCGCATCCAGCAGTCTCTGGCACTCGCTGCCAACCGCGGTGATGTCTCCTGGGTCGACGTCGACTCCAAGAAGATGGAAGGCACTTTCAAGGCTGTCCCCGAGCGTGGCGACCTGTCTGCCGATATCAACGAAAACCTGATCGTCGAGCTGTACTCCAAGTAATGTGATGCCGGGCTGATTCGTCGGCCCGGCTGGAGTACCCAGATTATCCGTTTGGCAGCCTTAAAGGTGTTCTTATGCAGCGCTCAGTGACAGAGTTTCTCCGTCCTCGCGATATCAAGGTCGAGGAAGTCAGCGCCCATCATGCGCGGATCGTCCTCGAGCCCTTCGAGCGTGGTTTCGGCCACACCCTGGGGAATGCTCTGCGTCGCATCCTGCTGTCTTCCATGCCCGGCTGTGCCGTCGTGGAAGCTGAGATCGAAGGCGTTCTGCACGAGTACAGCGCCATTGAAGGGGTACAGGAGGATGTCATCGAAATCCTGCTGAACCTCAAGGACGTGGCCATCAAGATGCATGGTCGCGACGAAGCTGTGCTGGCGCTGAACAAGAAGGGCCCGGGCATCGTGACTGCTGGCGACATCGCCGGTGACCATGATCTCGAAATCGTGAATCCGGATCACGTCATCGCTCACCTGAATGATGGTGGCGAGCTGAAGATGCAACTCAAGATCGCTCGTGGCCGCGGCTACGAACCGGCTGACGCGCGTCTCTCTGCAGATGACGAATCACGTGCCATTGGCCGTCTCCAGCTGGATGCGACCTTCACGCCGGTTCGCCGGGTCTCCTATGCTGTCGAGGCGGCGCGTGTTGAACAGCGCACCAACCTTGACAAGCTGGTGATTGACCTGGAAACCGACGGCACGCTGGATCCGGAAGAAGCGATCCGCCGCTCCGCAACCATCTTGCAGGAGCAGCTGGCCGCCTTCGTTGATCTGGAAGCAGACAAGGAACAGGAAGTCGAAGAAGAGGAAGATCAAATCGATCCGATCCTTCTCCGTCCCGTAGACGATCTTGAGCTGACCGTTCGCAGTGCGAACTGTCTCAAAGCCGAGAATATCTATTACATCGGTGATCTCATTCAGCGCACCGAAGTTGAGCTGCTGAAGACCCCGAATCTCGGCAAGAAGTCCTTGAATGAAATCAAGGACGTGCTGTCCGCGCGTGGTCTGTCCCTCGGCATGCGGTTGGAAAACTGGCCGCCCGCAAGCCTGAAGGACGACAAGGCTTCCGCTTAAGGAAGCCCGGTCGGCTCAAGCCCCAGACTGGTAAGGAATCACAACCATGCGTCATCGTAAGAGTGGTCGTCACCTGAACCGTACCAGCTCTCACCGTGAAGCCATGTTCAAGAACATGTGCATCTCTCTGGTAGAGCACGAAGTCATCAAGACTACCCTGCCGAAAGCCAAGGAACTGCGTCGTCATATCGAGCCGCTGATCACCCTGGCCAAGCAGGATTCCGTTGCGAACCGTCGTTTGGCGTTCTCTCGTACCGGTTCCAAGGAAGCGGTCGGCAAGCTCTTCAATGAGCTCGGCCCGCGCTACACCACCCGTCCGGGCGGTTACCTGCGTATCCTGAAGTGTGGCTATCGTGCCGGTGACAATGCCCCGATGGCATTCGTCGAGCTGGTCGATCGTCCGGCTGCCTCCGAGGCAGCGGGCGAAGAGTAAGCTTCGGCTTGCTTCGTCCACAAGAAAAGGCCAACCCTTCGGGGTTGGCCTTTTTTTATGCCTGATAGACAGGCCTGTCGGTTGGGCAGCCCATGCGGCCAGGCGTCATGGGCAAGCCTGACTCGTCACGTCCCGCAAGGAAACGGTACGAGAGGAGTCAGGGGTGTCGCTGGGCATCTGACGAAGGTCAGTTGCTGGTTTCTGCCTTCTTCTTGCTGCCGGGCTTTCCGCCATTGGACGGCTTGCTGTCCGCTGACGTGTCTTGAGCGCCTGTCTTGGCGTTGGAGGCTCTCTGGCGCTTCAGCAGCGGTGCCAGGAAGCGACCGGTATGCGAGACCTCCTGCGTTGCCAGTTGCTCCGGTGTCCCCTCGGCGATGATCTGGCCCCCGCCTGAGCCGCCTTCCGGCCCCAGATCGATCAACCAGTCAGCGGTCTTGATCACATCCAGGTTGTGCTCGATGACGACGACGGTGTTGCCGTGATCGCGCAGGCGGTGCAGGACCACCAGCAGTTGTCGGATATCCTCGAAGTGCAGGCCGGTGGTCGGCTCATCGAGGATGTAGAGCGTCTTGCCGGTGTCCCGCTTGGCCAGCTCGCGCGCCAGCTTGACGCGTTGGGCTTCCCCGCCGGAGAGCGTGGTCGCGCTCTGGCCGAGGCGGACATAGGACAGGCCGACATCCATCAGTGTCTGTAGTCGACGCGCGATGGCGGGTACCGGCGAGAAGAACTCCAGTGCCTCCTCGATGGTCATCTCCAGCACTTCATGGATGTTCTTGCCCTTGTACTGGACCTCGAGCGTCTCACGATTGTAGCGCTTGCCCTTGCAGACATCGCAGGGCACGTACATGTCAGGCAGGAAGTGCATCTCGACCTTGATCAGGCCATCGCCCTGACAGGCTTCGCAGCGCCCACCCTTGACGTTGAAGCTGAAGCGGCCCGGCTTGTAGCCGCGCGCGCGCGCTTCCTGGGTCCCGGAGAACAGCTCGCGGATCGGCGTGAAGATCCCGGTATAGGTGGCGGGGTTGGAGCGAGGTGTACGCCCGATGGGACTCTGATCGATGTCCACCATCTTGTCGAACAGATCCAGCCCCTCGATCTTGCCGTAGGGCGCCGGGGTCAGCGTGGTCGCACGATTGAGCTCACGGGCGGCCAGCGGCATCAGCGTGGCGTTGATCAGTGTCGACTTGCCTGAGCCGGAGACGCCGGTGATGCAGGTCAGCAGGCCTGTCGGCAGCGTCAGCGTCACGTTCTGCAGGTTGTTGCCTGTGGCACCTGTCAGGCGCAGCACCTTTTCGGGATTGGCGGGCAGGCGATAGGGCGGCACGGCGATCTCACGCTCGCCACTCAGGTACTGTCCGGTCAATGAGCCGGGCGTCGCCTCGATCTGCGCCGGGGTGCCCTGGGCGACGATCTCACCGCCGTGCACGCCAGCCCCGGGGCCGATATCGAGCACGTGGTCCGCGGCGCGGATGGCATCTTCATCATGCTCGACCACGATCACGGTGTTGCCCAGATCACGCAGGTGAATCAGTGTCTTGAGCAGGCGATCATTGTCACGCTGGTGCAGGCCGATGGAGGGCTCATCGAGGATGTACATCACGCCGACCAGGCCGGCGCCGATCTGGCTGGCAAGACGGATGCGCTGTGCCTCACCCCCGGAAAGGGTATCGGCGCTGCGCTCCAGCGTCAGATAGTCGAGGCCGACATTGACGAGGAACTCGAGGCGCGCCTGGATCTCGTTGACGATCTTGGCAGCGATCTCGCCCTTGCGCCCCGGCAGGCTCAGCTTGCCGAACTCTTCCCACGCTTCGCCGATCGGCTGGCGCACGACCTCGGCGAGGGTGCGATTGTCGACGTAGACATTGCGTGCCTCGCGGCGCAGACGCGAGCCATCGCAGCTCGGGCAGGGTTGAACGGCCAGATAGCGGGCGAGATCCTCGCGCACCATGTTGGATTCGGTCTCACGGTAGCGCCGCTCCATGTTGGGCAGTACGCCCTCGAAGGGATGTTCGCGCGTCACCTTGCGGCCGCGGTCATTGACGTAGCTGAACGCGATGTCCTCACGTCCGCTGCCATTGAGCACGGCATCACGCGCTTCATCACTGAGTGATTCCCAGGCGGCTTCCAGAGCGAAACCATAGTGCTCGGCGACGGCCTGCAGCTGGCTGAAGTAATAGACGCTGCGACGGTCCCAGCCCTTGATCACGCCTTCGGCCAGCGACAGCTCCGGATGGCTGATCAGCTTCTCCGGGTCGAAGTATTGCTTCACCCCGAGACCGTCACAGGTCGGGCAGGCGCCAGCCGGGTTGTTGAAGGAGAACAGGCGTGGCTCCAGCTCGGCCAGGGCATAGCCACACACCGGGCAGGCGAAGCGCGACGAGAACACCAGGTCTTCCTGTTCGCCGTCCATGAAGTGCAGCCGGGCGCTGCCATCGGCCAGGTTCAGTGCGGTCTCGAAGGACTCGGCCAGACGCTGCTTGAGGTCCTCGCGCACCTTGAAGCGATCGACGACGACGTCGATATCATGCTTCTTGTTCTTCTCCAGCGGCTTGAGGTCATCCAGCTCGACGATGAGGCCATCGATACGCGCGCGGACGAAGCCCTGGGCGCGCAGCTCGGAAAGCAGTTGCAGGTGCTCGCCCTTGCGCCCGCTGACTACCGGTGCCAGCAGCATCAGCTTGCTGCCCTCGGGCAGGGCCAGCGCCTGATCAACCATCTGCGAGATGGTCTGGGCTTCCAGATCGATGTCGTGGTCCGGGCAACGCGGCGTCCCGGCGCGAGCGTAGAGAAGGCGCAGGTAGTCGTAGATCTCGGTAATGGTACCGACGGTGGAGCGGGGGTTGTGCGATGTCGATTTCTGTTCGATGGAAATCGCCGGTGACAGACCCTCGATGTGGTCGATGTCCGGTTTTTCCATCATCGACAGAAACTGGCGAGCATAGGTGGACAGTGATTCGACGTAGCGCCGCTGTCCCTCGGCATAGAGTGTGTCAAAGGCAAGTGACGACTTGCCGGAACCGGAGAGCCCGGTCACCACGATCAGCTTGTCACGCGGCAGTTCGACATCGATGTTCTTGAGGTTGTGGGTGCGCGCACCCCTGACCTGAATCCTGTCCATTGCCACCTCGGGCTGCGTCGATAAAAGCAACGATTATAAGGCGCGGGCGAAACGCCCGGCAAAGGCTGCATGCTTTCAAAGCCGACAGGCGAGCCTTAGAATGTGCAGTCCATCGGTGATCAGCACCCATGGAGTCTACTCTCTGGCGACCCGCGTGGTCGGCCTCCCTTTCTTGACTGTCCTGCTCCGGAGCCCGCCGCCATCCATGAAGACCTCTCGACTGCTAGCGCCGGAACGTCGCGCCATCGTCGGCCTTGCCAGCCTGTATGCCACCCGCATGCTCGGGCTGTTCATGGTGTTGCCGGTGCTGGCGCTCTACACCCGTGATCTGGCTGGCGCGACGCCGACGCTGGTCGGCGTCGCGTTGGGCGGGTATGGCCTGACCCAGGCACTGCTGCAGATCCCCTTCGGCTGGTTGTCCGATCGCCTCGGGCGCAAGGCCGTGATCGGCTTCGGACTCGGGCTGTTCATCCTTGGCTCGTTGGTCGCGGCAAATGCCGACAGCATCGAGATGATCATCCTTGGTCGTTGCCTGCAGGGCAGCGGTGCCGTGGCAGGTGCGATCATGGCGCTGCTGGCCGATCAGACGCGAGAGGAGGTGCGCACCATGGCGATGGCCTCCATCGGCATGTCGATCGGCGTCGCCTTCGCGCTGGCGATGGTCGCGGGACCCCTGACCGCGGATGCGTTCGGACTTTCGGGCGTCTTCTGGCTGACGGCCATCATGGCCGTGGCGAGCGTGTTCGTACTCTGGAAACTGGTGCCTGCTGCACCCAGGCGTCAGCATCAAGATGTGGGGCTTGATCGTCGCCAGCTCAAGGGCATTCTTGCGAATTCCGCATTGTTGCGCATGGATGTGTCGATCTTTGCGCTGCACATGATCCTCACGGCCTGTTTCGTGGCCATTCCGCAGCAGCTGGTCAACTTCGGCATCGCGCCCGCCCATCATGGCTGGGTCTATCTGCCCTTGATGGGCCTGGCGTTTGTCGCCATGCTTCCGCTGGTCATCGTGGCCGAGAAGTACCGCCGCATGAAGCCGGTCTTCCTGGGCGCCGTGGCGACCATCGCGACAAGCCTGTTGCTGCTGGGGGTGGATGGCATCGAGCACGCAGGTCTCGTGCCCTTCCTTGGCCTGCTGTGGCTGTTCTTCGTGGCCTTCAATTTGCTGGAAGCCACCTTGCCGTCGATGATCTCCAAGCTGGCGCCGGCCGGTGCCAAGGGCACCGCGATGGGGGTGTATTCGACCAGCCAGTTCCTCGGTGCCTTCGTGGGGGGTGTCGGCGGCGGCTGGCTGACGGGCCATTTCGGGCTGAGTGGCGTCTTCTTCGGCATGGGGTTGCTGGCGCTGCTGTGGCTGGCTGTGGTCTGGAACATGCAGCCGCCGCGACATCTTGGCAGTGAAGTGGTCGGCCTGTCGCCAGAAGCCGCGAGGCTTCCGGCCGTCGAGTTGCAGACGCGCCTGCTGGCCATTGCCGGCGTGGAAGAAGCTCTGGTCGTGCGTGAGGAACAGGTCGCCTATCTGAAGGTCACACGCGATACACTGGATGACAAGGCGCTGGCGACTTTCACTCGTCAGCGTGATGGCGAAACTCCGGCAGGTGCCGAGGCACCTGCCAGCTGAACCCTGACACTGGCAGATCACTGTCAGTGCACTCGATACCTTCGCCGGTGCCTGATGTGCACCGGTCTATTTTCAGGAGTAATCTTCATGGCTCGCGGCGTAAACAAGGTCATTCTGATCGGTAATCTCGGTCAGGATCCGGAAGTCCGTTTCACTCCGTCCGGTAGTGCGGTGTGCAACCTCAACCTCGCCACCACGGATACCTGGAATGACCGTCAGAGCGGTCAGCGTCAGGAACGTACCGAATGGCACCGTGTGGTGATGTTCAACAAGCTGGCGGAAATCGCTCAGCAATACGTCAAGAAAGGCTCACGCCTCTATATCGAAGGTCGTCTGCAGACGCGCAAGTGGCAGGATCAGAACGGCAACGACCGCTACAGCACCGAAATCGTCGCCAATGACATGCAGATGCTGGATACCCGTGGTGAAGGCGGCGGCGGTGGCGGCTTCAGTGGCGGCGGTCGTCCCCAGCAGGCACCTCAGCAAGGTGGTCAGTATGGTGGCCAGCAGCAGGCCGCGGCAGCTCCGCAGCAGGGTGGCCAGTTCGGCGGCCAGCCGCCGGCACCGCAGCAGGGTGGCAACTTCGGTGGTCAGCCGCCGGCCCCGCACACTCCGCCTCCGGCTCAGCAGCCCGCTCATCAGCCTCCTCAACAGAACTCGCAGAACAACAATTTCGGCGCGCCGCCGGCTGGCAGCTTTGACGATTTCGATGATGAGATTCCGTTCTGATCATCAGCTCCATGGTCATCCATATTGTCTTGAACCCCCGCTCAGCGGGGGTTTTTCGTTTCTGGAGGCCAAGGAAACCTCTCGAGGTATCGAGGGTGCTGCGTGAGAGGGCGGGGAGGTTTTCAGGCATTCCCCCTCCATCTGCCAGGATATCGGCCGATACATCCAAAGTCGCTCTGCGAGCGTAAGGGAGGAAGCCCCGAGTCCGATGATCGGGCCATCACGCTGTCGTCTCGCTTGAGGACACTGAGCGTGGAGGAAAAAATCAGGCAGTTCCGTACCTTGCAGGTAAACTATCGTTTCAAGTGTATGTCCACTTTCAGCTCGTTCCCCTTGGCAGGCCCCCGATGATTGAGGTCATTCATGCATGGTAGCTATTCCCCCTCACTGGTATTGCTTTCCATTCTGGTCGCGGTACTGGCATCTCATGCTGCCTTGCAGCTGATTCGGCAGGTCGCGCTGTCGGTGTCGCGTGCCAGTCGCCTGGGGTGGCTGCTGGGTGGGGCTCTGGCGATGGGCCTGGGCATCTGGTCAATGCATTTCATCGGCATGCTGGCCTATGACATCGGTACGTCGGTCACCTATGAGTGGGGCTTGACGCTACTCTCGATGATGGTGGCCGTGCTCTCTTCCGGACTGGCGCTGTGGGCCAACACGCTGTCGCGCTTGACGCTGCCATGGCTGTTTGGCAGCGGGGCGGTGATGGGGGGCGGGATCGCTTCGATGCACTATCTCGGCATGGCGGCGATGCAGATGCCGATGGCGTATCGCTACGATGCCCCGTTGTTGGGACTGTCGATTCTGGTGGCCGTCATCGCCTCGACGGCTGCGCTGTGGCTTGGAGGGCTCTTTCTGCATCAACGCCGGCCGCGTCGCAGTTATCAGGCCCTTGCTGCGTTGCTGATGGGGGGAGCGATCGCAGGGATGCACTATCTGGGCATGGCGGCGATGGAAGTGGTGCCTGACTCGGTGATGCCGGCTCCCCCGCTTCGTTCGGGGGAAGGGCAGCATGTCTGGCTGGCAGTGATACTCGGGGTTGCCTCACTGGCCGTGCTGGGACTGACGTTGCTGGCGCTGAAGGCAGAAAGTCGTGTGCGGCGCAGTCGACACTATCGGGCGCGGTTGAGCGGTCTGCTGGAGTACCGCACCCGGGAATTGCGTCACGAACGGGATCAGGTAACCGTAATGCTGGATTCCATCGATGAAGGGGTGATCAGCCTTGATCGGGAGGGAATGATCCGCCACATCAATCCCATCGCGGCAGAATTGTGTGGCTGGGATCCCGCGCTGGCCCGGGGCCGCCCTTGGGCGCGCATTCTGCAATTGCGCCATGAGGGTTCGCTCCACATGATGGATACCCACCTGGATGTCGTGCTCAGCCGCGGGGAGGTCGTGCACATGGCGAACCAGACCCTGCTGGTCGCCAGGGATGGCAGTGAGTGTGCGATAGAGCTCAAGGCGTCTCCGGTACGCGCTCGCAATGATGAGGTGGAAGGTGCCGTGCTGGTCTTCCGTGACATCAGTTATCGCCAGGCGATGATTCGTCGGCTCGATTTCCAGGCCCATCATGACAGCCTGACGGGGCTGCAGAACCGCAGTGCCTTCGATGATGCTCTGGGGGCCTCGCTGGAAGACGGCGATCTGCATCAATTGCTGTATCTGGATCTCGACTTCTTCAAGGTCATCAACGACACCTGCGGTCATGCAGCGGGGGATACCGTGCTGCGCGAGATTGCGCATCTGATGCGCGAGCAGATCCGGGATTCTGATGTGCTCGCCCGTCTGGGAGGCGATGAATTCGCGGTCATCCTCTACCGATGCAATCGTGAACAGGCACTGGAGCGCGCCTCGAGACTCTGCTCGACCATCGCGGATTATCGTTATCTCGAGGATGGGCGTCAGTTCCAGCTGGGTGTCAGCATCGGCCTGGCGTCCATCACGGGGAGTGCACCGGCCACGGAAGTGCTGCGTCAGGCCGACGCGGCCTGTTACATGGCCAAGCAGAATGGTCGCAACCAGGTGCATGCCTATCACGAGGAAGATGCCGGGCTCGAGCGTGCCCAGCGCGAGCTCCAATGGTTGCCTCTGTTGCAGGAAGCGCTGGAGAAACGTTTCTTCACGCTCTATATCCAGCCGATTGAATCGTTGTGCCGTCCGTCCAGTAGGCCTTACTACGAAGTATTGCTGCGCTACGTCAATGCCGAGGGCGAGCATATGACCCCGGCCCACTTCATGGGCACTGCCGAGCGCTTCGGGCTGATGCCTGCCATTGATGTCTGGGTCGTCACTGAAGCGCTGCAGGTGCTGAAATCCAATGACGGGCGCATTGAAGACGACGCCATCCTGGCCATCAATCTCTCGGGGCAAAGCCTGAGTGACATGCCATTGCGCGATCAGCTGATCACCATGATCGAGGAGAGTGGCGTGGCGCCTGAGCGATTGTGCTTCGAGATCACCGAGACGGCCGCCATCAGCAATCTGGCGCAAGCACGCGAATTCATTCGTGGCATTCGTCGCCTTGGCTGCAGCTTCTCGCTGGACGATTTCGGCAGCGGAATGTCCTCTTTCGCCTATCTCAAGGAGTTGCCCGTCAATCAGCTCAAGATCGATGGCGCCTTCGTGCGCAATCTGACCCGTGACAGCCTGGACGCTGCCATCGTCTCGGCCATCTGCCGCATCTGTGCCCAGATGGGCATCGTCACCATCGCCGAATACGTGGAGCGACGTGACTTGCTGCCGGCACTTGAGCAGATCGGTGTCGATCTCGTTCAGGGCTATGGTATCGGTCGCCCCCAGCCGCTGGGAGGGGTGCTGCTCACTTCTGGTCCCCGGCGCGACAACGGGCCTGCAGCCAGCCTGCAAGGTTGATAGAATGTCGCCTTTGCATCGGCACGCTTCGTGCCGATGCGTCTGTTTGCCGGAGTGTGCCTGTGAAACTCTTGCTGCTGGATGCCGGGCATTGCCTGAGCCTCGGCCTGGCCCGAGTGGCCAACACCCGTACGGATCTCGAGCTTCAAGTGCTCGATGCCGTGCGTATCGACGCCAGTGATATTCGCTCGCATCGCGCGGATGTGGTGATCGTGCCTCCCTTCGTCAGTCCTGCGGACTCGGCACCGGCAGACGTCACGGCGCATGCCGAGCACGTGGAAGCCGTGCTGGCGGCCTGTGTCGAGACAGACACGCCGCTGGTGTGGTGCGTGGCGGACCAGATGTTCGAGCAGGGCGGGGAAGGCTTGCTCGATGAGGAAGAGGTGCCGTCCCCCATCGATACGGCATTGCGTCGGGTCATCGCCACGGGCGACCGTATCCGCGCCGAATTGCCGAGCCATCTGATCGTGCGTCTCGGGCCGTTGTTCGGCCCCGATGGCCGTGATGCCTGGCTGCCGACGCTGATCGAGTCGTTGCTCGCGGGTCAGGAAGTCCGGGCTGCGGAAGACGTCATTTTGTGCCCGACCAGTGTCGACGCCGTGGCCATGGCGCTGGTCGGCATGCTGCAACAGCAACGTTGCGGTGCGGGTTCCTGGGGCGCCTATCATCTGGCGGGTACCGAGCCTGTCAGCAGTTACGCCTTCATCAGCGTGGTGCGGACTCAGCTGATCACTCGGCTCGAGGGGATCGGGGAGGAGGTATCACCCGGCCCGATCAAGGCGTTGACGCTCAACTCGGGAACTCCGCTGCGCCGAGTGCTCAACTGTCGACGAGTGCTGGAGACCTTCGGGGTGCATCAGAAACCCTGGCGGCTGGAGCTGTCCCGTCTGCTGGACGATTGGGTGGCACAGCGCACCCCGGTGACCTCACCTCAAGAGGATGTCTGACGTGCGGAGATCTTTACTGTGAATGCACTGCGTAGTGTGTTGTTTTACTTCGGTTATTTCATGGCGTTGCTGCTCAGTGCCCTGGTGCTGGTACCCGTGGCAGCCTGCTTGCCGCTCAAGGCACGTTATCGCGTTCTGCATAGTTACAACCACCTTGTGCTCTGGTGGTTCCGTCTCACCTGTGGCGTCAGGGTAGAGGTCAGCGGACGTGAGCAGCTGCCCGAAGGGGCATGCGTTCTGCTCTCCAACCACCAGAGTGAGTGGGAAACCATCTATCTGCAGGTGGTCAAGCGGCCGCTATGCACCGTGCTCAAGCAGGAGTTGCTCAAGATTCCCGTCTTCGGCTGGGGTCTCAAGCTGCTTGAGCCGATTCCGCTGGACCGCAAGCAGCCCGCCAAGGCGCTCAAGCAGGTATTGAGCGTGGGTACGCAGCGGCTCAAGGATGGCTTCACGGTGCTGATCTTCCCGGAAGGGACGCGCCTGGCACCGGGGACGCGCAAGAAGTTCAACAAGTCAGGTGCCGCGATTGCCTGTCGTGCTGGAGTGCCGGTCGTCCCGGTGGCCCACAATGCAGGCGAGATTTGGCCCAATGACAGCTGGATCAAGCGTTCTGGCACCCTGCATGTCGTCTTCGGGCCTGCGATCGAGACCACCGGCCGCAAGCCGGATGCGGTGATCGCGGATGTCGAGGGGTGGGTGGAAGACACCTTGCAGCGGATATCCCGCACTCCACGTCCGCCACTCGAGGAGAAGGCACCGGCAGACAGCGTGGGCGTCTGAGCGCTCCGATTGGAGGAAGTCGGGCGATGAAGTGATGTGAAAGCCAGCCGATAGCTCGCCACCAGCAAAAAGGCCGCCCCATGGGGCGGCCTTTTCGTGTCATGCATCACCGGTCAGAGATCCATGATCTCAGTCCTGGAAGCGCTCCAGGATCAGACAGGCGTTGGTGCCACCGAAGCCGAAGCTGTTGGAGAGCACACGCTCGATCTTCACGCCATCACGGCGAGTGGTGACGATATCGAGGCCGTCGGCGCGTTCATCCAGTTCGCTGACGTTGGCGGAGGCGGCAATGAAGTCGTTCTCCATCATCAGCAGCGAGTAGATGGCTTCCTGCACGCCAGTGGCGCCCAGAGAGTGGCCGGTCAGCGACTTGGTGGAGCTCATCGCCGGGCTGTCCGCACCGAAGACTTCCTGGATGGCCTTGAGTTCGGCGACATCCCCCACTGGCGTCGAGGTGCCGTGAGTGTTGATGTAGTCGATCTTGCCGTTCACGGTTGCCATCGCCTGACGCATGCAGCGTGCGGCGCCTTCACCGGACGGTGCCACCATGTCGTGGCCGTCTGACGTTGCGCCGTAGCCTGTCACTTCGGCGTAGATCTTGGCGCCACGTGCCTTGGCGTGCTCCAGCTCTTCCAGGACCAGCATGCCGCCACCGCCAGCGATGACGAAGCCGTCACGGGTGGTGTCGTACGGACGAGACGCGGTTTCCGGCGAGTCGTTGTAACTGGTGGAGAGCGCGCCCATGGCATCGAACAGGCAGGACAGTGTCCAGTGTTCTTCTTCACCGCCACCAGCGAAGACCACGTCCTGCTTGTTCAGCTGGATCTGCTCGACAGCGCTGCCGATGCAGTGAGCCGATGTCGCACAGGCCGAGGAGATCGAGTAGTTGATGCCCTTGATCTTGAACGGCGTGGCCAGACACGCGGAGACGGTGGAGCCCATGGTGCGGGTGACGCGGTACGGTCCGACGCGGCGCAGGCCCTTGGCACGCATGATGTCAGCGGCCTCGACCTGGTTGGCGGAAGATGCGCCACCGGAACCGGCGATCAGGCCGGTACGCTCGTTGGAGACCTGCTCCGGGCTCAGGCCGGAATCAGCGATCGCCTGCTCCATGGAGATGTAGGCATACGCCGCGGCATCTCCCATGAAGCGCAGTTGCTTGCGATCGATATGGTCTTCGAGGTTGATGTCGACTACGCCCGCGACCTGGCTACGGAAGCCAAGCTCGGCGTATTCCTCTTTGCGGCGGATACCGGAACGTCCCTCTTGGAGGGATTCCAGGACCTGCTGGCGATCATTGCCCAGGCAGGAAACAATGCCCAGCCCGGTGACTACCACTCTACGCATGGGAGCCTCCCGTTCAGAAGTTCGCAGTGGAGGTGAACAGACCGACGCGCAGGTCGTTGGCCTGATAGATGTCGCGGCCATCAACGGTGACTGTGCCATCGGCGATGCCGAGGATCAGCTTGCGAGTGATGACCCGCTTGATGTTGATGGTGTAGGTCACCTTCTTGGCGGTCGGCAGGACCTGACCGGAGAATTTCACTTCTCCGCAGCCCAGCGCACGACCGCGGCCCGGGTTGCCAAGCCAGCCGAGGTGGAACCCGACCAGTTGCCACATGGCATCGAGGCCCAGGCAGCCCGGCATGACCGGATCGCCCGGGAAGTGGCAGTCGAAGAACCACAGGTCCGGAGTGATATCGAGCTCAGCGATCAACTGCCCCTTGCCGTGGCTACCGCCTTCCTCACTGATGTGAGTGATGCGATCCAGCATCAGCATGTTGGGAGCAGGCAGTTGCGCATTGCCCGGGCCGAAGAGTTCGCCCTGGCCGCAGGCCAGCAGCTCGTCGCGAGTAAAGGAGTGTTGCTTGGTCACTGAGTCATTCCGAGTAGCGGGATGGTTATGCCGTACGGGGCGTAACAACGCCCGAATGGGGCTAGTCTAATGGCTGGCCCCACTGAATGCACGTGGGGGGCAGACTAAAGGGCACCATGGGGCGGTGCAAATATCTGCTTCAGCTTTTGGCGTGCCAGTCGATAAGACGATGGGTGTCAGCGGGCTGGCATGACATTTCCGTGGAGAATGGGCAGCATTGGTGCGCGGGCCAGCCTGGCTGTGAAGTGGCCATTTGCATGATGAAACCGTGTAGTGGATATCGTCATCTCGACCGAGGGTCCGGTATGTGGCCGAATGCTTCCTTCAATCGCCCCCTCATCTGGGGGGGAGTCATTGCCCTGTGCCTGATGCCGTGGCTGCCAGGCCTCGAACTGCGACTGTGCGCGCTGATACCGGTCACCCTGGCAGGCGCGGACATCCTGCGGTTGATGCGCCGACTGCATCTTCGGCGCGAGTTGCTGGAGGCGGCCGTGCACCTCAGCAGCGATGGACTCCTGATCAGTGATAGTCAGAACAAGGTATTGGCGGTGAATGCCGCCTTCAGTCGGATCACCGGCTACGCGCCGGAGGAGATCATCGGGCGCAACCCCTCCCTGCTGTCCTCGGGTCGCCATGACGAGGACTTCTATCGCCGCTATTGGCAGGCCCTGGCGGTGCATGGCTATTGGGAGGGCGAGGTCTGGAACCGGCGCAAGCAGGGCGATGAGTACCCTGAGTGGCTGAGGGCGCGACGCATGGAGCGCGCAGGAGAGGTCTTCCACATCGCGCTGTTTTCGGATATCTCGCGCCACAAGGCGCGGGAGGAAGACCTGCAGCGCATCGGGCTGGAGGACACTCTGACCGGCCTGCCCAATCGACGTCGTCTGAGTGACCTGATGGTGAGTCGTCTGGGCAGCTTGCGGGCCGGGGAAGCCCTGGACTTGGCGCTGATCGACATCGACGCCCTCAAGAGCATCAACGACTCGCTGGGCACCGAGGGGGGAGACCGTCTGCTCAAGCTGTTCGCGCGGCGCCTCACGGAGCTGGCACGCGGCGGTGTCGCAGGACGCATCGGCGGTGACGAGTTCGTGATTCTGCGAACCACGGCGGGGGGAGACCACGGTGAGTGGATCGAAGAGCTGCGCTCGACGCTGACCCAGCCACTGGAAGTGGACGATCAGATTCTCCACCTGGCACTCTCGATCGGCAGCTGTCGTGCACCGGAGGACGGGCGTGATCCCGAAGTGGTGATGCAGCGCCTGGAAAGCGCGCTCTACGCCGCCAAGCGCCACGGTCGCAATATCGACATGCGCTTCCAGCCGGCGCTGGACTCCGGTGCCGATCTCCAGTTGGGATTGGCCAACGATCTACGGGCAGCGCTCGAGAGCCATGGCCAGTTGCAGCTGCACTACCAGTGTCAGCATCAGGCCAGTACCGGCAAGGTGAGCAGTGTCGAGGCGCTGCTGCGCTGGCAGCATCCATTGCGTGGGCCGGTGTCACCTGCTGATTTCGTTCCGCTGGCCGAGCGCCATGGCCTGATGCTGCGACTGGGCAACTGGGTGCTGCGCGAGGCCGTGCAGCAGCAGGCGAACTGGCGACGTGCGGGACACCGCCTGTGCATCTGGGTGAATGTCTCGGCACTGCAGCTGATACAGGGCAATTTCGAGGCCTCGCTGGCCGCGCTGCTGCTGGAGTATGACGTGCCGGCGGACAGCATCGGCCTGGAGTTGACCGAGTCGGTGTTGCTGGATGAGCGCGCCGGTGACATCTCGCGCCGGCTGGCGACCCTGCGCAGCAGAGGCCACCAGATCGCGGTGGATGATTTCGGGACCGGTTATTCGTCGCTGTCCTATCTGAAGGATCTGCCAGTGGACAAGCTCAAGCTGGATCGGGCCTTCATTCGCAGCTTGCCGGGGGAGCGCTCCGATGCGGCCATCACCATGGCGGTATTGGCGATGGCCAAGGGGCTGGGCATGGAGATGATCGCGGAGGGTGTCGAGACGGCAGAGCAGCGTGAATACCTGGTATCGCACGGTTGTGGCTGGATTCAGGGCTTCTACTTCTCCCGTCCCGCGCCGGCGGCGGACGTCATCGAGCGTCTCAATGGCTATGAATCCGGCCAGTTGTCCATGGCCATGGCCTGAAGCCGCCTCGATGCACGGACATCATGTGCCTGGCTGGGCCAGCTTCCAGCGCGAGATGGCCAGGCATAGCCCGCCCCAGATGAGGGCCTGTGCCGGCAACAGCCAATCGGCGAGCGTGACGTCAGCGAGCTGAGCGCCGCCGTAATAGGACAGGGGCGCGCTTGTCGCCCCGCCGATGGCGGCGAGCCATGGGCGCTGCCATAGCCAGTGCAATGCATGATGTACGGTACTGGCGAACAGCGGCCACAGGCACCACATCCACACGGGCAGCGGCAGCCAGTGTGTCCAGTCCGGCGCGGTGGCTGGCAGCGAGTAGCCACCGGCCAGGGTCAGACCGCCGTCCACCACCATGCCCAGTGCCAGAAAGCCCCCCAGCCATCGCAGCTCTCGTGCGTGCCGGGCCTGTGGGACGACCCAGCCCAGATGCGCGGCCAGAATGAGCGGGGTGATCAGCAGTGCGACCCAGGCGCCCCCCAGCACGCAGCTGAACCAGCCAAGCTGAAACAGCCCGGCATTCAGCAGTGGGGTGATGCGTGGAGAGAGCACGTTCAGGCGTTCCAGTCCTTGAGTCCCATCTGCACCGGGCGCGCGCCCGGGCCTCCCAGCAGCAGCTGACAGGTGCCGATGGTGCGCTCCCGGAAGCCCCCTTCACAGTAGGCCAGGTAGTAGCGCCACATCCGCACGAAGCGTTCGTCATACCCCTGTGCATAGACATCGTCGAGGCGTGCCTCGAAACGCTGCCCCCACGCCTTGAGCGTGGCCGCGTAATGCAGGCCGATATCCTCGAGTGTCAGCAGGTTCAGCTGGGTATCACGTTGCATGGCACCCAGTATGGCGCCATGTGAGGGCAGGAAGCCGCCCGGGAAGATGTAGCGCTTGATGAAATCCATCTCGCGGCTGGCGGCCGCGAAACGTTGATCACGGATCGTGATGGCCTGCAGGGCGATCAGGCCTTCGGGCTTGAGGAGTCGCTCGAGAGTCTTCAGGTAGGTCGGCAGATACTGATGCCCGACCGCCTCGATCATCTCCACCGAGACGATACGGTCGAAGCGGCCTTCGAGGGCACGATAATCCTGCTTGAGCAGCGTGATGCGATCTTCCAGTCCTTCCTCGGCGATGCGTGCCGCCGTATAGGCATGCTGCTCATCGGAGATGGTGGTGGTGGTCACGTGACAGCCGCGCGTTCGGGCAGCATGGATGGCAAGGCCGCCCCAGCCGGTACCGATCTCCAGCAGGTGATGCTGTGGCCCCAGCTCCAGCAGGTCGAACAGTCGCTCCAGCTTGTGCGTCGAGGCTTCCTCGAGGTCTGCCTGGGGATGCGGAAAGACCGCCGCGGAGTACATGCGGTGCTCGCGATCGAGGAACAGCGCGAAGAGGTCGTTGCCAAGATCGTAGTGCGCCGAGATATTGCGCTTCGAGCCCGCCAGGGTATTGCGCGCCAGCGCGTAGGCGACACTCAGCGCCCACTTGGAAAGGCGCGATGTCCCGCTGTCCACCGAGTCATTGACCTGTTCCAGATTGAAGGCGAACAGACGCACCAGCCCCACCAGATCATCCGTCTCCCACTGACCGTCCATGTAGGCTTCCGCCGCCGCGACGGTGCCCCCCAGTGCCATGCGCCGCCAGGCGCGCGAATCGTGGATGCGCAGCGTGATGTCACGTGGCCCCCCTTGCCCCAGCACATGGCGCTCACGACCTTCCAGCACGGTCAGGCTGCCGCCCTCGAGTCTGTCGAGCATGCGCAGCAGCCGAGGGCGCAGCAGGCGGGTCAGGCGGTCATCGTGACGGGGGATTGCCACCGGACTGGGGGGAACGGGTTCAAACTGGCTCATGGTGATGTCCTCATGACGGATGCCGAGTCTCTGGCTGAGGGCGCGGATGATCGAAGATCGGCACGCGCTTGAGCGCCAGACGCAGCGCCTCGTAATGGATGCCTGCCACGGTCTTGAGCGTCATCCACGGGAAGCGCAGCAGCAGGCGGGTCATGGCGCGTGGAGTCGCGGGTTCCAGATGCAGGCTCAGGCTGGCATCGAAGAGTGATTCCCCGGGCTTGCGTGTCACTTCCTCGCCCAGTGGATGATTTTCCATGTGCAACAGGAGCTCATCGTTGCTGGGGTCATTGAAGCGCCAGTGATAGCGCATGCCCATCGGCATGAAGGGAGAGACATGCAGGCGCTTGTCGAAATGCGCCGAATGCATGCGCCGTCGCGAATCGGTGCGCGAGGCATACAGCACACGCTCGCCCCAGGGAATGTTGGTCACCTCACCGAGCACGGCGCCCAGCTGGCCCGTCGCGTGGTAGAGGTAATAGAGTCGGATCGGATTGAAGCCCACCCCGAAATGCCGCAGCTGGGTCAGCAGGAAGATGCGGCCTTGCGGCAGGGGCGCATGATCGCCCGCCATGGCGAGCTCGCGTCGACAAGCCTCATGGACACGCTCGATCAATGGGCCATCCGTCAGACCGTGCAGGGCTGCCGGGAGATGGTCGCGCTGGCGAAAGGCCAGCGGTGCCGCCCGGCTGGCGCTTGCCAGACGTCGGCCTGCCATCAGGTCCGGCAGCTCATCCAGCGCCAGCCACGCCATCGCGACGCGATAGCGAAAGGCATGCTGGCGCGGCGCATGGCGGCGATGGCGCAGCGTGCCGTAGCCGATACGGCTGGCGGGCGCCTTCAATCGTCTGCCTCGCGGGCACCCAGTGCCTCGGCGACGCGCAATGCACTCCACACGCCATCTTCATGGAAGCCGTTGCGCCACCAGGCACCACAGAAATGGGTGCGTCCCAACGGGCCACCGGGCCGCGGCGAGACACCGGAGATCTCCATGAAGCGCTGCTTGGCGGCCTCGGCCTCAAGCGTGAAGCGCGGGTGATCATAGGCGTAACGGCCCAGTACGAGGGCGGGGTCGATGGCATCGCTGTCGTTGAGCGTGATGCAGAAGGTCTCTCGAGGCGGATAGTCGCGCTCATCGAGGCGCTGCAGGATGTTCATGTCGTAGGTGACGCTGGCTCGCTGGGCGTCATCCCGGCCATCGAGACGGTAGTTCCAGCTCGCCCAGGCCTCACGACGCCTGGGCAGCAGGGAGGTGTCGGTGTGCATCACCACATCATTGCGCTGGGTCGTGATCGCCGAGAGCACGTCCTGCTCACAGGCGCTGGCGTCTTTCAGCAGAGCCAGTGCCTGAGGCGCATGACAGGCCAGCACCACCTGATCGAAGCGTTCGCAGCGCCCATCGACGTGCTCCAGTGTCACGCCGTCGACATCGCGCCGTATCTGGCGGATCTCGCTGTTGAGGTGAATGCGCTCGGCATAGCCCTCGGTCAGCGGGGCGATGTAGCTGCGTGACCCACCGATCAGCGTGAACCACTGGGGACGATCGTTGATCGACAGTAGGCCGTGATGGCGGAAGAAGCGCACGAAGAACTGCAGCGGGAAGCGCTCGATGTCCGCGATGCTGGCGGACCAGATCGCCGCGCCCATCGGCAGCAGATAATGCTCACGAAACACCTGCGAGTAGCCGTTGGCGTCGAGATAGCTGCCCAGGGTCGCGTCCTCGGCGAGCCTGCCGCTGTCCAGGTCCGCCGCGGCCTGCTGATTGAAGCGCAGGATGTCACGTAGCAGTCGATAGAAGCGCGGACGCAGCAGGTTGCGTTTCTGGGCGAACAACGACAGCAGCGTATGGCCGTTGTACTCGAAGTCCTCGGCGGTGGTGTGTACCGAGAAGCTCATCTCGGTGGGCTGGTAGGCGACATCGAGACGCTCCAGCAGGCGCTGGAAGTGGGGATAGGTGCGGTCGTTGAAGACGATGAATCCGGTATCGATGGCCCATTCGCTGCCATCGGCGGTCTGCACGTCCATGGTCGCAGTGTGGCCGCCGAGACGCTCGGCCGACTCGAAGACATGCACCTCGTGGTGACGACTGAGGTAGTAGGCCGCTGCCATGCCGCTGATGCCGCTGCCGATGACGGCGATCCGCTGGCGGGGAAGAGGAGCTGTTGCCTGTGACGTCGTTGTATTCATGCCACTCCAGAGAAGGAAGACCTGCGATCAAGAAACATGCTGTTCGTGGCAGGCATTCGCATGCCTGATGTCGGTCAATCTCGCGTCATGCGCAGTCCGATCTGGCGGCGCAATGTCGGCGGTAGAATGCCCAGCAGCTTCACCAGCAGCGTGAAGCGCCTGGGGAAGTGGATATCGAGCCGGTGACGCGCCAGCCCTGACACGATCGCCTCGACGGCCTGATCGACCGTGACCTGCATCGGCATCGGGAAGTCATTGCGCTCGGTCAGCGGTGTCTTGACGAAGCCCGGATGAATCACGCTGACATCGATCCCCTGGGCATCCAGGTCCAGCCGCAGCGACTCGAGGAAGTAGCTCACTGCAGCCTTGGAAGCTCCGTAGGCTTCGGCGCGTGGCAGCGGCAGGTAGGCCGAGGCACTCGACACCGCCGCCAGCTGTGGCCGCTCTCCCCCCTGCGCGGCAGCCGTGCGAAGCAGGGGCAGCGCGCTCTCGATCACATCCACGGCTGCCTGGAAATTGGTGGCGAAGACTCGGTGAACCAGGTCGGCCTCGAAATCACGTGCATCCAGATATTCGCAGGTACCTGCGTTGAGGAGCATCAGGTCGAGTCCACCGAAGTCTTCCTCGATCTGTCGTGCGGCCGTGCGGATGGCATCACGGTCGGTGAGATCCAGCGTGATCACCAGTGCATCACCGGGGCCTTGTTCGGCGTCGGCCGCGATGGCCTTCAGCTTGTCGGTGGAGCGTGCGCTCAGCACGACACGATGCCCATCGGCCAGCAGGCGACGCGCCAGCCCTTCACCGATCCCGGAGCTGGCACCGGTCAACCAGATGCGCTTGCGTGTCGTGGCTGGGGGCCTGGCTTGACTGGGCATTCTCTCTCCTTGGCGTGTTCGCCTGTCGCGATGAGCGCACCGCTTGACTGTCGGTGGGGGATGTCATCTGCGTGCCTGGGGGCACATCAGTCCATGCGTCGCTTGAGCAGCCTGATCACCTTGCCCAGCAACGGCACCTGCTCGTAGAGCAGCTCGCCGGCATCGAAGAAGTCACGGTGCCGACATACCTTGCCGTGTCGGAATTCGAGGCGTGAGGCACCTTCCACCACGATATCGCTGCCGCCGTTCAGGCGCGGATGGCGATAGGTCATCGTCCAGCTTAACCATGCCAGTCCCTGCTCCGCGCTCTCCCACGTGTCCGGTGCCTCAAGCGACGTGGCCGCCGGCTCTGGCCGAGTCGGGCCCAGCGGATGATGAAACACGAAATCAATCGATGAGACATTCGTGTACAAGCCTGAGAAATACTGATTGAGCGCTTCCAGGCCCTGAACTTCGTGCAGAGGATCGCGAAAAACGACATCGTCACTATAGACTGATTTCAGCAGCTCTGTAGAGGTTTTGTCCAGCTTTTCGTAAAGGCGACAGACCCGAACCAGCGCCGGGCCCATCTCGGGGGGCAGCGATTGCATGGCTGTGCTCCTGACGTCGAGACAATGAAAAAGCGGCCCGCTGGAGATCAGCAGGCCGCCTGGCAGGGTCATTCGCTTCTGGTGAGCGCCTTGAAGGCATCGAGGGCTCGCTGGCGGGCGGCCTTGTGGTCGACGATCGGGCGCGGGTAGCCACAGGCATGGCAGTCGTCAGCCGTGGGCTGGTGACGACGCTTGGCGGGAAGGTCGGCCAGCTCAGGCACGAAGCTTGCGATGAAGTCGCCGTCCTTGTCGAAGCGTTGCCCCTGGGTGGTGGGGTTGAAGATGCGGAAATAGGGCGCGGCATCGGTGCCGGTCGAGGCGGCCCATTGCCAGCCGCCATTGTTGGCCCCCAATTCACCATCCACCAGGTGTGCCAGGAAGTAGGCCTCACCACGGCGCCAGTCGATCAACAGGTGCTTGGTGAGGAACATGGCCGTCACCATGCGCAGGCGATTGTGCATCCAGCCGGTCTCGACCAGCTGGCGCATGGCGGCATCGACGATGGGGTAGCCGGTACGGCCTTCGCACCAGGCGGCGAAGCCTGCGTCATCATCGCGCCATTGCAGGGCTTCGGTATGGCGCTGGAAGGGACGGTGGCGATTGACGCGCGGAAAGCCGACCAGGATGTGCTGGTAGAACTCGCGCCAGATCAGCTCGTTGACCCAGGTGGTCAGGCCGACATCACCGTCGGCGAGACTGCCGTTTTCCGCCAATACCGCCGCGTAGCACTGTCGAGCCGAGATCATGCCGAGCGCCAGATAGGGGGACAGTTCGCTGGTGCCGCGCGTGGCGGGCAGGTCGCGCTGCTCGTGGTAGCGGCGCGCCCGGAAGGTCATGAAGCGCTCCAGGCGCTCCTGGGCGGCATCCTCGCCGGCAGGCCATCGCTCCGCCTCCAGCGGCTCGCTCGGCCCATGTTCCACGTCGACGCTTGGCGTGTCGGGAAGCGCGGGAATGGCGTCTCCTGAAATCTCGCGTCCCTCGGCGTCTCGGGGCGCATCCTGCACCGGGGGAGCCTCATTGAGCGCCAGACGCCGCGCGTCGATCTCCTTGTGCCAGCGCTTGGAGAAGGGCGTGAAGACGCCGTAGTAATCGCCCTTGCCGGTCAGCAGTTCGCCGGGCGTGAAGGCGAGCATGTCAGTGTAGCGATGCAGGCGGATGTCGCTGTCGGCCAGGCGCGCGCGGACGAGTCTGTCGCGTTCGCGCTCATTGACGGCGTACTCGTCATTGAAGTGCAGCGCCTGGACGCCAAGTTTCGTGCACAGCGTGGCCAGCGCTTCGGGTACTTCCGCGAAGGTGTCGCAGTCGAGGACCTTGAGCGGGATGTGATGGCCGGCGAGTGCCTGCTGCAGGACGTGCAGACCGCGACGCAGGAAGTCGAGCTTGTTGGCACCATGACCATGGGTCATCCACTGGGCGTAGCAGGGGATGACCACCGCCACCACCGGGCCGCGTGCGGCCGCTTGCGAGAGGGCGGTATTGTCATGCACGCGCAGGTCGCTTCGCAGCCACACGAGCTGCAGAGGCTGTCGGCTCGCGTCGGAGTCAGCCCCGGATTCGGTGTCCGTACCGGGAGACCGTGAGGCGGTGGCTGTGCGGGATGTGGGAGAAGGGGCAGGCATGAAAGCTCCTTTGCGGTCGGAAATGTGCATCGCGCAGGAGCTTCGGGGGGATCAACGAGCCAGCAAGGACCTCAGGCGGACCACCGCTTGAACGGGGTCGGCCCCGAGACCTTCCAGGGGCCCGTCCACCAGCTCCTGCTGGCGAATCTGGGCGGCCGGGCCAGCGATGGCCAACGGCACGGAGAGTTGTTCTGCCACCCGCGGCAACTGGCGGCGCATGACATCGCTGCGCTCGGCCTGAGTGCCGACCAGGATCACGGCCTGCGCCTGGAATCGCTCAGCGGCCAGTGGCAGCTCGGCCAGGGGCAGCGGGCCATCCAGCAGGCTGACGTGATAACCGGCATCGCTGGCGACCAGCGCCAGCAGCAGCAGCCAGCTCAACCCCGGTTCATCCGGCAGGCGCGTCAGAGTGATGTGCGGGGCATGGCGCTCCTGATTCGCGAACATCAGGCGGGCGCCGATACGTGAGCGCAGGAAGCTCTCGAGGAAACATTGTGCCAATCGGGCCCCGAAGGTCGTGGTGCCGCGCTCCTCCAGCTGCTCGACCACCGGCTTCCACAGGCGTTCGACCACACTGTTGACCGGATACAGCGCCAGACTCTGGTTGTAGAGCTCCGCCAGCCGAGACTCATCCTGGGCGTCGATGGCGGCCATGATCAGTTGCTGCTGGCCGCCCCAGCTGCCTTCATCCGGCATCGGCGCCGTCTCTGGCTGGGGCTGATCCAGCAGCTCCCGCACCTGACTGACGGGCACGCCCCTGTTGAGCCACTGCAGGATGTGCTCGATGCGCTCGATGTCCTCGCGGGCATACAGGCGATGCCCCTTGGGCGTTCGGCGCGGTTCGATCAACCCGTAGCGGCGCTCCCAGGCTCTCAACGTGACCGAATTGACGCCGGTCAGGCGTGAGACTTCACGGATCGGAAACAGGGGCGAGCTGGCAGTTTCCGTGGCCTTGTCAGTCATGGATGGTGTTACCTCTGCGGTGACGAGGCATCCCGGATGAAGCAGGAAGAGGAACGAAGCACAGAAGTGGGAACTGAAGCATTCGAAGCGCTGCGGGATGCCGGCAATGCATCTTGTGCATTAGCTGTACATGTGGGGCTCAGGATGGCGCAGCCGCCTCGGCCTGACAAGTGGCATCACGCGTCAATTCACGTCGCATATTCGACGCGCAGGCCTGAAGGTGGCATCGCAGAGCCTTTCCGGTTCGCAGTCTCTCTCGGGTCATCGGGTCATCATGCGTTGTCCTGTTGCTCCACAATCTCGATCAAGGCCTCGACAAACGCTGGATGGGCACCCACCGGGTCCAGCAACGTGATCGGACAATCCGGATGCTGCTGGCGGGATGTCTCGAGCATGGCGGGGACGTCTTCGCGCAGATGGCGGCCCGCCGCAAAGAACAGCGGCAGGATGTCGATACGCGCCGCACCGTCTGCCGCCAGGGCGTCGATGGTGTCGGTCAGCAGCGGGTCACACAACTCCATGTAGGCCAGACGTGTCGGGCGCTTCAGGCGACTGGCGAGCGAGGTCTCGAGTGCCTCGAAGGGCTCGCGCCAGCGTGGATCACGCGAGCCATGCGCCAGCAGGATCAAGGCGTCATCCTGGTGTTCCATCTTGCTCATGAGGGCTTCCTGTCATGGGGGGAGATCGTGGGTCAGTTCTCTGAGCTCGTGAGCTCATGAGTTCAGCGCGTCAGCCAGTCGCTCTGCCGCTTCGCGTCCTGACAGCCAGGCATCTTCGACTCGCGGTCCTTTCAGTGCATCGCCCGCCAGGCTCAGGCCGTGCTGACTCATCGGCGAGGCGGGCATTGCCTGAGGTGCGCAGCGGGTCGGATGAGCATAGCGCCAGCGATGGGCCGTGAGCGATACCTTGTCTTCACTCCAGTCCTCGCCAAGCGCCTGGATCTCGGGCAGTGCCGTGAAGGCTTGCCAGAGTGCCGCGCAGATGTCCTCAGGCGAGTCTTCCAGGTGAGTCTGGCTCCAGCCGGCGGTGGCCAGCAGGCTCAGGGTCTCGCGAGCCCCCGAGGGGGGCTGGCGGCCGGGGCGCGAATGCTGTCGCATCACGCAGCGCAGTGGGGCGTCATCTCCGCGACTGACCAGCAGCCCCTGCCAGTCCTCGATGCCTGCCAGGGCCGGCAGCGGTGTCTCCAATGCGGCCATCACGGTCCAGGTGGGTGCCATCTCGATCCGCGAGAGCAGGGCGCTCAGCTCGGGCGCCAGAGAGTGTGAGGCCTGTTGCGCCGAGGCCGGCACGTTGCCTTCAGCGTCGGTACCGGCGTCATTCAGCAGAGCACGGGCCTGAGGGGCCGGGGCGGTGATCATCACATGATCAAAGGGACCATGCCGCTCGCCGTCCCGGTCCTCAAGCTGCCAGCGAACCTTGCCGCCCGCCGCTTCATCGCGGACCAGGCGTGTGATGCGCAGGCGAGTGTGCAGGGTGGCATTGGCCGGCAGCTCCTCGCTCAGGTGGCGGCTCAGGGCGCTCATGCGCGGACTGGCCACATAGCGGGCAGAATCATCGCGAAGCCGCTGCCATTCCTGCGTGTCAGACGCTGTCTTGCCCAGACGCAACAGCCTGTCACCCCAGGGGGCGACGATACCGTCTGCCCGCCATGTCTCGAGCGCTGACTGGAAGCGCGGATCACGCGCGGTGAAATACTGAGCGCCGATGTCGAGGGGGCCGTGGGGAGTGCGCCGACTGGCCAGACGCCCGCCCGGGCCGCGTCCCTTCTCGAAGATCGTCACCGCGTGACCCTGCGCTGCCAGGTACGAAGCAGCAGAGAGACCGGCGATACCGGCACCGATGATGGCGATGGACGATACTGACATCAGGCAGGGCTCCTGCTGGGGAAGATGGACCGGGAGGATGCAGCATGAAATGACGCCGACATCCCTTGAAGTTAACTTCTTGTGCAGGATTGTACAATAAAGGTATAGATTCATGGCAAGAGTTGGCACACTCGATGCTTCATCGCCGAGGAGGACAGCATGCGAATCTTGATCACGGGGGCAACGGGATTTGTCGGTCAGGCACTCTGCCGCTCACTGGCCGCGGCCGGGCATGAGCTGGCAGTGGTGTCACGTCGTCCGGAGCGGGCCGAGCGGCAGTTCGCCGAACTGGGCATCACCCTGAAGGCGGCGGATTCGGCGCTGATGTTCAAGGACTGGCAGCCACAGGGCATCGTCAATCTGGCGGGGGAATCGATTGCCGGGAGGCGCTGGAGCGAGGATCACAAGCAAGAGCTGCGTCGCTCGCGGCTGGAAACCACCGAGCATCTGGTGCTGCTGTGTCAGCAACTGGCGGCTGAGGGGCAGGCTCCCCAGGTGATGGTATCCGGTTCGGCGATGGGCTATTACGGCGCGCAGCCCAAGGCGGGCGAGCCGGGTGATGTCGAGATCGACGAGCAGGCAACGCCTCACGATGACTTCAATCATCGCCTGTGTCGCGACTGGGAAGCGGCCGCCATGCCGGTCTCGGACTGTGGTGTTCGCCTGGCGATCATCCGCATCGGTCTGGTGATGGAAGCGGATGGCGGAACGCTCGCCAAGTTGTTGACGCCCTTCAAGTTCGGCTTGGGTGGGCGTCTCGGCGATGGCCGTCACTACATGCCGTGGATCCACCGCCATGATCTGATCCGCATCATCGAGCGTCTGCTGGAGGATGAGGACTTGAGTGGGGCCTTCAATGCCAGTGCACCGCATCCGGTTACCAACATGGGCTTTACCCACGCCTTGGCGCGCGGTCTGGGGCGCCCGGCGATCCTGCCGCTGCCGGCCAAGGCACTCAAGCTGGGGTTGGGAGAGATGAGCACGCTATTGCTGGAGGGCGCCCGCATGGTGCCGGCGCGCCTGCTGGCCGCAGGCTTCACCTTCGATTACCCGACCCTCGACGTGGCCTTCGCCGATATCCTGTCACGCAAGTGAGCCTTGACAGGAAGGCAGTGCTAGAAGGGCAGTGGCGCTTCCAGCACCAGTGGTGGGGCATCGCTGTCGCTGGCCGGCGGAATCACCAGACGCGCCGCATGCAGCAACAGGCGCGGACTGGCATTGAGTGCCGCGCCGCGGGCATAGAAGGCATCGCCGATGATCGGGTGGCCGAGCGCCAGCATATGCAGGCGCAGCTGATGCGAGCGCCCGGTATGGGGTGTCAGCAGGACACGGCTGGCGGCGAGGGTCTGAGGCGAGCCATCCGGGCGCAGGCCATCGAGCATCAGGTGACGCTCGACTTGATAGTGCGTCAGTGCCGGTTTGCCATGGAGGAAGTCGACGATCTGTCGCGGTCTGCGCGGCCAGTCACAGCGCAGCGGCAGGGCGATGCTGCCCTCGTCGGGCGTGAGGTGCCCTGCCACCACGGCCACGTAGCGTTTCTCGAGGGTGCGCGACTGGAAGAGGCGCGACAGCCGCCGCTGTCCCTCGACATTGCGCGCCACCAGCAGCACCCCGGAAGTTGCCACATCCAGCCGATGCACGGCACGGGTGTCCTCGCTCAACCGGCACAGGCGCGAATGGACGCTGTCGAAGCGTGAAGGGTCGCGGCCCGGTACCGAGGGCAGCTCGGCCGGCTTGTCGATCGCCCACCAGTCATCGCCTGCCGCCAGCAGCGTCAGCCCCACTCCCTCGACACGCGCGACCTCCTCGGCAAGGCGTTGTCCCTGCCAGCCATGCTCGGTCGTGGTGTCGGGTCGGCTTTCTGGATGTGATGTCGCCATGACGGTGCTCTAGGGTGGTAGGGGTTGGACGGTCAGGCCCAAGAATAACGCTTTCGGCGACTCACAATGAAAAGCGCCCCACTTGCCGATGGCAGGTGGGGCGCTTTTCTTGCGTCATTGGCAAGCCGTGACGTCACGGCGCGGGCAGATCAACGTTCGTGAGCATCCACGGTGACGATGACGCGCACGCTGTCCAGACGCAGACGCGTGGTCTCGATGGCGCCATCGAGAGCGGCACGCTCCTGGCGCAGCGCTTCCAGCTCTTCCTCGCGCACCGACGGGTTGTGGCTGGCCAATGCTTCGAGGCGGGCGAGCTCCGCGCTGAGCTGCTCACGCATCTGCTGCTGGGCCTGCTCGACGATGCTCGGCAGTTCGCGCTCGGCTTCCTGCTCGGCGTCGCTCATCAGCTTGCGCAGTGTCGCGTGGCTCTGCTTGATCAGATCACGCGCGACCGCCTTCTTGACCGGCTTGAGGTTCTTGGCCAGCCCGCCGAAGGAGACCTTATCGGACAGGTTGCTGCCGTTTTCATCCAGCAGTACCCGGATGGCGGTCGGTGGCAGGAAGCGACCCAGGCGCAAGCCGCGCGGTGCGGTGGACTGGGTGCGGAACACCACTTCCGTCATCAGGCGACCGCCCGGGATCGCCGGGTGCTTGAGCAGTGCCAGCGCCGTGTTGCCCATGGAGCCATCGATGATGCGCACCAGCATCTCGCGGACCAGCGGGTGCTCCCACGACAGATGCTGGACATCTTCGCGTGACAGCGCCGTGGCGCGGTCGCTGGTGACGCTGAAGCCTTCCTCGCCCTTCACCAGCCCCGGCAGGCCGTCGAGCATGTGCGGGCCTGGTGCCAGGTAGGTGATGCCATCGCCGAGGTCCCGGCTCTCGATACCGAAGATGTCGAAGGCGCGCTCCAGGTAGCCCGGCAGCGCCTTGTCGTTGTCCAGTGTCTCGATGGCGGCGATGACTTCCGCGGCGCGCTCGTGACGACAGGCATTGAGTTCCAGCAGACGGTTGCGACCGGACTGGCGCTCGGCCTGCAGGGCGTCGAAGCGTTCGCGGGTCTGCTCGATGATGCTGTCGATCTCTTCGCTGTCGAGCAGGGCTTCTTCCAGCTCGTCACCGAACTGGGAATACAGCTCGCTGCCGATGCCGTGGGGCGCACTGAAGGCGTCCATGCCATCGCGGTACCAGCGCAGCAGCTGGGCGCCCGGTGAGCCTTCGAAGACCGGTACGTGGATCTCGATCGGGAACTGCTGGCCGATGCGGTCCAGACGCCCGATGCGCTGCTCGAGCTGGTCCGGATGCACCGGCAGGTCGAACATCACCAGGTGGTGGCAGAACTGGAAATTACGGCCTTCCGAGCCGATTTCCGAGCACACCAGCAGCTGCACGCCTTCTTCCTCGGAGGCAAAGGCGGCGGCGGCGCGATCACGCTCGACCAGGCTCATGCCCTCATGGAAGACCGGTGCATGCACGCCGCCCAGCACGCGCAGACCTTCGGACAGCTCACGCGCAGTATCGGCGGTGTGACAGATCACCAGCGCCTTCTCGTTGCCGAGGTCGGTCAGGGTTTCCAGCAGCCACATGACGCGCGGGTCGATCTGCCACCAGGGCTCGGCGTTCATGCGGTCATCGGGCAGGGCGCGGTACATCTCGTCGAGGAACAGCACCACCTCGGGGTGGTTCATGCCGGTCTCGATCAGCAGGTCATCGAGGTAGTCCTCGTCACGCTCCAGCTTGCGCACCACACGCCGGTAGGAGGAGGGCAACTCCAGCTCGTGGACGTGCAGACGACGCTCGGGGAAGCCTTCGACGTGGGTGCGCGAGTTGCGGAACATCACGCGGCCGGTGCCGTGGCGGTCGAGCAGCTGGTCACGCAGCTGACGACGTGCGCTGTCGCGCTGGGCGTCATCGCTGTCGCTGTCCATCAGGGTCTCGAGCAGGGCGCGGCTGTCGCCGTCATCCAGCACGGCGGTCAGGCTGTCCAGGCCGCTGGTGTCAGTCGGCAGGGCGTCCAGGCTGTCGATGGCCGAGGCCACGGCGACGTAACCCTCTTCCTCGGCCTTGAAGCGCTCCAGGTCGTGGTAGCGCTCCGGGTCGAGCAGGCGCAGGCGCGCGAAGTGGCTCTCCAGCCCCATCTGCTCCGGTGTGGCGGTCAGCAGCAGCACACCGGCGGTCTGGCGAGCGAGTGATTCGACGCAGGCATAGCCCGGGCCGACCTTGTCTTCGCTCCAGTCGAGGTGGTGGGCTTCATCGACGATCAGCATGTCCCAGTCGCAGGCGGCAGCCTGGACCTGACGCGACGGGTTGGCGAACAGCCAGTCCTGGCTGGCCAGAATGATCTGGTTGCCTTCGAAGGGGTTGCGCGTGCCGTGGGCCTTGCATTGCTCTTCATCGAGCAGCGAGACATCCAGCGCGAAGCGGCGCAGCATCTCGACCAGCCACTGGTGGGTCAGGCTCGCCGGTACCAGGATCAGGGCGCGACGGGCACGACCGCTGAGCAGCAGGCGATGCAGGATCAGGCCGGCTTCGATGGTCTTGCCCAGGCCGACTTCATCGGCCAGCAGCACGCGCGGTGCGTGACGGCGCGAGACCTCATCGGCGATGTACAGCTGGTGCGGTACCAGGTCGACCTTGGGGCCGGAGAGACCCAGCGCGGGGCTCTGCTCGACACGATGGAAGTGGCGCAGGGTGCGGTAACGCAGGTCGAACCAGTCATTGCGGTCGACCTGGCCGGTCAGCAGGCGGTCACGGGCCTGGTTGAACTGCATCTTGTCGTTGAGGCGTGCCTCGGGAAGCTCGAGCAGCTCGCCGGCGCTTTCGCCTTCACGTTCACAGATGTAGAGGATCTGGCCGCGCACTTCCTTGGAATCATCGACGATCAGCCATTCGCCATCGTCGGACTGGATGCGGTCGCCATTGCCGAAGGCGACTCGGGTCAGGGGCGCCTCGCGGAGGCTGTAGGTGCGGGTTTCTTCGCTGGCGGCAAAGAGGACGGTAACCGTGCGGAAATCGACATTGAGGATCGTGCCAAGGCCGAGATCGGCCTCACCATCACTGATCCAGCGCTGACCGGGAATGAAGTCGCTCATGATGCCTCGGGGTAGGACAAAGACGGGAATCGGGAATACAGGGGCGCGGTATCTTACCGGATCACGCGCCGTGGCTTAAGCGCCTTTTGTCCTTGTGAGGCGTCTTTGTCCTCTCGTGTCATCACTGGGCGTGGTGCACCCATGGCATGAGGCCTTCTCTCATGATTTGGGGGAGAGTGTCCGTCACGATCCGGACGGGGGCATCAGCGCCTGCAGCTGGGCGCGGCTCAGCTCGCCGATGTGGCGTTCGATCAGGCGGCCTTCGCCATCGAATATCAGGGTGGCGGGCAGGCCCTGTGCGTCGGCGAGCCCCATCAGCTGCATGGCGGGGTCCAGCAGGGCGAACTCCAGCGTGAGTCGCTCACTCTTGAGGAAACGAGTGACCGCGAGCGCCTGTTCGCCCTGATTGGCCAGCACCACGGTGACATCCGGCCGGGCGTCCACCTCGGCCAGCAGCGGCATCTCCCGGCGGCAGGGCGGGCACCAGGTAGCCCACAGATTGACGATCACGCGCTGATTGCGGACCTCATCCAGCGATACCGGGCGGCGATCCAGATGATGCAGGGTGATCGACGGCATGCGCTCGATGGAATGCGTGCTGCCCAGCGGGTCGAGCTGCTTGAGGCCGAGGAAAGCGGTCAGGCCCAGAGTCAGACTGCCCAGCGCGATGACCTGGCGAATCACGCCATGTCGGCGCAATAGCCACAGGCTGGCCAGGGTCGCGGCCAGCATGCCGCCGAGCACGTGGTAGCCCGGTTGCCACAGCTTGAGAATATCCAGCGGTGTCTGCTGATAACTTGCCCAGTGCAGGGCGACGTAAGTGAGGCGCGCACCGATCACCCAGCTGACCAGCATGCGATTGAACCAGCGCGAGGGGCTCAGCGGCGGAGAGTCGTGAGCGGGCGCGGTCGTGCCCCTGGCGTGCATGCGCGCCAGTAGACGAATCAGCAGCGAGAACTCGATCAGCATTACCAGGGCTGCCACGAAGGCATAGAGGCGTTCGACGGAAATCAGGGCAGGGCCCAGAGCGATGGCATCCATGCGGTTATCCTTTGGCGGTGTCCGGGAAGGGGCATTCGGGTCAGCACTACCTGTCGAGCGGCGCTTGGCCGGCGCTGCAGTCGTGAGGCTCGAGTATGCGATAATCGACGGACTTCGACATCCACGCCTCGCGCGCTGAGCATTGCTCTGGCGCCGAGGACGCTCCAGGGATATCCCCATGCTTTCACATCATTATGACCGTAGCCGTGCGATCGCCGTTGCCAGTCAGGCCATGGGGCTGATCGCCATCGTCGCGCTGGAAACCTGGCTGGGGGATGCCGCCCGCCCGTGGCAGGGGCTGGTGTTCGCCCTGATGCTGGCCTGTGGACTGGGGCTGGCGCTGCGCAGTTACTACCTCAAGCAAAAGGCCCGCCGCGACCGAGAACGTGCTGGTCGCGAGCGGGCCCGCAAGGCGAGTGACACCTGGATGTCCGATTGACGCAGGTGAGCGACTCAGTAGCTCTGCAGTCGGTAGCCTTCACGCTCCATGCAGTACTTCAGCAGCGTCTGTTTCTCGTTGTCTGACTTGTCCGTCAGGCCAAGTTCGTACTGGCAGCCGGCCCAGGTGTTGTGAGCCTCCGTGCTGTTGGCACCGGGCTTCTCCCATTGGGTACGGGTGGAGGCGCAGGCGGAGAGCAGGGAGGTGAGCAGCAGGGACAGCATGGCAAGGCGCAGTGTGTGCATGTGGCATCCTGAGGGATGTAAGGCATTGGAGGGAGTTCGTCACTGGGCAACATGAGCCGCAGGAAAACCTTCCAGCATCAAAAAAGCCGCTGATCAGTGATCAGCGGCTTTTTCAGATATCTGGTCGGAGTAGCAGGATTCGAACCTACGACCTCTGCCTCCCGAAGGCAGCGCTCTACCAAGCTGAGCTATACTCCGATGCGTCGTGAGCTTGTCTCGACGGAGGTGAATTATACGCAGACAGCTTTGCTTTGCAAGCCCTTGAGGTCAAAAAGTTTTATCGATGTCTCAAGGGGCAATTCGGCTGTCGAGAAGCGCGCTTCTCTTCACCTCATCCTGCCGGTACTTCTCGTCACGTTTTCCTGCTGGTGGTCTGTCTCCCCGTGGCTGAAAGGGGGATCAGGCCTGACGGCCGACACTCAACAGCGCGATGCGTTCGAGGCTGTCGCGGAAGTCACTCTCCGGCAGCGCCTCGAGTTCCGCCAGGGCGTTGTCGGCCATTTCCTGCGCGCGACTGCGGGTATAGTCGAGGCCGCCGGTGAGGCGCACGACTTCCAGTACCTCGTCGAGTTGCTCCAGTCCGCCCTTCTCGATGGCGCCACGTACCAGGCTGGCCTGCGCCGGGCTTCCGACCTGCATGGCGCGAATCAACGGCAGGGTCGGCTTGCCCTCGGCCAGGTCATCACCGACATTCTTGCCCATGGTCTCGGCGTCGCCCTGATAGTCGAGCAGGTCATCGATGAGCTGGAAGGCGAGGCCCAGGTAGCGGCCATAGTTCTGCAGCGCGCTGACCTGTGCCGCCGTGACGGTGCCATCCGCTTCCTGGGCGAGTATCGCCCCGGCATGCGCGGCCGCCTCGAACAGCATGGCGGTCTTGCCGTGGATGGTCTCGAAGTAGGCGGCTTCATCGATGTCGGCATTGCCGATGTTGGTCAGCTGCAGGACCTCGCCTTCGGCGATGGTGCAGGTGGCGGCAGAGAGAATCGCCATCACGTCCATCGAGCCGACTTCCACCATCATCTGGAAAGAGCGGGAATAGAGGAAGTCACCGACCAGCACGGAGGGCGCATTGCCCCAGGTGTCATTGGCGGTGGAGCGACCGCGACGCAGACTGGACTCGTCGACGACATCATCGTGCAGCAGTGTCGAGGTGTGCATGAACTCGATCAGTGCGGCCAGGTTGATGTGGCGATCACCCTGATAGCCGAGTGCGCGGGCTGCCAGCAGCACCAGGACCGGGCGCAGGCGCTTGCCACCACTCTGGATGATGTACTGACCGATGGTCTGGACCAGCGGCACGCGCGACTCGAGCTGCGCGAGAATGGTGCGGTCTACGGCGGCGAAGTCATCTGCCACTGCCGCGTGAAGGGTCGATGCGTCGGCTTGCATGAGGTCGTCGTGCCCGTAGCGAGAGGTGAGGCCGCCGTGGCGTGCCATTTGCCGGTTATGCTATGGGGTACCCCTATGGCCGTCAAGGCGTGCACCCGCGCAGGGATGCAGGCTGGCGGCGGGTCGGGCGTGTGCATCTTGACATTGCTTGTCGATCGCGGCACGCGGCGCTATAATACGCGGCCGTGACTCATCCCGCTCCCTGTCAGATGGCTCCAGAAGGGGCGCCACTCGCAGCAGGCCACCCAAGAGCACACCCTTGATGAGTTCGATGGAGAGAATCATGTACGCAGTTATCAAGAGCGGTGGCAAGCAGTACCGCGTTCAGGAAGGCCAGACCCTGAAGCTCGAGAAGCTTGAAGTCGCCACTGGCGAAACTATCCAGTTCGACGAAGTCCTGATGGTCGCTGAAGGCGACGACATCAAGGTCGGCGCTCCGCTGGTTGAAGGTGCCAAGGTTGCTGCCGAGGTCGTGTCTCACGGCCGTGGCGACAAGGTCACCATCATCAAGTTCCGTCGCCGGAAGCACTCCATGCGTCGTGCGGGCCACCGTCAGTGGTTCACCGAAGTCAAGATCACTGGTATCTCTGCGTAATTGCAGCGCTACCCACCATAGGAGAATTATCCAATGGCACATAAGAAGGCGGCGGGCTCTACCCGCAACGGTCGCGATTCTGAATCCAAGCGCCTTGGTGTGAAGCTGTTCGGTGGCCAAGCGGCTATCGCCGGCAACATCATCGTGCGTCAGCGCGGCACCCGTTTCCACGCCGGTACTGGCGTTGGCATCGGCAAGGACCACACTCTCTTCGCTCTGGCCGACGGCCACGTGAAGTTCGAGACCAAGGGTCCGAAGAACCGCAAGTTCGTCAGCATCGTTTCTGCCTGAAACGTCTGACAGCTTACGCAGACTGGACGATGCCCCGGTATCGTATGACGGTCTGCAAGGAAGCCCCGCTCAGGCGGGGCTTTTTTGTCGCATGACGGCCCGGGTCGTCGTCAGGAGAGAGCAGCATGCAGTTCCTTGATGAAGCGTCGATCATTGTCGAGGCCGGACGTGGCGGCAATGGTTGCCTGAGTTTTCGCCGTGAGAAATACGTGCCGCGTGGTGGCCCCGATGGGGGTGACGGCGGGCACGGCGGTAGTGTGTACCTGATCGGGGATGATTCCCTCAATACCCTGATCGACTTCAAGTTCCAGCGCTATTACCAGGCCGAGAGCGGTGACGCCGGCCAGGGCCGTCAGATGGCGGGCAAGGCGGGTGAGGACCTGATCGTCAAGGTGCCGGTCGGCACCACCGTGATCGACGAGGAAACCCTCGAGATCATCGGTGACGTGACGGAAATCGGCCAGCTGGTGCTGGTTGCGCAGGGTGGACGTCGTGGTCTGGGCAACATCCACTTCAAGTCCTCCACCAATCGCGCGCCGCGCCAGACCTCCAAGGGCACCTGGGGTGAGCGTCGCAACCTGCGTCTCGAGATGAAGGTGATGGCGGATGTCGGCCTGCTGGGCATGCCGAATGCCGGCAAGTCGACGCTGATTCGCGCCGTCTCCGCGGCCAAGCCCAAGGTCGCCAACTACCCCTTCACCACGCTGGTGCCGAATCTTGGCGTCGTGAAGATCGGTAGCCACCAGCACTTCGTGATGGCCGACATTCCCGGCCTGATCGAAGGGGCGGCGGATGGTGCCGGCCTGGGGCTGCGCTTCCTCAAGCACCTGACGCGCACGCGCCTGTTGCTGCATGTGGTGGATATCGCGCCCTTCGACGAGAGCGACCCGGTCCATGCGGTCGAGGCGATTCTCAATGAGCTCAAGAACTTCTCCTCGGCACTCACGGAGCTGCCGCGCTGGCTGGTGATCAACAAGATCGATCTGCTGGCGGAAGAGGATCGCGAGGCGATGGTCAAGGACCTCGTCGAGCGTCTGGGCTGGGAAGGTGAGCTGTTCGTCGTCTCCGCGGCCAGTGGTATCGGCACTCAGGAGCTGGTGCAGGCCGCACACCGCTGGCTGGGCGAGCAACGCCTGCAGCTGGCGGAAGATCCGGAAGCTGCCGAGGCGCACGCCGCCCTGCTGGCGCGCATGGAGAACGAGTCGCTGGAGCGCGCTGAAGAGCGCCTGACACGTCGCAAGCGCAAGAAGGATGACGAAGAAGAGGACGATGACGACTTCAATGACGACGATTACGACGTCGAGGTCGAATACGCGCCCTGAGGTCGAGGTTCGTCCGGTGGCTGCCCTGCGAGGCAGTCACTGAGTGACGAGCGACCCGCTTCGCGATTCACGCCCCGCCCCGAGCCTTCTGGTCTCGCGGCGGGGCGTTTTCGTTGCAGGTGCCGCTCGAGGGTGATGACAGCAGCGGGGCGGGAGCGGACAATGACGCGACGGGGCAGTCACAGCCTGCCGAGCGGGGCGGGAGACCACATGACAGGAGATAGTGCGGTGGCGGAGCAGAAGGTGGCGGAAGTGGCGGAGATGGGCAGTCGGGTCGGACGTGAGGCATTGGCCCGGGCGCGGCGCGTGGTGGTCAAGATCGGCAGTGCGCTGCTGACCGACGACGGCCGCGGGCTGGACGATGCCGGTATCGGGCGTTGGGTCGACCAGATCGCGGCACTGCATGCGCGTGGCATCGAGGTGATCGTGGTGTCTTCCGGCGCGATCGCCGTCGGCATGTCCCGGCTTGGCTGGACGGCGCGACCCAGTGGCGTGCATGAGCTGCAGGCCGCGGCGGCGGTCGGCCAGAATGGCCTGACCCAGTGCTATGAAGAGCATTTCCATCGTCACGGCCTGACCACCGCCCAGATTCTGCTAACCCACGACGATCTCTCCAATCGCAAGCGTTACCTGAATGCACGCTCGGCGCTGCGTACCCTGGTGGAGCTGCGCGTGGTGCCGGTGATCAACGAGAATGACACTGTCGTCACCGACGAGATTCGCTTCGGTGACAACGATACGCTCGGCGCGCTGGTCGCCAATCTGCTGGAAGCCGATGCCCTGTTGCTGCTCACCGATCAGGAAGGGCTGTACGACGCTGACCCGCGCCATGATCCGGCGGCCAGGCTGATCGAGGAAGCGCAGGCCGATGACCCGATGCTGGTCAAGGTCGCCGGTGGCGGCGGGGTGCTGGGGCGTGGCGGCATGGCCACCAAGGTGCGGGCGGCGCGCCTGGCAGCCCGCAGCGGCGCGCTGACGGTGATTGCCTCCGGCCGCCAGCCTGACGTGATCACGCGCCTGGCCGCTGGCGAGCGCTTCGGTACCCTGCTGTTGCCCGAGCATGCGCCGATCGCGGCGCGCAAGCGCTGGATCGCCGGGCAACTGCAGGTGCGGGGCACCCTGACGCTGGATGCCGGTGCCGTCAGCGTGCTGACCACGCGTGGTTCCAGCCTGCTGCCGGTGGGCGTGAAGAAGATCGAGGGAGCCTTCAAGCGCGGTGACCTGGTGCAGTGTGTCGATGAATCCGGCGCGCGGATCGCCAAGGGGCTGGTCAACTATTCCGCGGTCGATGCCGAGCGCATCCTGGGGCTGCCGAGTCATCAGATCGAGGCTGCGCTGGGCTATATCGAGGCGCCGGAGCTGATCCATCGCGACAACCTCATCGTGCTGTAGGGCGCATGAGGCCTGCCGATGCGGGCCTCATGCTGGCAGTCATCCGTCCGGCCATGCTAGACTCTGCCGTCCTGTCGGGAGCTGGTCCGCTCCGATGGCGAAGGCTTGGCGGGGCTTCCACGTCAAGTCGCTGATTTCTCTATGGTCTTCACGTCAAGTGTCGAAAGCGAGAGATGACCGGACCCGCTGTCGCCCCGCGACAACGTCTTCCAAATTCAAGTTCATGAGTACGCGCCTACGGGTGGACTCATAAGGAGCATCAAAGTGGCAAACTCCAAGCAAGCTCGCAAGCGCGCTCGTCAGGCTGAAGTCCGTCGTCAGCACAACTCCGCACAGCGTTCCGCCGTGCGTACCAGCGTCAAGAACGTGCTGAAGGCCGTCAAGACTGGTGACCACGCTGCTTCCATGGCCGCTTTCAATGTCGCGCAGAAGGTCCTCGACCGTTACGCCGACAAGGACATCCTGTCCAAGAAGAAGGCCGCTCGCGTCAAGAGCCGTCTGAACGCACGCGTCAAGGCACTGGCTGTCTAAGACGTGTTCGCGTGAAAAAACCGGCTTCGGCCGGTTTTTTTGTGTCTGTCTATCGTGTTGGATGGCATCGGTATCGGATCAGGGAAGTGAAAGGGGGGTCAGGGTGAGCAAGCCGCAGGATGAGTCGCCCAGAGGCGATCAGGATGTCGGGAAAGAGTCGGGTCGCCAGGCCGTGCAGACTGGCTCTCAGGCGACGGCTCAGGCAGAGACCAGCAGTGGAGACAGCCTGCCGGTGCGCGCGGGACTGCTGCGCTCCGGACTGATCGTCAGCGTGATGACGATGCTGTCGCGGGTGCTGGGGCTGGCGCGAGACGTGATCATCGCCAGTCTGCTGGGGGCAGGCAGCGGGGCGGATGCCTTCTTCGTGGCCTTCAAGATCCCCAACTTCATGCGTCGTCTGTTCGCCGAGGGGGCCTTCAATCAGGCCTTCATTCCGGTGCTGTCCGAGTATGCGACCCGGCGCACGCGGGAAGAGGTCCGCGAGTTGCTGGATGCCGTCAGTGGCAGTCTCGGCGTCATCCTGGCGCTGATCACGGCGCTGGCGATGCTGTGCGCGCCCTGGCTGGTGTGGGTCTTCGCGCCCGGGTTCGGTGACGATGCCGGCAAGCTGGCGCTGACCGGTGACATGCTGCGCCTGACCTTCCCCTATCTGCTGCTGATCTCGTTGACCGCCTTCGCCGGCAGCGTGCTCAATACCTGGAATCGCTTCGCGGTGCCGGCCATCACCCCGGTGCTGCTCAACCTGAGCCTGATCGGCGCGGCGCTGTTGCTGGCACCGCGTTTCGAGACACCCGCCATGGCGCTGGCCTGGGGCGTGTTGATCGCCGGTGGCGTGCAGCTGCTGTTCCAGGTGCCGTTCCTGCTGCGTCTTGGCCTGATGCCCAAGCCATGGCCGAACTTCGCCCACGAAGGCGTGCGGCGCATCCTCAAGTTGATGACACCGGCGCTGTTCGGGGTCTCGGTCTCGCAGATCAACCTGCTGCTGGATACCGTGCTGGCCTCGTTTCTGGTCACCGGCAGCGTGTCGTGGCTCTATTACTCCGACCGGCTGGTCGAACTGCCGCTGGGCATCATCGGCATCGCCATCGGCACCGTGATTTTGCCGGCGCTCTCCAAGCGTCACGCGGAGCAGTCGCTGGAGCACTTCCAGAAGATGCTCGACTGGGCGCTGCGTTCGGTATTGTTGATCGGCGTGCCGGCGGCGCTGGCGCTGGGCGTGCTCGCGGAGCCGCTGCTGATCACGTTGTTCCACTATGGGGCGATGACGGACAATGATGTGGTGATGTCGGCCCAGAGCCTGCGGGCCTACAGCTTCGGGCTGCTGGCCTTCATGCTGATCAAGGTGCTGGCACCGGGCTTCTATGCGCGTCAGGACACGAAGACGCCGGTCAAGATCGGCATCATCGCGATGGTCGCCAACATGGCCTTCAACCTCGCGCTGATCGTGCCGCTGGCCCATGCGGGCCTGGCATTGGCCACGGCGCTGTCGGCCTTCCTGAATGCCGGGCTGTTGGCGCGTGGCCTGTATCGCGAGGGTGTGCTGCGCTTCCAGCCGGGCTGGGGGCGCTATTCGCTGACGCTGATTGGCGGTTGCGCCCTGATGGGCGGCGGCCTGCTGTGGCTGTCACCGGACTGGACCACCTGGCTCGGTTGGGGCCTGTGGGAGCGCTGTGCGATGATGGGGGCGCTGGTCGTCGGCGGTGTGCTGGTCTATGCACTGTGGTTGGGGCTTTGCGGCATACGTCCGCGCCACTTCCGCATGCAGGGCTGAGCCCCGACTCTCGATTCACATCTCGCGTTCCAGCAGTTTTCTCTCTGGTGGGGCAACGGTGGCTGTCAGCGCCGTGCCCCTTCGCTATAATCGACCACTTTCGGCGGCTTGTGTGATGCACGCATGGACTTGATCAGAGGACTCCACAATCTCGCCCGCCTGCGCAAGCAGGATGGCAGTCGCGGCTGCGTGGCCACCATCGGCAATTTCGATGGGGTGCACCTCGGCCACCAGGCGATTCTGGAGCAACTGCGCGAGCGCGCGGCGGCCTATGGGCTGCCGGCCACGGTGGTGGTGTTCGAGCCGCAGCCGCGCGAGTTCTTCGCGGGTGACAAGGCGCCGCCACGCCTGACGCGACTGGCGGAAAAGGTCCGCCTGCTGGGTAGCCACGGCGCCGAGCGCGTGCTGTGCCTGCCCTTCAATGAGGCGCTGCGCTCATTGTCGGCCCGTGAATTCATCGAGCAGGTACTGATCGATGGCCTCGGCGTGCGCCACCTGGTGGTCGGCGACGACTTCCGCTTCGGCTGTGATCGTGCCGGTGACTTCGCGCTGCTGGAGCGCATCGGCGCCGCCGAGGGCTTCGCGGTGGAGCATACCCGCACCTTCGAGATCGCCGGTGAGCGTGTGTCCAGCACTCGCGTGCGCAAGGTACTGGCCGCGGGTGACATGGCATTGGCCGCCAGATTGCTGGGACGAGCCCATCACTGGCAGGGGCGCGTGGTCGCGGACCGTCAGCTGGGGCGTACCATCGGCGTGCCGACCGCCAATCTGCCGCTGCCGAATGCGCCGCTGGCGGTCTCCGGCGTCTACGCGGTGATGGCGCATCTGGCCGATGGCCGCGCCTGCCCGGCGGTAGCCAATATCGGCTGGCGCCCGACGGTCGGCACGCCGCGCCCGGTCCTTGAGGTTCACCTGCTGGACTTCGCGGAGGACCTCTATGGCCAGTCGATGCGTGTCAGCTTCTGTGCCTTCCTGCGTGGCGAGCAGCGCTTCGATGGCCTGGAAGCTCTCAAGGCCGCCATCTACGCCGATATCGCATTGGCACGCCGCTTCTTCGCGCTGGCTGCAGGCGAGACGCCCGCCAGTGATGAGCAGGCATTGCTCGATTGCATGACCTCGATGGCTGACCTGCCGCTGGCCAGCCGTCCGCTGAGCGCACTGATGAATGCGCCGACGGCACCCTTACACGGCACTGCTGAGGTGTCTGATTCCACAGCTCGGGAAGCTCAGGCTTCCCGCCCCCACGACGGCTGACCCGAAAGGCTATGAGCGACTACAAGCACACTTTGAATCTGCCCGATACCGACTTCCCGATGCGCGGCAATCTCCCCAAGCGTGAGCCGGACCAACTGGCCCGCTGGAACGAGATTGACCTCTACGCGCGTCTGCGTGAAGCAGGCAAGGGCCGTCCGAGCTTCGTGCTCCACGACGGCCCTCCCTATGCCAACGGCAATATTCACATCGGTCACGCCGTCAACAAGATTCTCAAGGACATCATCGTCAAGTCCAAGACGATGGCGGGCTTCGATGCGCCTTACGTGCCGGGCTGGGACTGTCATGGTCTGCCCATCGAGCACAAGGTCGAGACCACCCACGGCAAGCATCTCGAGTCCGAGAAAGCCCGCCACCTGTGCCGCGAATACGCGGGCGTGCAGGTGGAAGGTCAGAAGCACGAGTTCATCCGTCTCGGCATCGTCGGTGACTGGGGTAACCCGTATCGCTCCATGGACTTCGCCAACGAAGCCGGCGAGATCCGTGCGCTGGCCGAGATGGTCAAGGGCGGTTATGTCTTCAAGGGCCTGAAGCCGGTCAACTGGTGCTTCGACTGTGGCTCTGCGCTTGCGGAAGCGGAAGTCGAATACGCCGACAAGACCTCTGACGCCATCGATGTCGCCTTCGCGGCAGACGACAGCGCGGCGCTGGCCAAGGCCTTCGGCCTCGAGTCACTGAGCAAGCCGGCGGCGATCGTGATCTGGACCACCACCCCGTGGACCATTCCGGCCAACCAGGCGCTCAACGTTCACCCGGACTTCGTCTACTCGCTGGTCGATACCGGCGAGCGCCTGCTGGTGCTCGCCGAGGAGCTGGTCGAGGACAGCCTGGCGCGCTTCGGGCTGAGTGGCGAGACACTGGCGACCGTCAATGGCGCGGCACTGGAGAATCTCAACTTCCGTCACCCGATCTACGATCGTCTGTCGCCGGTCTATCTGGCCGACTACGTCGAGACCGGTGCCGGTACCGGTATCGTCCACTCCGCGCCGGCCTACGGCGAGGATGACTTCCACACCTGCCGTCGTTACGGCATGAGCTTCGACGAGATCGAGAGCCCGGTGCAGGGCAACGGTGTCTACGTGCCGGACCTGCCGGAATTCGGTGGCCAGTTCATCTGGAAGGCCAACCCGAACATCGTCGCGCGTCTGGAAGAACTCGGCGCGCTGATGGCGCACGAGAAGATCACCCACAGCTACATGCACTGCTGGCGCCACAAGACGCCGGTCATCTATCGCGCCACGGCCCAGTGGTTCGTCGGCATGGACATCGCCGGCACCGATGGCGTGACCCTGCGTGACAAGGCGCTGTCCGCCATCGAGGACACCACCTTCATTCCTGCCTGGGGCCAGGCGCGCCTGAAGAGCATGATCGCCAACCGCCCTGACTGGTGCATCTCGCGTCAGCGCAACTGGGGCGTGCCGATTCCGCTGTTCCTGCATCGCGCCACTGGCGAACTGCACCCTGACAGCGTCGCGCTGATGGAAGCGGTCGCGGATCGAGTCGCCGAGCACGGCATCGATGCCTGGTGGTCACTCGACAGCCAGGAGCTGCTGGGCGAAGAGGCCGAGAACTACGAGAAGGTCACCGACACGCTGGACGTGTGGTTCGATTCCGGCACGACTCACTGGCATGTGCTGCGTGGCTCGCATCCGCATGGTCACGAGGTAGGTCCGCGTGCCGACCTGTATCTGGAAGGCTCCGACCAGCACCGTGGCTGGTTCCACTCGTCACTGCTGACCGGCTGTGCCATCGACGGCCACGCGCCCTACAAGGCACTGTTGACTCACGGTTTCACCGTCGATGCGCAGGGCCGCAAGATGTCCAAGTCAGTGGGCAACGTGGTCGCGCCGCAGCAGGTGATGGACAAGCTGGGTGCCGACATTCTGCGCCTGTGGGTGTCCTCCAATGACTATTCCGGTGAGATGGCCGTCTCGGACGAGATCCTCAAGCGGACTGCCGATGCCTATCGCCGCATTCGCAACACCTCGCGCTTCCTGCTGTCCAACCTGAACGGTTTCGAGCCCGAGCGTGATGCGCTGGCCTTCGACGACATGCTGGCGCTGGACCAGTGGGTGGTCGATCGTGCCGCCCAGCTGCAGGCACGTGTCGAGCTGGCCTACGAGGAATACCGCTTCCTCGATATCTATCAGCAGGTGCTGACCTTCTGCTCGCGTGAGCTGGGCGGCTTCTATCTGGATGTCATCAAGGACCGCCAGTACACCACGCAGCCGAACTCGCGTGCGCGTCGCAGCTGTCAGACGGCGCTGTATCACGTGATCGAGGCGCTGGCACGCTGGATGGCGCCGATCCTCTCCTTCACCGGAGAAGAGATCTACGCCAACATCCCGGGTCCGCGCAAGGACACCATCTTCCTGGAGACGGCCTACACCGGCCTGACCACGCTGGCGGATGATGCCCCCATGGGGCGTGAGTTCTGGGAGCAGGTGCTGCACGTCAAGCAGGCGGTCAACAAGACGCTGGAAGGCGCGCGCAACGCCGGTCTGGTCAAGAATGGCCTGGCGGCGGAAGTCACCCTTTACGTCAATGACGAGCTAAAAGCACTGCTGGCAAGTCTCGGCGACGAGCTGCGCTTCGTGATGCTGACCAGCGGCGTGACCCTGGCGCCTCTCGATGCTGCGGGTGACGCAGAAGAGACCGAAGTGTCCGGCCTCAAGGTGGCGGTCAAGGTCAGCGAGAATGCCAAGTGCGAACGTTGCTGGCACCACCGTCCGGAAGTCGGCACCCTGCCGGAACATCCGACCCTGTGTGGCCGCTGCGTGACCAACCTGCCGGATGGCGAAGGCGAGACGCGTCACTTCGCGTGATCGCTGACGCGACCGCGGCATCGTTCAGCCTCCGCTGAGCGCTGATATCGAACGCCGGGCTCTGGCCCGGCGTTCGTGTCTTGCCGCCGACGGATTCATTTCATGCAGGGATGCCCATGGCATCCCCGACAGGAAGGTAACATGACGTCTTCTTCACAACCGCCTGCCAGTGAGGCCGGCTCGGCCGCCAGTGAGCCGATGCGTTCGCCGTTGCGCTGGCTGTGGCTGTCAGTGGTGATCGTGGTGCTGGATCTGACCACCAAGTGGTTGGCCAGCAGTTCTTTGATCTACGGTCAGGCCAACGAGGTGCTGCCGGTCTTCAATCTGACGCTGCTGCACAATACCGGCGCGGCCTTCAGTTTCCTGGCCGGTCATGACGGCTGGCAGCGCTGGCTGTTCGCCGGCATCGCCGTGGTGGCGGCCATCGGCCTGAGCATCTGGCTTGCGCGCCTCAAGCGCCACGAGACCTTCACGGCGCTGGGCATCGCGCTGGTACTGGGTGGCGCATTGGGCAATCTTTATGATCGTGTCGTGCATGGTTACGTGGTGGACTTCCTGTCCTTCCACTGGGGCAATGCCTTCTTCCCGGCCTTCAATGTGGCGGACGTCGCCATCAGCCTGGGAGCCGTGGCACTGATCATCGAATCCTTCCGTGGCCGCTCCGAGTGAGCGGCGCAAACGAGGTCAGCATGAGCGAATATCGTATCGCCGAAAACATGGAGGTCAGCCTCCATTTCCGTCTGCGTCTGGAAGACGGTACCGAAGTGGATTCCACCTTCGACAAGACGCCGGCCACCTTCCAGGTAGGCGATGGCAACCTGCCGCCGGGCTTCGAGCGGCCGATCATGGGCATGGCGGCAGGTGAGACCGGCAGCTTCACGGTCACGCCGGAGCATGCCTTCGGTCAGCACAATCCGCAGAATGTCCAGACCGTGGCGCGCAAGAGCTTCGATGACGACATCGAGGTCGGCATGGTGATGTCCTTCGCCGAGCCGTCAGGCTCGGAGCTGCCGGGCATCATTCGCGAGATCGATGAGCGTGACGTCAAGGTCGACTTCAACCACCCGCTGGCCGGGCGTACCCTGACCTTCGAGGTCGAGGTGCTGTCCGTCGCCCCCGCGACCACGCACTGAGTCTTCTTTTCCAGGGGCGCCTCACACGTGTGCCCCTTGCCATCAAGCGGAGCCTGTCATGCAGATCAAGCTGGCCAACCCGCGCGGTTTCTGCGCCGGAGTGGATCGCGCCATCGATATCGTCAACGGGGCGCTCGACGTGTTCGGGCCGCCGATCTACGTGCGTCACGAGGTGGTGCACAATCGCTTCGTGGTCGACTCCCTCAAGGAGCGCGGCGCCATCTTCGTCGAGGAACTGCACGAAGTGCCGGATGACGTCATCGTCATCTTCTCGGCCCACGGTGTCTCGCGTGCGGTGCAGGAAGAGGCCGAGCGTCGCAACCTCAAGGTCTTCGATGCCACCTGTCCGCTGGTGACCAAGGTGCACATGGAAGTGCTGCGCTATGCGCGCAAGGGCCAGGATTGCGTGCTGATCGGCCATGAGGGTCACCCGGAAGTCGAGGGCACCATGGGCCGCTATGACACCTCCAAGGGTGGCACCATCCACCTGGTGGAGGACGAGTCCGATGTGGCGCGCCTGGAGGTCAAGGACCCGGATCAGCTGGCCTTCGTCACCCAGACCACACTGTCCATGGATGACACGGCGCGTGTGATCGATGCGCTGCGCGAACGCTTCCCGGCGATTCAGGGGCCGCGCAAGGACGATATCTGCTACGCGACCCAGAATCGTCAGGACGCCGTACGCATGCTGGCGGAAGCCTGCGATGTGGTGCTGGTGGTCGGCAGCCCCAACAGCTCCAACTCCAATCGCCTGCGCGAACTGGCCGAGCGCATGCAGACCCCAGCCTGGTTGATCGATGATGCCGAGCAGATCGAGGCCGCCTGGCTCGAGGGTATCGGCAGTATCGGGATCACGGCAGGCGCAAGTGCGCCCGAAGTGTTGGTGCAGGGCGTGATCGATCGCCTGATGGCACTGGGGGCTTCGGCGCCCGAGGAACTGGAAGGTCAGGAGGAGAATATCGTCTTCTCCATGCCCAAGGAGCTCAAGGAGCGCTTGATCGCCTCGGATCAGATTCGCGAGCTGTAACGCTCTGTAAGTCATTGGTCATCTGAAAGCCGCGACTCTGTCGCGGCTTTTTTCATGTCTGATCCGCAATATCTGGCTCTTTGTGAGTTATTGCGCATGTTCTCAATGCCCTGATCATTCCGGTGAGCGTTGATCTGGCCTGAGGATATATGAAAAAAAATGTAATGCTCAGTTACGAAAATGATACATAATGGAGGGTAAGCCACCTCTGGAGATATCGGCATGCCATGCCATCCCCTAGCCAAAAGCGTCATCGGTGCTCGTGCACGACGCGGGGCAGCGGGAGCGTGCGGGCCCAGAGGAGCACGAGGCTTCACGCTCATCGAAGTCATGATGGTGGTCGCGATCATCGGGATTCTGGCGGCGGTAGCAGTGCCATCCTATCTCGGGTACGTGGAGCGCAGCTGGCGTTCTCATGCTCAGCAGGCGCTGGGCCAGCAGGCCAGGCAGTTGCATGGCTTCTATGGACACGATTTCTCCGAGGCGCCGGTGCTGGAGGGTGAGTTGCCAGCCGATGGCGTCAGCAGTATCGAGGATGCCGGCGGCAATCTGCGCTACCTGATCTCCTATCGCAGCCTCACGCCGAGCACCTTCGTGTTGCAAGCCACTCCGCAGGGAGCACAGCTCAACGATGACTGCGGCATTCTGTGGATGGATGAGGTCATGAATACCGGCGCGGAAGGAGGGGGGCGGTGTTGGTGAAGTCTGCGAGACCATCCTCTCGACATCGGGTCGGGAGAGAACTGCCTTTCGCGTTGCATGAGAGGCCACGAGAGGCCGGGGAGCCTGACATCATGCGTCATTCACGCGGTTTCACGCTGATCGAGCTGGTGGTGACGGTGGCGATCATCGCCATCATCGCTGCCTGGGCGGTGCCTGCCTGGCAAGGGATGGTACAGCGCTCTCAGGTGGAGTCCGACGTTCGCGCCCTGACGCATGCCCTGGCGATGGCACGCAGTGCCGCGACCAGTCGCGGCACCATGGTCAGCGTCTGTCCCTATGCTCCGAGCGTTGCCACGCCGAATCCCACTGTCTGCGATGCGGACTGGTCGAATGGCTGGGTGGTGTATGAAGGCAGTGGGGCCAATTTCACGGCAGGGGATCGCATGTGGGTTCATCAGGGCAGCAACTCGGTGGCGCAATCCGGCGGTGCCAGTCGTATCACCTTCAACGATCGCGGCACACTCAACAGCGGCAACAGCACGCTGGTGTTCTGCGCAGCCTCGGATTCCACTTCCGTGGTGGTGGCGCCTTCAGGGCGCGTGAGACTCGAGACGGGAGGTGATTGCTCATGACAAGGCGTAACCCTCCGAAGATCGCGACGGCGCATCGACAGCGTGGCGTCGGTCTGATCGAGGCGCTGGTGGCCGTGCTGCTGCTTGGTGTCTCCTTGCTGGGGTTGGGGCTGCTGCAGGTGCAGACGTTGCAGCACCAGCGCGTCAGTTACAGCAATACGGTGGCACAGCTGCTGTCATTGGACATGGCCGAGCGCATCCGGGCCAATCTCGAAGCCATTGCGCAATACGATGGTGCCGATACGCAGGACCCACCGGACAATGGATGCTCGTCAGACTGCACGCCTGCTCAGTTGGCCAATCAGGATGTGATCGACTGGCGAACGGCCATTCAGGGTTCCACTCTGACCAGCGGTGTCGGCAACGTGACGGTAGACGAGCGCCTGGTCGGCGGTGCCGGTATCGGGGTGCATGACGTCAGTGTCCAGGTGCAATGGAGCGATACGCTCAATGGTGGAATGGATATCCAGGCATATCGCTTCGAGGTGGAGCCATGAACCCGCGTGTCTCTATCGCTGGCAAGAAGTTCTCTCGCTCTCCAGCCTCTCGCGCGCATCAGGCGGGGGTTGGCCTGGTCGAACTGATGATCAGTCTGGTGCTGGGTCTGCTGATCACGGCGATGGCGGTGCAGATGTTCTCGACGTCACGCAGTACCGTGAGTACCCAGGAAGCCCTGTCCTATCTTCAGGAGTCGGCGCGTTATGTCTCGTTCCGGCTTCAGCCCCTCATGCGCAATGTGGGCTACGCGGGGTGTGCCAACAGTCGTGATATCACCAATGCCAGTTCAGTGGATGACTCCCACGATCTCACGGCGCCCTTCGGTGGGCAGCAGCGTACCCAGCGTAGCCTCAGCTATTTCAATCTGACGTTCGTCGCCGCCAGCAAGGATGGCGATGAGACCACGCTCATCAGCAGCATGACCTCACTGGGCGGACCGCTGAGCGTGCGCAATGGCAGTGAAGCGGCCTTCGTGACCGACGAGTTCGCGCTGGTCAGTGATTGCAACAGCACCGATGTCTTCAAGGTGTCGGGGACGACCCAAGGCAGTATCGAGACCAATGATACCCTGTCGCGTTCCTATGGCAGTTCACAGTCATCGAACGCCTATCTGTATCCGGTGCAGGCCTGGGAGCTCCGGCTGGATGATCAGGCCAATGACAGCTCGGTGCGTGCGCTGTATCTCGATCGCATCGATGCCACCTTTGCGCGCGAAGAGCTGGCCTCTGGCGTCGAGGGCTTCGATGTCAGCTTCAGTCTGGACACCACCGGCAACGGCAGTGTCGATCGGGTCAAGGTGCCTGCCGCCACGGTTCGCAGCGAAGACCGTTGGGATGAGGTGCGTCGCATCGAGATCGCCCTGACACTCGAGAGCCTGCCAGGCGTGGTGCCGGGCGGAGATAACGATGGCCGTCTGACACGCACCTTCAATCTCACGTTCACGCCGCGCAATCTGCAACTGAGGGGCAGCTGATGCATACATCGCCGTCAACATCCGGGCCCTGTGCGGCAACGAGGGGGCCCGCGCATCAGCAAGGCATCGCGCTGCTGATCGTGCTGGTCATGCTGGTGGTGATCGGTCTGCTGGCCGTCACCGGCGTGGAGGACAGTCAGTTGCAGACCCGGATGGCCGTCAACAGCCGCAACTTCGAGCAGTCCTATTACAACGCCGAGACCAGCCTCAGCATCGGTGAGCGGGCGTTGCAGGAGGGTCTGGAGAATGGCGCCTGGGAACTGGGCGATTTCGATGACTCGGCTGGGCTGATGCTGGCACTCCCTGAGGATGCGCCGCCGATCAACCCGCTCTCTGAAGCGGATTGGCAGGCCAATGGCATCGATACGCTGGATGATGATAACGGCGCGGTGATCGGGGCGTACGTGATCGAGTATCTGGGCAAGGTCGGTCAGCCCCCACTGAATACCAGCAACGAATTGAATGCGGTCGGTACGCGCCTGGATGCCTTCCGCGTCAGTGCAATGGGCCTGGGAGGCGGCAATGGTGCCTCCTGGACAGTGGTGCAAAGCGAGTTGGAACTGGGCCCTTACTTCTGAGAGGAGCATGAACATGCGTTATCTGCTGAGTGGTGCCCTATGCCTTTTCGCTCTGCCTTGCCTGGCGGCTCCCGGGGAAATCGCTCGTGCGCCAGTGACGGAAGCCACCGGTGTTCAGCCCAATATCCTGTTCATCCTTGATGATTCGGGCAGCATGGCCTGGGAGGATACGCTCAATCAGGGCGTCGAATACTGGGGCTATCAGCCCGCCTCGTCGGTGCTTGGAGACTCCGGAGTCTACTCGATCAGCAACTTTGGGACTGTCAGTCATCAATCCCAGACCAGCGTTGCCCGCGCCATTGGCTCGTGCAATGGCTTCAATGTCCTGGCCTACAATCCGGCGCTCACCTATGCCCCTTGGGCGGGCAAGGATCGCTTTGGAGCGGATTACCTCGACGCGACGCTCCTGACGGCGCGCGCGGATCCCTATGAGCCGACGACAACCGTCAATCTTACCGGGGTCTATTACATGCCCTGGACGGACAATGACGGTGACGGCGAGTATGACTTCGAGGAGTGCGGGCTCTATCGAAGTGGCAATGGTCTTTATGTGGATACCACGCGTCAGACCTACATCAACCAGCAGTCCGCCGCGCAGAAGACCAACTTCGCCAACTGGTTCACCTATTACCGCGACCGCATGTCCGTTGCCAAGTCGGCCATGGCAGGCGTCATCGATACCAACGAGTCTCGGGTAGGCCTGCGTACCATCCAGGGGCGCAACAACCGCAACGTCGCGGACATGACCGATGCCGATGAACGTGACGACCTGATGGAAGAGCTGTTCACCGCTTATCCCTCCGGCGGGACTCCACTGCGCACGGCCTTGAAGAATGCCGGCGAATACTTCGCCAGTACCGGGAATAATGCGCCCATCCTGAGTGCGGATGAAGGCGGCATGTGTCAGCAGAATTACGCGATCATGATGACTGATGGCTATTGGAATGGCTCAAGTCCCAGTGTCGGCAATGTCGATGGTGGCAGCGGTGATTACATCAGTGCCAGTCACCGTGACAGTTACTCCAATACCTTGGGTGACGTGGCGATGTATTACTATCGCACCGACCTGCGCACTGATCTGATCAATAGCGTTCCCACCGTGCCGGATGTGGATGAAAACCCGTCCCAGCACATGGTCACCTACACTGTCGGCTTCGGGGTGGATGGTTCCCTGACCGAGAATCCATCCGGTATCGATACCTCCTTCACCTGGCCTCAGCCGGTGTCCAATACCAATACCACCATTGATGATCTTCGCCATGCCGCCTGGAATGGACGCGGCGAGTATCTGAGTGCTGCCAACCCCCAGGCCCTGATCGATGCATTGAACAATATCGCCCAGTCAATCGCGGGGCGTGCTGCCAGCACCGGCAGTCTGGATATCAGCAGTGGTAGCCAGACCAGTGATGCCTATGTCATCCAGACGACCTATGACCCGGCCAACTGGGCGGGGGATGTGGTCGCACGCAAGATCGGCAGCGATGGCACCTTGAGCAGCACATCCGAGTGGTCCGTCGCGGAGTGGTTGCGTGACGATGCCGGTCGCAGCAGCAGTCGCAAGGTGATCACCTATAATCCGGGGATTTCGGACGTCGACGAGAAGGCCTTCTTCTTTGATATCGAGGAGGCCGGCTCATTGGAGGCGGAACAGATTCTCGACCTCGTCGGTTTCCTGGACGAGACGCTGTTGACCGATGCCGTGCTGATCTCCGTGCGTGAAGCTGCAAACGGGGTCTCCGGGACTCTCGGCAACGGTCTGGGGCTCGGCCTGGGGAATGGCAATGGTCTGGCCAATGCCCTGGGGTTGACCGGCGGGCAGAGCGGCGTGCTGGAGCTGGTCGGTGATACCGTGACGCAGCTGACGGGGCAGATTCTGGATACGAGCGGGACCTTCCTCACGCTCAATGGGACACCGCTTGCCGTGAGAACGTCGGAGCTCGAGAATCTGATCGGCTATCTCAAGGGCGATGATACCTATGAAGGTACCTTGTTCCGTGATCGTGACGACAACTATCTCGGTGATATCGTCCACGCCTCGCCGGCCATCGTCGGCCCGCCTTCCGCCAGCTACCGCAATGACATGGAAGTGTCTTCGTACCGCTCCTTCAAGACCTTGCATGAAGATCGCCAGTCGATGATCTACATCGGTGCCAACGATGGCATGTTGCATGCCATCGACATGGAAAGCGGGGAAGAGAAATTCGCCTACATGCCATATGCCGCTTTCAGCATCGAGGGTGGGCGTGGCATTCGTCAGCTCGCCGACCAGAATTATGTTCACCAGTATTACGTCGATGCCACGCCTGTCGCGCGCGATGTCCACGTACAACTGGGAGAGGAAGACGCTCCCAGCTGGCATTCGGTCCTGGTGGGGGGGCTTGGCGCGGGTGGCAAGGCGGTCTACATGCTGGATATCACGGATCCCGAAGCCTTCGACACGCTGGGGGAGTCCAATGGCACCTCGCCGGCGGATATCGTGCAGTGGGAATTCACCCACGAGGATCTCGGTTACACCTTCAGCGACATTCAGGTTGCTCGACTTGATGATGGCAAGTGGTACGCCATCTTCGGCAATGGCTACAACGCGGATAGTGACGGGCGTGCCAAACTGTTCATCGTGGATCTGGAGGACCCGGAAAACTTCGCGCTGCTGGATTCACAGCAGGGCAGCAATGCCGGGGGGGCCTGCACGTCTGCCAACAGCGACTGCAATGGCATGTCGAGCCCGGAGCTGGCGGACATCGATGCCGATGGCATTACCGATTGGGTATACGCGGGTGATCTTCACGGCAATGTCTGGGTGTTCGACATGCGTGATTTCTCGTTGGATGACGTGGGGAGCGGCGAGACGTCGCGCCTCTTCCAGTCATGTGCGGTGGCTCTGAACAGCACGACATCGACCTGTCCGACGGCTTCGCGCCAGCCCATCACCTCGCGAGTGGCCGTGGCACGCAGCGGTGTCTTCAACAGTACCGTCGATACGCCGTACCTGAATGTCTATTGGGGGACGGGGCAACTGTTGACACTGCAGGATGCCATCGATACCTCGACGCAGTCTTTCTATAGCGTATTGCACACGGGCGACACGACGCGTCGTTATCACGGACAGCTGGAAAAGCAGAGCTTCACGAACATCACCGGGGTCAGTGATGCACGTACCGTCACCGGTGTGGGTGTCGATTATGCCAATCAGAACAACAATGGCATCCAGTACGGGTGGTATGTGGAGCTTTCCGATTCCGGGGAGCGTCTGGTGACGATTCCGGCAGTACGTGGCGATCTGATCGTCTTCAATACCACGATCCCGGGCAGCAATGGCCCCTGTACCGGTGGTGCCAGCGGCTGGTTGAATGCCCTCAGCCTGCGCAATGGCCTGCAACCGGTCCGCAGCAACAACAGTGTCCAGCAGGTCTTTGACTACAATGGCGACGGCAAGGTGGATGCCAGCGACAACGTCAACAATCAGGTCGTGCTGTCGATAAAGACGGACGGGGAGCCCACCTCGCCCAAGTTCCTGGGAGATACCCAGTACGTCGGTCAGGGCGGTACCAATCAGGTGGTCGAGATGGCCATGGACTTCGGGATCGATGGACTGGAAGGCCGTAGTGCCTGGTACCAGCTGCGCTAGGAGAGGGAACATGCAGACATCACGACACAAGTGGCAGCGGAGCGGCGGCGCATGGATACTGGCAGCCTGTGCACTCCTCACGGGGTGGGGCGGGACGGCCATGGCGGCAGATACCTTGATTCAGCTGGACATGGAGCAGACCGTCACAGGCGTGATTGACCAGGTGGAGGGGGACCAGCTGCAGCTCAACGACATGGGGTTCGTGATCCTGCCCTCCACGCGCGTCCTCAATCGCAATGGGCGAGAACTTCGGGCATTCCACCTCAATCCGGGGCAGGAGGTCGAGGTACGCTTCGATCCGCGCGGCGAGCCAAGACCGGTGATCGATATCACGCTGCTTCGCAGGGGGCGTTGATGATCAGACGAACTGGCGGTTCTCGATCACAAGGTGGTTTCGGCTTGATGGAGCTGATGATTGCCGTGGCCATCATCGGAATCCTGGCCGCTATCGCCTATCCCAGCTATCAGGATCAGGTGGAGCGCTCACGCCGCACGGATGCCATCACGTCCCTGCTGGCGCTTGCCCAGACCCAGGAGCGCATCATGGCCACCTGCGGAGAATATGCGACCGCCAGTGTGACTACCGCCACGGACTGTGATGATGCTCTGGGGCTCGGCGGAGACGGGATCGGGCTTGGACAGGCTGATACGGCCAGCGAGGAGGGCTTCTATACACTGGCCGTCGCGGGGGACGCCGACAGCTATACGCTGACGGCCACTGCCACGGGCAGTCAGGCCAATGATGAGGACTGTGCCACTTTCACGTTGACGGAGCTGGGTATCAAGGGAGCTGCGGTATTGGCAGATTCAGAAGGCACCGACAGTAGCAATTGCTGGTAACGCAGCACACCCTGCCACCCGTTTGCAGCAGACACGAGCCCCGATTCTTTTGGATCGGGGCTTTTCGTTGTCCAGAAACTCGCGCCACCAAAGATGAAACAATGATGAATATGAGTAATTTGTGGGATGTCAGGTAATTCTATGTAACATAATAATTCCATTATGTGGCTGGTTGACGTTACATTGCCCCATTTCACATCGCGAAGGGCACCTTCGCCTGCGTGTTTCTCAGGGATATGACGATGTCAGTTTTTCATGCGCTTCGACGCACACGTCAGCAGGAGGGGCAGCAAGGATTCACGTTGATCGAGCTGATGATCACGTTGGCAGTGCTGGTCATCACGATCACGATCGCCGTCCCCGCCTGGCAGGGAGTGGTCGCGCGCAATGCCGTGACCAGTACCGCCGAGACACTCATTGCCTCGGTCAACTACGCGCGCAGCGAGGCGGTGGCCAGTGGTGGCAGCATCACGCTCTGTCCGCTGAATGCCGCGGGTGATGCCTGCATGAATTCGACCCGCTGGAGCAATGGCTGGGCGGTCGTGCAGGGCACTCAGGCGGATGCTCGGGTATCGCTGGGCGATGATCTGTTGCGTCTGTTCGATGCCGCCATCACCGTGCAGGCAGATGTCGCCGGCGTGACCTTTGATGACCAGGGCGCGACACCGGACTCCACCTGGCTGTTGATCTGTGACCAGTCGGGTGGTCAGGGCCATCGCCAGCTTGAATTGACCCCCATTGGACGAGTACTGACGGAGACATATGGCAGCGATGACCAGAGTTGCTGAGGTGGGCTCGCATCCCGCGAGAAAGGGGCAACAAGGTACCAGTCTGCTGGAGGCTCTGATCGCCCTGTTGCTGATGGGGCTGACGTTGCTGGGTTTCGGGCTCATGCAGATGGAGAGCCTGCAGGCCAACAACGAGAGTTATGCGCGTACCGAAGCTCGCATCCTGTTGATCAGCATGGCGGAGCGTATCCAGGCCAACCCTGACGGCGTGGATGACTACGCTGGCCTCGACACCGAGAGCGCGGGCAATCCCGGCAATTGTCCCTGCAGTGTTGCTGAGCTGGCGGCACGCGATGTAGCGGTGTGGGCGGACCGGCTTGAGGACAGTGGACTGAACGCGCCGGTCGGGGCCATCGCCAGCAGCGGGAGTGATCTTCTGACACTGACCCTCGGCTGGAGCGGTGCCGCGCCGCTGGGTCAGAACGCAGACAGCATGGACGCCGATGCTCAGGCGTTGAGCGAGACCCTACAGATACGAGTGGTGCCCTGATGTCATTGAAAGTCTCTCTCTCGCGGCGAGCCTGCGCGTCGCGCTCGCCAAGGGCGCCTCGCTCGATGCCTTCACGGCGTGCCCAGCAGGGCGTCGGCTTGGTCGAATTGATGTTGGCGCTGGTGCTGGGGTTGTTCATTTCCGCCATGGCGCTGGAGTACTTTCTCGCCTCGCGCTCAACCCTCAACACGACGTCTGCCGTGTCCTACCTGCAGGAGTCTGCGCGCCATGTCACGCGTCGCTTGCAGCCATTGGTGCGCAATGCCGGTTTTTCCGGCTGTGCGTCGGTGAGCAGTGTCAGTGATGGCACCGGCAGCCACGCGCTGTCCGATGCTCCCTTGACGGCCGAGTCCGACACGGTGGCGGGGGTCACCTACGACCGCCTGGCCCTGCAGGTACCCGCACTGGGAGCGCAGCGTGGCTGGCAGCTCGGGTCGAGTGTCGCTCAGGGGGATACGTCGTTGGCACTTGAAGATTACGCCGCCGATACGCTGGAGGCGGATAGCGTCGTGCTGATCAGTGACTGCGAGAGTGGTGATATCGCTCGCCTGGCGGGCGATGGCAGCAATTCACTGGATCTGTCGAGTGCTGTGGAACATGGCTACGGCGGTGCCCAGCAGACCCAGGCATATGTCTACCCGTTGCAGCGTTGGTATCTGCTGCTGTCGCAGACCGATGACGATTCTCCCGTCCGTCTGTGCCTGAACGGAGAAGATGTCGATGGTGACCCGACCGCAGGCTGTGATGAAGAAGTGGCGCGATACGTCGAAGCGCTGGACCTGTCCTTCGATACGGCCTCGGGCAGTGGCAGTGCGAGTCGTTTCGCAGTAGAGCGCAGCGCGGCGGAAGTGGAAGCCGCAAATGACTGGGGTAGCGTCAGACGTATCCACATCAGCCTGACCCTCAAGACGCCACCGACGATCAACGTCGAGGGTGAGGATGATGGTGAATTGGAACGTACCTTCGACATTACCCTGAGCCCGAGGAATATCGGTCTATGAATCAGATGAACGCCCCCCGGCATCCTCGTCAGCAGGGGATGGCATTGCTGGTCGTGTTGATCATGCTGATCGTGGTCGGCGTGATGGCAGTGACGGGCAATGAGGATACCCAGTTGCAGACCCGCATGCTGATGAATACCCAGTTCTACGACAACGCCTATGCCGAGGCCGAGAGCCTTCAGCAACAGGCGGAGAGTCGTCTGCTCGAGGGGGAGCTGACCCTGGATGATTTCGATGGGGACGGCTTCTACGACGTGACGGTGGGGGAGGAGCTGGGCTTCGATCCTCTGCAGGCAGACGCCTGGGAGGGGGAAGGTGTCTTGAGCGGTGATGCGGCTGACAACGGCAACTATGTCATCGAGTATCTGGGGGAGACGACGGAAGGCGTTCTGAATGACGATAACCTGAGCAGCAGTCAGTTGTTGAAAGCCTTCCGCATCACGGCCGCTGGTTGGAGTCTTGAGAGCGCAGGTGACCCTGATAGCAAGAAGCGTGCACTGGCAGTGGTGCAAAGCGAAATCATGATGGCCGATTGAAGGGAATCTATCGATGAAATCGAAGCACTCACCCCGCCGCAGCGGCTTGCGTCGTATTCACCTGCCGGTCTTGCTGTCAGGCGGACTGCTGGTCGCCTTGCCCGTGCTGGCAGATAGCGACACGCTACTTCAGTTGCCCACCACCCAGAGTGTCGGTGTTACCCCCAACGTCCTGCTGGTGCTGGATGATTCGGGCTCGATGTCTTTTGAAGACACTTTTGAGGGTGGGGAGTCTGAGCAGTCTTACGATCTGGTTTACAATGATTGTTGGACCAAGGGTAATCGTACGATTTGTGGAGACTATCAGCCACTGGACTTGGATAATAAGTTCTTTTGTGCAGAAGAGAATAAGCAGGCCTACGACCCGGATCAAACTTATCTTCCCTGGAGAAAAGGCGAATCTGAAGAACGTTATAATAACATGGATCCTACTGCTGCATGGATTGACTTCAATAAAGGAAGTTCATGGGATAATGTAGTTGATTTGACCGATCCGAAACTTAACTTTCGTTACTATACTGGGCAGGGATGCAAAAGCAATACGAAGGTCATGATATCTAGCCCAACTCTTTCTAAGGAAGAGAAAGTTAACTATGCAAATTGGTTTACTTACTATCGTAATCGACTAAGCGTAGGTAAAGCCGCGAGTTTGGAGCTATTGTCTGGTACCGATTATCGCACTGGTTATTTAACTATAAATCCGCGATCTGGGTCAGAAAAAGTTATTGTTGATGATATAGTCGATAAAGTTGTCGAGTTAGTGACCAATGTTTTAGGAGTTGTGGTCGAGTTAGTGACTACTAGTGATAGCGGTAACAAGCATCTAGAAGAAGTCCAAAAGGCTATAGTAAATACGGAGATAAGTGACAATTCGAGCTATCGCGGGACACCCTTACGGGAAGCACTCTACCATGCAGGTGAATACTATAAGGGGAAATACCCAACCTTAGGTAACTCTCCTATTCTCTCTAATGACGAGGGAGGGATGTGCCAACAGAATTTCACAGTGTTGGTTACAGATGGTTTTTGGAATTCAGGAAGTACAACCTTATCATCTGAACTCGAAAATACTATAGGTGATGCTAATAAAGATGGTAGGTCATGGTATAACCTGGTTTATTCTTGGTTCTCCTATAAGTATGTTGAGGCTGGTAGCACTACCTTGGCAGATGTGGCCTATTATTATGCTAATAATGATTTACTTCCTGATTTTGGGAGCGGTACCTATGAAAATCAAATAATGACGACCTACACTGTCGCATTTGGAGTTGATTCAGACAGCGATGAATGGAGTGATAAAAAACGTGTTCTGGAGAGCAGCTCCAGCACCATCGATGATCTGGAACAGGCCGCCATCGATGGCGGGGGCTCCTACTTCAATGCCTCCAGCCCGACGGATCTCGTCTCGGCGCTGGCGGCGATCGCCTCCGAGATCGTCGCGGTAGGCAACAGTGTCAGCGGCCTATCTACCAATCTGACGACGGCCAGTGTCGAGACGGACAGCCGACTGGTCGAGAGCCGCTATTCCGCCTCGACCTGGACGGGAGATGTAGTGGCCTCCTCGGTACAGGAGGGCAAGGATGTCGAGGATGAAGACCAGCTCTGGAGTGCTGCCACCCAGCTGAGTGAGGCATTGGCAGAGGAGGATGGCCTCGAGTCACGTACGGTCTTCACCATGTCCGGGGGGAACGGCGTCGAGTTCACGACCGACAACGCGGGCCGGCTGAGTTCGAGCCAGCGCAACGATCTCGCGCGCATGGAGGTCGGTGGCAACTCTACCGATGACCATGTGAAGGCAGCGATCGAGTGGTTGCGGGGCAGTGATGAATATGAGGGCGATGGTCTGCGCAATCGCACTGGCGTGCAGCTGGGCGACATCATCGGCTCATCGCCAGTCGTCGTGACACGTGAGGACTCGACGACACAGGGCAGTGTCTTCGTCGGGGCCAACGACGGCATGCTGCACGCCTTCGACCTCAATACCGGTAGCGAGCAGTTCGCCTACATTCCGGAGCTGCTCTATAGCGAAGAGGACGACGCAGGGCTGGGCTATCTGACCGACCCGGGCTATCAGCATCGCTATTATGTCGATGGTGAAGTGCGTATCGCCAGTCTGGATGGCGAGGAGTGGCTGGTATCCGGTCTGGCGGGCGGTGGACGCGGCCTGTTCGCGCTCAATGTCACCAAGGCCGTGGCGGGTGAAGACTTCGATGAAGATGATGTAGTGCGCTGGGAATTCGGCTCAAGCGACGATGATGACATGGGGCATGTCTTCGGCAGTGCGCATATCGTGTCACTGAACAATGGTGACAGTGCGGTGCTGGTCGGCAATGGCCTGGAAACGGCCGATGAGAACGCCGCGCCGACGTTGTTCGCGCTGGAGCTCGATGGAGTCAATGCCGGCGGCGTGATCGCCAAGCTGTCCCCCAGTGGGGTGACCGGCGGCCTGGCCAATCTGCAGGTTGCTGATATCGACAGCAATGGCACCGTCGATTTTGCCTATGGGGGGGATCTTCAGGGGCGGTTGTGGAAGTTCGATCTCAGTGATGACGACAGCAGCAAGTGGAGTGTCACGCGGCTGTTCACGGCCTGTGCTACCAGCCTGACTGGCGGGGAGTGCCAGACGGATGCGCTGCAACCGATCACGGTCAAACCGACGCTGAGTCGCTACTCCGGAGGCACCCAGACCATGTCTTCGCCCAACCTGCTGGTGTCCTTCGGAACAGGGCAGGACATGTACGCTGATGCCGAGGACGAGGCCTGGGTCACCCAGAGCCTCTACACCGTGCTGGATGCCGGTGGCAGTCACACCAGCTTGATGCGCAGCAACCTCGAGGAGCGGACTTTCGTCAGTGGCAGCTACACCAACGGGGAGCTGACTGGACGGACTCTCGGTGGCGACAGCTTCAGCTATTACCCCAGCCAGCTGGAAGATCAGGACAGCGATCGCTTCGGCTGGTATCTGGATCTGGATGCCTCCGAGCAGGAAGAGCTGGTCGAGCCGGCCAACCTGCTCTCCAACCTGGTGGTCTTCTCTACCAGCACCTCCAGCACGGGGACCAACTTCTGTGAAAGCACCGGGGGCGGCTGGCTGGTCGCGCTGGATACCGAGACAGGGTTGCCGACCTACGACGACAGCGAAGGCAGCTATGTGACCATCTTCGATTTCAATCAGGATGAAGCCTTCAGCGCCGATGATCTGGTCGGCACCATCATCGACAACACCGTCGCCGTCGGCAATGTGGTCGTCAGCGTGAAACTGAGCGGTACGCCGACGTCCAGCGTCAGTGTCGGCAATACGGTCTATGTGGGTAGCAGCTCATTGGGAACGGTAGAAGGCACCGTCTCATCCTACGACCTGAACGTGTCCAGCTCGACGGATACCGGTCGTGTTTCCTGGTATCAACTGCGCTGATCGCATTGCATCTGTGATGCATGCCCCCGACGCCGTCACGCTCTCTCAGAGTGTGGCGGCACCTTCACTTCCCAGCAGTACCTTCAAGTCCGCCTTTCAAGGAAGATCTTCATGGCCAGCTTTCTCTCTCTAGGCGCTAGCCTGCCCCGCGGCGCCCTGTCTCGCAGTGCTCTGTCCCGCAGTACTCTGTCTCGCAGTGCTCTGTCTCGCAATGCGCTGTCTCACCGCAGGTACGCCCGCGGTTTCACGTTGACGGAAATCATGATCGTGGTCGTCATCGTCGGCATCCTCGCGGCGATCGCCTACCCGAGCTATCAGGATCAGGTAATCCGCTCACGTCGTGCCGATGGGCAGGCGGCACTGATGTCATTGGCCCAGGCTCAGGAGCGCTACATGGCGCGTTGCGGTGGCTACGCGACCAGCATCGCCGGTGACAGCGATTGTGACGAGGAGGGACTGGGGCGCGCCACCGAGTCGCCGGAAGGCTATTACGCCCTGAGCTTGGAGGATGGCGCCACGACGACCCGCTTCACGCTGATCGCGACTGCGGTGGCGCCTCAGAGCGCCGATAGCGATTGCCCTGCGCTGACCCTCACCAATACCGGCATCCGCGACACGACCGGCGATGGCGATTGCTGGTAGCAGTGGCGAGAGCGGCCTCGGCGCGATGCTGGATTGCGCGCGGCTCGCTTGCACCGCCTTGCGGGCGGCGTATTCTGGAAGCCTTTCCCGGTCTTGAGGCAGGAGCGAACAGGCGTGAATGACTTTGTGGTGGTAGGCGGTGGCGTGATCGGCATGCTGACTGCGCTGGAACTGGCGGATGGCGGTGCCGAGGTCACGCTGGTCGAGCGGGGCCAGTGTGGGCGCGAGGCATCCTGGGCGGGCGGCGGTATCGTCTCGCCGTTGTATCCGTGGCGTTATAGTGCGCCGATCTCACGCCTGTCTGCCTGGTCGGAAGGTTTCTACCCCACGTTGGCCGAGCGCCTGATCGAGACCACCGGCATCGACCCCGAATATCGCCAGCAGGGTCTGCTGTACCTGAATGTCGAGGATGCCGAGCAGGCACTGAGCTGGTCCGAGGAATACACCAAGCCGCTGACGCGCGTGGAGGCTGACTTTCTTTACGACAAGGCACCGGCCGTCGCGCCCGGTTGCGAATCGGCGCTGTGGATGCCGACGCTGGGCAGCATCCGCAATCCGCGCCTGGGCAAGTCACTGCGCGCCGCTCTCGATGCCCACCCGCGCGTACGTCTGCTCGAGAATGTCGCGGTGCAGGGCATTCTGCTGCAGGACGATACCGCCATCGGCGTGCAGACCGCCAATTCAGTGCTGTCCGCCGGGCAGGTCGTGGTCTGTGGGGGTGCCTGGAGTCGCGAGATATTGAGTGAGGCGGGGCTGGCGCTGCCGGTGCGGCCGGTACGCGGCCAGATGGTGCTGTTCAAGGCACCCAAGGGGCTGGTGGAGCGCGTGGTACTCAAGAATGGACGCTACGTGATTCCACGTGCCGATGGGCGCATCGTGGCGGGTTCCACGCTGGAGGAGGTCGGCTTCGACAAGGCGACCACCCTTGAGGCGCGTGAGTCGCTGATCAAGAGCGCCTGCGAGATCATCCCGGCGCTGGCCGAGTGTGAGGTCGAGCATCACTGGGCGGGGCTGCGTCCCGGTTCGCCGACCGGCACGCCGTTCATCGGTGCCGTGCCCGAACGCCGCCACCTGCACGTCAATGCCGGTCACTATCGCAATGGCCTGGTACTGGCGCCGGCCTCGACCCGCCTGCTGGCGGACCAGTTGCTGGGGCGTACGCCTATCATCGACCCCACCCCCTACCAGCCCGAGACCTTGCTGGGCGAGATCGCCACGCTGGAAGCCTCGTCCCAGCCAGACGCGACGCGCTGGGCCTGAGCATCGTCATGGTGTCTTCCCCCTCGAGCCTTCGTCTCGAGGGGGAAGACAGCGCGTTACTTGCGTGGCCCCTCGTCGAGGAAATGCTGCTGGTGCTCCTGACAGCAGAAGTGCAGCGCTTCATGGCGGATGGCGTCATTTTCCGGCAGATGCAGATCGCAGTAGGCGCAGCGCACCATGTTCTGGGCCTCGCGCTCGGCAGGCTGGCCGTCATCGTGGTTGTCCTGGCTCAGCTTCCATTGGCGATACATGCGATAGAGGCGCAGGCCTGCCCAGAACAGGACGACGAATACCAGCAGACGGATGATCAACAGGCTCATTCCTATATGACTCCCAGATGAGGCGGCGCGCGTGGCTTTTTGCCAGCGGCGCGACCTTGCGGGACAATGGCGGCCATCATGAGACTGATGAGCCGGTGCACGGCTCAGCAGTCTGAGCCAGATGTCTGGCCACAGTGTACTGGCCCCTTATCGAACCGCCAATCGAGAGATCCTTACCGCATGCAAGATCTGACTCTGGTGATGGCCCAGCTCGACCCGCTGGTCGGTGATATCCCCGGCAATACCGAGCGTGCCATCGAAGCCGTCCGTGAAGCGAGTCTCGAGCACAAGGCCGACGTCGTCGTGCTGCCCGAGCTGTGTCTGACCGGCTACCCGCCGGAAGACCTGTTGCTGCGCGAATCCATGGAGGCACGACTCGACGAGGCGCGCGCGCGGATGGCCAGCAAGGTCGCGCGCGGCGTGATGGTCATCGTCGGCTACCCCGGCATGCGTGACGGCAAGCGCTACAATCTGGCCGGCGTGCTCAAGGATGGCGAGTGGATCGCCGAGTATGCCAAGCAGGCCTTGCCCAATTATCAGGTCTTCGATGAGCAGCGTTACTTCACGCCGGGCTCCGAGGCCTGCGTGGTGGAATGCCGCGGCGCCCGTCTGGGCATCGTCATCTGTGAAGACCTGTGGGATGGCGCGCCCGTTCGTCAGGCGCGGGATGCCGGCGCGGACATTCTCGTCAGCCTCAATGCCTCGCCCTATCATCTGGAGAAGCCGGCCGAGCGCAATCATCTGTTCGCTCAGCGGGCGGCCGAAGTGAAGTGTCCGCTGGTCTACGTCAATCAGATCGGTGGCCAGGACGAGCTGGTCTTCGATGGTGGCTCCGCCGCCATCGATGCCGAGGGCAATACCTGCGTGCAGGCACCCTGGTGGGATGTCGGCCTGATGCCGGTGCAGTTCCTCAAGGAGGAAGGCGGTAGCTGGGCGCCGCAGAGCGGCGAGATCGCCGAGCTGCTGTCACCGGAAGAGTCGCTCTACTGTGCACTGGTCACCGGCCTGCGTGACTACGTCAACAAGAGCGGCTTCAAGGGCGTGGTGCTGGGTCTCTCTGGTGGCATCGACTCCGGCCTGTCGCTGGCGATTGCCGTCGATGCGCTGGGCGCGGACCGCGTGCATGCGGTGATGATGCCGTACCACTACACCGCGGACATCTCCAGGGAAGACGCTGCCGAGCAGGCGACACTGCTGGGCGTGAATTACGAGGTGATGCCCATCGCGCCGATGGTTGAGGCCTTCACCGAGACACTGGCGGAGAGCTTTGCCGGCAGTGAGCGCGACACCACCGAGGAGAACCTGCAGTCACGCTGTCGTGGCGTGCTGCTGATGGCCATCTCCAACAAGAAGGGCCTGATGGTGCTGACCACTGGCAACAAGAGCGAGATGGCGGTGGGTTACGCCACGCTCTATGGCGACATGGTCGGTGGCTACAATGCGCTCAAGGACGTCTACAAGACCTGGGTATTCCGTCTCGCCAACTGGCGCAACACCATGGGCCCGGCGATTCCGGAGCGTGTCATCACGCGTCCGCCGTCCGCGGAGCTCGCCGAAGACCAGCTCGACAGCGACTCGCTGCCGGACTACGACACCCTGGATGCGATTCTCACCCATTACATCGAGGGTGACATGAGTGCCGAGGCGATCATCCGTGCCGGTTTCGAGGAAGAGGATGTCTATCGTGTGGTGCGTCTCGTCGACCGCTGTGAGTACAAGCGCCGTCAGGCACCGGTTGGCGTGCGTGTCACGCCGCGTGGCTTCGGGCGTGACCGTCGCTACCCGATCGTCAATGGCTGGGCAGCCGGCGATTGAGGTAACTCATGTCCGGTGTCAGGGATTGCGAATTCTTTGCGCAAGATGCCGATGACGCTCGGATGCAGCGGTGCTGAGTCGACACTCGCATGAAAAAAGCCCGTGATCGGTGATCACGGGCTTTTCGATGGTGAGGCGGGAAGCCTGATCGTCAGACGGTCAGGTCATCCGCCTTCACGTAGCGCGGCTCGAAGGTACGGCCATCCAGACGCTTGTTGTCCGGATCATTCTGGATCAGCACCTTGAGCGTCTCGCTGGCGCGGTCGCGCAGACCGAGGCCCAGATAGCCTTCGACCATCACGGCCAGCGCATCGCGAGTGGCAGGAGTGTTAGGGTAGTGCTCGATCACCCACTCACCACGCTTCACGGCGGCCAGATAGGCCTGCTTGCGCAGATAGAAATCCGCTGTCTGCAGCTCGCCACGCGCGAGTACGTTGCGCAGATAGATGATGCGCTGACGCGAATCTGCGGCGTAGGTGCTGTTGGGGAAGCGGCGCACCAGTTCGCCGAAGTCGACGTAGGCGTCCCGCGTCGCACCGAGATCCCGCTTGGAGATGTCGATCAGGTCCAGCGATTCCAGGCTGAAGCGCCCTGCACTATAGGCTGCCAGTCCACGCATGTAGTAGGCATAATCAACCTGCGGGTGGTCCGGGTGCAGCCGAATGAAGCGGCTGGCCGCCGCGCGTGCGGCTTCCCAGTTGTCCACCTGGTAGTAGGCGTAGATCAGCTCCAGCTGCGACTGTTCGGCATAGCTGCCGAACGGGAAGCGAGTATCCAGTGCTTCAAGTTGTTGCACGGCGGAGTTGAAGCGGCTGGTATCCAGGGAAACCTGAGCCTGACGGTACAGCTCCTGCTCCTGAAGATCCGGTGCCGGCTCGTTGGACGCACAGCCGACCAGCAAGGTGCTGGCCAGGGCGAAGGCAGTCAAGGGAAGGGCGCGCATCGGTTTCCTCATCTCGGGCAATCCATGGCGGGCATGCTAGAATCCGCCGATCCGCACTCACTATAAAGCAAAGGCCCTTTCCTGCGAAACGGCCTCAGAGAGCAATATGGCAGACACCATCAACCGCGAAGAGCGGATCCCGGAGGCGATGATTGGCATGCGCCTTGATCAGGCCTGCGCCGAGATCTTCTCCGACTATTCCCGCGAGCGCCTCAAGCACTGGATCAAGACCGGTGCCTTGACCCTCGACGGTGCCGCCGTCAAACCCCGCGAGAAGGTCTATGGCGGTGAACGTCTGGCCCTGACCGCCGAGCTTGAAGAAGAAGTCAGTCATGGCCCCGAGGACATCGAGCTCGAGATCGTCTTCGAGGATGACGACGTGCTGGTCATCAACAAGGAGCACGGCATGGTCGTGCACCCGGGGGCCGGCAATCCGGATGGCACGCTGCTCAATGCCATCCTGCACCATTGTCCGGGCAATGCCATGCTGCCGCGTGCCGGGATCGTGCATCGTCTCGACAAGGACACCAGTGGCCTGATGGTGGTCGCCAAGTCGCTGACCGCCCAGGCGGACCTGGTCGAGCAGCTGCAGGCGCGTACCGTGTCTCGCGAGTACGATGCCGTCGTGACCGGTGTGCTGACGGCGGGCGGTACCGTGGATGCGCCCATCGGGCGTCACCCCAAGGATCGCAAGCGTCAGGCCGTGACCCATAGCGGCAAGATGGCGATCACGCATTTTCGCGTGGTGGAGCGCTTCCGGGGCCATACCCATATCCGCTGCAAGCTGGAAACCGGGCGTACCCACCAGATCCGTGTGCACATGGCGCACCAGCGCTATCCACTGATCGGGGACCCGGTCTACGGAGGCCGTCTGAAGCTTCCGCCGGGGGCCAGTGACCCGCTCAAGGAGCTGCTGCGTCAGTTCCCGCGTCAGGCGCTGCATGCCCGTCGCCTCGCCTTCATCCACCCGATCTCGGGCAAGGAAGTCGAATTCCGCGCCGAGATGCCGGGTGACATGCTGGTCTTGATCGACTATCTCAAGGAAGACATCGCCCGCTGAGGGGCTCGGTTCGCGTATCCCATCGCGCCAGGAGAGGTTATGCACGACGACAGTCTACGCCCGACCCTGATTCTGCCGGACTGGCCAGCACCCAGTCCGGTGCAGGCCTTCGTGACCACGCGTGAGAGTGGCCCGAGTCAGGGGCCATACGCTGGCTTCAATCCGGCGCGGCATGTCGGGGATGATCCGGCGATGGTCGCGCGGGTGCGTGACCTGCTCGCGGCGGAGGTCGATGATGGTCGTCCGCTGGCGTGGCTGGATCAGGTGCATGGGACTCAGGTGGTGGATGCCTTTGACGTCTGTCACGCCGATGAGCGCCATGAGGCGGTGCCACCACGTGCTGACGCCTGCATCAGTACCGGTACGGGGCAGGCCTGCGTGGTGATGACGGCGGACTGCCTGCCGGTGCTGTTCTGTGATCGTCAGGGGACGCGAGTCGGCGTGGCGCATGCGGGCTGGCGCGGATTGGTCGAGGGTGTGCTGGAAGCCACTGTCGCCCGTCTTGGAGATGACCCGGGGGAGCTGATGGCCTGGCTGGGCCCGGCGATCTCCAATGCCCAGTTCGAGGTCGGCCCCGAGGTGCGTGACGCCTTCATCGCGGATCTCCCCGAGGCCGACGACGCCTTCGAATCCAGCCCCTATCGGCTGGGCCACTATATGGGCGACCTCTACAAGCTGGCTCGCCTGCGGCTGGAGCGTGCGGGGGTCGGCCATGTCAGTGGCGGTCACTTCTGCACTGCCTCGGAATCGCGCTTCTACTCCCATCGCCGTGATGATGGCGTGACGGGGCGAATGGCCACGGTGATCTGGCTGCGCTGATAGCATGAAGTGGAGACCTGGCCGCCGCGATGCACCGACGCTCGGCAAGCCGAAAGACAAAAGCGCCCCGTTGACCTTATCGCTCAGGTTGGCGGGGCGCTTTTCCGTGTCGAGCGAAAGCCCCTGGCGACATCTTCAGGCGCTGAGGGCCAACCTGCTGCAGGGGAACCTGATCTGGATCATGCTTCGCGGACAACATGCTGCGTTGCCGCAAATCACGCCTTGAAAGCGACCCCCCAGCCCCCCATCTCTAGGGTTAGATACGAAATGTTACAGGCGAAGCTCCTGAGAAGAGGAGTACCGCCATGACTCTCAGGAGAAGGCACCATGCGCATCGACAAACTCACCAGCAAGCTGCAGAACGCGCTTGCGGATGCCCAGTCGCTCGCCGTCGGGCGAGGCCACAATGAAATCCATCCCCAGCATCTGCTGCTGGCCCTGCTGGAGGACCGCGATGGCGGTCTCAAGGCGTTGGTCAACAAGGCGGGCGGCGATGCCACCAGCTTGATGAGCGGGCTCAAGCGTCAACTGGATGACCTGCCCACCGTGTCCCAGTTCGACGGCAATGTCGCGCCTTCCCAGGCGCTCGGCAAGCTTCTGAATCTGGCCGACCGCGAAGCCCAGAAGCGCGGCGATCAATACATCGCCTCCGAGCTCGCGCTGCTGGCCGCGCTGGAGCTGGGCGGTGATCTCGGCAAGTTGTTCACCTCCTCGGGCATCAAGAAGCCCGCCCTGACCTCCGCCATCGATGCACTGCGCGGTGGCGAGGCGGTGGGAGATGCCGACGCCGAGAACAATCGCGAGGCACTCAACAAGTACACGATGGACCTCACCCAGCGTGCGCGCGACGGCAAGCTCGACCCGGTGATCGGGCGTGACGAGGAGATTCGTCGCACGATTCAGGTCCTTCAGCGTCGCACCAAGAACAACCCGGTGTTGATCGGTGAGCCCGGTGTCGGCAAGACCGCCATCGTCGAGGGGCTGGCCAGCCGTATCGTCAATGGCGAGGTGCCGGAAGGCCTCAAGAACAAGCGTGTGCTGTCTCTCGACATGGGCTCGCTGCTGGCGGGGGCCAAGTTCCGCGGTGAGTTCGAGGAGCGCCTCAAGTCCGTCCTCAAGGAGCTGTCGCAGGAAGAAGGCCAAGTCATCCTGTTCATCGATGAGCTGCACACCATGGTCGGCGCGGGCAAGGCCGAGGGCGCGATGGATGCCGGCAACATGCTCAAGCCGGCGCTGGCGCGTGGCGAGCTGCACTGTGTCGGTGCCACCACGCTTGACGAGTATCGCCAGTACATCGAGAAGGATGCCGCGCTGGAGCGTCGTTTCCAGAAGGTGCAGGTGGATCAGCCCAGCGAGGAGGACACCATCGCCATCCTGCGTGGCTTGAAGGAACGCTACGAGGTGCACCATGGGGTGGATATCACTGACAGTGCGATCATTGCGGCCGCGCGCCTCTCATCGCGCTACATCACGGACCGTCAGCTGCCGGACAAGGCGATCGACCTGATCGATGAAGCCGCGTCACGCATCCGCATGGAGCTGGACTCCAAGCCGGAGGAGATGGACCGTCTCGACCGCCGTCTGATCCAGCTCAAGATGGAGCGTGAAGCCCTCAAGAAGGAGACCGACGAAGCGGCACTCAAGCGTCTCGGCGCGCTTGAGGACCAGATCGAGGAGCTGGAACGCGAATATGCCGATCTCGATGAGGTCTGGAAGGCCGAGAAGGCCAGTATCCAGGGGGCAGCGCAGTTCAAGGCCGAACTGGAACAGGCGCGCATCGATCTGGAACAGGCGCGGCGTGCCGGCGACCTCAGCCGCATGTCGGAACTGCAGTACGGCGTGATTCCGGGGCTCGAGAAGCAGATCAGCGAAGCCGGCGAAGGCGAGGCGGATACCTCCGCCCACGTGCTGCTGCGCTCCAATGTCACCGAGGAGGAGATTGCCGAGGTCGTCTCGCGCTGGACCGGCATTCCGGTCTCCAAGATGCTCGAAGGCGAGCGCGACAAGCTGCTGCGCATGGAAGAGGCGCTGCACGAGAAGGTGATCGGTCAGGACGAGGCGGTGATCGCGGTGGCCAATGCGGTGCGTCGCTCACGCGCCGGGCTGTCGGACCCGAATCGCCCCAACGGCTCCTTCCTGTTCCTCGGCCCGACCGGGGTCGGCAAGACGGAGCTCTGCAAGTCGCTGGCCAGCTTCCTGTTCGATACCGAAGAGGCGATGGTGCGCATCGACATGTCCGAGTTCATGGAGAAGCACTCGGTGGCTCGTCTGATCGGCGCGCCTCCCGGCTATGTCGGTTATGAAGAGGGTGGCTATCTTACCGAGGCGGTACGTCGCAAGCCGTACTCCGTGCTGTTGCTCGATGAGGTCGAGAAGGCGCATCCGGATGTCTTCAACATCCTGCTGCAGGTATTGGAAGATGGCCGCCTGACCGATGGGCAGGGGCGTACCGTCGACTTCCGCAATACCGTGATCGTGATGACCTCGAATCTGGGGTCCGAGATGATCCAGCGCATGAGCGGTCTCAATGGCGAGCTGGCGGACGAGGAAGACACGCAAGAGAGTGTCGATCGCAAGGCGGCCTTCCAGTACGACGACATGAAGACGGCGGTGATGGAAGTCGTGGGCAATCACTTCCGGCCGGAGCTGATCAACCGCATCGATGAAGTGGTGGTCTTCCACGCGTTGGGGCAGGCGCAGATCGCCTCCATCGCCGGCATTCAGCTCGAGCGGCTCAAGGCGCGGCTGGCCGAACGCGATCTCGGCTTCGAGATCACCGATGCCGCGATGGCGCTGCTGGCCAAGGCAGGCTTCGATCCGGTCTACGGTGCGCGTCCGCTCAAGCGCGCCATCCAGAGCCGTATCGAGAACCCGCTGGCCCAGGCGCTGCTGGGCGGTGAATTCGTGCCCGGTGACGTGATCCAGGTCGGCGAAGAGGGCGGAGAGCTGACCTTCACGCGCTGAATCGCGCGCCCGTGAGTGACGCCCCACCGTGACGGAAGTCTGTCTTCCGCTTGCGGTGGGGCGTTTTCGTGTCTGTCGTCTGGGCGCAAAATGACAACCCGGCGGCAGGGATGCTGAAAATCACGAGGCAGAAAATTGCGAATTAAATGCCATCTTTGAGGTTTTACGCACGCATATGGCCGGATTTCCCGTTATCGGTGTGGCATTTGGCGTAGGCGGCGCACACTGGCGTAAGGTTGAGTTGACAGCCCCTTGCGGCTGTTGGACTCTTGACCATTCCTGATTGCGGGCGTGGCCATTCGGGCGACCCTCGAAGCGCCACGTGAAGGACAGACGCTGAGTCGCTGTCCGCCTGTCGAAGGATATGCCGATCAGGGTACGCCAACCGTACCGATCGGCCATCAGCCCCGACCGCATCCAACCGATGCGACAAGAGTGCAGGCCCTAACCGGGCCGCAGACGCCAGGGTTTGGCATCAGGTGCCGCAACTGTTGCGGTAGCGACATTCAGGTCGCACTCGATCCGGCTTGCGTATTGCTGCCGGACGCACTCGAGACCTCCAGGGGAGAACAACCAAGTGGAATTGCTTTCCGGCGCTGACATGATCGCCCGCGCGCTGCATGACGAGGGCGTGGAGTATATATACGGCTATCCCGGTGGAGCGGCGCTGCACATCTATGACGCCCTGTTCCGTCAGGACAAGGTCCAGCACATTCTGGTCCGCCACGAACAGGCTGCTACCCACGCAGCCGATGGCTACGCACGCGCTTCCGGCAAGCCGGGCGTGGTGCTGGTCACCTCAGGCCCCGGCGCGACCAATGCCGTCACCGGTATCGCCACGGCCTACATGGACTCGATTCCCATGGTCGTGCTGTGTGGTCAGGTCGCCAGCCACCTGATCGGTGAAGACGCCTTCCAGGAAACCGACATCGTCGGTGTGACTCGCCCGATCGTGAAGCACAGCTTCTCGATCAAGCACCCGAGCGAGATTCCGGAAGTCATCAAGAAGGCCTTCTATCTGGCCTCCAGCGGACGCCCGGGGCCGGTCGTCATCGACATCCCGAAGGACATGACCGCCCCGACCGAGCGTTACGAGTACAGCTACCCCAAGAAGGTACGCATGCGCTCCTACAGCCCGGTCACCCGTGGCCACAGCGGCCAGATCAAGAAGGCCGTCGAGCTGATGCTCAAGGCCCGCCGCCCGCTGTTCTTCACCGGCGGTGGCGTGGTCTCCGGTCGTGCCAGCGAAGCGCTGACCGACCTGGTGCGCCGTCTGAACTTCCCGATCACCACCTCGTTGATGGGCATCGGTGCCTATCCGCAGGGCGATCGCCAGTGTCTGGGCTGGCCCGGCATGCACGGCTCCTATGAGTCGAACAATGCCATGCACCACACCGATCTGATCATCTGCATCGGTGCGCGCTTCGATGACCGCGTGACCAACAACACCTCGAAGTTCTGCCCGACGGCCAAGATCATCCACGTCGACATCGACCCGAGCTCGGTCTCCAAGACCGTGCGCGCCGATGTGCCGATCGTCGGTCCGGCCGATGCCGTGATCAACGAGATGATCAGCCTCGTGCAGGGGCGTGAGCTGGCCAACCCTGATGCACTGGAGGCCTGGTGGTCCCAGATCGATGGCTGGCGTGCCGAGCGTGAAGGCAAGCTGTATGAGCCGTCCGCCCCGGGCGAGCCGCTCAAGCCGCAGCAGGTGGTGGAAGCCGTGCACCGTGCGACGCGTGGCGAAGCCTTCGTCGCCACCGATGTCGGTCAGCACCAGATGTTCGCCGCCCAGTACTACAAGTTCCAGCGCCCCAACCGCTGGATCACCTCCGGTGGTCTGGGCACCATGGGCTTCGGCTTCCCGGCGGCCATGGGCATCAAGATGTCCTACCCGGATGACGATGTGGTGCTGTTCACCGGGGAAGGCAGCTTCCAGATGATGATGCAGGAGTTCTCGACCTGTAAGCAGTACGGGATCGGGGTCAAGATCATCAACCTCAACAACCAGTCGCTGGGCATGGTGCGTCAGTGGCAGGACCTGAACTACAAGTCCCGTCACTCGCATTCCTATATGGAGTCGCTGCCTGACTTCGTGCAGCTGGCGGGCGCCTATGGCTTCCGTGCCATCAAGGTGCACACGGTGGAGGAGCTCGAACCTGCGCTGGAAGAAGCCTTCCGCAACAAGGACGAGCTGGTGTTCCTCGACATCTATGTCGACCCGCGTGAACACGTCTATCCGATGCAGGTGCCTCTCGGCTCCATGCGTGACATGCTGCTTACGAAGACGGAGCGGACCTGATGCGCCATATCATCTCCATTCTGATGGAAAACGAACCGGGCGCGCTGTCACGGGTCGTCGGCCTGTTTTCACAGCGCAATTTCAACATCGAGACCCTCAACGTGGCCCCGACCGAGGACGCGACCCTGTCACGTCTGACCGTCACCACGGTCGGCGAAGATCGCGTCATCGAGCAGATCACCAAGCACCTCAACAAGCTGGTGGATGTGGTCAAGCTGGTGGATCTCACCGAGGGCAGCCACATCGAGCGCGAGCTGATGCTGGTCAAGGTCAAGGCGTTGGGCGCCCAGCGTGACGAGATCAAGCGCACGGCGGACATCTTCCGTGCCCAGATCGTCGACATCACGCCGAGCCTCTACACCATCCAGATCACCGGTGACGGTGGCAAGCTGGATGCCTTCCTGGCGGCGATGCAGCCGGTAGGGGTGCTGGAAGTGGCACGTACCGGGGTCTCCGGCATCGCCCGCGGTGAGAAGGTGTTGAGCCTGTAAGACGGTGATTGTGGAAACGCGATACAAGAACGGCGCCCCTCGGGGCGCCGTTTTCGTTGTGGCGTGGGGCGGGCCATGTAGCGCAATGTTCCGTGGCGCAGGGTCACTGCATCATCACTCCTCTGGCCGTAGCGGGGTGCCGGGCAGCTGTTCCCAGAGTGCGCGTACCAGTGGATGTCGAAGACGTTTCTCCTGTACGCACAGCCCGACCTTGTAGGGGGTCAGCGGCGGATCGACATCGAGGATGCGCACCTGATCGGCCAGCGGGGAGTTGTCGAGCACGATCTGCGGCACCACGCCGATCCCGAAGCCCAATCCGACCATGCTGACGATGGCCTCGTTGCCGGCGACCTGGGCATACAGGCGCGGCTTGATGCCACGAGTGTGGCACCAGGCATCGAAGCGCTCGCGCGCCAGGCCGGTCTCGGAGAGGATCATCGGGACGCGCGCCCAGTCGATATGGTCGTCCCCCGCCGCCGAATCGTCTGCCCCGCCGATGCCTTCCAGCTGATGGCCGGGGCCATCACGACGCGGGGCAATGAAGCGCAGCGGCGACTCGGCGAAGTCGGTGAAGGCCAGGCGCGAGGGCAGCACGTCCGGGCGTGCGGCGATCGCCAGATCCTCGTGGCCCATCAGCACGCGCTCCAATGCCACGGCGGGGTCCCCGGTATGCAGCTTGAGCTCCACATGCGGATGGCGGGCCCGGAAGGAGGCGAGAATCTCATACAGGAAGCTGTAGCTGGCGGTCACCGAGCAGTACAGGGATAGCTCGCCACGCAGTTCATCGCTGTCTTCCAGCAATGACTGACGAATGTCATCCCACTGACTCAGGAGTTCGCGAGCATGACGACGGAAGCGCTCTCCCGCCGGTGTCAGTGCGACGCTGCGGTTGTCGCGCTCGAACAGGCTGACGCCCAGTTCCTCTTCCATGGCGCGAATGGCACGTGACAGGGCAGAGGCGCTCAGGTGCAGGGCAGTGCTGGCGCGTCCGAAATGCAGCGTTTCGGCGAGGGTCAGGAATTGCTTGAGTTGACGATTGTCCATGCCGGAGTCCGCTGTCGATGAGTGCTGAAGGGGGAAATGCCTTGTGTTGCGCTATATGGCATATGATGGTGCAAATATAGCATTTTACGCAATGCCGAGGTGCAGGTAAGGTGGACTCATCGCCGCGCAGGAGGAGGACGGCAGACCTTGATCCAAGGCGCACGACCTCCCAGGGACGCAGAGCGGTCAGGATAGATGGCCGTCGGCGCTGGACACTGACATACGCCCTTCCCTCGCGGGAAGGGTCGCAAGAACAACAGACACTCTTTCAAGATCTCACGCCATCCCGCTGACGGGGTGAGCCGCCAGGAGCAATGACGATGAAACTCTATTACGACAAGGATTGTGACCTCTCCCTCATCCAGGGCAAGAAAGTGGTCATCCTCGGTTACGGTTCCCAGGGCCACGCCCACGCGAACAACCTGAAGGAATCCGGCGTCGACGTCACCGTAGCCCTGCGTCGCTCTTCCTCCAGCTGGGCCAAGGCCGAAGCGGCTGGCCTGAAGGTTGCTGAAGTCGAGGAAGCGGTCAAGGCGGCCGACCTGGTCATGATCCTGGCGCCGGACGAGAACCAGAAGGCCATCTACGAGAACCAGGTGGAACCGAACCTGAAGCAGGGCGCGACCCTGGCCTTCGCTCACGGCTTCAACGTCCACTACAATCAGGTCGTGCCGCGTGCTGACCTCGACGTCATCATGATCGCGCCGAAGGCACCGGGTCACACCGTGCGTTCCGAGTTCGTGAAGGGCGGCGGTATCCCGGACCTGATCGCCATCCACCAGGATGCGACTGGCCAGGCCAAGGACATCGCACTGTCCTACGCGGCAGGCGTCGGCGGCGGTCGTACCGGCATCATCGAGACCACCTTCAAGGACGAGACCGAAACCGATCTGTTCGGTGAGCAGGCTGTCCTGTGTGGTGGCGCGGTCGAGCTGGTCAAGATGGGCTTCGAGACCCTGACCGAAGCCGGCTACGCACCGGAAATGGCCTACTTCGAGTGTCTGCACGAGCTCAAGCTGATCGTCGACCTGATGTACGAAGGTGGCATCGCCAACATGAACTACTCCATCTCCAACAATGCGGAGTATGGCGAGTACGTGACCGGCACCGAAGTCATCAACGAGCAGTCCCGTGTCGCCATGCGCAATGCACTCAAGCGCATCCAGAGCGGTGAATACGCCAAGATGTTCATCCAGGAAGGCAACACCAACTACCCGTCCATGACGGCCCGTCGTCGTCAGAACGCCGAGCACCCGATCGAACAGACTGGTGAGAAGCTGCGCGGCATGATGCCGTGGATCACTGCCAACCAGCTGGTCGACAAGTCACGCAACTGATCCTGCCTATTGGATCCGGCGTGAAATGAGCGGGGCGCTCTCCATCAGGAGGGCGCCCCGCTTGCGTTGTTGCTCTATAAGCGCTATCGAATGGGGGAGGGAAGTGACAGTCGACGGTGAGGCCGCTAGGGTGTCACTACTATTCGCGCTCACTGGCAGGTGTAGAATGTGGTTACCCTGCCACGACGAGGCATGATGCAAGGAATCCCATGACTGACGAAAATCGACATCCCGGCGCAGAAGATGCCCCCGAAGAACCGACCCGCCGTAGCAGTTCCGTGCTGGACAAGGTGGTGGAAGAATTCACCGACGACAGCGAAGTCGTGGAAGAGGCCATCGAGGATGGCAAGCCCGTTCGTCGGCGTGGCATCTACCTGCTGCCCAACCTGTTCACCACGTCGGCATTGTTCTCTGGCTTCTTCGCTGTGGTATGTGCGCTGAACGGCGAGTTTGCCAATGCCTCCATCGCCATCTTCGTCTCGATGGTGCTGGATGGTCTCGATGGACGTGTGGCTCGCCTGACCAATACGCAAAGCGCCTTTGGTGCGGAGTACGACAGCCTGGCGGACATGTTGTCCTTCGGCGTGGCACCGGCACTGGTCACCTTCAGCTGGATTCTGCAGGATGTCGGCAAGATCGGCTGGATCGCCGCCTTCGTCTATGTCGCGGGTGCGGCGCTGCGCCTGGCGCGCTTCAATGTCCAGATAGGCTCCACCGACAAGAAGTGGTTCATCGGCCTGCCCAGTCCGGCAGCGGCGGCACTCGTGGCTGGCTGTGTGTGGACCATGCACAACTTCGACGCCGAGACCTTCGCCTTCAAGTCGCTGATGGTCTTCGTGGTCGCGGCTGCCGGTATCCTGATGGTGTCGAACATTCGCTACTACAGCTTCAAGGAGATCGACCTCAAGGGGCCGGTGCCCTTCGTCGCGCTGCTCGCCATCGTGCTGGCCTTCGTGGTCATCTCGCTGGAGCCGTCCGTGATGCTGCTGGGCCTGTTCGGTTGCTATGTCGCCAGTGGCCCGATCATGGCACTGGGCCGCAAGCTGCGCGGCAACAAGTAAGCGCCAGCTGCCATTGGTGTGATGATCGATATTCGGCCCCGCCATTTCTGGCGGGGCCGAATGCGTTTCTGGCCAAGGAAGAGATGTGTCAGCAAGCGACGGCGAGATGAGGCCAAAGGAGCAAGAAGAGGTGATGAGAGAATAGGTGTCGCTCGCATGTCCTCGAAATGACAATCGATGGAAAAAGCCCTTGCCCTCAGCCCGGTTCGTGCGTAAAGTACGCATCCGCTGCCGGGGACGCATGGCGTTACCAGCGGTGAAAGAGGTTTGCAGGTGGTTGTTTTGTTTGATGTTTTTGAAGTCCGCTTCCAAATCATCGATTGACAATCCCGGGCGATTCGCTAGAATACGTCGCACTCCTTACGGAACAGGTGATCGGGCAACGCCCCTCACCACTGGATGATGCTTAGAGGCAGTCGATTGACTCATCATCAAGTGCTTGACTTTTCAG
>NZ_JBVBEE010000010.1:0-120900 GCF_056493605.1 Cobetia sp. BL01 | reverse complement strand
TTGAGAAGTCAAGCACTTGATGATGAGTCATTCGACTGCCTCTAAGCATCATCCAGCGGTGAGGAGCGTTGCTCGATCACCTGTTCCGTAAGGAGTGCGGCGTATTCTAGCGAATCGCCCGGGATTGTCAATCGATGATTTGGAAGAGGACTTCAAAAACATCAAATAAAACAATCACTTGCAAACCTCTTTCACCGCTGGTAACGCCATGCGTCCCCGGCAGCGGATGCGTACTTTACGCACGAACCGGCGTGAGCACAAGGGCTTTTTCCACCGATTGTCATTTTGAGGACATGCGGGCGACACCTTTTCCCTTATCACCTCTTCTTGCTCCTTTGGCCTCGTCTCGCCGTCGCTTGCTGACACCTTTCTTCCCTGGCCAGAAACACATTCGGCCCCGCCAGAAATGGCGGGGCCGAATGGTCGGTCAGACATCTCGCGTCGGATCAGCGAGTCACCGTCACACGTGCGTAGCGCTTCTTGCCAGCCTGGATGACGATGGCCGTATCGAAAGGCGCCATGTAGGAAGGCTCGATCACGTCTCCATCGACTTTCACGCGACCATTCTTGAGCATGTCCTTGGCCTGGGCGCTGTTGTTGGCCAGACCTGAACGATTGAGCACGGCGGCGATCGGCGCGACCTCTGCCCCTTCAAGGCTCACGGTGACATCCGGCATGTCCGCCGGCAGCTCACCTTCTGCCAGCTGGTTGCCACTGGAGAGGTGAGCCGTGGCAGCCGCCTCTTCATCGTGGAAACGCGCCACCAGTTCCCGAGCCAGCTCCATCTTGATGTCGCGCGGATTGGCGCCATTCTCGATGCTGGCCATCAGCACCTTCACTTCCTCCATGGGGCGCAGCGAGAGCAGCTCGAAGTAACGCCACATCAGCGAGTCCGGCATGGAGACGATCTTGTTGAACATCTCGCCCGGACGGTCATTGATACCGATGTAGTTGCCCAGCGACTTGGACATCTTCTGCACGCCATCCAGACCTTCGAGGATCGGCATGGTGATCACGACCTGCGGCTCCTGGCCACGCTGGCGTTGCAGCTCACGGCCCATCAGCAGGTTGAACTTCTGATCGGTACCGCCGAGTTCGATATCCGCCTCCAGCGCCACGGAGTCATAGCCCTGGATCAGTGGATAGAGGAACTCGTGAATGGAGATCGGCTGGTTGCCGGTGTAACGCTTGTCGAAATCATCGCGCTCGAGCATGCGAGCCACCGTGCTGGAAGCCGCCAGTTCAATCATGTCGCTGGCAGAGAGCTTGCTGATCCATTCGGAGTTGAAGGCGATTCGCGTGCGATCCTTGTCGAGAATCTTGAAGACCTGCTCCTGATACGTCAGGGCATTGGCCTTCACGTCCTCTTCGGTCAGCGGCTTGCGCGTCACGCTCTTGCCGGTCGGATCACCGATGCGTCCGGTGAAGTCCCCGATCAGGAAGATGACCTCGTGGCCAAGATCCTGCAGCTGACGCAGCTTGTTGATCAGCACGGTATGCCCGAGGTGCAGGTCCGGCGCCGTCGGATCGAAACCCGCCTTGACCCTGAGCTTGCGTCCGGACTCGAGCTTCTTGATCAGCTCTTCCTCGACCAGCACCTCATCGGTACCGCGCTTGATGATCTCCAGCGCTTCCACTACTGACTTGTCGCTCATCCTGCCCTCTCTGACCGTTGCTGCTCCCCTCGTAACGGGGCATGTTGGCCGAGAATGTTAGCATGACACGCAGACCATGCACCCCTGCTCTGCCTCTGGCCATGAGGATGCCAACCAGACTTCCGCGACTCGGGGGCGCACGGCAGACTCGCTGACCCACGTTTCACTGCCCGGGAGATCTCCATGGCGCTTTACCTCGGCCTGATGACAGGCACCAGCCTCGACGGCCTCGATGTCGCCCTGCTCGATATCGAACCCCATCAGGCCTGCACTGCGCTGCGCGAGCACATCCGCTTCATCGACGGTCTGGATCTGCCGCTTCCGGAACCCCTGCGCACTCGCCTCTGGCGTCTGATGCACGAGGACCATGCGCATTTTCGTGATCTTGCCGCAGCCGAGCTGGCGCTGGCCGAACTGGCCGCCGACGCGATCCGCCAGCTGCTGTCTCGCCAGCGACTGGAACCGAAAGACATTCGCGCCATCGGCAGTCATGGACAGACCATCGAGCATCGCCCGCATGGCTTCAGCGATCAGCCCTGTCAGACGCCTTACACCCTGCAGCTCGACAACCCCAGCCTGCTGGCCGAGCTGACCGGCATCCCCGTGGTGGCAGACTTCCGCCGCAGGGATCTGGCGGCCGGTGGGCAGGCAGCGCCTCTGGCGCCGGCATTTCACTCAGCGCTGTTCGCTCAGCCAGACCAGTGGCGGGGACTGCTGAACCTGGGGGGGATCGCGAACCTGACATTGCTCCCGCCACTGGACTCGCAGGCGGCAGTGATCGGCTTTGATACCGGCCCGGCCAACTGCCTGCTGGATGCCTGGCATGCACGCCATCAGGGGGCCGCGATTGATCCTCAGGGCAGCTGGGCCGCCAGCGGCCATGTCATCGAGGAGCTGCTGGATCGTCTGCTCAGCGCGAATTACTTCACTCGACCGCTGCCGAAGAGTACCGGACGCGAGGACTTCCATCTCGGCTGGCTGGAGCAGCACCTGACAGGCAGCGAGGCCCCTGTCGATGTGCAGGCCACCTTGCTGAGTCTGACGGTAGAGAGCATCGCGCGTGCACTTGAGCATACCGGCGTATCACTGGCGGGACTGACACCCTGTGGTGGCGGAGCGCGCAACACCGCCCTGATGGCCGCGCTCGAACAGCGCCTTGCGCATGCAAGCCACCCCACCGGCCTGACCACCTGCGCCTCGCTTGGCTGGAATGCCGATCTCCTCGAAGCCAGCGCCTTCGCGTGGCTGGCCGCCCGCAGAGTGCTGGAGCGCCCCGGCAATCTCGTCAGCGTGACGGGAGCACGCGGCCCCAGAGTCCTGGGGGGCCTCTACGCACGCTGACCCATCGCGCGCAGACATGAAAAAGCCGCGCTCCTGGCAAAACAGAAGCGCGGCTTCGTCGAGTACCTGAGACATCTACCGTCGCAGGCCAGATTCTCCACGGACTTCAGCCATCGTCGTCCTGCAGCGAGAAGCGACTGGCGGCATTCATCACATCCAGTTGCGCTTCCTGAGCACTGTCGGAATCGCCGAACTTGATCATCAGACGCAGGTCATTGGCGGAATCGGCATGCGCCAATGCCACCTCCTCGGTGATCAGGTCCTGCTGATGCAACGCATAGAGCGATTGATCGAAGGTCATCATGCCCTGTTGCTGGGAGCGCTTCATCACGTCCTTTATCTCCACCACCGCCCCCTTGCGGATCAGATCGACGATCAGCGGCGAGCGCAGCATCACCTCGATGGCCGGCACTCGCTGTGCGCCATTGCCACTCTTGTGAGGCAGCAGCTGCTGGGCCACGATGCCCTTGAGATTCAGTGACAGGTCCATCCATACCTGTTCGTGACGCTCTTCCGGGAAGAAATGGATGATGCGATCCAGCGCCTGGTTGGCGTTGTTGGCGTGCAAGGTCGCCAGACACAGGTGACCGGTTTCCGCAAAGGTCAGCGCATGCTCCATGGTCTCACGCGAACGGATCTCGCCGATCATGATCACGTCCGGCGCCTGGCGCAGCGTGTTGCGCAGCGCCACCTCGAAGGACTCGGTGTCGATCCCCACTTCGCGCTGGGTCACGATGGAGCGCTGATGGGGATGGATGTACTCGATCGGATCCTCGATGCAGATGATATGGCCACTCGAGGTCTGGTTGCGGTGCTGGATCATCGAGGCCAGCGAGGTCGACTTGCCGGCACCCGTGCCCCCGACGAAGATCACCAGACCACGCTTGGTCTCCGAGAGACTCTTGATGATTTCCGGCAGGCGCAGTTCTTCCAGGCTGGGAATCGACAGCTGGATGCGACGGATGACCATGCCCATCTGGCTACGCTGATAGAAGGCGCTGATCCGGAAACGCCCCACCCCCGGCAAACTATGGGCAAAATTGGCCTCACGCTCCTGTTCGAAGCGCTCTCGCTGCATGTCGCTCATCGGCGCAAGCACCAGTTCTCGCACCTGATCGACACCGAGCTTCTTGTCACCCAGCGCCGCCATTCGCCCATTGACCTTCATCTGCGGCGGAGTCCCCGTCGAGATGAAAAGATCCGAGCTGCCCTTGCTGACCATCAACTGCAGGAGTTCCTGCAGCCATTCATGAGGAGTCATGAGCCGTGTCCCGATCCACTCTGTGAAGTCACATTCAAACTACGGTTTTATTATCGTTTATCGCAACGACCATCCGTCCCGACGAAGACAACGCCCGTGATGGTCTTCAGGCGTGCCGTCTCGCCTGTCTCGACCTGGATTCGGCCATGGGCATTGCCCTGTCACTGATGTCGTCTGGCAACACCACTGCACGGCCGTCGCGCACTATCCCAGCAGCCCCTTGGCCTTCGCTTGCGCGTCTTCGCTGGTCACCAGCCCCTCGGCCAACAGTCGCGTCAGCGCCGAATCCAGCGTCTGCATCCCCAACGCACCACCTGTCTGGATGGAGGAATACATCTGCGCCACCTTGTCCTCACGGATCAGGTTGCGGATGGCAGGAGTGGCAAGCATGATCTCGTGCGCTGCCACGCGCCCGCCGCCCACCTTCTTGAGCAGCGTCTGCGCGATGACCCCTTGCAGGGATTCGGACAGCATCGAACGCACCATCGCCTTCTCTTCGCCCGGGAAGACGTCGATGATGCGGTCGACGGTCTTGGTCGCCGAGGTGGTGTGAAGGGTGCCGAAGACCAGGTGCCCGGTCTCGGCGGCCGTCAGTGCCAGACGGATGGTCTCGAGATCTCGCAGCTCGCCGACCAGAATGACGTCCGGGTCCTCACGCAGTGCCGAACGCAGAGCCAGCGCGAAGCCGTGGGTATCACGATGCACTTCACGCTGGTTGACCAGGCAACGCTTGGACTGGTGGACGAACTCGACCGGGTCCTCGATGGTGAGAATGTGGTCGTACTTGTTCTCGTTGATGTAATCGATCATTGCCGCCAGCGTGGTCGACTTGCCCGACCCCGTCGGACCGGTGACCAGAATCAGGCCACGCGGCAGCATGCACATCTTGCGAAACGCCTCGCCGAGACCCAGATCTTCCATCGTCAGCACTTCCGACGGGATGGTACGGAAGACGGCACCCGCCCCCCGCCCCTGGTGGAAAGCATTGACACGGAAGCGCGAGACGCCCGGCACCTCGAAGGAGAAATCCGTCTCGAGAAACTCCTCGAAGTCGCGACGCTGCTTGTCGTTCATGATCTCGTAGATCAGCGCACGCACCTGCTTGTCATCCATCGAAGGGACGTTGATGCGTCGTACGTCACCATCGACGCGAATCATCGGTGGCAGGCCGGCGGACAGGTGCAGATCCGATGCGTTCTGTTTTGCCGAAAAAGCCAGCAGTTCGGTAATATCCATGCAGATCCCTCGCGAAGACCGAAGCTCTTGTACCAACGAGTCCCGTGGACTCGGGTGTAAGTGTGATGTGGCTCTTCAGCAGATGGTGCGGTGGATATCATGACGAACGCCCTATCCAGCCCATACTACCGGTGGCGCCCACGACGCCGAGCCATCAACCGTGAAGATATTTCGCAAATTCTGGAGCCGAGCCGCATGACTGCAGTCCCCGACGACGAAGCTTGTGTTACTCAGTGTATCCTAGAGGCCCGTGCGCGGCTGGAAAAGGCACTGCTGGCAAGTAAACGCAACGTAGAGGCAGCCCGAATACTGGCGGTGAGCAAGACCAAGCCCGACCGGATGATTCGTGCTGCCTGGCGCAATGGCCAGCGGGCCTTCGGCGAGAACTATCTGCAGGAAGCGCTGGACAAGCAGCAGGCGCTGTCGGACCTCACCGATATCGAATGGCACTTCATCGGCCCCATCCAGTCCAACAAGACCCGCGCGATTGCCGAACACTTCTCTTGGGTACATGCCGTCGAGCGTGAGAAGGTGGCTCGCAGATTGAGCGAGCAACGCCCCGAGACCCTGCCGCCACTCGACATCTGTCTGCAGGTGAACGTCTCCGGCGAGGCCACCAAGGCAGGCGTCACACCCGAGGAATTGATTGCCCTGGCCGAGACGGTGCTGGCACTGCCCAACCTGCGACTGCGAGGCCTGATGGCGATTCCCGCCCCCGCCTCATCCGAGGCTGACCTGCAGGAAAGGCAGGCGCCCTTCAGGACACTGCGCGTATTGCTGGAGCAGCTGCAGGCTCGCTTCCCCGCGGCCCGCTACCCTCAGGCCAAGCTCGACACCCTGTCCATGGGCATGAGTGGTGATCTCGAGGCCGCCGTCGCCGAAGGCGCGACGCTGGTCCGTCTCGGCACGGCCCTCTTCGGAGCGCGTGACTATTCCAGCGCCCACTGAGGCCACTCACTGACGCCGCCCGCACACGATTCACGCACGCCACTGACGCATGCGCAGCCCGCGGACGAGTCACCTCCGACAGCCTCGGACGCACGGTTCACTGCCACGAACGTCACTCTCGCGAAGCAGCCGCGGTAAAGTGCACAGACTCACCGCTCGCCGGTCCATCCCATCCGAACGATCAGGAGCACCGCATGACGCACCAGACCTCCGCCACTCCCCGCACCATCGCCTTCATCGGTGCCGGCAACATGGCCAGCGCCATCTTCGGCGGCATGATCGAGGCCGGCTATCCGGCAGACCGCATCATCGCGACGGCCCGTTCACGCGATACCCTCGAGGCGCTCGAGCAACGCTACGGCGTGACCACGACCCAGGACAACGCTGACGCCGTCGCACGTGCCGATGTCATCGTGCTGGGCGTCAAGCCCCAGATGATGCATGACGTCTGCCAGGCCCTGGCGCCTGCCGTACAGGAGCGCAAGCCGCTGGTCATCTCGGTCGCGGCCGGCATCACCTGCGACAGCCTCGAGCGCTGGCTGGGGGGAGAGCTTGCCATCATCCGCTGCATGCCCAATACCCCCTCGCTGGTGGGCGTCGGTGCCAGCGGCCTCTACGCCACCTCGCGCGTGACCGATGTGCAACGTGCGCTGATGGACGAGATGCTGACCGCGGTCGGTATCGTCGAATGGGTCGAGGAAGAAGGTCTGCTGGAAGCGGTCACCGGGATTTCCGGTTCCGGCCCGGCCTACTTCTTCCTGTTCATCGAAGCGCTTGAAGCCGCCGGTATCGAACTGGGACTGGATGCCGAGACGGCGCGCCGACTGGCGATCCAGACCGGACGCGGCGCCGCGCAGATGGCCTTCACCAGCGAGCACGAGCCGGCAGAGCTGCGTCGCCGTGTCTGCTCGCCGAATGGCACCACCGAACGCGCCATCAACAGCTTCGAGGGAGATGGCCTGCGCGAGATCGTCAGCCGTGCGGCCAAGGCGTCCAGCGCAAGGGCTGCAGAGCTGGCGCGTGAGCTGGACCAGTAACCCCAGTGGCGGGATTGCCACGCCACGAGTGGCAGCGTGCAGAGCGCCTGACTGGCAGCCCACTCGGGAAACCGCCATCATGCTGCGTTCATCTCGGATTGGCATGCTGATGGCATGACACGCCGACACCAGATTCGCGTCCTCAACTCACCGTCTTAAGGAAGGCCCCATGGGTGCTATGGGTAACATCGGACTTCAGCTGGTCACCATCCTGCTGCAACTGTTCGTCTATATACTGATGCTGCGTTTCCTGCTGCAGTTGTCTCGTGCAGATTTCTACAATCCGGTCACCCAGTCGGTGGTCAAGGCGACCAATCCGCTGGTGGCACCGCTGCAGGGCATCCTGCGCCCGCTGGGGCGCTTCGACATCGCCACGCTGGCGGCCGCCTTCATCGTCGTCAGCCTGGTGCTGGTCGCCATCGGCGCGCTGTTCGGCGGCATGCTGCCGATCGGTTTCATCGCGCTGACGGCACTGGGCACCATGCTCGACAGCATCATCAACATCTACTTCTTCGCCTTGATCGCGATGATCATCCTGTCGTGGGTCGCCCCCCAGGCCAACCATCCGGGCGCCATCCTGGTCCATCAGCTGGTGGACCCGATCATGAAGCCGGTACGCAAGGTGATCCCGTCGATCGGCATGCTCGATCTGTCGCCGATCTTCGTGTTCATCGCCCTCAACCTGATCGGCAGTCTGGTCAGTCAGACGCTGCCGACCATCGGCATGCTGCGTAGCGTCTTCGGCTGATACGCACGCTCCTCCCTGCCAGACGTGACATCGCCGCTTCGCGGTGTCCCCCAGGCGCCCGCAACGGAACCTCCGCTGCGGGCGCCTGTGCTTCCTGCCTGTGCCACTGGCTCACGCGCGCCCGACGCTGTGCTAGAGTGATCCCTCGGCCGAAGCCAGAACCACGGTGCACGAGACGCCCAAAAGGCGCATCACCGCGGCTTCGCGCCCCGGACACGGGCTCTGCCCGAACACTCTGCTGGACATGATGCTGGAAACCTTCACCACGATGCCTGATTCCCTTCCCCCGGATTCGGTCGGTCTCGTCACGCCCCGGACTGCCCACTTCGATACACCGCTGGAGCTGGCCTGCGGCAGACGCCTCGAACAGTACTCGCTGGTCTACGAGACCTATGGCGAGCTGAACGCTGATGCCAGCAACGCCCTCCTGATCTGCCACGCCCTGACCGGACACCATCACGCCGCCGGCTACCACGCGATGAGTGATCGCAAGCCCGGCTGGTGGGACGACTACATCGGCCCCGGCAAGCCCATCGATACCTCACGCTTCTTCGTCATCGCGCTGAACAATATCGGCGGCTGTCACGGCAGTACCGGCCCGACCTCGATCAACCCGGAAACGGGCGAACAATGGGGCCCCGATTTCCCGCTGGTGACCGTGCCGGACTGGGTCGAGAGTCAGAAGCGCCTCGCCGAACGTCTCGGCATCACGCGCTTCGCCGCGGTGGTCGGTGGCTCACTGGGCGGCATGCAGGCACTGCAGTGGGCGATGGATCATCCCGAGCGCGTCGGGCACGTCGCCATCATCGCCTGTACCCCCAAGCTCTCGGCGCAGAACATCGCCTTCAACGAAGTCGCGCGCCAGGCCATCCGCTCGGACCCGGAATTCCATGACGGCTGGTACTCACGCGTCGATGCCGTGCCCAAGCGCGGTCTCAAGCTGGCCCGCATGGTCGGTCACATCACCTATCTTTCCGAGCACTCGATGGGGACCAAGTTCGGGCGTGACCTGCGCCAGGACCGCCTCAACTTCGGTTACGACGTCGACTTCCAGGTCGAGAGCTATCTGCGCCATCAGGGCGACACCTTCTCCACCGCCTTCGACGCCAACACCTACCTGCTGATGACCAAGGCGCTCGATTACTTCGATCCCGCCGCCACGGCCGGCGATGATCTGGCCGCGGCCATGGCACCGATCAGCTGCCCGGTACTCGTCGTCAGCTTCACCACCGACTGGCGCTTCGCTCCGTCACGCTCGCGCGAGCTGGTCAACGCCATGATCCATGCCGGCAAGAACGTCAGTTATGCCAACATCGATTCTCCTCACGGCCATGACGCCTTCCTGCTGCCGGGAGAGCGCTATCAGGCAGTGCTGGGCAACTTCCTGACCCGCGCATACGACAAGGCCTGCAACGCAGCCTCTCCCCTGCACACCGCTCCCCAGGAGGCCAGCCATGCGTAACGACCTCGCCCAGATCCACGACTGGATTCCCGAAGGTGGCCGCGTGCTGGATCTCGCCTGTGGGGATGGCACCCTGCTGGCCTCGCTCAAGGAGACCAAGGGGGTATTCGGCTACGGACTGGAGATCGATCCCGACAACATCAGCGCCTGCGTGGCGCGCGGCGTGAACGTCATCGAGCAGAACGTCGATGATGGTCTGGCCAATTTCGCCGATGACACCTTTGATCGCGTGGTGATGTCCCAGGCCCTGCAGGTACTGCGCCGCCCGGACCGTGCGCTGGAAGAGATGATGCGCGTCTCACGTGAAGCCATCATCACCTTCCCCAATTTCGCCTACTGGCGTCACCGCCTGCACCTGGGGCTCAAGGGGCGCATGCCGGTCTCCAAGTCACTGCCGCACGCCTGGTACGACACCCCCAATATCCACCTCTCGACCTTTGCGGATTTCGAGCGGCTGTGTCGTGCCCAGGGCCTCAAGATCATCGACCGCGCAGTCGGCAATGGCGATCACGAGCCACATCCGGCGGCGACCTGGTGGCCGAATCTGTTCGGAGAGGTGGCCATCTTCCGCGTCTGCCGCGACAACTGTCCGCCCGACAAGCGCTGATCACACTCGCCACACCGCCTTTGGAAAGACGGCCGACAGGGAGTCCCTGCCGGCCGTTTCGCGTCATGACGCCGTCAATTCTCCCCGCGCTCTCCCCGCGCCGCGATAGCGTTGCGCTATCCGGGCCATGCACAGACAGTCGCAACTAAAGTCTATATACTTTCGGGGTAAACGCAGCTGAGGATCACGGCTCGCACTTCCGGTGAGGTGCGCCGGCATCCCGAGGAGAGAGTGCATGAACTTCCATACCCGCAAATGGGTCAAGCCCGAAGACCTCAACCCCAACGGCACCCTGTTCGGTGGACGTCTGCTGGCCTGGATCGACGAAGAAGCGGCCATCTACGCCATCGTCCAGCTGGGGACTTCCCGCGTGGTGACGAAGTTCATGTCGGAGATCAACTTCGTCTCCAGTGCGCGCCAGGGCGATATCATCGAGCTGGGCATCACCGCCAGCGCCTTTGGCCGCACGTCCATCTCGCTGTGCGTCGAGATCCGCAACAAGATCACGCGTGAACGCATCCTGACCATCGACCGCATCGTGCTGGTCAGTGTCGATGCCGACTTCAAGCCGGTGCCCCACGGACGCACTCGTATCACGTATATCGAGGATCGCTTCCGCGAGCAGGCCGGCAGCAACGACAGCCAGGCCAATGACGCCGACGGGGATGCCACGCCGCAGAAAGCGGCCCGTCGTCGCGCGGAAGGCCAGGTCGACGTCAAGAGCGGCTGAGCAAAGCCCGGCTGAGCGCAGCCCGACTGAGCGCAGCCCGACTGAGCGCAGCCCGACTGAGCGCAGCCCGACTGAGCGACGCGATGCAAGAACGCAAAAGGCACCTCACAGGAGGTGCCTTTTTTCATGCCAGCGTTGCTCGCCCGGCCCGCTTTCTCAGCCCGGCAGATCCGGCGTGGCGATATCCGCCGCCTCACGCAGTCCCGCGCAGGCATCCTCCGTCTGAGCGACGGCCGGGGTGAACCACACCAGGTCGTACGCCGGGGCCGCCCCCGCACTTTCCGGAAGATAGTCATCGAGCTGGGTCAGCGGCTGACCCTCCTCCCCCCAGGCCACCGGCATCAGTGCGATGGAGAGCGAATCCCGGGTCAGCCAGCGCGGCACGCCGATATCGCGCCGCGCATGGCCACTGCCGGCCACCAGCAACGCCGTGGCATCGCGATTGGCCAGCGCCTCGAGACGCTCCGCCATCTGCTGATCACGCGCCAGCTGGGCACGCAGCAGACCATCCAGGCGCTCTGTCCCCAGCAGACCACAGTGGCCTTCATCCAGCGCCTCGCGCTGCAGCCTCAGCACGGCCTCCGGCAGTGCTGGCGCCGTCTGGTCCTGGGCCATCACCGCGCGCACCTGCTCTCTGGTCAGACTGGCGGACGACAGGGGGGCGCCGCTGTCCAGCACACCACGCAACACGCTCGAGTAATCGGTGAATTTCCAGCGTGCATCCCATGCCAGCAGGCGCATCAGCTCCTCATCCGGCAGGCCCGCCACGGCCAGCGAGGTGCGATTGACCAGTGACAGCGCCGCATCCTGACGGGAATCCAGCATTTCCATTGCCACGCCACCCAACTGACGACGTGCCGCCAGTGCATCGATCAGCCAGCGCTCCAGCAGATGATGATCCGGGTTGTCGTGATGCTCTCCCAGCAGCACCAGCGGATGCGCCTGCGCCCAGTCCACCAGTGCCGCCGGTGACAGGCGTCGATTGCCCTGCGCCACGAGAATGCTGCCCAGCAACGGATGTGAGGCGTCGGGATCATGCCAGGCAGGCAAGGGCGGAAGCGGCCCCGGCGGCGCCTGAGCCGCCTGCAGCGCCCCGCTCCCCAGCAACGAGAGACCGCCGACGCCGGCGACCATGCCAGCCAGCAACTGGCGACGCGTGAGGCCTGCCTGTCCAGCTGGGGCAGGACGGAGGAAGGCGGGACGATGAAATAGCGACATGAAGATAACCAGGCGTGAAGAAAGGCGATAATGGCCAACGGCGACACAGTCCATCGCGCACGGAAGGTCGAGCACTGCCAGCGGCAGCCGAGCATTCCCTGCTGGCCGTCATTGCCCCATGATACCCGATGCGAGCCCCCTGATGTCCGAACGCACCGCGTTCTTCACCAACGCCGCTCGCCCACTCAGAGGAGACCCGCATGACACGCCGCCTGCTCCGCCTGCCACTGCCGGAGCTGCGCATCGGCTGCAGCCTGCCGATCAGGCTCGAGGATGGCCGCCCGGCCATGCTGATCCGGCTGGCCGATGGACTGCACGCCTATCTCGACGCCTGTCCGCACCGCGGCAGCCGCCTGATCGCTGACCCCGCCCACGACGAGCGCGAACACCGCGACCCCTATCTGGACGCCACCGGCGGACTGATCCTGTGTCATCGTCACCAGGCCTGCTTCGAGCCGCAGCAGGGCCTGTGCCTCAGTGGCCCCTGCACGGGGCAGCGACTGACCGCGCTGGACATGACGATCGAGCGGCCTGACGGCTCGCCGGCGCAGCTGGTGCTGAAGAGTCGGCACTGAAGTGCCCCGCGATGATCAGAGTGAGCTCAGGCGTTACCCGCAGAAGCGCGCCTCGTGCAGCGGCAGCACCTCCTTGAGGGTCAACGACGCCTGCCAGAGCGGCTGCCTCGCGTCATCGTGACAGGGCGCCAGTGCGACCTGCATCCTCAGCGCCAGCACCTCGACACCGGCGGCCTGGGCCGCGGCGAAGGCCTCGGCATAGGCCGGGTCCAGGTGAGCCGCCGGCGCGACATCCTCGATGGCATCGTGCGCGACGCAGAACACCAGCACACAGCGATGACCGGCCGCGACCAGCGCGGCAAGACTGGCAAGGTGACGGCGCGCGCGCGTACTGACCGAGTCCGGAAAATACCCATGCCCATCCGACTCACGCAGGGTGAGCTGCTTGACCTCGACATAGATCGAGGCGGCCTGCTCATCGCGCGGCCATAGCTGGAAATCGAGCCGCGAGCGCTCCGCGACCTCACTGCCTGCTGGCATGACCTCGACCCGCGCCTCCCGCTCGATTCGCGCCAGATTCGTCAGCCCTCTCTCACGCAGCGCAGCATGCAGTACAGGCGGGCACTCTGACGAGTCACCCTCCCGCAGGACCGCCTCGACATGCGCATTGGCACGTCCGGTATGCACCGCCACCAAGGCCTCACGCCGACCGCCAGCCCCGGGAGGGTCCAGGGGCAGGCGAATCAGCTCCCAGGTCCAGGCAAGCTTGCGCTTCGGGTTGTTGGACGGTGACAGCCATACCTCACAGCCTTCCACGCACACGGCACGCATCGAGCCGGTATTCGGACAATGCGCCGTCACCACCTCGCCTGCCCGTTCCCCCTCGAGCAGCTCCACTTCAGCGAAGAAGCGCTTGTAGCGCCGGATCAGCCGACCACGATACAACCCTGTCAACTGCATCAGGCAGATGCTCCCGCCGGGGCAGCACGCCGCTCCAGGAAGCGCTCAAGTCTCGTCAGGGCTTCGCGCAGACGCGCCTCATCGGCCGTGAAGGCGATCCGCACATGGCGACGTCCATCTGCCAGCGCGAAATCGGTCCCCGGCGTGATGGCAACGTTCTCTTCCTCCAGCAAGGCACGGCAGAAGGCCTCGCTGTCATGACTCAAGTGCGAGATATCCAGCCAGACGTAGAAGGCGCCCTGCGGGGGAACCGACGGTGCCAGCCCGAGACGTTCGAGTCCGGCCAGCAGCACGCCGCGCCGCGCCTCCAGCACCTGGCGGCGGCGTTCGAGCTCGGCCTCGCACTCCGGCGTGAAGGCCGCCAGCGCCGCATGCTGCGCGGGGGTGGAGGCGGCCAGGAAGACATTCTGCGCCAGGCGCGACAACGGCTCGACCGCCGCTTCCGGCGCCACCAGCCAGCCCAGTCGCCAGCCGGTCATGCCGAAATATTTCGAGAAGCTGTTGATCACGAAGGCATCCGGACACTCCGCCAGCGCCGTATGTGCAGGCACGCCATAGGTCAGGCCCTGATAGATCTCATCGACCAGCAGGTGAGCGTCCCGGGCTCTGCACAGCTCCCCCAGCGCCTGCAGCTCCTGTGGCGACAACACGTGCCCGGTGGGATTGGAAGGAGATGCCACCATCACCGCACGGGTGTTCTCGCGCCAGACCTCATCGGCAAGCTCCGCGGTCAGCTGCCAGCCGCTCTCGGCGCTGACAGGCACCACGTCGAGCTGGGCATCGACCAGCCCCATGAAATGGCGATTGCACGGGTAGGTCGGATCCGCCATCAGCACGCTGTCACCGCGCTCGGCACACAGCAGGGTGGCCAGCAGCAGAGCGCCAGAGGCACCGGGCGTGACGATGATGCGCGAGGGCGAGACCGTGACGCCGTGACGGCGCTGGTAGTCTGCCGCGATGGCGTCGCGCAGCGCGGGCAGGCCACAGGCGGGCGTATAGCGAGTCTGGCCGGCGGCCAATGCCGCCTGGCCGGCCGCGATCACCGGCGCGGGGGTCGGGAAGTCGGGTTCGCCCACTTCCAGATGGATGACATCATGCCCGGCAGCCTCTCGCGCCTGGGCGGCTTCTAGCAGCGTCATCACGCGAAAGGCGGCAACGGATTCAAGACGGCGGGCAAACTGCATGATGGCACTCCTCGTGACGGAAGCTTCATTCTAGGCACCTGCCAAGGCCCATTCCCACCCCCTTTTCACAGGAAAATGCATGTTTGCGTGAACAGGCCTGTTCATGAGCCGGCACAAACTATCGTCGGAGTTCGGTTGCAAACTTGTCATTTTTACGCTAAATAAGCTGATCTTCTCGCGAGGGCAGCAGTCAGGACAGCCCCCTCGCCGTGGCCAAGGAGGCAGTGCAACAGACTGTCGACGGCCCAAGTCACCTTGCGGAATGAGGCGGTCCCATGCCAGTAGCTGAAACCAAGCCGGAAGCGCTTAAGAAATTCACCCCGTACGAGCCGGCAGCGGGTGAAGAGTACATGAACGAGAAGCAGCTAGCGCACTTCCGTCAAATCCTGCTGGACTGGAAACAGGAGCTGATGGAAGAGGTTGATCGCACCGTGCGTCACCTGCAGGAAGATGCCAACAACTACGCGGACCCTGCAGACCGTGCCACTCAGGAAGAGGGCTTCAGTCTCGAACTGAGAACGCGTGACCGCGAGCGCAAGCTGTTGAAGAAGATCAACGAGACCATCGAGAACATCGATGAGGACGATTACGGCTTCTGCGAAGCCTGTGGCGTCGAGATCGGTATCCGCCGACTGGAAGCACGCCCGACCGCGACCCAGTGTGTCGACTGCAAGACACTAGCCGAGCTGAAGGAAAAGCAGCTGGGCCGCTAAGCCCCGCTGTCGGTGAACCGACGGCCCGCCGTCGACCTCATCCCCCATACGGGCACCCTCCTTGGAGCGGTGCCCGTATGCGTTGGGGTCCGGACAGCCAGACATTCCCCCAATCACGGACGCCGGAGCCCTGCCGATGCCCACCGCCTACCGTGGCCGTTTTGCCCCGACCCCCTCTGGCCCACTGCACGCCGGTTCACTGCTGGCGGCCGTGGCCAGCTACCTGGATGCCCGGCATCACGCTGGCCAATGGCTGGTGCGCATCGAGGACATCGACCCACCACGCTGCCCCGCAGGCAGCGCCGACACCATCCTGCGTCAGCTGGAGACCTTCGGGCTGCACTGGGACGGCGCGGTGCGCTATCAGAGTGATCGCCATGCCGCCTACGACGAGGCGCTCGCGAAGCTCAAGGCCACGGGTATCGCCTATCCCTGTGATTGCTCCCGCAAGCAGTGGCGGGACTTCGCGGTCTATCCGGGCTGGTGTCGTGATCGCGATGAGCCACCCGCTGGCGAGCACGCCTGGCGTCTGGACGTGCGAGCGGCGGAGCGCTTCGGTGGAGCCGGTGCCATCGCCGGCTGGCACGATCGCCTGCAAGGCCCGATCCAGCAGGAACTGGCGGCACTCGGCGACGTGGTGCTCAAGCGTCGCGATGGCCTGTGGGCCTATCAGCTGGCCATGGTGGTGGATGACGCCGAACAGGGAATCACCGACGTCGTACGCGGCCTGGACCTGCTCGACAACACGCCCTGGCAACGCCTCCTGCAGGCGTCCCTTGGTCTCCCCACACCGCGCCTGACGCACCTGCCACTGATCACCGCCGACAATGGGCAGAAGCTCTCCAAGCAGAACCTGGCCCCGGCCCTGCCGGTCGATGAAGTCGCCATTCGCCAACTGCTGCATCACACGCTGACGCTGCTCGGGCAGGCACCGCCAGCCGAGCTGGCCACTGCCAGCCCCGCGGAACAACTGGCGCACGCCACGCCACGCTGGTCGCTCGCGAACGTTGGCGCGGCCCAGTCACTGCGCATGGCCACGCCATTTCCATGACGACCAGGCCAGCCACGATTGTCGGATTGCCAGTCCACGGGGAACAGGGGAGACTTTGTACGAGATAGCCAAGGCATCAGCGCCATCTCATTTCTTCACGCACTCCATCAGGCGAGCGATAGCATTCCATGGCCCGGATTCTGATCATCGAAAAGGAAGGTGCCACACGCACTGCCCTTCAGCATCTGCTGGAGCGCGACGGGCACGGCGTGGTGCATGCCAATGGACTTGAAGACGCCTGTCGTCAGAAACCCGGCGAGTTTGCACTGGTCATCTGCGATGTCGCGCTCGCCGGAGAACATGCCAAGCCCGTTCTCGAGGCCAGCCACCCTGCCCCGGTGATCCTGCTGGCGGATCCCCCCAGCCTGCATGGCGCCATCGCCTGCCTGAAAGCCGGCGCCGCGGATTATCTGCCCAGACCCTTCGATCAGGAGGCCTTCGCGCGCAGCGTACGTGAGGCGCTGGCCTTGCCGCGCAACGACGATGCGCCGTCCCCCTCATCGCGCCCCTCCTCTCATTCCGGAGCCACCGGCTCGCAGGTCGAGATGATCGGCCACTGCCGTGCGATGCAGCAGGTCTATACCCGCATCCGCAAGGTGGCCCCCGCGGATGTCACCGTACTGGTACTTGGCGAATCCGGTACCGGCAAGGAACTGGTCGCACGTGCGATCCATCGCCAGAGCGGACGGCATCAGGCACCGCTGATCTGCGTCAACTGTGCCGCCATTCCGGAAACCCTGATCGAATCCGAGCTGTTCGGGCATGAAAAGGGCGCCTTCACCGGCGCGACGAATTCACGCACCGGCCTGATCGAAGCCGCGGATGGCGGCACCCTGTTCCTGGATGAGATCGGGGAACTGCCGCTGGATGCTCAGGCTCGCCTGTTGCGTGTCCTTCAGGAGGGTGAGATACGTCGCGTCGGCGCCATCGAGACGCGCCATGTGGATGTCCGTCTGATCGCGGCCACTCACCGCGACCTGCACCGCCTCTCCGCGACCGGCGAATTCCGCCTGGATCTCTATTATCGCCTCAACGTCATGGAGATTGACCTGCCTGCGCTGCGTGAGCGGGGAGATGACGTGCTGGAGCTGGCCGAACACCTGCTGAAGGGCATCGCGCGCCGGCATGCCCGGGAGGGGATGCGGCTGTCACAGCGTGCGCGCCAGGAAATCCATCAGTACGGCTGGCCCGGCAATGTGCGCGAGCTCGAGAATGCCCTGGAGCGCGGCGTGATCCTGGCAGACCGTCGGATCATCGCCCCGGAAGACCTGGGCCTGCGCGCCGAGCATGTCCTGCGAAGCGATACTGCTGACGGCCGTCCACAGGAGCCCCTCGCCCACCAGCCGCCTCCCGTCACTTCAGCACCGCGTCCGCAGGCTGAAGGTGCCTCTCCGGCACGGGAGACCGCCCCCCCTCGACCCGCGCCTCCCCTCGCCAACCCGACACCGGAAGAGGAAGACCTGTCCCTCGAGGACTACTTCCAGCATTTCGTTCTCGAACATCAGGACCACATGAGCGAAACGGAGCTAGCTCGTCGTCTCGGCATCAGCCGCAAGAATCTGTGGGAACGCCGTCAGCGGCTGGGTATCCCGCGCAAGAAGGCACGCCGTGGCAGCGCGACGTCCTGAGGCATCATCAGGCACATGTCTCCCTCGAGCAGGCGCACGGGCAGGCTGACGATCACCAGCCGACCCGCGGCCCCCCATCCGCATTGCACCAAGCGGGTGCTCGCCCCCACGACTCACCTGGCCGTCTTCGAGACATCAACACTCAAACCCTTCAGGACTCGGCAGGCTGCCTGCCGGCCTCGCTAGACTTTAGTGCCGAATCCATGCCGGAAAACACTTCCCAATCATTAGCTTGCGAGTCACTCCGTTAGACCTTCGCACCAATTGTTACCATCGACCCCAAACAGTGCCCCCATCCAGCGCGGTAATGGCCACGTCAGGTAACACCTCAGCCTCACCTACGCCTCACGTCTCAGCGACCTATGTCTAAATGACTGAATTACGTGTTTTTTTTAAGCTGTGGCACATCCGATGCAATAACACGGTCAAGAAAAAGAACAACCGGAAATACGAAGCGCGCCCAACAACAACAAGATTGCGCAAGGCTTCGAAAACCCTCGACACCAACAACAACAAGATTCGTCGAGCGAGTGACATTGATGATGACAGGCAAGCACGGCCGAGATTCATGGCCGGATGCTGGAGCCACAACAAGAACAAGCGGCCGCACGTCATCATCCGCCGAACCAACAACAACAAGATATCGGCAGTCCGGAATCTACTGACCAGGACGCGACGAATCCGGCCTCGAGTGCCAACAACAACAAGATACTCGACCCCGGATCACCCCCGACCCAACAACAACTCGCGGGGGGAGGCTATTCAGCCGTCGGTGAATGGAAGATTGTTTTGAATACGAGATGGTCACTGAACAGACGGTCAGATAACAACAATAGCTTCATCTGTCTGCGTGATTGGCGACTGTGGTGCGTATTCAAGGCGATGCGCCTTCACGAAAAAGAACATCTGCTCAAGGATGCGTGTACTCTACCTGAAAGGGAGACCGAGAAATCGGTCTCCCTTTTTCCTTGCCCGAGAGGCATTTCTTCCCTCATCAGGCACCTTGAAGTGCAGTCTCGGCCCATCAGTGGCAGACCGGCGCTTTGCCAAGGTATCTGCCCTCCGCTACACTGGGCGGCCTGCTACGCACGAGTCGAATCGCTGCATGTTCAAAGGATTTACCCGCTTTCTCCAACGCCCCGGTGACCGCTTGAAGACGCTTTTCAATGCAACTGACGCGCCCGAGGCCACCCTGCCCAGCCTGCGTGTGATACCGCGGGATGAGCATCCCGTGTCCCGCCGCCAGCTCAGCGAAAACGCGCTGAAGGTGCTCTATCGCCTGCAGAGCGGCGGCTATCAGGCCTATCTGGTCGGTGGCTGCATCCGTGATGCCCTGCTCGGCGAGCGCCCGAAGGACTTCGACGTGGCGACCAACGCCACGCCGGAACAGGTCCGCGAGCTGTTCCGCAACGCACGCATCATTGGCCGACGCTTCCGCATCGTGCATGTACGCTTCGGCCGTGAGGTGATCGAGGTCACCACCTTCCGTGGCAAGCCTGCCGACAGCACGCCGAGCCAGCATACCCAGCAGTCGGAAGATGGCATGCTGCTGCGCGACAACGTCTGGGGCTCCATCGAGGAGGACGCGCTGCGCCGCGACTTCACGATCAACGCCCTCTACTACGACGTGTCCGACTTCACGATCCACGACTGGGCGCATGGCGTGCGTGACATCGAAGCGCGCATGATCCGCCTGATCGGTGACCCGGAAACGCGCTATCGCGAAGATCCGGTCCGCATGCTGCGGGCGGTCCGCTTCGCCGGCAAGCTGGACTTCGACATCGAGGAAGCCACCGCCGAACCGATGTACGAGCTGGCACCGCTGCTGCTGCAGATTCCGCCGGCACGCATGTTCGAGGAAGTGCTGAAGCTGTTCATGTCCGGCTACGCTCTGGAAACGTTCCACCTGTTGCGTGAGTTCGGTCTGTTCCAGATGCTGTTCCCGGAAACGGAAGAGAGCTTCGCGCACTATCACTGGTCCATGCCGCTGATCGAGAAGGCGCTGGCGAGCACGGATGATCGTATCCGTGACGACAAACCGGTCACGCCGGCCTTCCTCTACGCTGCGCTGCTGTGGCCTGGCGTCAAGGCACGCACCGACCAGCTGGTCGCCAGTGGCATGACGGACATCCCGGCCGCCCACCAGGCGGCTCAGCAGGCGATCGCCCGTCAGCTCAACCACACCTCGATTCCGAAGCGCTTCAGCATCCCGATGCGCGAGATCTGGGACATGCAGGCCAAGCTGCCGCGTCGCCGTGGCAAGCGCGCCTTCCAGACCCGCGAGCATCCACGCTTCCGCGCCGCCTATGACTTCCTGCTGCTGCGGGAATTCGCCGGCGAAGTGAAGCCGGGACTGGGCAAGTGGTGGACCGACTTCCAGGAAGTCGATTCCCGTGCTCAGGTCGCCATGATCGAAGGCGTGTCCGATGAGGGGCCGGCAGGCAGCAAGCCCGCGGGCACCAAACGTCGCGGCAAGCGCCGTCGCAATGGTCGTGGACAAGGCTGAGCACTGACGTGCCGACGCAGGAACCTCGCATGACTTCGACAGCCTTGATCGGCCTCGGTGCCAATCTTGACGATCCGCGCGCTCAACTCGAGCGCGCACTTGAGGCGCTGGACCGCCTGCCGCTGACCCGCTGCACGCGCCACTCGCGCCTGTATGCCAGCAAGCCGGTCGGGCCTCAGGATCAACCTGACTTCGTCAATGCCGTCGCCGAGCTCACCACACGCCTCTCCCCCCTGGCGCTGCTGGATCAACTGCAGGCACTCGAACAGCAGCACCGTCGCGTACGATTGCGCCACTGGGGGCCTCGCACCCTGGATCTGGATCTTCTACTGTTCGATGATCGCTCCATCACTACACCGCGCCTGTCAGTGCCGCACCCCGAGATGCTCACACGAGGTTTCGTGCTGCGTCCACTGGCGGACCTGCTGGGCCCCGTGCGCGTTTCCTCCCTGAGCGAAGATGACCTGGAGACGCTGGCACAGCGGGTTGAAGGAGATGACTTGCTCCCCCTCGGGCCTCGGGAGTAGAGTTTCGCCACATTGTTACCGATGCGCCCACTGATCGTGGCTCGGTAACACTTTCTGGTAACACCGGCTCGTCCTGTCAGGTCGCGCACATGGCTCCCCGCCTGCGACGATCCTGGCCACGTCGTCCGTCCGACGCCACGGACACGACAAGGCACACGCGCCGCAACGAGTACGCTTCCTGATGAAAAACGTCACCCTGAGCACCCTGCGCCGCCTCAAGGCCGACGGTGAGACGTTCAGTTGCCTCACTGCCTACGACGCGACCTTCGCCCACCTCGCTGGAGAAGCCGGCATTGAAGTACTGCTGGTCGGCGATTCCCTCGGCATGGTCCTGCAAGGCCACACCAGCACCCTGCCTGTCACCATCGATGACATCTGTTACCACACCGCGGCCGTCGCGCGTGGCAAACAGGGCAGCCTGGTCATGGCTGATCTTCCCTTCATGAGCAATGCCAGCACCGAGATACTTCTCGACCATGCCGCACGTCTGATGCGTGCCGGTGCCGAGATGGTGAAGGTGGAAGGCGAAGCCTGGCTCGCCGAGGCCGTCACGGCCCTCGTCCAGCGTGGCGTGCCGGTCTGCGTGCACATGGGCCTGACGCCGCAGCATGTCCATGCCTTCGGAGGCTACAAGGTGCAGGGCCGCGAGGAAGCGCGTGCCACGCAGATGATCGCCGATGCGCGCACGCTTGAAGCCGCCGGTGCCGCGATCATTCTGCTCGAGTGCGTGCCTGCCGAGCTCGCCGCACGCATTCGTGATGCGGTCGAGGTGCCGGTGATCGGTATCGGCGCAGGCGTCGAGGTGGACGGCCAGATTTTGGTCATGCATGACATGCTCGACCTGACACCGGGCCGCAAGCCGCGCTTCGTCAAGAACTTCATGGCTGAGGCCAGCAGCGTGCAGGACGCCTTCGCTGCCTATCATCGGGCCGTCAAGGAACGCAGCTTCCCGGCAGCGGAGCACACCTTCTGATGGAGACCCTCACTCACATCAGCGCCCTGCGCGAGCGCCTGGCCGAGGTGCGCCGCAAGGGCCTGCGCATCGCGCTGGTGCCCACCATGGGCAATCTGCATGCAGGCCATCTGTCCCTGGTGCGCGCGGCACGCCGACAGGCGGACTTCGTCGTCGCCAGCATCTTCGTCAACCCGCTGCAGTTCGGGCCGGGCGAAGACCTCGACAGCTACCCGCGCACGCTTGTCGATGACCAGAACGCATTGACCGCAGAGGGCTGTGATCTGCTGTTCGCCCCGTCGACAGCGGAGCTGTACCCCGAAGGGCGCACCGGACTGTGCAACGTGCAGGTCCCGGGGGTCTCCGAAGGCCTGTGCGGTGGCAACCGACCGGGGCACTTCGATGGCGTGGCCACCGTCGTCAGCATCCTGTTCCATCTGGTGCGTCCCGATGTCGCCTGTTTCGGCGAGAAGGATTTCCAGCAGCTGGCGGTGATCCGCAAGCTCAATCGTGATCTGCACTTCGGGATCGAGATCCTCGGCGTGCCCATCGTGCGTGCCGAGGATGGTCTGGCACTCTCCTCGCGCAACGGCTACCTGAGCGCCGAAGAACGCGCCATCGCCCCTCGCCTTGCGCAATGCCTGAATGCGCTCAAGGACAGCCTCGAAAGTGGCACCGCGCCTGCCGAGGCCCTGCGCGTCGCGCTGGCCGCCATCAGCGAGTGCGGCTTCAAGCCGGATTATCTCGAACTGCGCCGCGCCGAAGACCTGGGCCCGGTGCAGGACGACACCCGTGATGCCGTGATTCTGGTCGCGGCACACCTGGGACGTACCCGTCTGCTCGATAACCTGAAGGTCGCCTTGCCGGTGGCCTGATGCCTGAATAGACTGCGCCGCCCTGCCTTCACGACCGTGTCCCGCGTTCCGGTCATCAAGGCCTCCTGCGCCCGGCGGCGCTCAACCGGAGATATCCCGATGCAAGCCATCATGCTCAAGGCCAAGCTGCACATGGCCCGCGTGACCCATGCCGTTCTCAATTACGAAGGCTCCTGCGCCATCGATGGTGACCTGCTCGACATGGCAGGCATCCGTGAGTACGAACAGATCCAGATCTACAACGTGGACAATGGCAAGCGTTTCACCACCTATGCCATCCGCGGTGAAGAAGGTTCGAAGATCATCTCGGTGAATGGTGCCGCGGCCCACCAGGCTGACGTCGGTGACCGCGTGATCATCTGCGCCTTCGCCAACTATGCCGAGAGCGAGCTGGAGGCCCACAAGCCCTCCATGGTCTATCTGATGGAAGGCAATGAGGTCAGCCACACGGCCAACGCCATTCCGGTGCAGATGGCCTGATCGCCGTCCTCCCACGGCAATGAAACACGCAACGACGACGCCAGCCCCGCGAAAGCGGAGCTGGCGTCGTCGTTGATGGCCACGCAAAGGGGCGCACCCGAAGCACGTATGGCAAATGGCTGACAGACCCACGACGCTTTGACGATTGCCGCATTGCACAACACTGCCTTATGCTGGAATCTCGCATCAGCAAGGCTGCAAGCCCTCTACCCGATTCGACAGTGCAGGGCGCAGCGTCTTTGACTCAGACAGTCTCGCGAGAGAACAGGAGCGTTCAGATGCAAGATGTGGTGATCGTAGCAGCTCGTCGTACCGCCGTAGGTGCCTTCGGTGGCAGCCTCGCCGGCATTTCCGCCGCTGACCTCGGGGCACATGTCATCAAGGATATCCTCGCCAGCACAGGGGTGAGCGGTGATCAGGTCGACGAAGTTCTGCTCGGCCAGGTGCTGACGGCAGGCTGCGGCCAGAATCCGGCTCGTCAGACCGTCATCAAGGCAGGCTTGCCGGAAGGCGTGCCGGCGATGACCATCAACAAGGTCTGTGGCTCTGGCCTGAAAGCACTGCATCTGGCCACTCAGGCCATCCGCTGTGGCGATGCCCAGCTGATTCTGGCCGGCGGTCAGGAGAACATGTCACTGTCTCCTCATGTGCTGCCCAACTCCCGCAATGGCAAGCGCATGGGCGACTGGAAGGCGATCGACACCATGGTCCACGACGGACTTTGGGATGCCTTCAATGATATCCACATGGGCATCACCGCCGAGAACCTGGCAGAGAAGTACGAGATCACCCGCGAAGCGCAGGATGCCTTCGCTGCCGCATCCCAGCAGAAGGCCTGCGAGGCCATCGAGGCGGGCCGCTTCAAGAGCCAGATCGTTCCGGTCGAGATTCCGCAGCGCAAGGGCGACCCGATCGTCTTCGACACCGACGAGAACCCGCGTGCCGGCACCACTGCCGAGAAACTCGCCGGCATGCGTCCAGCCTTCAAGAAGGATGGTACCGTCACCGCTGGCAACGCCTCGGCGCTCAATGATGGTGCCGCCGTGGTCATGCTGTGTTCCGCCGACAAGGCCCGCGAACTTGGCCTGACGCCGCTGGCGACCATCAAGGCGTACTCCAACGCCGGTGTCGACCCGAAGATCATGGGCATCGGGCCGGCTCCCGCCACCCGCCTGTGCCTCAAGAAGGCCGGCTGGAGCCTGGAAGATCTCGATCTCGTCGAAGCCAACGAAGCCTTCGCCGCCCAGGCGCTCTCCGTCAACAAGGAGCTGGGCTGGGATGTCGACAAGGTCAACGTCAATGGCGGTGCCATCGCGCTGGGCCACCCGATCGGGGCATCCGGCTGCCGTGTACTGGTCACGCTGGTACACGAGATGATCGCCCGCGATGCCAAGAAGGGTCTGGCGACCCTGTGCATCGGCGGCGGCCAGGGTGTCGCACTGGCCATCGAGCGCAGCTGATCGCCCACGGTGATCTCCCGCTGCCCCCGCGATCACGGGCACCAGGAGACAAGAAAGCCCCCGCCAGTCCTGCTGGCGGGGGCTTTTCATTGGGCTGAGGATGGTGGCCTTACTGGCCGTCTGCCGCCTCAGCAAGCTTCTCGGCTGCCTGACGTGCCACGAAAGCCGCCTTCTCTTCCTCGCTGATCTCCTTCAGCGACAGCTTGACGCGATTGCGGTTGTCGATGTCGAGCACCTTGACCACGACCTCATCGCCTTCATTGAGATAATCGCGCACGTCATTGACGCGCTCCTCGACGATCTGGGAGATATGCAGCAGGCCATCGGTGCCCGGCATGAAGGTGATGAAGGCTCCGAAATCGGCGATGCGAGCGACCTTGCCGGCGTACAGCTTGCCGATCTCCGCCTCGGCGATGATGCCCTCGACATAGCGAGCGGCCGCCTGGGCCTGGGCCTTGTGCTCGGCATAGATACGCACGCTGCCGTCATCGTCGAGATCGACATTGGCACCGGTCTCTTCACAGATCTTGCGAATGGTCGAGCCACCCTTGCCGATCACGTCACGGACCTTGTTCGGCGCGATCTTCAGCGACAGCATCGCCGGGGCGTTGTCGGACACCTCTTCGCGGCTACCCTTCAAGACAGCGTTCATCTGCTCGAGAATGGTCAGGCGCGCCTCAAGGGCCTGCTCCAGCGCCTGCTCCATGATGGCCTCATCGATCCCCTCGATCTTGATGTCCATCTGCAATGCCGTGACGCCCTCTGCCGTCCCCGCGACCTTGAAGTCCATATCCCCCAGGTGATCTTCATCCCCGAGAATATCGGTCAGTACGGCCACGCCGTCGGCATCCTTGACCAGCCCCATGGCAATCCCCGCCACCGGCGCCTTGAGCGGTACCCCGGCATCCATCAATGCCAGCGACGCCCCACACACGGACGCCATGGAGCTTGAACCATTGGACTCGGTGATCTCGGAGACGACACGGATCGCGTAGGGGAAGTCCTCGACGGTAGGCAACATCGACTCGATCCCGCGTCGCGCCAGACGCCCATGACCGATCTCGCGACGCTTGGGAGAACCGATGAAGCCCGTCTCGCCGACACAGTAAGGCGGGAAGTTGTAGTGCAGCATGAAGCGATCATGCTTCTCACCTGACAGTCCCTCCACCAGCTGGGCGTCACGTGTGGTGCCCAACGTTGCCGTCACCATGGCCTGTGTCTCGCCGCGCGTGAACAGCGCAGAGCCGTGGGCCTTGGGCAGGACGCCAACAGCGATGTCCAGCGGACGCACGGTGCGTGCATCACGACCATCGATGCGCGGCTCACCGGCAATCACGCGCTGACGGACGATGCGCTTCTCCAGTGCAGCGAAGGCACTGGCCACCGCACTTGCCTCGAAGCGTGCATCCCCTTCCGTCTCCAGCGCCTGAATCGCCCGAGCCTTGAGTGATGCCAGCGCATCCTGACGCTCCATCTTGTCATGCAGACGGTAGGCCTCACCGATCTCCTCGCCCACCTCACGCGCCAGCGCCTCCATCAACACGCTATCGTGCGTCTGGGCGACCCAGGACCACTGGGGACGATTGACCTTGGCGGCAAACATCTCGATCGCCGTGATCACCTTCTGCATCTCATGATGGCCGTAGAGCACCGCGCCCAGCATCTCGTCTTCCAGGAGTTCCTGCGCCTGGGACTCGACCATCAGCACTGCCTGCTCGGTACCTGCCACCACCATGTCCAGCTCGGAGTGGGCAAGCTCGCTGTAGCCGGGATTCAGGAAGTAGCCCCGTTGCTCACTGAAGCCGACACGCGCCGCTCCCACGGGGCCGGCAAAGGGCACACCCGAGATGCTGAGCGCCGCCGAGGTACCGATGAGCGCCGCGATATCCGGATCGACATTGCGCTCTGCCGACATCACCGTGCAGACCACCTGCACCTCATTCATGAAGCCTTTCGGGAACAGCGGTCGGATCGGGCGATCAATCAGCCGTGAGGTCAGCGTTTCCTTTTCCGTCGGGCGCCCTTCACGCTTGAAGAAGCTGCCGGGGATGCGGCCGACCGCGTAGGAGCGCTCCTGATAATGCACCGACAACGGGAAGAAGGACTGTCCAGGCTTGGCGGACTTGCTGGCCACTACCGTGCACAACACCGAGGTATTGCCCATGGTCACCATCACGCTGCCGGTGGCCTGACGCGCGATGCGACCGGTCTCGAGCGTGATGGTGTCATTACCGTACTGGAAGCTGTGCGTAACCGGGTTCACGGCGCATGTCCTTTAGTCTGATGTCGTCGATGTCCGGCGCTCATGGTAATGCGCGGCGCAGACAATGAAAAGCGAGTGAGTCTCACGCAGCATGCGGGCTGCAGCCGGATCGGGAGGCGATTGCCCGCCCGCTTCTCCCCACGGTATCAGGCACAAAAAAACCGACACCGCCCGCAGGCAGTGTCGGTTTTCCTGTGCCCACCGGGGGCCCGCCATGCACCGGAATGCATGGCGGCAACATCGCTGATTAGCGACGCAGACCCAGACGCTGGATCAGAGCGGTGTAACGCTCGAAATCCTTGCGCTTGAGGTAGTCAAGCAGCTTGCGGCGCTGGTTGACCATGCGGATCAGACCACGACGGGAGTGGTGATCCTGCTTGTTGGCCTTGAAGTGGCCCTGCAGGCCATCAATGTTGGCGCTCAGCAGTGCAACCTGAACTTCCGGGGAACCGGTGTCGTTCTCGCCACGGCCGAATTCGCTAACGATCTCAGCCTTCTTCTCAGCGGTAAGTGCCATCTGTCTCTCCAGTAAGCAATATGCTTGGTAGATAAGAAATGTCGAAGACCACGCATATTTGCAGTCTTCATGCGGCTTGCGGCCAGGCCGCAATCAGCTCACCCAGCCGCCGCCTCGACAGCGGAGCTGAGCAGTCGGCGAGGAGCGATGATGCCCTCCGCCGCAATCCGGACCAGCCCGAGCAACTGCTGGTCCTGATACACACGAGCCAGGGAGTCCACTTCCAGCGACCCTGTCGTCGTTTCAGCCTGTTGACCACGCAATATCTTCCGAGCCATCTCGGCAGTGATGTCGAGACGTGGAAGATGATCGAGCAGGATGTCGACAGGCAACAGAACGCCTTCACGTGCCTGCTGATCTGCCAGCGCCTCGAGGCGCTCGAAATCCAGCATGGCATCACCCGTGAACGGGCCTGTCTTGAGACGACGCAGTGCCGTGAGGTGGGCTCCACAGCCCAGCGCCTCGCCGATATCCTCGGCCAGACTGCGTATGTAGGTGCCCTTGCTGACCGCCACTTCGATCTCGATACCATCGGAGTGCCGTGCAAGAAGCGCCATATTGTAGATGGTAACGCGACGGACTGCACGCTCGATTTCAATTCCCTGGCGCGCCAGCTCATAGAGCGGACGTCCCTGGTGCTTGAGCGCGGAGTACATCGGCGGCACCTGATCTATCTCGCCACGGAACCGGTCCAGCACCGCTTCCAGCTCGGACTCCGCAAGCTCGGGAATCTCCCGCTCACGCAGTATCTCGCCTTCCGCATCACCGGTGTCGGTGACCTGGCCAAACTTGATCCGTGCCCGATAGACCTTGTCCGCCTCGAGCAGGTGTGAGGAGAACTTGGTGGCCTCACCGAAGCAGACCGGCAGCAAGCCGGTTGCCATCGGATCGAGCGTGCCGGTATGCCCTGCCTTCTGTGCCTGGTAGAGGCGGCGTGCCTTCTGAAGCGCGTAGTTGCTGGACATGCCCTTGGGCTTGTCCAGCAACAGTACGCCGTCAATCGGCAGGCCGCGACGACGACGGCCCATCAGGCGTCCGGCGTGGTGCCCGGGGCACCGTCTTCGCTGTCATCATCACCACGTTCTGCACTGCGCTTGCGGTCATCAGCGACCGCCGTATTGATCAGTGAAGACAGGTGATGGCCACGAACGACGCTCTCATCGTAATGAAAGCGCAGTTCCGGCACGTGACGCAGCTGAATGGTGCGCGCCAGCTGGGAGCGCAGGAAACCTGCCGCGCGCTTGAGCACGGCAAGATTTTCCTTGATGCGTTCCGGACTGTCGTCACCCAGCAGGGTCACGTAGACATCGGAGTAGGACAGGTCGCGGCTGACCTTGGCGGCGCTGACCGTCAGCATGCCAAGGCGCGGGTCCTTGACCTCGCGCTGAATCAACAGCGCGAGCTCCTGCTGGATCTGGTCCGCCACGCGGTCAGTACGGCTGTATTCACGCATCCGTGATCTCTCCTCGCAGGGGCGCTATCAGAGGCTACGCTCGACCTGAATCTGGTCGAACACCTCGATCTTGTCACCCACCTGCACGTCGTTGTAGTTCTTGACGCCGATACCACATTCCATGCCGTTGCGGACTTCGTTGACGTCATCCTTGAAGCGACGCAGGGATTCCAGCTCGCCTTCGTAGATGACCACGTTGTCACGCAGGACGCGGATGCGCTTGGAGCGGTACATGGTGCCTTCGACGACCATGCAACCGGCGATGGCGCCGATCTTCGGTGCCTTGAAGACATCGCGCACTTCGGCCACACCCACGATCTGCTCGCGGAATTCCGGTGCCAGCATGCCGCTCATGGCCAGCTTGACCTCGTCGATCAGCTGGTAGATGACGCTGTAGTAGCGCAGATCCAGGCCTTCACGCTCGACGATCTCACGGGCGGAAGCGTCAGCACGGACGTTGAAGCCGACCAGGATCGCTTCGGAAGCGAGTGCCAGGTTGGCATCGGTGCCGGTGATGCCGCCGACGCCGGAAGAGACCACGGCCACCTTGACTTCGTCGGTGGAGAGCTCTTCCAGAGCGCCACGGATGGCTTCCAGAGACCCCTGCACGTCGGCCTTGAGGACGACGTTGACCTTGGCGACTTCTTCCTGACCCATCTGGGAGAACATGTTCTCCAGCTTGGCCTTCTGCTGACGTGCCAGACGCACCTCGCGGTACTTGCCCTGGCGGAAGTTGGCAACTTCACGCGCCTTCTTCTCGTCCGGGACCACGGTGAACTCTTCACCGGCTTCCGGCGTGCCACCCAGGCCCTGGATCTCGACCGGCATGGCCGGACCCGCGGAATCGACCTGCTTGCCGACTTCGTTGATCAGCGCACGCACGCGGCCGTAGTGCAGGCCAGCGAGGACGATGTCGCCCTTCTTCAGGGTACCGTTCTGGACCAGCACGGTCGCGACCGGGCCACGGCCCTTGTCGAGACGCGACTCGACCACGACGCCTTTACCCGGCGCGGACGGCACGGCCTGAAGCTCGAGAACTTCGGAGACCAGCAGGACGGCTTCCAGCAGCGCGTCGATGTTTTCGCCAGTCTTGGCGGAAACGTGGACGAACTGGGTATCACCACCCCATTCCTCGGAGATGACGCCGTGCTGGGACAGCTCATTCTTCACGCGGTCCGGATCAGCGCCTTCCTTGTCGATCTTGTTCACTGCCACGACCAGCGGGACACCCGCGGCCTTGGAGTGCTCGACAGCCTCGATGGTCTGCGGCATCACGCCGTCATCGGCAGCCACCACCAGGATGACCACGTCAGTCGCCTTGGCACCACGAGCACGCATGGCGGTGAACGCCGCGTGGCCCGGAGTATCCAGGAAGGTCACATCGCCGTTGTCGTGCTCGACGTGGTAGGCACCGATGTGCTGGGTGATACCACCCGCTTCACCTGTGGCCACCTTGGTACGGCGGATGTAATCCAGCAGCGAGGTCTTGCCGTGGTCAACGTGACCCATGACAGTGACGACCGGCGCGCGAGTGATCTGCTCACCCTCGTAGGAGATACCCTCGAGAACGGCTGTCTCGAGCGCGTCATCCTTGATCAGCTTGGGCGTGTGACCCATTTCCTCGACCACGATGGTCGCGGTTTCCTGATCGATCGTCTGGTTGATGGTGACCGCAGCGCCCATGTTGAACATGGCCTTGATCACTTCAGACGCCTTGACGGCCATCTTGTCGGCGAGGTCTGCCACCGAGATGGACTCGGGGATGGAGACTTCACGCACGAAGGTCTGGACCGGCTTCGGCGGCTGGCGATTGGTATCGCGACCACCACGACGACCGCCGCGACGCTCTGCGCGCTTGACCTTCTTGGCCCCGCCACGCTTGCGCTCGCTGCGATCTTCACGGGCCTCACGGCGATCACGTGACTCATCACGCGGCGCAGCCTTGGCACGACGCGGTGCATCACCACGCGGCTCCTTCGGCGGCGCATTGACTTCCGGCGCAGCATCCGCGACCGGTGCAGCGGCAGCGGCCGGAGCACTCTGGCGCGGACGCTCTTCGCGACGGTTGTCGTTGCCACGACGCTCATCACGCTGCGGGGCAGCAGCCGGTTTCTCGGCGGCAGGCGCCTTGGCAGCCTGTGCCTCAGTCGCCGGCGCATCTGCGGCCTGCTCTTCACCATCCTTGACGTAGGTACGCTTCTTGCGGACCTGCACCTCGATGGACTTGCCGCGACCGCCGCCAGTGTTGATGCGTGACTTGGTCTTGCGGGTCAGGGTAATGCGGTTCTTCGGCGCTGCCGGGGCAGCACCACCGCCGTGGCTCTTGGTGAGGTGGTCAAGCAGCTTCTGCTTGTCGACCTCGGACACGGCGTCGTTCTCTGACTTGTGCTTCAAACCAGCTTCGTGCATCTGTTCCAGTAGGCGGGCTGACTCGCGGCCCACCTTCTTGGCGAATTCTTTGACTGTCATTTCTGACATGTACGACCCTCCTGAGCCCGTGACCTAGTTACTGTTCGCTTGCGAACCAGGGCGCGCGGGCGGTCATGATCAACGCCGCTGCTCGCTCTTCGTCGACGCCTTCGATGTCTTTCAGATCATCGATGGCCTGCTCGGCAAGGTCTTCCATGGTGACGATACCCTTGCTGGCCAGGATGTATGCCAGATGACTCTCCATGCCTTCCATGTTGAGCAGATCTTCGGCCGGCTGTGCGCCGTCCAGCTGCTCTTCAGTGGCGATGGCGAGATTCAGCAGTTCATCCTTGGCCCGAGCGCGCAGCTCCTCGACCAGATCCTGGTCAAAGCCCTCGACCTCGAGCATTTCCTCGAGCGGGACATAGGCGATTTCCTCGAGTGAGGTGAAGCCCTCGTCCACCAGGACACGGGCTAGATCCTCTTCAATCTCGAGATGAGTGATGAAATATTCGACAAAGCTGTCGATTTCCTGCTCGCGCTTGCCCTCGGCTTCCGCCTCGGTCATGACATTGAGCGACCAACCTGTCAGCTCACTGGCCAGGCGCACGTTCTGACCGCTACGACCAATGGCCTGTGCCAGATTGTCCGCGGCGACAGCGACATCCATGGAATGGGTGTCTTCGTCGACCAGAATGGAGCCGACATCGGCCGGTGCCATGGCGTTGATGACCAACTGGGCAGGATTGTCATCCCACAGGATGATATCCACGCGTTCATTACGCAGTTCGTTTGACACGGCCTGCACACGCGAGCCGCGCATGCCGACACAGGCACCGATCGGGTCGATGCGCTTGTCATTGCTCTTGACCGCAATCTTGGCTCGCGAGCCCGGATCGCGAGCCGCGCCCTTGATCTCGATCAGCTGCTCGGCGATTTCCGGCACCTCGATCTTGAACAGTTCGATGATCAGCTCCGGACGCGTCCGCGAGAGTATCAACTGGGATCCACGCGCCTCGGTATCAACCTTCCAGAGCAATGCGCGTACTCGCTCGTTCAAGCGGTAACGCTCGCCATGGATCATCTCGCCGCGCGGCAGGAAGCCTTCGGCGTTGTCGCCCAGGTCGATGATCAGGCCGTCACGTGTCGTTTTCTTGACGATCCCCGCGACCAGCTCGCCTTCACGCTCCGCGTACAGGCGAACGACTTCGGCACGCTCGGCTTCGCGCACCTTCTGCACGATGACCTGCTTGGCCGTCTGGGCAGCGATACGACCGAAGGCTTCGGACTCGATCTGCTGCTCGACCACGGCGCCCAGCGCCAGCGGCTCTTCGCGCTGTTCGGCGATACTGGCCTTGATCTCGTAGTCCGGCGTCTCGAACTCGTCGTCTTCCACGACGGTCCAGCGACGGAAGGTCGCATAATCACCGGTGACACGATCGATCTTGACGCGGATATCCGCCTCTTCCTGATCGAAACGCTTGCGTGAAGCCGAAGCCAGTGCCGCCTCGACGGCCTCGAAAATCACATCCCGCGGCACGCCCTTCTCATTGGAGATGGCGTCAACGACCAGCAGAATCTCTTTGCTCATGACTTTGCCTCGCCAGAAACCTGTCCTTGCGCATCGACTCGAGCTCGCCAAGCGAGCAATGTGCCGACAACGTCAGTTATTTGAACTGCGGCACAATGCGTGCCTGGTCGATGCTTTCGATCGGAAAGCAGTATTCTTCTTCGTCGACCCGGATCACGACATCACCGTCTTCGGTGCCAGTCACCAGCCCCTGGTACTTGCGCTGGCCATCGAAGGCCTGACGCAGTCGCAGTGCCACCACATGACCGATGTAGCGCTCGTACTGATCAAGCGTGAACAGCGGACGATCCATGCCTGGGGATGAAACTTCAAGCTGGAACTGGCCCGTGATGGGGTCCTCGACATCCAGCACGGCTCCGACCTGACGACTGACGCTTGCGCAGTCATCCACGGAAATGCCATCGGAATGGTCGATATAGATCACCAGACGGGACTGCTTGCCTTGGGAGAGATAGTCGATACCCCAGAGCTCGAAGCCCAGAGCAGAAACGACGGGATCGATAAGCGCTTTAAGCGTAGCGTCCTTGGTTGACACAGACGAGGCTCCTACAGCAGTTGCATCAGGCACCTGACCGGGAGTAGAGAGGAGAGCTAGGTGGCTGATTGGCACTGGTGCTAACAAAAAGCCCCTTCATAGGAAGGGGCCTTTCAAGAAACTTGGTAGCGGGGACCGGATTTGAACCGATGACCTTCGGGTTATGAGCCCGACGAGCTACCAGACTGCTCCACCCCGCAACAATAGTCGGACGATGGTAATGTCACCGTAAAAGGAGGTCAAGGAATGACGTCTTTCAAAGGTGGCAGAGTTGCGTCCAGACTGCCAATCGATCTAACAGGATGGTGCCGAAGGGGGGACTTGAACCCCCACGACCATAAGGTCACTACCCCCTCAAGATAGCGTGTCTACCAATTCCACCACTTCGGCACGGGGGCGGGTATCGCCTGAGACGCTACCCGGAAGAATTCAAACGATAATGCCTTGAATTCCTTAGAGTACTGGTTGGTCTGCGTTGCCGCTTTCCTCGAGCACTGGCGACGCATTCTCCACACTTTCACTGGAGTCGTCAAGTGATGGCAGTGAATTTTTCTGCTGCTCGATCACGGTGGCATTCGGGATGCCCGCTTCCACGGAGGTCTGGTTGGCATTGGAGGCGAACCAGGCCAGGGTCAGGGACGTCGCGAAGAAGCCTGCTGCCAGCACGCCGGTGAAGCGCGCGAGGAAGTTGCCACTACCGCTGGACCCGAAAACGGTCTGGGAAGCACCACCACCACCGAAGGCAGCGCCAGCTTCGGCACCCTTGCCCTGCTGGAGAAGGACGAGCACGATCAGTGCGACCGCGAGTACCACATGGACCATCAGAACGGCTACTTGCATGAGATTCAACCTGCAGACTGGCAAATGGCTAGGAATTCGTCGACCTGGAGAGAAGCACCTCCCACCAGGCCGCCGTCGATATCCGGCTGCGCGAGCAGCTCGGCGGCATTGGCAGCTTTCATGCTACCGCCGTACAGCAATTGCATGGCATCCGCGAGAGACGCGGACCACTCGCCCAGGCGTGCACGGATAGCGGCGTGCATGGCTTGCGCCTGCTCAGGCGATGCCGTGCGGCCGGTACCGATCGCCCAGACCGGCTCATAGGCCACGACAAGACGGGCACGCGCCTCAGCGGACAGCTCGGAGAACACGGCCTCCAGCTGACCCAGCACGACACGCTCCGACTCACCGGCTTCACGCTCTTCCAGTGTCTCACCGATGCACAGTACCGGCGTGAGGCCTGACGCGAGAGCCGCATTGACTCGTGCAAGCACGGCAGCATCGTCCTCGCCATACAGGCTGCGACGCTCGGAGTGCCCGACCAGCACCAGCGTCATGCCCACATCCTTGAGCATGCTGCCTGCCACCTCACCGGTGAAGGCGCCTGATTCCGCCGGGTTCAACGTCTGGGCGCCCAGCAGGACCGTCGCCGGCAGCCGCTCGCGCGCAGCGCTCAGATAAGGGAAAGGCAATGCCAACGCCACCTGAACACCCTGGGGCAGCGCTGCGGCCCCCAGTGCGTCGGCGAACTCGTCGATCAGGGCAAGATCGCCATTCATCTTCCAGTTACCGGCAATCAGCGGTGTACGCATGTGCTTCTCCCTTATGAGCAGTGCGAGGATGGTAATGGAGCGGCCCCTGACTGACAACCTCATCGCGAACTGTCAAGCCCTGCAGGCACGCTCGATCGGGCCTTTCATGGCGTCCAGAATCGACGACAGGCGCACTGGGCGCCTGTCGTCGATTCTGATGACCGCGGGTGATATCAGCGGGCCTGCATGCTGGCCTCGACCGCCGAGGCAATCTGACGGGCCAATGCCTGCACATCAAAGTGCGGCCGCCCCTCGACCATGACACGGATCAGTGGCTCGGTACCACTGGGACGCAACAGCACGCGACCTTCGCTGCCCAGCGTCTCTTCCACTTCCGCTACCGCGGCCTGGACGGCATCCGCCGCCATCAGCGCCTGGTTGTCACAGCCTGGAGTCAGACGTACGTTGATCAACGCCTGCGGCGCCTTCTCGAAACCGACCAGCAACTCACTGAGAGAACATTCCTCACGCGCCATGATCGCCAGCACCTGCAGCGCGGAGACGATGCCATCCCCGGTGCTCTGGATATGGCTGCAGACGATGTGACCGGAGGATTCCCCCCCCAACTGCCAGCCATTGGCTTCCAGACGCTCGATGACGTAGCGGTCACCGACCTTTGCACGCTCGAAGGGAATTCCCAGACCTTCCAGCGCTGCCGCCAGACCGAAGTTGGACATCAGCGTGCCGACGACACCGCCCCCCAGCACCCCACGCTCGTGACGATCCCGCGCGATCATGTAGAGGATGTCATCGCCATCGATGACCCGGCCATCGGCATCGACCAGGATCAGACGGTCCCCGTCGCCATCGAAGGCCACGCCAAGATCGGCGCCCTGCTCGATCACGGCCGCCCGCAGTGCCTGCGGGTTGGTGGAGCCGACATCCTGGTTGATGTTCAGACCATCCGGCTCGCCACCGATGACGCTGACCTTGGCGCCCAGCTCACGGAAGACATTCGGCGCGATGTGGTAGGTCGCGCCATGCGCGCAATCCAGCACCACTTTCATGCCATGCAGGCCCAGACGGCCCGGCAGGGTCGACTTGCAGAATTCAATGTAACGGCCGGCGGCATCCTGGATGCGCGAGGCCTTGCCGAGGCTATCCGGCCCGACGATCTCGATATCGCGATCCAGCTCGGCCTCGATCTCGGCTTCCAGCGCATCATCCAGCTTGGTGCCGGCCGCGGAGAAGAACTTGATGCCATTGTCCGGATAGGCATTGTGCGAGGCCGAGATCACGATACCGGCATCCGCGCGGAAGGTCCGCGTCAGATAGGCGATGCCCGGTGTCGGCATCGGCCCCAGCAGGGAGACATCCACGCCTGCGGCAGAAAGACCGGACTCGAGCGCCGACTCGAACATGTACCCCGAGATGCGCGTGTCCTTGCCGATCAGTACCTTGCCGCGGCCATGGCGTGCAAAGACACGCCCGGCCGCCCAGCCCAGCTTGAGCATGAAGTCTGGCGTGATCGGGAATTCACCGACCGTGCCGCGAATACCATCCGTACCAAAATAACGTCGACTCATCGTATCGTGCCTTCCTGTAGCACGGCCCACGTCATGTCGACAGCATCGACAGTCGGGGCCACGTCGTGAACGCGTAGCAATCGGGCACCTTCACGGACGGCAAGTGCCGTCAGCGCCAGATTGCCAGCCAGTCTATCCTCTACCGCGCGCCCGAGCGCATTGCCGATCATGCTCTTGCGAGAGGTGCCGATCAGCAGCGGGAGGGTGAATTCGTGCAGCTGCGCCATGCGGTGATACAGACGCAGATTGTCTTGCAGGGACTTGCCGAAGCCGAAGCCGGGGTCCAGCAACAGACGCGAACGCTCGATCCCTGCGGCCTCACAGACGGTGATGCGCTCGGCTAGAAAGTCACTGACCTCATCCTCGATCGACTGCGCATAGGCGGTATCCTGCTGCATGGTGTCCGGCTCGCCACGCATGTGCATCAGGCACACCGGCAGGCCGCTGCGTGCGGCCGCCTCAAGGGCGCCCTCACGACGCAATGCACGCACGTCATTGATCATGCCAGCCCCGAGACGCGCCGTTTCCTGCATCACCTCCGGGGTACTGGTATCGACGCTCACCAGCGCCCCCAGCTCGCTCACCAGCCGCTCGACGACCGGACAGACACGTGCCAGCTCCTCATCCGCACTGACAGGGCTCGCCCCCGGGCGGGTCGACTCACCGCCCACGTCGATGATGGCGGCGCCATCGGCCAGCATCCGCTCGGCATGGCGCAGCGCGGCATCCAGGGTCGCGCTGCGCCCACCATCCGAGAAGGAGTCCGGGGTCACATTGAGAATCCCCATGACACGCGGGCGTGACAGGTCAAGCGTGCGTCCACCGCAGTCAAGCGCCATTGAATGGCCCACCACGGGCTCGCGTGGCAGTGAATCAGCGTAAGTCGACATGATCACCCATGCAGAAAACGGGCAGCCAGGACGAACATCATGGCTGCCGGAGAAGGAATCGGGCACCCACTTTAAAGAGGCCTCATCGGCCGCGCAAGGCGTCGAACGGCCGCCACACGGGGCGTCAGCAGATGGCAACGCCATCTGCCCAGGCAAATCATCTGATCAGGGTCAGGAACCTGAGCCACGCCGCGCAGGATAGTGAGTCACACCGCCTCACCCACACTTACCCGACTCACCCCGACGCCTGATCGCGGATGACATCATCTGCCATCAGCCGCCTCGGGGCATCCAGGGCGCCGCGAATGTCTGCCCCGAAAACGACAACGCCCGAGCGGAAGGTCCGCTCGGGCGTTGTGAGAGTCAGCGCGATGATGGCTGATTCATGGCTCAGTGACCGCTTGGACCACCCAGCGGATCTGACGGACGGCGGCGCGTATCTTCCTCACCGTCGTCAGTGTCTGCGTCATCACCGTCAGACCCGGGGGCCTCAGGCGCCTCAGCTTTCGGCGTGTCGGCCACCGGTGCGACGAGACCACTGTCACCACCACCGGCCGGGCCACCCCAGTCCTTGGGCGGACGCGGAGTGCGCCCTGCCATGATGTCGGCCAGCTGCTCGGCATCGATGGTCTCGTAGGTCATCAGCGCCTCGGTCATCGCATCCAGCTTGTCGCGATTCTCCTCAAGGATCTGCTGCGCCTTGGCGTAGCACTCGTCGATGATACGACGCACTTCCTTGTCGAGACGTGAGGTGGTGTCGCCCGACTTCAGCTTGCCGCCGCCCTGACCCGGACCGCCGAGGAACTGGTGAGACTCGTCCTCATCGTACATGATCGGGCCCATTTCACTGGAGAGACCCCATTTGGCGACCATGTTGTGGGCAAGCTCGGTGGCACGCTTGATGTCGTTGGAAGCCCCGGTGGTGACACCATTCGGCCCCAGCGTCATCTCTTCGGCGATACGACCGCCGAACAGCGAGCAGATCTGACTGATGATCTGCTGGCGAGAATAGCTGTAGCGATCCTCTTCCGGCAGGAACATCGTCACACCCAGCGCACGGCCACGCGGAATGATCGAGACCTTGTAGACCGGATCATGCTCTGGCATCACCAGACCGATGATGGCGTGACCGGACTCGTGATAGGCCGTGTTGCGCTTCTCCTTCTCGGACATGACCATCGATTTGCGCTCGGCGCCCATCATGATCTTGTCCTTGGCCAGCTCGAGCTCTTCCATGCCGACCAGACGCTTGTTGCGACGTGCAGCGAACAGGGCCGCTTCATTGACCAGGTTGGCCAGATCCGCGCCAGAGAAGCCCGGCGTACCCCGTGCGATATTGACCGGAACCACGTCGTCGCCCATCGGCACCTTGCGCAGGTGAACGCCGAGGATATGCTCGCGGCCACGAATGTCCGGCAGGCCTACCATGACCTGGCGGTCGAAACGGCCCGGGCGCAGCAATGCGGGGTCAAGCACGTCTGGACGGTTGGTCGCGGCGATGACGATGATGCCGTCATTCGCTTCGAAGCCATCCATCTCGACCAGCAGCTGGTTCAGGGTCTGCTCGCGCTCATCGTGACCACCGCCCATGCCGGAGCCACGGTGGCGGCCGACGGCGTCGATCTCATCGATGAAGATGATGCACGGCGCCTGCTTCTTAGCCTGCTCGAACATGTCACGCACACGGGAGGCACCGACACCGACGAACATCTCGACGAAGTCAGAACCGGAGATGCTGAAGAACGGCACCTTGGCCTCGCCGGCAATCGCCTTGGCGAGCAGGGTCTTGCCGGTACCCGGCGGCCCCACCATCAGTACGCCACGCGGAATCTGACCGCCAAGACGCTGGAACTTGCTGGGGTCCTTGAGGAAGTCGACCAGTTCCTCGACCTCTTCCTTCGCTTCGTCACAGCCCGCGACGTCGCTGAAGGTGGTCTTGATCTGATCCTGGCTCAGCAGCTTGGCCTTCGACTTGCCGAAGCTCATCGGACCACCCTTGCCGGCACCACCACCCTGCATCTGGCGCATGAAGAACATGAAGATGGCCAGGATGATCAGAATCGGGAAGCTGGCAATCAACAGACGTGTCCACAGCGACTGCTGCTCAGGCTTCTTGCCGATGACCTCCACCTTGTTGGAGAGCAGGTCATCCATCAGCTTGGGATCGGACGCCGCCGGCCGGATGGTGGTGAAGCTGGAGCCGTCGGCCCGCTCACCCTCGATGGTGTAGCCATCGATGGTCACACTCTTGATCCGGTCGCTCTGCACCTGCTGGACGAACTGTGAATAGTTCATCGCCTGCGGCGAGGTATCGACGCTGAAGTTGTTGAACACCGTCAGCAGCACTGCCGCGATGATCAACCAGAGAATCAGGTTCTTCGCCATGTCGTTCAAGGGGACACCCTCATTGCATGAATCTGTCTTGGCATGCCGTGAATACTCCGACTGCCGTCTTGTGGTGGCCTGCCATGCTATCTGATCGTGCCTGCGGGGTATCAAACGACGCAACACGCCGCCTTGCCTACCGAGTCACTCAAAGCTTGCCTGCGTTGTTCTGCTTGCCGATCGATGATGATGCGACCTTGGCATCTCATCAACCTGTTACCGGCCCTCCGTGCTCAAGGCCCAATGCTATCGACACTACACCAGATGGGGGCCGGCAACCATTGCTTAAAGGCCGGCACCGGACTATTCAGCCGATAGTCGGCCTATATCAGAGATACAACGACTTCGACCGAGGCACAATGATTCCAGCCTGACCAAGCATGCCATCGGCCGCCTTAACCGGTGATGAAGTCGTCGTCCGGGGCAGAAATCGAGATCGCCTGGCATCGAGGGCAACGTCAGCCCTTGAACCCCTGCCCAAGCAGATAGACCTCGCGCGAGCGGGCGCGCGACGCTTCCGGCTTGCGCGTGACGACCTTGTTGAAGCTGCCACGCATGTCCTTCAGGTAGGCATCGAAGCCCTCTCCCTGGAAGACCTTGACCAGAAAGTTGCCACCCGGCTTGAGCGTCTGGCGCGCCAGATCCAGCGCCAGCTCGACCAGATACATGCCGGCAGGCTGATCTATCGCGCTCATGCCGCTCATGTTGGGCGCCATGTCGGAGATCACGAGATCCACCGGGCGATCCCCCAAGGTGGCCAGAATCTGGTTCAGCACGGTCTCTTCGGTGAAGTCACCCTGGATGAAATCGACACCGGCCAGGGCGTCCATCTCAAGGATGTCGGAGGCGATGACCACGCCTTCCATGCCGACGCGATCCGCGGCGATCTGGCTCCAGCCACCGGGGGCGGCACCTAGGTCGATGACGGTAGCGCCCGGCTTGAGCAGGCGGTCCTTGTCATCGATTTCAATCAGTTTGTAGCTGGCACGGGAACGATAGCCATCGGCCCAGCTGCGCTGGACATAGGCGTCATCAAAGTGTTCCTTCATCCAGCCAGCGCTGCTCTTGCTGGGGTGAGCCACGTTGTCACCTGGAATGTCGGGGGAAATCGAATACTGGCGGGAGATGGTGCGGGGGGATAACGACGACACGAAAGGCGTGGCAAGCTTGCGCACGGGTCGTGTCATGAGCGTCGTCATGGAGTAGAATGGCGGGTCCTGCGCGCGGTTCCGCCCGCGGGCACAGACATTGCCTGCGCAACAGACGGGTTCACACCCCTGGATTTCAAGCCCTGGAGTCGACCCTGTCTTTCGCTACGCTCCCCGCTCCCATCGGACGCCAACAGGGAAACTTTACGATACCATGAGCTTGTCACAGTCACAAAAGAAAGCATTTCGCAGCATCGGGCACCATCTTGACCCGATCGTCACCGTCTCGGAAAACGGCCTTTCCGACGGCGTCGTGACCGAACTCGAGCGCGCACTGCACGATCACGAACTGATCAAGCTGAAGCTGGCGATCAATGATCGCGAAGCCCGTGGCGAGGTGGCTCGCCACCTGTGCAGCGAAACCGGCGCGACCCTGATCCAGAGCATCGGCAAGATCGCCCTGCTGTATCGCCGCAACCCGCAGGCCAAGCCGAAGCTGTCCAACGTACAGCGCTTCAGCGAGAAGTAAGCCGCCGGGCCCACAGGCCTGACGAGGCTCACCTCGCACGCCACGCCTGCCGCAGACAGAAACGCCGCCCTCATCGAGGGCGGCGTTTCTGTTTTCTGTGACTGACAATCACGACCTGACGCGCTGATTCAGCTCAAAGGTGATGTCGTCCAGCGCCCGCTGGGTGACCTGGTGACGCTTGAGTGTCGTCTGTCTGGACTCCCCCTCACCGCTGCCGGCATCACGATACTTGATGACCAGCGTCTTCTTGTCGAAGGTGAAATCCTCGACCAGCTCATAATCGATCTTGCGACACCCAATGAGTGGTGACGGCCGCAGATAAAGCGACTGATTGCCGAAGTGCGCCAGCGGCACCACCAGGTGGAAAACTCCCCTCGCCAACAGGGCACCCCCCAGGACCAATGACGGCGTCAACAGCGCCGAGTCCCCGGTGTACCGATAGGCAAACGACTGGGAGACCACATATGCCACCCCGAACAGCATGAACCCGAGCACCATGAAGATGGCCACCATGGAGGTTGCCATGATGCGCTTTTCCGGCTGACTTCCCTGTACTTCCATTACTCCCTCCCTGAAGGATTCCATGCCCGCAGGCCAAAAAAACAGCCCTGCCGGGGCTACCGGCAGAGCTGTCATGACATCGAAATCTGACGAATCAGAGGCGATGCTCTTCAGATGTGACGTGCTTCAGATGTGATGCACTTCGGAGATTTCATACTCCACATCGCCACCCGGGGTACGCACGACCACGACATCCCCTTCTTCCTTGCCGATCAGCGCACGCGCGATCGGTGAGGTAACGGAGATCTTGCCGTCCTTGATGCTGGCCTCATCCTCACCCACGATGCGATAGCGCACTTCGCTGTCGTCATCGAGGTTCATCAGATCAACCGTGGTACCGAAGATCACCTTGCCTGTCTTGGGCAGCTTGGTGACATCGATGACCTGGGACATCGAGAGCTTGGCTTCAATCTCCTGGATACGCCCCTCGATGAAACCCTGTTGCTCACGCGCGGCGTGATACTCGGCGTTCTCCTTGAGATCGCCGTGCTCACGTGCTTCCGCGATGTCAGCGATGACCTTGGGGCGTTCCGTGCCCTTGAGGTGCTCGAGCTCCTTGCGCAGGCGATCTTCGCCCTCGACGGTCATCGGACTTCTACTCATATCATGACTCCTGCATGCAGATCCTGGAGACGACGGACCTTGACATCGTTTCCGTACTCGAGCGCCATGCACACGGCATTGGCACCCGCCAGCGTCGTGGCATAGGGCACCTTGTGCGCCAGCGCAGTGCGGCGAATCACGGACGAGTCATTGATGGCCTGACGTCCCTCAGTGGTGTTGACGATGTAGGCGATCTCGCCGTTCTTGATCATGTCGACGATATGCGGCCGCCCCTCGAACACCTTGTTGACGGGTTCAACCTCGAGCCCGGCAGCGGCAATCACCTCTGCCGTGCCACGGGTAGCACAAAGCGTAAAGCCCAATGTTACCAGAGAGCGGGCCACCTCGATAACGCCCGCCTTGTCGAACTCGCGCACGGACAGGAACGCCTTGCGATCGCCCGTCAATGTCGGGATGGCTTCCCCGGCGCCCAGCTGCGCCTTGTAGAAGGCCTCGGCGAAGGTATCGCCAGAGCCCATCACTTCACCGGTGGACTTCATTTCCGGTGACAGGATCGGATCGACACCCGGGAACTTGGCGAACGGCAGCACCGCTTCCTTGACGCTGTAGAAGGTCGGCACGATTTCCTGGGTGAAACCGATCTCTTCCAGGGTCTGGCCGGCCATGCAACGCGCGGCGATCTGCGCCAGCGACTGGCCGATGCACTTGGAGACGAAGGGCACGGTACGCGAGGCACGCGGGTTGACCTCGATGACGTAGATCACGCCATCCTGCCAGGCCAGCTGAACGTTCATCAGACCGACGACGTTGAGCTCCAGCGCCATGCGCTTGACCTGCTCACGCATCTCTTCCTGGACGTCTGCCGGCAGCGAGTAAGGCGGCAGTGCGCACGCCGAGTCACCGGAGTGGATACCAGCCTGCTCGATGTGCTGCATGATGGCGCCGATCACGACCTGCTTGCCATCGGACACCGCGTCGATGTCGACCTCGATGGCGGCATTCAGGAAGTGATCCAGCAGCACCGGCGAGTCATTGGAGACCTTGACCGCGTGGGTCATGTAGTTCTCGAGCTCGGAGGCGGAGTAGACGATTTCCATCGCGCGACCGCCCAGCACGTAGCTCGGACGCACCACCAGCGGGTAGCCGATGGTTTCGGCCTTGACGAAGGCCTCCTCGAAGCTGCGTGCGGTGGCGTTTTCCGGCTGGATGAGACCGAGCTTCTCGATCATCTGCTGGAAACGTTCGCGGTCTTCGGCGCGATCGATAGCGTCCGGCGTGGTACCGATGATCGGCACACCGGCGGCCTCGAGCTCACGGGCCAGCTTCAGCGGCGTCTGACCGCCGAACTGGACGATGACACCGACAGGCTGTTCCTTGTCGGCGATCTCCAGCACGTCTTCCAGCGTCACCGGCTCGAAGTAGAGGCGATCGGAGGTGTCGTAGTCGGTGGACACGGTTTCCGGGTTGCAGTTGACCATGATGGTCTCGTATCCGTCCGCGCGCATGGCGAGGGAGGCGTGGACGCAGCAGTAGTCGAACTCGATGCCCTGACCGATGCGGTTCGGACCACCGCCCAGCACCATGATCTTCTTCTTGTCGCTGACCTCGGCCTCACACTCCTCCTCGTAGGTGGAGTACATGTAGGCGGTGTCGGAAGCGAACTCCGCGGCACAGGTATCGACACGCTTGTAGACCGGGCGGATGCCCTGCTGCTGACGATGCTTGCGGAAGGCCTTCTCGGACACGCCCATCAGGCGCGCCAGACGGGCATCACTGAAGCCCTTGCGCTTGAGACGGAACAGACGATTGGCATCCATCTCACCCAGAGAACTTGCCGCCACTTCGCCTTCCTGAGCGATCAGGTCGGCCAGCTGCACCAGGTACCAGCAGTCGATGTTGGTGAGACGGAAGATCTCTTCGATGCCAAGGCCGGCACGCATGGCGTCGGCGATGTAGAAGATACGCTCGGCACCGGCGGCCTGCAGCTCGCCCTTGATGCGCGCCATGCTCTCGTCGCCGTAGTCGGCCACGATGGGATCGAGACCATCGACACCGGTCTCCATGCCACGCAGTGCCTTCTGCAGGGATTCCTGGAAGGTACGACCGATGGCCATGACTTCGCCGACCGACTTCATCTGCGTGGTCAGACGGTCATTGGCCTGCGGGAACTTCTCGAAGGTGAAGCGCGGAATCTTGGTGACGACATAGTCGATGGACGGCTCGAAGGACGCCGGCGTCTTGCCACCGGTGATGTCGTTCTGCAGCTCGTCCAGGGTATACCCGATGGCCAGCTTGGCGGCGATCTTGGCGATCGGGAAACCGGTCGCCTTGGAGGCCAGTGCAGAGGAGCGCGACACGCGCGGGTTCATCTCGATCACGACCATGCGACCGGTGTCCGGGCAGATGCCGAACTGGACGTTGGAGCCACCGGTCTCGACACCGATCTCGCGCAGGACGGCCAGCGATGCATCACGCATCAGCTGGTATTCCTTGTCGGTCAGGGTCTGTGCCGGGGCGACAGTGATGGAGTCACCGGTATGCACGCCCATCGGGTCGAAGTTCTCGATGGCACACACGATGATGCAGTTGTCGTTCTTGTCACGAACGACCTCCATCTCGTATTCCTTCCAGCCCAGCAGCGATTCGTCGATCAACAGCTCACGGGTCGGCGACAGCTCGAAACCGCGATGGCAGATCTCTTCGAATTCTTCACGGTTGTACGCCACGCCGCCGCCGGAACCGCCCATGGTGAAGCTGGGACGGATGATGGACGGGAAGCCCAGCTCGGCCTGGATTTCCCAGGCCTCTTCCATGGAGTGTGCGACCTTGGCCTTCGGGCACGCCAGGCCGATCTTCTTCATCGCCTTGTCGAAGCGATCACGGTCTTCGGCCTTGTCGATGGTATCGGCGTTGGCACCGATCATCTCGACGCCGAATTTCTCGAGCACACCTTCGCGCTCCAGGGCCAGTGCACAGTTCAGTGCGGTCTGACCACCCATGGTCGGCAGGATGGCGTCCGGACGCTCCTTCTCGATGATGCGCGCCACGGTCTCCCAGGTGATCGGCTCGATGTAGGTCGCGTCGGCCATCACCGGGTCGGTCATGATGGTGGCCGGGTTGGAGTTGACCAGGATGACCCGGTAACCCTCTTCACGCAGGGCCTTGCAGGCCTGTGCGCCGGAATAGTCGAACTCGCACGCCTGGCCGATGACGATGGGGCCGGCGCCGATGATCAGGATGCTTTTCAGGTCTGTACGTTTCGGCATGTCTCTTCCCGCAATGATCTGGTGACTGAACTCAACGATGGATCAGGCCCTCGGGCCTGCGCTCGGCTCAGCGTCGCGCGCGCATCATCTCGATGAAACGATCGAACAGCGGGGCGACGTCCTGCGGGCCGGGGCTGGCTTCCGGGTGACCCTGGAAGCTGAAGGCCGGACGGTCGGTGCGCTCGATGCCCTGCAGACTGCCATCGAACAGCGACTTGTGGGTCGCGCGCAGATGGCTCGGCATACCGGCTTCATCCACCGCGAAGCCGTGGTTCTGACTGGTGATCATCACCACACCACTGTCAAGATCCTGCACCGGGTGGTTGGCACCATGGTGACCGTGGCCCATCTTGACGGTGGTCGCACCGGAGGCCAGGGCCAGCAGCTGGTGACCGAGGCAGATGCCGAAGACCGGCGTCTCGGTCTCGAGCACTTCACGAATCGCGGTGATGGCGTAGTCGCAGGGTTCGGGGTCGCCCGGACCGTTGGACAGGAAGATGCCATCCGGGTTGAGCGCCAGCACCTCGGCGGCAGGCGTCTGCGCCGGCACGACGGTCAGACGGCAGCCACGCGAGGCCAGCATGCGCAGGATGTTGTGCTTGACGCCGTAGTCGTAGGCGACCACGTGGAAGGGGCGCTCTGACTCACGGGTGTCGGCGTAGCCTTCTCCCAGGGTCCATTCGCCTTCGTGCCACTCGAATGACTCGCGGCAGGAGACTTCCTTGGCCAGGTCCATGCCCTTGAGGCCCGGGAAGGCACGAGCGGCTTCCAACGCACGCTCGACGGCGTCATCTCCCTGAGCATCCTCACCGGCGAGAATGGCGCCGTTCAGCGAGCCCTTCTCGCGCAGGATGCGCGTCAAACGACGCGTGTCGATATCCGCGATGCCGACGACATTCTCGTCACGCAGGTACTGATCGAGAGAGCGAGTGGAGCGGAAGTTGCTGGCCAGCAGCGGGAGGTCGCGGATGACCAGGCCGGCGGCCGCGACATGATCGGACTCGTTGTCCTCGTCGTTGATGCCGGTATTGCCGATGTGCGGATACGTCAGAGTGACGATCTGTCGGGTGTAGGAGGGATCGGTCAGGATTTCCTGGTAGCCGGTCATGGCAGTGTTGAACACCACCTCGCCACTGGTCTGCCCATCAGCGCCGATGGCGCTGCCGTGAAATACACTGCCGTCTTCCAAGGCCAGTATCGCGGGTTTGATCAACGCAACGTCCTCCCCTAAGTGTCCACTTTCCTGCCCGGAATCCGCGGTCGAACACCGGACATGCTGCTTGATTGTCGTACTCGGCTGACGCCGAGTCTGGGTCCCGCTGCCACTCTTCCCACGCGCCTTCCCCATGTGAGGAGCGCTCGCCGGAAGCGGCAAATTCAGGCTGCAAAAAAGCGGGACGAAACCGAAAAATCAGGCTTCATCCCGCTTGTTATCATTCTTCGGAATATTGCTTGTCACAGCGGCCCCAAGAGTGCGGCCAAATTGGGTAGAGATTACCCGAATCCTGCGGTGCTGACCACCCCATGACTGCACCGCGAGCGGGCGGCAGTGCCCACCATACGGTCGTTTCGTCACAGCAGTCAGCTTGCGGAGCATCGGGAGTGATCGCGAGCCTGTCCCCCGAATCACCTGCCAGGAACGTTTCCCGCCGCAAGGTGCGACATCCATCACCGCCGACCAACAATATCCTGTCGGCGGTGACAGCTTCCACGATGCGCCCGGAAGCCACTCGAACGCGGCAAATCGAGTGCCCGGGACGCGATCTCGACCCGAGCCCCCGACGGGACATCACTTGAGACCCAGCACGTCCTGCATGTCATAGCGTCCGACGCCACGCGCTGACAGCCACTCGGCGGCACGCGCCGCGCCCTTGGCGAAGGTCATGCGGCTTGAGGCCTTGTGGGTGATCTCGATGCGCTCGCCTTCGGTGGCGAACATCACGGTATGCTCGCCGACGATGTCACCGGCACGCACGGTGGCGAAGCCGATTTCCTTGTCGGTGCGCGGACCACACTGTCCTTCGCGTGCAAAGACACCGTGGGTCTCGAGATCACGACCGATGGCATGTGCCACCGCCTCGCCCATCGCCAGTGCCGTGCCGGAGGGGGCATCGACCTTGTGGCGGTGGTGCGCCTCGATGATCTCGATGTCATACCCCGCATCCCCCAGTGCCTGGGCTGCCGTTTCCAGCAGCTTCAGCGTCAGATTGACGCCGGAGCTCATGTTGGCGGCAAACACGAAGGGCACGCTGTCGCGATAGCCATCCAGTTGCTCGAGCTGCTCCGGGCTGAAACCGGTCGTGCCGATGACCATGCGCTTGCCGTGCTCCGAGCACAGCGCCAGATTGGCCAGCGTCACCTGCGGCGCGGTGAAATCGATCACGACATCGACGTCATCCACCACGGCGGCCAGACTGTCACTGGCGACCACACCCAGACGCCCCTGCCCCGCCAGCTCGCCGATGTCGGCACCTGCCAGGGAGCTACCGGCCTCGACGATGCCCGCTGTCAGCGTCAGGCCTTCCACGGCACCGACGGCCTCGACCAACGTGCGTCCCATGCGTCCGGCGACGCCCATGATTGCGATACGGGTCATGCTGACTCCTGCCTGTTGTGGGTCTTGAGGGCAGCCACCCCACGGCGATGATGAGGGTGTGCCACCTGTGCTGTCCCCGCGAGTATATCAGCCGCCTGCAGCGTTGGCTGACGTCATGTATTTGCCCCCGTTACGCGCTAGAGTAGCGGGAGACTGAGTTCCTGCCCGTCCACGTCACTCCCTCTTCACCGCTCAGTTCCCGGAGTCAGCATGTCGCTACTTCATCGTTATGCCATTCGTCATTGGCGCCTGCTGCGCCTCGCGACCCTTGCCACGGCAGTTGCCGGCCTGCTGAGTGCCTGTGGCGTTCACCCGCGCCCCTACTCGCTGGCCTCGCCGGAGCAGATGAGCCAGCTGCCGGAGATCCAGTGGTGCGGCACCCTCAAGCTGCCAGGCAAGTGGCTGGATGGCACCCCCGTCGGCGGCCTGTCCGATATCGGCTGGGACAAGGATGAATCCCTGCTGTACGCCGTGTCGGACCGAGGCTGGCTGCACCGCCTGCGTCTGGCCTTCCGCCATGGGGAGCTGGTCGGTGCCAAGGCACTCAAGACCTATACGCTACGCGACGAGACCGACATCTCCCTGCAAGGCGCCCTGAGCGATGCCGAAGGCATGCAGCTACTGAAGGACCACAACGGCCGGCGCGGCGATACCCGTCTGGTCATCAGCTTCGAGCAGCAACCCCGAGTCGAGCACTTCCTGCCCAGCGGACTGGCGATCAGCGAACCCGCCACCCCCGTGGGCGTACGCGGTGCCGCCCCCAACAATGGCATGGAGGCGCTGACCCTGCACCCCGAGTACGGCCTGCTCGCCGGTCTGGAAGCCACCCCGGAGGGCATGGACGAAGGCACCACGCGCCTGTTCACGCTGGATGGCAAGCAGGAATGGCGCTATCCACTGGCCAGCGACACGGGCTCGAGCCTGACCGCCATGGAGATGCTGCCGGACGGGGACATCCTGATGCTGGAGCGCGCCTTCTCGCCGCCCTATCCGCTGATCATCAGCCTGCGGCGCGCGCATCTGGGAGAGCCGGGGACGACCGTCGAGGTCCGCACCCTTGCCCGCCTGTCGAGTGGCGAGGGGTGGTCACTGGACAACTTCGAAGGGCTCACGCACCTGGAGGGCAATCGCTTCCTGATGGTCTCGGATGACAACTTCAGCAGCTTCCAGACCACGCTGCTGAGCTGTTTCGCGGTGATCGAGCCCGAGGCCTTCACGCCAGCCTCTCAAGAGTGAAACATCGCCTGACAGCGCATCGCTGATGACATGTCAGGCGAGCCCTGACAATGAAAAAGCCCCACACCCGAGTCATCGGGGTGGGGCTTTCGCGTTGCGCATCCGCCAGCGCGGAGGAGAACGAAGACGCAGCCTAGGGCTTCATGTCCTCGAAGAACTTCTTCACGCCATCGAAGAAGCTGTTCTCCTTCGGCGAGTGGCTCTTGCCGGTATCGCCAAGACTCTGCTGGAACTGGCGCAGCAGCTCCTTCTGCTCTTCGTTCAGGCTGACAGGTGTCTCGATGACCACCTTGCACAGCAGATCGCCGGCAGGGCCACCACGCACCGGCTTGACGCCCTTGCCGCGCAGTCGGAACAACTTGCCCGTCTGGGTCTCGGCCGGAATCTTGAGCACGACACGACCATCCAGCGTCGGGACGTTGAGCTCACCACCGAGCGCTGCATCCACGAAGCTGATCGGCACTTCACACTGCAGGTGACGCCCATCACGCTTGAAGATCTCGTGCTCGCGCAGATTGACCTGGACATACAGATCACCTGACGGCCCGCCGTTGACACCGCCCTCGCCTTCGCCGTTCAGGCGGATACGGTCACCGGTGTCGACGCCCGGCGGAATCTTGACCGAGAGGGTCTTGGATTCCTGCACGCGGCCTTCGCCGTGACACTTGCGGCACGGTACGCTGATCTTCTCGCCACGCCCGTGGCAGGTCGGACATGCCTGCTCGACCGCGAAGAAGCCCTGCTGCATGCGCACCTTGCCCATGCCGTTGCAGGTCGGGCAGGTTTCCTTGGTGGAACCCGGCTCGGCGCCGTCACCATCACAGTGACCACAGGCAGCCAGACGCGGCACGCGGATGTCGACCGTGGTACCGGCGACCGCCGATTCCAGGTCGAGATCAAGGTTGTAGCGCAGGTCGCTACCACGCTGAGGAGCGTTCGGATTGCGACGACCACCGCCGCCACCGAAGATGTCACCGAAGACATCGCCGAACACGTCGCCGAAGCCACCGGCACCACCACCAAAGCCACCGCCGCCGAAGCCACCGCCGCCCTGGCCGTCGACACCGGCATGACCGAACTGGTCATAGGCCGCGCGCTTGTCCGCATCGGACAGCACTTCGTAGGCTTCCGACACTTCGCGGAACTTCTCCGCCGAGGCCTCGTCATCCGGATTGCGGTCAGGGTGATGCTTCTGAGCCAGGCGTCGGTACGCCTTCTTGATGTCCTTGGTGTCGGCGCCACGCTCGACACCAAGCACTTCGTAATAATCACGCTTGGACATGGATCAGGTCCGCCTGGATTGCTGGCAGCCCAAGGCTGCCTGTCTGTTCTGGGATATCGGCTGTCACCGACAGCGTGCGCCCACGCGATACGCTACCGGTGCAAACGACAACGCGGGACACCTTCGCAAGGCTCCCGCGCTGTCATCAGACGTCGTTCAAGAGATCCCTCAGGACTTCTTGTCGTCGTTGACTTCCTCGTACTCGGCGTCAACCACGTCGTCGTCTTGCTTCTTGTCAGCCTGACCGTCGCCAGCCTGCTCACCCTGGGCACCCTGCTCGGCGTACATCTTCTGCGCCAGGTTGCCGGAGGCTTCGGTCAGCGCATCCAGCTTGGCCTGGATCGCGTCCTTGTCGTCGCCTTTCAGGGCTTCTTCCAGCTCGGAGATCGCCGTCTCGATGGCTTCCTTCTCGCTGGCCTCGGCCTTGTCACCGGCTTCGGTCAGGGTCTTTCTGGTCGCGTGGATCATGCCATCGGCCTGATTGCGCAGCTGGACCATTTCCTCGAACTTCTTGTCTTCGTCGGCGTTGGCTTCCGCGTCACGCACCATCTGTTCGATCTCTTCGTCGGACAGGCCGCCGGAAGACTTGATGACGATGGACTGTTCCTTGCCGGTGGCCTTGTCCTTGGCGGACACGTTCAGGATACCGTTGGCATCCAGATCGAAGGCGACTTCGATCTGCGGCACACCACGCGGGGCCGGCGGAATGTCGGCCAGGTCGAAACGACCCAGGGACTTGTTCTGTGCCGCCTGCTTGCGCTCACCCTGCAGGACGTGGATGGTCACCGCGCCCTGGTTGTCGTCAGCGGTGGAGAACACCTGAGACTTCTTGGTCGGGATGGTGGTGTTCTTCTCGATCAGCGGAGTCAGCACGCCACCCATGGTCTCGATGCCCAGCGTCAGCGGCGTCACGTCCAGCAGCAGCACGTCCTTGACGTCGCCACCTAGCACGCCGCCCTGGATACCGGCGCCGACAGCGACCGCTTCATCCGGGTTGACGTCTTTGCGCGCTTCCTTGCCGAAGAATTCAGCGACCTTGGACTGCACCAGCGGCATGCGAGTCTGACCACCGACCAGGATGACATCGTCGATCTCGGAAGCGGACAGGCCGGCATCGGCCAGAGCGGTCTGGCACGGCTTCAGGGAGCGAGCGACCAGCTCATCGACCAGCGACTCGAGCTTGGAACGGGTCACCTTGACGTTCAGGTGCTTCGGACCGGTGTTGTCTGCGGTGATGTACGGCAGGTTCACGTCGGTCTGCTGAGCGCTGGACAGCTCGATCTTGGCCTTCTCGGCAGCTTCCTTCAGACGCTGCATGGCGAGATTGTCGCCGGACAGGTCGATGCCGCTGTCGGACTTGAACTGGTCAACGAGGTAGTTGATCAGATGCATGTCGAAATCTTCACCGCCCAGGAAGGTGTCGCCGTTGGTGGCGAGCACTTCGAACTGGGTCTCACCGTCGACGTCCGCGACTTCGATGATGGAGATATCGAAGGTACCGCCACCCAGGTCGTAGACCGCGATGGTCTTGTCACCACGAGACTTGTCCATGCCGTAGGCGAGTGCCGCGGCAGTCGGCTCGTTGATGATGCGCTTGACCTCGAGACCCGCGATGCGGCCGGCGTCCTTGGTCGCCTGACGCTGGGAGTCGTTGAAGTAGGCCGGCACGGTGATGACCGCTTCGGTGACTTCTTCACCGAGGTAGTCTTCCGCGGTCTTCTTCATCTTCTTGAGGATTTCCGCACTGATCTGCGGCGGTGCCATCTTCTTGTCCTTCACCTGGACCCAGGCATCGCCATTGTCGGCTTCGACGATCTTGTACGGCACCATCTTGATGTCTTTCTGGACGACATCATCCTTGAACTTGCGACCGATCAGACGCTTGACCGCGAACAGGGTGTTCTCCGGGTTGGTCACTGCCTGACGCTTGGCCGACTGACCGACAAGGATCTCGTTGTCGTCGGTGTAGGCGATGATGGACGGCGTGGTGCGGCCACCTTCAGCGTTTTCGATGACCTTGGTCTTGTCGCCGTCGAGCACTGCCACACAAGAGTTGGTAGTACCCAAGTCAATACCGATGATGCGTCCCATAATCGTATACCTCGAATCTGTTGCTAGCCTGAAAGATGAGTCTGGTTGTCGGTACCTTGTGTCGGCACCTGAACTTGCTTCAATAAGTGGGGTCGCGCGTCAGGCTTTCAAGGGTGTGCTGGCATTTTTTGCCGCCCTGATCCTCCTTGAAGCCCCGCAGGGCGGGCATGTGCCATCACGACACATGCCCTCATGGCCACTCGACCCCGCAGGGCCTCAGTTGGCCTTGCTGACCGCGACCATCGCCGGACGCACCAGGCGACCATTGAGGGTGTAGCCCTTCTGCATCACGTCGATGACGCTGTTCGGCTCGGCATCCGGAGATGGCACCATGGCGACCGCCTGATGGTATTCCGGGTCGAAGGGCTCGCCGTGGGGGTCCAGCTGCTCGACGCCTGACTTGTTCAGGGCATCCAGCTGCATTTTCAAGGTCATCTCGATACCTTCGACATGTGCCTTGGCTGCCTCGTCGTCGCTCATGGACTCAAGCGCCTTCTCGAGCGAGTCCACCACCGGCAGCATTTCCTTGACGAACTTCTCCAGCGCGAACTTGCGAGCCTTCTCGGCATCCTGCTCGGCGCGACGGCGCGCGTTCTGCGCCTCGGCAGCTGAACGCAGCGCCTGGTCCTTCGCCTCCTTCACCGCCTGCTCGAGTTCCTCGACCTGAGCGGCCAGCATCTCGGCTTCCGGATTGTCGATCAGCTCACCTTCGCTTTCGGCGGCGACATCGGTGGCATCCAGTATGTCTTCAATCACTTCGCCTTCCGGAGTTTCCGGCTGCGGCTCGGCGTCGCGAGCGGCACGCTGAAGTTCTTCATCCATCGGGGTCTGCGGATCCTGAGCCATGCTGTTCTCCTGCGGGCCGACGTCTGTGCGCCATTGCCCTGTTCGTGGCCTGCGGAGCCTGCCTCGAGACGACGATGGCAAGCCCCTGAAGACAGGCCATGAGTTGCCTGTAGGGCAGCAAGGCCGCGCCATTGCTGCCGACGATGAGTGTCAGGGCCTTTATATGGGGCCGGCACTCGGCTTCTCAAGCCTTCGATGCGGCTTTTCTGCCAGCTGAGTCCGGCATGGATTGAAGGCCGACGGAGCGTGCTGTATAAAAAGCCATATACACTGTATGTACATCCTGTATGGCGACTCCGTAGTCACCCCCGAAACGGGCAATGATCGGCACGGCGTACGCCCCAGCTTCCCTTCGGAGGTAGTCATGCTGCTACAGCTCGCCATTCAAGATTTCGCCATCGTCGAGACACTGGAACTCGATTTTCGCCGCGGCATGACCGCCATCACCGGCGAGACGGGTGCCGGCAAGTCCATCCTGCTCGGTGCACTCGGCCTGTGCCTGGGCGAACGTGCCGATGCTGGCAGCGTGCGACACGGCGCGGATCGCGCGGATCTCATCGCACGCTTCGATATCACAAGCCTCAGCGACGCGCGCGAGTGGCTGGACGAACGCGAGCTGGGCAGCGACGACTGCCTGCTGCGCCGGGTGATCACCGCCAGCGGACGCTCGAAGGCCTGGATCAACGGCACCCCCTGCACCATCGCGGACCTGCGGGAACTGGGTGAGCACCTGATCGACATCCATTCCCAGCACGCCCACCACTCGCTGCTGAAGGAAGAGACGCACCTGCGTCAGCTCGACGAGTACGCCGGGATCGAGACGCAGGTCACGCAGCTGCGCGAGGACTTCCGCCACTGGCAGGAGGCACATCGCCGCCTCAAGCGCATGAGCAATGATGGCGACGAGGTACGCGCTCGTCGCCAGCTGTTGCGCTATCAGGTCGAGGAGCTTGATGAGCTGGCACTCAGCGAGGGCGAGCTGGAGGCACTGGAGCAGGAGCAGGAAACCCTGGCCAATGCCGAACAGATTCTCAGCGAGGCGCAGGCCGCCGCCGAGTGCTGCGATCATGATGATGAAGGTGCCCTCGCGCGCCTCAATCAGGCCGTGGCGCGACTGACACACCTGCCGGGCAGCGAGCAGGGTTCGCTGGCCAGCGCACTGGGCATGCTGGAAGAGGCACGCATCCAGATAGAAGAAGCGGCACGCGAGCTGAACCGCTTCGTCGAAGTCACCGAACTCGACCCGGAGCGTCTGGCCTTCGTCGATGAGCGCCTTGGGCGCATCCACCAGATCGCCCGCAAGCATCATGTCTTGCCCGAGGAGCTGCATGGCCTGCACCAGCGACTGAGCGAGGAGCTGGAAGGGCTCGGGGGTGACGAGGAGGCCATCGAGGCCCTGCGTCAGGAAGTGGCGGCCCGCCGGGATGCCTGGAAGATCCTGGCTACTGAGGTCGGTACGTCACGAGCCGCTGCCGCCCCTCAGCTGGCCAGCGACATCCAGGATCAACTGGCCTTCCTCGGCATGGGCAAGGCGACGTTCGAGGTTGCCGTCGAGCCACGCGAGCGCCCGCAACCCGAAGGCATGGAGCGCATCCACTTCCGCATCAGTGCCAACCCGGGGCAGCCGCCGCGGGCGCTGGCCAAGGTCGCTTCGGGCGGTGAACTGTCCCGCGTCTCGCTGGCCATTCAGGTGGTGGCCGCCAGTCGCTCGACCATTCCCAGCCTGGTCTTCGATGAAGTGGATGTCGGCATTTCCGGTGCGACCGCCGAGATCGTCGGTCAGCTGCTGCGCCGACTGGGCGACAAGGGCCAGGTGCTGACCGTCACCCACCTGCCTCAGGTCGCGGCCCAGGCGCATCAACATCTGCATATCGAGAAGCAGGCAGAGAAGAACACCACACGTACCCACATGGCACTGCTGGACGAGAGTGGCCGCGTGCGGGAACTGGCACGCATGCTGGGCGGCATTCACCTGTCCGAGCAGACCCTGGCACACGCTCGCGAGATGCTCAGCGCGGCGGACAGCCGTCACTGAGCCCCGACAGGCCGCCTTCCCGACGTCCATTCGTCCAATGAACCTCCTGGCAGTTCGAACGCCAGAAACACCAACGGCCGCCCCTGTGGGGCGGCCGTTGGTGTTTCTGTCCTGCAGCGAACCTTGTCATCCCTGACACAGGCGAGGCCTGAGCATCAGCTGTCGCTCTTGGTGTCCTTGGGACGCACGTAGAGCACCAGCGCATGCTCGACCAGCTCATAGCCATGCTCCTCGACGATCTCGCGCTGGCGGCGCTCGATCTCGGGATCACAGAACTCTATGATCTCGCCGCTGTCCAGACATACCATGTGGTCATGGTGTTCTTCCTGGGACAATTCGAAGACAGCATGGCCGCCATCGAAATTGTGACGCATCACCAGTCCAGCAGTTTCAAACTGGGTGAGCACACGATAAACCGTCGCCAGACCGACATCTTCGCCAGCCTCAAGCAACGCCTTGTACACGTCCTCGGCACTCAGGTGTCGATCCATCGATTTCTCGAGGATCTGCAGGATCTTGACTCGCGGTAGGGTTACCTTGAGTCCCGCCTTGCGCAGTTCATGGTTCTGATCGGCCATGCTGGGGTACTCTTCGCAGTCGCTTGATGTATCAGGTATGATCGGCCAAGGCAAAACGATAGGGAATCTTCAGGGCAAATGCAAAACTTGATCAAAACAGTCGCCTTTTGCAGCGCCCTGTCGCTGCTCACCGGGTGTAGCTACTTCAGCGTCTACAAGCGCGACCTTCCACAGGGCAACCTGATCAAGCCGGAAATGGTCGAGCAATTGAAGCCGGGCATGAGCCGCGAACAGGTCATCTATGTGATGGGTTCACCGCTGCTAACCGCTCCCTTCAGTGAGAATAGCTGGGACTACGTATATCGCCTCAAGAAAGCGGACGGCGAGATCATCAACAAGCGCGTCACGCTGAATTTCGACGGCGATGTGCTTTCCACCATCGACAAGAGCGGCGACATCGACAAGGAAACCGTCATCGTGCCGGACCTCGACATCGACCCGCGTGCCGCACAGCCGAACCGCAACGACAGTGGTGCAGGCGCCGCTGACCTGCCGGACGAGCTGTAAGTCGACCGCCAGCGGGCCCGTCATCGACGGAGCCGGCTGGCGGGAAACGGCATGCCCGCCAGCGCTCGGATAGCACGATGGACCGAGTCGTGATGACAGACGGGGCACCCCAGGGTGCCCCGTCTTGCGTACGGTCACCGATGCCCGGTGAGGGCACCGCTACTTCTCGGCGCGTGCCTTGTCGGCCCGGCGCTTGCGAGCAAGCTTGGGGTCGTTGATCAAGGCACGATAGACCTCGACCCGGTCACCGGCATCCAGCACGTGCTCATCGGGCTTGCGCAGCGCCTTGCCGAAGATCCCGAGATCCGCCTCGAGAAAGACCTCGGCGCCCAGTGTCGGGAAATGTTGCTCGAGATGTGCCATGCGCACGGCCTCGCGCGCCGTGGTTCCCGGCGCGACGGCCAGTGAGACGATCTTCTGCTTCTCCGGCAGCGCATAGGCCACCTCGACCGTGATTCTGTCGCTCATGCTTGCTCCTGTCGGACTCACCTTTCAGACCACGTCATCAGGCCTTCTCTACGGCCTTGCCTGCGGCGGACATCAATTCGCGCCGTACAACTGGTCAGCACGCCGCGTGAACGCCTCGACCATCTGACCGGCGACCTGACTGAACAACTTGCCGAAGGCCATGCCCAGCAGGCGATTGCTGAATTCGAAATCCAGCTCCAGCGAGACCTTGCAGGCATCCTCGCTCAGCGGCGTGAACAGCCAGCGTCCCTCAAGACGCTTGAAAGGGCCGTCGACCAGACTCAACTCTATGCGCTGGGGGGCGAACAGATCATTGCGGGTCACGAAGCTCTGCTCCATGCCCGCCTTGGACAGAGTCAGCCTGCCCACCAGATGGGCGTCATCCTGCTCAAGCAACTGGGCATCACTGCAGCCCGGCAGGAATTCGGGGTAACGCTCGAAATCATTGACCAGATCGAACATCGCCTGGGCCGAGTGCCGAACCAGGGCAGACCGGTTGACCGTAGGCATCTAGCTCTCCGCTGACTTGGATACGCGCCTTGCGTATCATGAACAATGGGCCGGCGCATGAAGTGCCGTCTGGCCTTGAATGGTAACACGCCTCCCCCCATCCAGAAGGATGCGCCAGCTGTCCGTCGGGCAGTGGCAGGAGCACACGACAAACGAGGCAACATGGGCAAGAAAAAGAAACCCCAACAGGGCGGCAACCTGATCGCCCAGAACAAGAAGGCACGCCACGAATACCACATCGAGGAAGCCTTCGAGGCGGGGCTGGTACTGGCAGGCTGGGAGGTCAAGGCGCTGCGGGCGGGCAAGGGCCAGCTGACGGACACCTACATCGTGATCAAGAACGGTGAGGCCTGGCTGCTCGGCTGTCATATCCATCCGCTGGAGACGGTCAACACCCACGCGGTGGCGGACCCGCAACGCACGCGCAAGCTGTTGCTGCACAAGAAGCAGATCGCGCGCATCTTCTCGCGCACCCAGGACAAGGGTCACACCTGCGTCCCCATCAAGCTGTACTGGAAGAACGCGATCGTGAAATGCGAGATCGCGCTGGTGGAAGGCAAGAAGATGCATGACAAGCGTGCCACCGAGAAGGACCGTGACTGGAATCGCCAGAAGGCACGAATCCTGCGGGATCGCTGAGACTGTCAGCGCCATGATCACGCGCCGCGCCTGCGCCGTTGCGATGTGGGAGACAAGGGCTTTGAATCACGGCAAATCACTGTCAGACCAGAAAAAATTCCTGAGGCCTTGAACTGGCGTAGCACAGTCTCCACCTGTTATGATGACACCGTAGCAAAGCAGCAAGCAGTAACACTGTTATGGGGGCGTTCTGGCATTCGACGCTGGTGGCAAACCCTGAGGTGCATGCCGAGATCGTAACGTATCTCGTAAATAAAACGTTGCAAATATATAGTCGCAAACGACGACAACTACGCTCTAGCTGCATAAGCTGCTCATGATACCGTTGCGCCTGTTCAAGGTGGATTGAGAACGAGCCCGTATAAACAGGATCGTCTTGGCCGACGTCTCTAAGGTCGAGATTAAAACTCAGAGAATCGCATTGCTGTAGCCTGTTCATTGGCGGCAGTCGTGTTAAATCAAATAATGAAACTAAGCATGTAGAGCCGAAGGCGGAGTGCCGGCGGACACGGGTTCGACTCCCGTCGCCTCCACCATATCCGTGACAAGAAGGCCTCCCCTCGGGGAGGCCTTCTTGTTTTCTGCTGTCTGATATTCCACGCACCGAGTCGTGCCAGGCGCTCTCAGGTAGCACTGCCACTCAGGCGCTCGTCCGTGCGCCGCACGCCGATCAACAGCGGGGTACCGGTCTCGGGGTCAGGAATCAGCCGGCATTCGACACCGTAGAGCTTACGCACCAGCGCCGGTGTCACCACTTCGGAGGGCGGACCTTCCGCGACCACGCTGCCCGCATGCATCGCCACGAGGTGGTCGGCATAGCGACAGGCACTGGCCAGGTCATGCACCACCATCACGATGGTCTTGCCTTCCTCGTGGGCCAGCCGTTGGATCAGTTCGAAGACCTCGATCTGATGACCGAGATCCAGCGCCGAGGTCGGCTCATCCAGCAACAGCAGCGGCGTCTGCTGCGCCAGCGCCATCGCGATCCAGGCACGCTGACGCTGGCCACCGGACATGGAGGCCAGCTCACGGTCGGCCAGACTCTCGATGTCAGCGGCCGCGATCGCCGCCGAGACCACCTCCTGATCCTCCTGCGACCACTGACGGAAGGCTCCCTGATGCGGCTGGCGACCGAAGCGCACCAGCTCATGCACCGTCACGCCTTCCGGCGAGTGCGTCTCCTGGGGCAGCAGCGCGATGCGCTGCGCGACATCACGGCGCCCGAGACGTCGTATGTCCTGGCCCTCCAGCAATACCGCGCCGGCATGCGGTGCCTGCAGGCGAGCCAGACCGGCCAGCAGCGTGGACTTGCCACAGCCGTTGGGCCCGACGATGGCCGTCACCTTGCCATCCGGCAGCGCCAGCGTCAGCGCATCGATCACGGCCACATGCCGCTGTCCGCTGCCATACCCCAGCGACAGCTCACTGGCCTTGAGAGTGGCGGCCACGGCGTCCCCGCAGCGTGGATGATGTTCAGCGCTCATGGCGCATTCTCCTGAAACGATGACCCTCGTGACCCGATTGGTCCGCGAGGGCTGCGGGCGGCTCTCATGTCGGTGATGCAGACATGTCAGCCACACGGTGAATGGGGGCATCGGCCGGACAGGACAGCCTGACTAGCGCGGGCTGCGCAGCAGGATCCACAGCAGATAGGGGCTACCGACCACCGCCATCACGATGCCGACCGGAATCTCGAGAGGTGACAGCAACGTGCGTCCCGCGAGGTCCGCCAGCACCATCACCAGCGCCCCTGCCAATGCCGAACCCAGCAAGGGCACTCCCTTGTGGCGCGACAGGTAGCGGGCGATCTCGGGACCGACCAACGCCACCATGCCCACCGGGCCGGCCACGGCCACCGCGGCGGCCGTCAGCAGTACCGAGAGCCACAGCGTCGCCATGCGCACACGGGCGACATGCTGACCAAGTCCGATGGCGACAGAATCGGTAAAGCGCAGCGTATTGAGCCCTCGCCCCAGCCACAACGCCGCCGGCACCGCCAGCAGCAAGGCAATGCCCAACCATTCGAGCGAGGAGGCATCCCGTGCGTTGAGGCTCCCCACCGTCCACGGATAGGCGCTGTTGGCGACATCGATGGACACCCGCGCCAGCATCAACTGGGTACCGGCACCGAACAGCGCCCCGACGCCGATCCCCGCGACCAGGAAGCGATAGCCGCGCGTGCCGATGCCACCGGAAAGCCCGAAGGCCAGCGCCGTGGCGACCACGGCGCCGCTCAGTGCCATCGCCGGTGGCGCCAGCGAGGCGCCGAGCCCGACGACGGAGGCAACCGCAAAGGCGGTCGCGCCATTGTCGATGCCGATGATGCCCGGCGTGGCGAGACGGTTGCTGGCCAGTGTCTGCATCAGACAGCCAGCCAACGAGAAGGCGGCGCCCGTTCCGAGGCCGGCCAGCAGTCTCGGCAGCCGCAGCTCCCGGACCACGAAGACATCGGCGAATTCACCATGGCCGAACGCGGCCTTCAGGGCGGCGTAGGGGCCCAGGCCCGCGCTGCCCAGCATCAAGGCGGCCACGCAGGCACTCAGCAGTGCCAGCAGCAGACCGAGGTTGGCCAGCAATGGCGCCCGATGCCACAGCAACGACAGGGGACCGCAGCGCCACCAGAACGTATCGGCCGGTGCCGTGGCGACAGGGCATGATGCCTGGCGCCGAGGCACCCCGGCATCAGAAGAGGCCGATGAAGAAGGAGCGGAGCGATACATGGGCATTTCCGGGTTATCTGTCATGAAGAACGGCGCATTGAAGCCTGACTCACAGAATCGGCAGGCGACGAGCGCGCACCACGGCAATCAGTACCGGCGCGCCCAGCAGCGTGGTCAGCACGCCCAGCGGCAACTCGGAAGGACGAACGAGCAGACGCGAGACCACGTCGGCGCTCACCAGCATCACCACGCCCAGCGGCAGGCACAACCACAAGGTGCGGCGGATATCCGCGCCACACAGCGCACGGGCGACATAAGGCACGGCCAGTCCCACGAAGGCGATCGGCCCCGCGAGGGCCGTGGCGGCCCCGACCAGCAACGCGACCACCAGTACCGTCAGCTTGCGCACGCGCCCCGGATGATGGCCAAGTCCACTGGCCACCGCCTCACCCAGCGCCAATGCCGCCAGCGGCCTGACCAGCCACAGCGTCAACGCGAGGGCGAGCATGAGGCTCGGCAGGCTGCCACCCAGCGCCTCCAGCGAACGCCCTGCCAGACTGCCGATGACCCAGAAACGGATCTCGTCTGCCGCGCGCTGGTCGATCAGCAATACCAGCGACGTGAGAGCCACCAGCAGGCTGGAAAGCGCTGCACCGGCCAGTACCAGGCGCACGGGGTCCTGGCGTGCACCACTCAGCCGCACCGTGCTCATCACGAACAGGCAGCCCAGCAAGGCGCCAGCCTGAGCCACCAGCACATGCAGGCCTGCGGCCTCCATCCCCAGCAACAGGGCGATGGCGACGGCAAAGGCCGCGCCTGCGCTGACACCCAGCAGCCCCGGCTCCGCCAGGGGATTGCGTGCGACCACCTGCATCAATGCGCCGCCGCAGGCCAGCATCATGCCCACGGCGATGCCGATCACGGTACGCGGTGCACGCAGCTCGGTGACCACGAAGCGGGCCTCCTCGCTGCCCTGCCCCATCAATACCGCCCACGCCTGGGCAGGGCCGATATCTCCCGCGCCCCACAACAGACTGGCCAGGCAGGCCAGTACCGCCGCCAGACACGCCACTGGCATGACCTGCCCCAACGACAGACGCCCGGCGACCTTGCGGGTCGCCGGGCGAAGAGCTGTCTGTGGGGAGCCAGGCCGTGAGGACGCTCCTTCAGCCGCCATGCTGCCTCCCGACCTGACGGCATGACGCCTGATGAGTCGAGACGGGCCAGTCCCGCTTACCCATCACTGCGCGCCTGCTCGATGTCCTTGAGCAGCGCCTCGGCCGCCAGCGGGCCACTGGCACTGGTCCACAACTGACCATTGACGCCGACCAGACTGTCACGCGATGCGTGCTCGAGACGCTGGAAGGCCGGCTCCTTCGCCAGGGCGTCAGCGGCAGCCTCAGAGGAATCATCCAGGGTCGCCAGGAAGAGTGTGTCGGCATCGATGCGCGCCATGTTCTCATCGCTCAGCGGGTCGGAGTGCGGACGCCCCGGCTTGACCAGATCCCCGCCCACCAGCTGATAGCCGGTCGCGGCGAGCAAGCCGGTCGCGAACAGCTCATCGGACATCGCCATCAGGCCACCCGGCATGCGACGCACCAGGCTGGCAGTCTGCGGTGTGGTCATCTCGGCCTTCAGGCGCGCCGCGTGAGCGTCGATGGCGGCCAGACGCGCCTCGAGCTCCGCTTCGGCCTCTTCCCCGAGTGCCAGGGCATAGACTCGGCTCTGCTGCTTCCAGGCCTCCCGGCTGAGCGCCTCCCCGCCTGGCACGATGGTCGGCGCCAGACGCGACATCAGCTGATATTGCGCCTTGTCCAGCCCCGGGGGAGCCAGAATCATGTCCGGCTTGAGCGCCACGATGGCCTCGAGATTGAACTCTCGCGGTGTACCGACGATCTCGATCTCCGGCACCCGAGACTGGAGATAGCTGGCCACGCCATCACCGCCGCGCGTGGTGACCGCGCCCAGCGGCGTCACCTCGCTGGCGACCGCCACATCCAATGCCCCTTCATAGAGCGTCACCACGCGCCGCGGAGTGCCCTCGAGCTCCAGTTCACCATAGGCGGTCTGGACCTCACGAGCCTCGGCAGACACCGTGGCTCCCATCAACACGACCGCCAGTGACGCCATCAGCCCACGACGCAGGCGGGACAGGGCAGGAACAGCAAACACATGGGAAGAGTGGGTCATTCGTTTCTCCAGGGAGCGAATATCAGGGCGCGAGATCGGATGGTAATAATAATTGATCGCAACAATACCGCCTGTCCAGCCATCGGGCCACATCAGTTCCTGCAACGCGACATTGCAACAATCCGGTGAGCAAGGCTTGAAGGATGCGCAGCGCTGCCGCAGGCTGTGGCGCTGAAGAATCTCTCGCATACCGTCATCGGGGGTTGGGTTACCTGCAATCGCCCCGATAACACAGGAGAGTGCGTGCGCGGGATGCGCACATCACGCTCCCACATCCAATCGACAGCGCCTGACGTATGACGTGGCCATGCCGATGTCCAAAAGGCACAGACGCTCAGCTATCCGGGTGCCTCCGAGTCACCTCAGGGAGCCCGCATGACTCGACTCCATCTCCATCCGACATTCACCAGACAGGAGAAGCCATCAGTGGCGACCCCGATCCCCCCCCACTCCCCTCCCGCGCAAACCGCAACGTCATCGATCGCCTCGCGCCTGAGTGCCGGCTGGTTACAGGGCCTGATGGCACTGGCGATCATGCTGTGCCTCAGCGTCAGTGGCTTGGCGCATGCCGCCCCCGCCAGCGATGCTGACGCCGCCAGCTCGTCTTATGAGAGTCTGGCGACGTTACTCGAGGACCCCGACCAGCGTGAGGCACTGATTGAAGGCTTGCGCCAACTGGACAGCAAGACGAGCGAACAGGCAGCCGAGGTGGCGGGGACGGAAGTCACGCTGAGCGAGGACTCACCGTCACTGTCCCGCCAGCTGGCCGAGATCAGCCAGGAGCTTGTCGCAGAGCTTTCCGCGACCCTGGACCGAATGATCCAGACACTCAGCGGCCTCGGCAGTGAAGATGCCAGCAGCATCGACTGGGAGCGCTTCATGACCGAAGCCATCAGTCTGGGGCTGGTGGTCATCTCCACCATCGGGCTGTTCCTGGTCCTGCGCCGGCTGGCCCATCCGCTCTTCAGTCGCGTCAGCCAATGGTCGCTGGATGGTCAGCACCGCAGCCCGCTGCTGCGCACCCTGATGGCAGTGATCATCGCGGCGATCGTCGACGTGGCCGTGATCGGTCTGGCGTTCCTGGGGGGCTATCTGCTGGCCATCTTCGCCTATGGCGAACAGGGCGTGATAGGACAGCGCGAGTCGATGTTCCTGAATGCCTATCTGGTGATCGAGCTGGTCAAGGCCTTGATGCGCATGCTGTTCTCCTCCGGCTACCAGGGCCTGCGCCTGATGCCGATGCGAGATGAGGTCGCCCGCTACTGGAATCGCTCACTGGCATTGCTCGCCGGCTTCATCGGCTACGGTATCCTCGTCGTGGTACCGATGATCAACAACAATCTGGCACCGGCCGTGGGCAGCTTCGTCAGCCTGCTGATCATGGGTATCGCGCTGATCTGGGCCATCGTGGTCATCAGCCGCAACCGTGTTCTGCTGCGTGACCGCCTGCTCGATCAGGCCCGCGAGACCCACAATGCCTTCATCGCCGTCTGCCTGCGCATTCTGGCGCGTACCTGGCACCTGATCGCGCTGGCCTACTTCGCGACCCTGTTCATCATCTCGCAGACGACACCGGAAGAGGCGCTGCCCTTCATGATGGCCGCGACGCTCAAGACGCTGCTCGCCATCGGTGGCGGGGCACTGCTGTCTCGCGTGCTGACGCAGCTGATCGGCAAGCGCATCCAGGTGTCCGACAAGCTGCGTGGTCAGCTGCCGATGCTGGAGACGCGCCTCAACTCCTACATCCCGACCGCACTGCGCATCATGCGCGCCATCATCCTGGTCGTCGTGGTCGGCATGGTGCTGAATGCCTGGAGCATCGTGGCGCTTGGCGACTGGCTGGCAACGGACGCCGGGGCCCTGCTGCTGTCACGCATCTTCCATGTGCTGTTCATCCTCGCCTTCGCGGTCGTGATCTGGGTCGGCATCGCCAGCCTGATCGAGCACAAGCTCAATCCGGATACCGGCAAGGGCAAGCCCTCCTCACGCGTGGAAACCCTGCTGGCACTGTTCCGCAATGCCATCGCCATCGCGATGATCGTCTTCACCGCGATGATCGTGCTGTCGGAGATCGGCATCGACATCGCGCCGCTGCTGGCCGGTGCCGGGGTGCTCGGTCTGGCGATCGGTTTCGGGGCCCAGAAGATGGTGCAGGACATTATCACCGGCGTGTTCATCCAGCTCGAGAATGCCATCAACACCGGTGACGTGGTCACCGCCGGTGGCGTGACCGGGACGGCGGAACGCCTGACCATCCGCTCGGTGGGCATCCGCGATCTGTCCGGCACCTTCCATATCGTGCCGTTCTCCTCGGTGGATACCGTCTCCAACTACATGCGTGACTTCGCCTACCATGTCGGCGAGTACGGCATTTCCTACCGCGAGAACGTCGATCACGCCATCGTGCACCTGCGTGCGGCCTTCGACGAACTCCAGGAAAGCAGTTATGGCGCGGAGATTCTCGAGCCGGTCACCATCGCTGGCGTCTCGTCGCTCGCCGACAGCTCGGTCAACATCCGTGTGATGATCAAGACCAGCCCGGGCAACCAGTGGGCCATCGGCCGCGAGTACAACAAGCTCGTGAAGCAGCACTTCGACGCCGCCGGCATCGAGATCCCGTTCCCGCACATGACCATGTACTTCGGTCAGGACAAGGACGGTGGTGCGCCGCCGGCCAACGTTCGCACCATGCACGAACCGTTCGTGATCGATGGCTCCGCCGCCGGTCAGCCGAAGACTCCCGAGCAGCGTGAGGCCGCCGCCAAGGTGGCTCAGCGTCGCGAGGAGACCCCGCTGACCCGCCATGCCACCAAGGACGGCGAAGTCGTGGATGCCGAGGAACAGCGCATCCGTCAGACCACCCAACCGGATGCCGACGGCGACTGATCGCGCGCCCGGGGTATCCCGACACGGCTGCCTGCGATGGGCGCCGGACTGAAACGAAAACGCCCCCGAGCCAATGGCTCGGGGGCGTTTTCATGTGCGGGCGTAAACCGATGCCTCACACCTCATGCGCGAGGCTGGCTCAGGAGCCGGTGCCCCACAGGCCAGACAGTGAGCTCAGCAGCGTCGAGCTGACACCTTCGCCACCCATGTAGCTGAGCAGCACCGGCGCGAACTGGGACACCATGCTGCTGTCCATGCCCAGCGCGGAGAAGGCGCTGTCCAGAGACGTACTGTCATCGACATTGCCGACGGTGCTGGCCAATGCCGTGGCATTGTCATTGCCGCTCAGGCTGGCAAGGCTGGACAGGGTCGAGAGAGAGCTGCTGCTGGTCAGGCTGGACAGCTGCGGCACTTCACTGGACAGCTCGGAGGTCGCGCTGGAACCCAGCTGGGACTGAGCCAGTGCCAGCATGGCAGCGGAGCCACCCAGCGCCTGGGTGGAAGACACGCCCAGCTGGGAGGTCAGGCTGGACATCAGGTCGGCTGCCGGCAGGGACTGGCCCGTCTGGCTGCTCAGCATGCTGCTGGCCAGGCTCATCATGGAGCTGGAGGAGCTGGAGGAACTGGCGGTGTTGCCGGAAGAGCTGTTGCCGGTAGCGGCACAGCCGGCAAGTGACACGGCCAGTACGGAGGCGCCCATCAGGGCCAGGGACTTTTGCAACATGCAGACTCCATTATGTCTTGGGGATAAGCCGAACAAGGCTCAGGAATGGCCTGCCGTGACGGCAGATCATTCATCACGCGGAATCATCGCACGGAGGAAATGCCGACAGCCAGCGCCATGGGTGCCCAGCGCCCCACGGCGGGCATGGATCGCCGGTTGCAGGGTCTGCAACCCCGAGTCTTGCAGGGCCGCCCGAGACCGCTACCGGCTCAGACCCGCACCACCACGGAGGGGGAAAAGCGCCATCTGACAGGCAAAAAGAAGGGTATCCCGTCACGCCATGGCATGAACGCGGATACCCGGAGAGTAACCAATGTCCACCGACCAGAGACCTGGCCGGCGGCAGTTTTTCATCTTCTCGCGAAATGAGGAAACAATGTGCAGCGCCGCCCGACGGGCGGCGTCGATCAGGCGTTGTCCTTGCTGGGCTGCGGCAGCGCCGGCAGTGAACGATCCAGCAGCTCGACGCTCTGGCGGTAGTAGAGCTGGCTCTTGTTGTGCTCGCCAAGGTTGGCGAACAGACGTGCCAGCTCGGCACACACCGTGCCGCTCGGACGCTGACGCTGACTGGCCTCGAAATACTCCTGCGCCTTGCCCCAGTTGGCATTGCGCAATGCCAGTCGACCCAGCGACAGCAGCAGGTCCGGGTCATTCGGACGCTCCTGCAGCCACTTCTCGGCATACACCAGCTGACGCGGCGCATCCACGTCCAGCAGGCCATAGCGCAGCACCAGGCGTGAATCCCAGCATTCCTTCAGCGAGTGACGCAGCAGGCGCTCTGCCAGCCCTTCCTGCCCACCGGCGATCAATGCCTCGGCATACAGGGCGACCAGATTCACGTCGCTGCGCAGGTGGTCCGGCATGTCGGCCCACAGGTTGCGCACGCGCTCGATGTCTTCCGGATTGCGCGCGGCCTGCTGGATCAGTGCCACGTAGGCGCGCTGTTCCAGCTCCTTCTTCTCTTCCGGCGAGATGAGGTCCTGCTTGTCGAGACGCGGCATCAGGCGACGCAGGCCATCCCAGTCATTCACCGCCAGATACGCCTGCTTGAGCAGCTTGAGGACCTGCGGGTGCTCGCCGAGCTGCTTGTCGAGACGCGTCAGCGTCGCGAGTGCCTGCTCGTGCTGCTGGCGATCCAGCATCAGCTGCGCCTGCACCAGCCCCACGGCACTCTCGGAGCCCTGAGTGGACTCATGAGCACGCTTGAGCAGCGTATCCGCCTGCTCGAAACGCCCCTGATAGTGGGCAGCGAGTGCTGCGGACAGATAGTTGACCAGCGGTGTGCTGGAGTCTTCCGCGGAATGGGTCAGCGACTTCTCGGCACGCTTCCAGCGGCCTTCGGCCAGTGCCACCAGGCCACGCACGGTCTTGCGGGTGGCATTGCGATGGCGCGTGCGGCTGTTCCACACCTTGAGGCGCGAGAACGGATGCGCGAAACGCGACAGCAGACGCAGGCCGAAGTGCAGCACCACGAAGGCGCCCAAGAGCAGCACCAGCCCGAACCAGAAGGACGTCTGGACCGAGGTATCACCGACACGAATCAGCCAATATCCGGGGAACGACTGCATCAGCTGACCGAACAGCGCACCGATGGCCAGGCCGATGATGATCAGCAGTATCAGTTTTCTCATGCCTCACCACCCCCGGACTGGGCGCGGCGTTCGATCAGCTCACGCAGCGTGTTGAGAGATGCGGAGATATCCGGAAGCTCCGGGCGGATGGTCTTGCCCTTGAGGTCTTCCAGCTTGGCGACGGCATTCTGCACGCCATCGGTCTTGGTGTCGTAGTAGCCGTTGACCAGCGTGATCGCCTTGTCGATGGCCGCCTGATACAGCTTCGGCTCTTCCTTGAGCAGCGCCAGCTGGGCCTGCTCGAGCACCAGACGCACGTTCTGGCGCAGATAGGATTCCTGCTCCGGCGTGATCAGGGCTTCCAGCGCCTCATCGTGACGACGCACGGTGACCAGATTCTTCAGCTCATTGCCGAAGCGCGCCAGCTGCTGCTGCCAGCCGCCGGTGGGCGGAGCGTCGTTCTCGACCTTGGCGGCGATCTCGGCCACGTCCTGCTTGAGCGGCAGACGCGCCAGCTGTTCCTGCTCGGCGAGCAGCGCCAGGTAGATGCCACTGCGGTCGACACGCGGCACGCTGTCGAGGCTGGCCAGCTCGGACTGGATCGCCTTGCGAACCGGCAGCAGGGCGGGGTTGTCCGCCTCGTCGATACGCGCATCGGCGTTCTCGAGCAGTGCGTCGGCACCGTTCACGTCACGCTCCAGCTGCAGGCGCTGATTGGCGAGACGCAGCAGGTATTCGGCCTCCGCGTAATGCCAGTCGCGGGCATCGGTCTGCTGGGTCTTGCTGAGCTCCTCGAGCACCTTGTTGAGCGCCTGCTCGGTCTGCTGGCTCTCGCCGGACAGACGCTTGTCGAGATCACTGACCTGCGACGCGTTCTTGTCGAGCTTGCCGGACAGGCTGGCGACCTTGCTCTCGACCTGGCCGACCTGCTGGGTCACGGATTCGCTGACCTGCTTGTCGAGGCCCTGGGCATCCGGCAGGGCGTTCAGACGCTGCCAGCCGAACCAGGCCAGTACCGCGACGACGATGGCAAGAAGAATGACCAGCACCAGTGCGATGCCGCCGGCAGCACTCTTCTTGCTGCCCTGCGGCTCGCTCGGCGGCGTGCCTCCTCCCGCGCCACCCACGGCGGCACCGGCACTCTTGCCCGTCACGCCGCTCTTGTCTGAAGCCCCTCCCTTGCCTGAGGCAGCGCCCTTGCCGGACGCCGTCGAGGCAGTGGTCGTCTCGGCGGCAGGCGCGGTATCGGTCTGCTTCGGGAAGGGAGATTTCGCGCCGGAAGGCGTCGAGGCGTTATCGTCGGAAGTCTGGCTCACGGGCGTGGACTCGCTGGCAGTGGAGGATGAAGAGGAGGAGCTGCCCTGTCCCTTTCCCCGTCCACGACGGTTGCGCCCGCCACGCGAGCGTCGCTCACGTGGGGCGTCAGCCGTGGCGGATGACGAGGAAGAGGAGGACGAACGGGAGGCCTCGGCGCCAGGGCGGCCAGAGGCAGTGTCTTCGGCGTGTTCGCCGGGAGCGGAAGAGGCATCTGATGCGCGAGCGGCAGCATCCTTGTCGCTCGGCTTGCCTGGCGTGGTGCCGGCAGAGCCGTGGTCTTCCTGATCGTGTTCTCGGTTGCTCATCTACGCTTGCCCTTTTCCGGATTCTTGGGAATCGATGGCCTCGCGCGGACCAGGCGCAGTGGCGCCGGTCTCTCTCGCATGGCGAGTCGGGGCGCAGGCATCCAGCACTGCCTGCCTCAGGGCCCCGGGTGAGGCATCCGCGGCGACCGTCACGCGCTCGAACCCATGAGCGTGTGCCAGTGTAGCCAAACGGTTGCTCGACACGATTAGCGGTTGGTTCAAGGTCCGCGTCGTTGCCGAGGTCACTACCGCCTCAAGCAGCGTATTGCTGGTCACCACCATTGCATCATACGCGCCCGCCGCCAGACGGCCAGCCTGTTGAGAGGACAAAGCCAACGGAAGGCGTCGATAAAGCGCCAGACGCGTCACCTGGGCACCGCGTGCCACCAGGGTGTCCTCCAGCAGGGCGCGCCCGCCTTCTCCGGCCGCCAGCAGCCAGCGCTGCCCCTGAAGCTGCTGCAGGGACGGCAGCGAGAGCAGGGCCTCGCTGGTCGTGCCGACCGGGGCATCCACCTCGACATGTGCGCCACGCGTGGCGTGTGGCGGCACTCTCACCCGAACGCCGAGGCGTGAGTGGAGTACCTCTGCCGTCGCGGAGCCCACCGCGTAGAAGGCAAGCCCCTCGGGCAATTGCGGCCACCAGTCTTCCAGCCAGTCCGCCAGATAGCCGGCGGCCTGAGGCGAGATGACCACCACCCCTCGATAGAGGTCGATGTCGAGAATCGCCTGACGCCCGGCGGGCTCCAGCGGCAGCGGCTCGAGCGCCATCAGCTTCAGGCACTCCACGGCGCAGCCAACGTCTCTCAGCATCGCATCAAGCACGGCACCGCGCGAGCCCGGACGCGTCGTCAGCACTTCAAGAGACGACCGCGCACTCGATGCCGCGCGAGGCATCGCCCGGCCCTCCACCTCCGCATGGCGGGCACCATCAGTCACGCGCATCGCCATAGACCGCCGCCAGAATCTCGCCGGCCCCCTGCTGCAACAGATCTTCCGCCACGGCGATGCCCAGCGCTTCGGGCGTATCGGCCGGACCACGCGCCTCGGCACGCAGGATGACGCTGCCATCGGGATTGCCGACCAGTGCCCGCAACCACAGCTGCCTGCCACCCTCTTCCAGCACGGCATAGCCACCGATCGGTACCTGGCAGCCACCTTCCAGATGCGTATTCATGGCGCGCTCGGCCAGCACGCAACGACTGGAGTCTTCATGAGCCAGCGGCTCGAGCAGCGCAAGAATCTCCTCGTCCTGGAGATTGCATTCGATGCCCAGCGCGCCTTGTCCACAGGCCGGCAGACAGGTCTCGGCGTCCATCTCGGCGGTGATGCGTGCATCCAGTTCGAGGCGCTGCAGGCCGGAGGTGGCGAGGATGATGGCGTCGAACTCACCGGCATCCAGCTTGCCGAGACGCGTCTGGACATTGCCGCGCAGGCTGAGCACCTCGAGATCCGGACGGGCGGCCTTGGCCTGCAGGCCACGACGCAGGCTGGAGGTGCCCAGGCGAGCCCCCCGGGGGAGCGCGTCAAAGTTGGCGTGGTCGTTGGAGACGAACGCATCGGTGGGCGCATGGCGCTCGAGAATCACGGCCAATCCCAGCGATTCCGGGAAATGCATCGGCACGTCCTTCATGGAGTGCACGGCGATGTCGGCGCGGCCATCCAGCATGGCTTCTTCCAGTTCCTTCACGAACAGGCCCTTGCCGCCGATCTTGGCCAACGGCGTGTCAAGAATCTTGTCGCCCCGCGTGGACATCGGCACCAGCTCGACCGTCAAGCCGGGATGCAGGGCTTCCAGACGTGCCTTGACGTGTTCAGCCTGCCACAGGGCAAGCAGGCTCTTGCGGGTCGCGATACGCAGGGTCTCACGGCGGGACACGGCATTCTCCTTGGGACGCGCGACGCTGGCGCGACAGTCGAAACGTTCGTGACGGCCAACATTGGCCGCCACCGGATACCGTCATCATAAAGCCACTGATGGCCAAGGGGAAAATCCCCGGAAGCGTCACGATGACACGCCTCCCTGGCCGCAACGCATCTTGGTGCGCGCCCCCCTCGCCCATCCGACGGAGTCTGGTACACTCCAAGGTCAACGATACCGGCTGCGCGACCGTGCACCGGACGCCGAACTCTGGACATGTCACCACAATTCGAGATCCCGATGAGCGAATCTACCAATCAGTCCTGGGGCGGCCGCTTCAGCGAGCCGACCGATGCCTTCGTGGCCCGCTTCACCGCGTCCGTCGATTTTGATCAGCGCATGGCGCAGCACGACATTCGCGGCTCCATCGCCCACGCCACCATGCTGGCCGGCGTCGGCGTGCTGAGCGAGGAAGAGCGCGACACCATCATCGAAGGACTGAAGGAGATCAGCGAAGAGATCGCTCGCGGCGAATTCGAGTGGTCCGTCGCGCTGGAAGATGTGCACATGAACATCGAGGCACGTCTGACCGCCAAGATCGGCAACACCGGCAAGAAGCTGCACACCGGTCGCTCACGCAATGATCAGGTGGCCACCGACATCCGCCTTTACCTGCGCGACGAGATCGACGTCATCGACGCCGAGCTGACGCGTCTGCGGGAAGGCATGCTGGGCCTGGCCGAGCAGGAAGCCGACACCATCATGCCGGGCTTCACTCACCTGCAGAGCGCTCAGCCGGTCACCTTCGGCCACCATCTGCTGGCGTGGCAGGAAATGGTCGCCCGTGACCAGGACCGCCTGCGTGACTGCCGTGCCCGCATGAACGTGCTGCCGCTGGGCGCCGCGGCGCTGGCCGGTACCACCTTCCCCATCGACCGCCACGTCACCACCGAGCTGCTCGGCTTCGATCGTCCGACCGAGAACAGCCTCGACTCCGTCAGCGACCGTGACTTCGCCATCGAATTCACCAGCTTCGCCAGCCTGCTGATGATGCACCTGTCACGCATGAGCGAAGAGCTGGTGCTGTGGACCAGCGCCCAGTTCGACTTCATCGATCTGCCGGATCGCTTCTGCACCGGTTCCTCCATCATGCCGCAGAAGAAGAACCCGGACGTGCCGGAACTGGTGCGTGGCAAGACCGGCCGTGTCTATGGCCACCTGATGAGCCTGCTGACCCTGATGAAGTCCCAGCCGCTGGCCTACAACAAGGACAATCAGGAAGACAAGGAGCCGCTGTTCGATACCATCGATACCGTACGCGGCAGCCTGCGCGCCTTCGCCGACATGATTCCGGCGATCCGCGCCAAGTCCGACAACATGTACGCCTCGGCCAGCAAGGGCTTCGCCACCGCGACTGATCTGGCGGATTACCTGGTGCGCAAGGGTGTCGCCTTCCGGGATGCCCACGAGATCGTCGGCAAGTCCGTCGCCTTCGGCATCGAGCAGAAGCGTGACCTGTCCGAGATGACGCTGGATGAACTCAAGCAGTTCTCCGACACCATCGAACAGGACGTCTTCGACGTGCTCACGCTGGAAGGTTCCGTCGCGGCGCGCAATCACATCGGGGGCACCGCGCCGAATCAGGTGCGTGCTGCCGTGCAGCGTGCACGTGAGGCGCTGACCAGCCGCGCCTGAAACCGTCAAGTCGGGGCCTGACCGTGTAATGCACCGTCAGGCCCTCACCGCTTCATCGTCAGCTGCCAGGAGGCCGCCCGATGCGTCATCTGATGAGCCAGTCCGCCCGTCACGCCCTTCGTACCCTTGCGGGCCTGCTGCTGGGTGCAGGCCTTCTGACCGGCTGCGGTCAGAAGGGCCCGCTGTATCTGCCGGCGGACGCCGATGCCGGCGGTCAACGTGCCGAGGCACCCGCCCCTGCACCGGCTGCCGCCGAGACAGAGCGCACCGCCGCTACCGAGACTTCCGGCAGCGACGCCTGAGCCCCCCTTACATCTCCGGCGGGTGATACCCGCCGGCGCGACATCTTGCAGGCCGGATCATGGATCACTTCGTATATCAGGATGGCGTGCTGCACGCCGAAGACGCCTCTCTCGCCACGCTGGCCGAGCAGTTCGGCACGCCTTGCTACGTCTACAGCCGTGCCACGCTGGAGCGCCACTTCAAGGCCTATCAGGATGCGCTGGGCGACCACCCGCATCTGATCTGTTACGCCGTGAAGGCCAACTCCAACCTGGCGGTGCTCAACGTGCTGGCACGTCTGGGTGCCGGCTTCGACATCGTCTCCGCCGGTGAGCTGGAACGCGTCCTCAAGGCCGGCGGAGACCCCGCCAAGGTCGTGTTCTCCGGCGTCGCCAAGCAGGCCGCCGAGATGCAGCGCGCGTTGGAGCTGGGCATCAAGTGCTTCAACGTCGAATCGCTGCCCGAGCTTGAGCGCCTCAATGCCGTCGCCGGTCGCCTCGGGCGTATCGCACCGGTGTCGCTGCGCATCAATCCGGACGTCGATGCCGGCACCCACCCGTACATCTCCACCGGCCTCAAGGCCAACAAGTTCGGCATTCCTGTCGAGCAGGCGCTGGAGGTCTACGAGACCGCCGCCGCCATGGAGCACGTCAAGGTGGTAGGCGTCGATTGTCATATCGGCTCCCAGCTGACCGAGCTGGCGCCGTTCCTCGACTCCCTCGAGCGCCTGCTGGTGCTGCTGGATCGCCTGCGCGAGCGCGGCATCATCATCGAGCATCTGGATCTCGGCGGCGGCCTCGGCGTGCCCTACCAGAACGAGACGCCGCCGGAGCCCTTCGCCTACGCAAGCGCCCTGCTGGAACGCCTGGCGCGCTACGAGCATGGCAACGAGATGACACTGCTGTTCGAGCCGGGTCGCTCCATCGCCGCCAACGCCGGCGTCCTGCTGACCCGTGTCGAGTACCTCAAGCCCGGCGAAGAGAAGAACTTCGCCATCATCGATGCCGGCATGAATGACCTGATCCGTCCGTCGCTGTATCAGGCGTGGCAGAACATCGTGCCCGTCGACACGCGCGAGTCACGTGCAAGCGCCAGCTACGACGTGGTCGGCCCGGTCTGCGAGACAGGCGACTTCCTGGGCAAGGACCGCGAACTGGCCATCGCCCCGGGCGACCTGCTTGCCGTTCGCTCCTCCGGCGCCTATGGCTTCGTGATGGCCTCCAGCTACAACAGCCGCTGTCGTCCCGCCGAAGTGATGGTGGATGGCGGCCAGATGCACCTGGTGCGTCGCCGCGAACGTCTGGAAGAACTGTGGACCGGTGAGCAACTGCTGCCGGAAGGTGATGACTGATGCTGGTGCACTTCACCAAGATGCACGGTCTGGGCAATGACTTCATGGTCATTGACCTGATCTCCCAGCGTGGCCGCCTGCGCGATGCCGATATCCGACGGCTTTCGCATCGCAATTTCGGTATCGGCTTCGACCAGCTGCTGGTGGTCGAGCCACCCCGTGACCCGGACATGGACTTCCGCTATCGCATCTACAATGCCGATGGCAGCGAGGTCGAGAACTGCGGCAACGGGGCCCGCTGCTTTGCGCGCTTCGTGCTCAATCAGCGCCTGACCACCAAGCGCGAGATCCGCGTCGAGACCGCCGGTGGCCCGCTGACACTGGTGGTGGCCGATGACGGGCGAGTCCGCGTCGACATGGGTGCTCCGCGCTTCGCCCCCGCCGCGCTGCCCTTCGAGGCCGAGACGGATCTGCCGGTGCATGCGCTGGAGGTCGGCGGCGAGTCCCTGGAGATCGGTGTCGTCTCGATGGGCAACCCCCATGCGGTGCTGCTGGTCGACAGCGTCGACGAGGCACCGGTACGAGAGGTCGGTCCGCTGATCGAAGCGCATCCGCGCTTCCCCAGGCGCGTCAATGCCGGCTTCCTGGAAGTCGTCTCGCCCCATGAAGCACGCCTGCGCGTCTTCGAGCGTGGCGTCGGCGAGACGCTGGCCTGTGGCACCGGTGCCTGTGCGGCCGTCGCTTCCGGCATTCGTCGTGGCCTGCTCGCCAGTCCTGTCGATGTCACGCTGCCTGGCGGCACCCTGAGCATCGAATGGGGCGGCGAAGGTCACCCTGTCTTCATGACCGGCCCTGCCGAGACCGTCTTCGAAGGCCGCATCATCCTGTAAGCCGCCGCTGACAGGGGACGCCTGCGCGAAGCGCTGGCGTCCCGTCGCCAACCCTCGCAAGGAGAGCCATATGGCCGAGCCATCCGCCTCACGCCGCCCGCGCACGCTGGACCCGGACCGGGTCGCCGAGTGGCTGGCCACGCATCCGGATTTCTTCGAGGGTCGGGAAGGGTTGCTCCAGCAGCTGCGCGTGCCACACCCCGAAGCACGCGGTGGCAGCGTCTCGCTGCTGGAGCGGCTGGTGCATGACCTGCGCGGACGAACCGAGCAGGCCGAGGCGCGTCTCGAGGAGCTGCTCAATACCGCCCGCGACAATGAAAGCCGCTATCAGCGACTGCGTCAGATCGTGCTGGATCTGATGGATGCCGAATCGGATGATGCCCTCGCGGAGACTCTGGCAACCCGTCTCAGCGAGCTGTTCGACATCGCCGCCGTCTGCCTGTGGCAGCGCGGCGCCGGCCCCGCGACCCAGCCACCGCGTCAGGTGCTCGATGATGCGCGTGCCGAGCAATTCGAGCGCCTGCTCGAAGGCCGCGCCAGCCGTTGTCTGGCGATGCCACGCACGCGCTGGGAAGCCCTGCTGCCGGACCATGACTGGCCGCTGGGGGCGGAGTGCCACGATCTGGTCGAGGCCAGCCAGGCGGATGCCACGCGCGGCTCCGCCGTCATCGTGCGTCTGACCCGTGGCGAATGTCTGGGCTATCTGGTGGTCGCCAGTGCCGAGGCCGAGCAGTTCCGTGCCGGACTCGACACTCTCTTCCCCGAATATCTCGGCGATGTGCTGGCGCGCTGCCTCGGGCGTCATGCGACGAGTCACACGTCAGACTCCGCTGCCTCGCGTGATGATCAGGCCGCGCGATGAGCGCCTCTGACCTCCCGGATGACTCCCTCGACACTGCGAGGCGCCAGGCGCTGACCCGCCCTTGCCAGCAGTTTCTCGCCCATCTTGCCCAGGACAGCAGCGCGGCGACCGTGAGCGCCTATCAGCGCGATCTCGAGGCACTGATCCACTTCATGTTGCGCCCCTCACCGGCCGAGACCACGGTGGATGCCGAGACCAGCGCCACCGCACAGCCTCCTGCAGACTGGCAGGCCCTGGATGTGCCGACGCTGCGTCGCTTTCTGGGCGCTGAGCGCAGTCGTGGGCTCGCCCCCCGTTCACTGGCCCGACGTCGCGCGGCGATCAGTCGTTTCTGTGGCTGGCTGGTCGATCACGGCATTCTGGCGCACAACCCGGCGGGCCTGGTACAGACACCGCGCCTGCCGGACCACCTCCCTCGCCCGGTGGACATCGACAGCCTGTCACGCTTTCTCGACTGCCCGCACGACGGCACGCCGCTGGCGATCCGCGATCAGGCCATGCTGGAGCTGCTCTACGGCTCGGGGCTGCGACTCTCGGAACTGGTCAGTCTCGACCTCGACATGCTGGAGACACGCCGCCTGCGCGTGCGCGGCAAGGGCAACAAGCCTCGCCAGCTGCCCATCGGCTCGCGGGCGCGTCAGGCGCTGGATGCCTGGCTGAAGGTGCGTGGCCAACTCGCGCCTGCTGACGAGACTGCCCTGTTCGTCGGCCAGCGAGGCCAGCGGCTGGGACAACGCGGCGTGCAGCTTCGTCTGGTGACGCAAGCGAAGATACGCGGCCTGCCGGAGCACCTGTACCCCCACCGACTCCGCCATTCCTTCGCCAGCCATCTGCTGGAATCCAGTGGCGATCTGCGCGCCGTGCAGGAGTTGCTGGGCCATGCCCATCTCTCCACGACCCAGGTGTATACCCGACTCGACTGGCAACAGCTGGCCAGCGCCTACGACCAGGCTCACCCGCGTGCACGTCGCCAGCGTGGGCCAGAAGAGGCAACGCCGGCTGACATTGACGCCGCCTCCCCTGCTGATGTTCCGCTCAAGGATGATCCCCTGTGATGCCCGTAACGACGCCTTCGCTGACCGCATTGACCTTCGATCTCGATGACACCCTGTGGGCCAATCGCCCGATCATGGAGCGCGCCGAGACGGAACACTACGCCTGGCTGGACGGTGAGATCGGTCATGCCACTGATTTTCCCCTCGAGGAATATACCCGTCGCCGCATGGCACTCGGGCTGGAACACCCCTTGCGGCGTGGTGATTTCACCTGGCTGCGCCGTGAAGCCATGCGCATCATGCTGCGCGATGCCGGCCATGGCGAAAAGGAGGCCCATCACTGGTCACATGCGGCCGTCGAACGCTTCCTGGCGTTGCGCCACGAATTGCAGCCATTTCCGGAAGCCAGCGAGCTGCTCGACTCACTGGCCCGGCATTACCGCCTCGGCGCCATCACCAATGGCAATGTCGACCTGACACGCCTGGCGCTGGATCATCATTTCGAGTTCAGCATCGCCGCCGGCGAATGGCTGGCGCCCAAGCCGGATGCACGCCCCTTCCTCGCCGCCATGGCACGTCTGGGCAGCCGCCCCTCCACCACGCTGCATGTCGGCGACTCATGGAAGGAAGATGCCCTGCCGGCAGTACGTCTCGGCATGCAGGCGGCATGGATCGACGTGAAGGGGCGTGGCGCGCCGGAGCCGGTTCCCGCCGGAGTCCATGTCATCTCGCATGTCCGGGAGCTTCCGGAACTGTTGCGGCACCTGAATGCATCACGATGAAACGACAGCGCTTCTGACCTTCCAGACCTGACCGTCGGTTACCTGCTGTCACCTGGACTGACGTTCCAGAAAAGCGATACACAAATTAAAACTTGTACAACTTTATGGCGGAGACCATATTTGTTGTACAAGTTTCTCGTGCCTGACGACCCAGCCTTCCACGGGCCTGCCAGGGTCATCCGAGAACTCACGTTCGATGTCGTCGCGACTGGAGAGGACAGCATGAGCACTCAATCATCATCTCGGCGTGTCATCTGCCAGACTTGGCAATATTCCCGCGCCATCAGTGACGACGCCGAGTCCCGCGACGCCACCGACATCATCGAGAGATTCCAGCAGGATCCCGGTCCGCTGGCCCTGCCGCATGCCAGTGCCTGGCAGGGAGTGTTGATCGGCACAGGACAGGTCGTGCTCTGCGCCATGCTGATCGTACTGGCGGTCTACAGTGCGCGAACCAGCATGGAAAACGCCACGCGAGGCGTGACCTCGGTACCGGCGGCGATCATCGACATGTCGGGCGATGATCCGCGGGCACGCAGCATGAATGCCCCTGCCGACAGCTCCCAGGGTGGCCACCTGACACGTTTCGAGGTGCGGGCGAGTCAGGCTGCGATGCCGCAGGTCCCTCAGAGATTGCTGTCGCAAAACGCCACTCCCAGCCTGTTCATGTGAGCAGTGATGAACGGTGACAGGCAATCGGTTACAAGTGACCGACCCCGCCAGGGCTGAGATCTGGACGCCCCTTAACTGGATGCTCCATAACTGGACGCCCCACAAAAGAGACGCCGGTCACCCAAGGGTGACCGGCGTCTCTTTTTATGCAGCAGCACATGTCATGACACGGACGACTCAGTCGTCGAACGGGTCCTGGGGGGCTTCATCGGCCTCACCCTCCGTGACACCTTCCATCACCGCCGGGTCCGCCAGCCACTCATCGAGCTTGGCGTGCACCTGCTCGACTCCCGAATACTTGAGCGACGAGAACAGCTGCACGGTGACGAGGTCTTCCCACTCCTTGAGGGCGTGCCGTACCTTCTGGAGGCTCGCCGCTGCCGGTCCACGCTTCAGCTTGTCCGCCTTGGTCAGCAGGATATGCACCGGCATCTGTGCCTCATCGGCCCAGCCCAGCATCATCTGGTCGAATTCGGACAGCGGGTGACGCACATCCATCAGCAGCACAAGGCCGCGCAGCGACTGGCGGTTGCGCAGGTAGTTGGACAGATGGGACTGCCACTCACGCTTCACCTTGTCCGGCACCTTGGCGTAGCCATAGCCGGGCAGATCCACCAGATGACGGCCCGTTTCACCGATGGTGAAATAGTTGATCAGCTGAGTGCGGCCAGGCGTCTTGGAGGTACGCGCCAACGCCTTCTGGGACGTCAGGGCATTGATGGCGCTCGACTTTCCGGCATTGGAGCGACCGGCAAAGGCCACCTCGGCGCCGACATCCGTCGGGCACTGGGCCAGGGTGGCGGCGCTGATCAAGAAGCGTGCCTGACGATAGTGAAGCTTGGGGGACGGAGTGGCTGACTCGGCCATGAGAATCTGAATACCTGTTGATGGCGGACGTCTCGCCCGCGCGACATCACGTGAGAGCAGAAGAAACGGCCGGTGAAACGGAATAGAGCACCACTGGCGCTGTCAGCTCGACAGGCAGGCGGCAGGCACATTAACGCGCCCTGAAGGGGATTCGCTATACTGCCGAAATGACAAGCATCACGCTCATGATGCGCTAGTGTACCACCCAGCTCTCACGGGCTGCGAGGCGTCTGACGTACTTCTCCTCGGGTGATGCTTGCCACCAGCGCCGGGATGACTCCACTGCGGGATTTGCGCAAACAGGGACCAGTGACATGAACAAGCTGATGAGATCACCGCAGCACCGTGAAGGGCCGCAGAGCTCGAGCTGGGGCGTACTTGCCACGACGAATTTCGCCACCTTGAGCGCCCTGCTGGCGCTCGGCCTCTCGCCCCGCGCCGGCGCAGACGAGATCACCGCGGATGCCAGCGCTGGCCAGGCCAAGGCGGCCGTCTGTGCTGCCTGCCATGGCGCGCAGGGCGTGTCCCCAGCCTCCGCCTTCCCGCACCTCGCCGGACAGCAGGCCCATTATCTGCGCAAGCAGATCACGGATATCCGCGAGGGTCGTCGCGCGGTTCCCCAGATGGCAGGCCTCACCGACACCCTGAGCGATCAGGACATTGCCGATATCGCGGCTTATTATGCCGAGCAACCCGCCAATCGCGGCCAGGCAGAGCCCGACGCCGCGAAAGCAGGTGAGGTGCTCTACCGGGCCGGCTCGCTTGAGCGAGATATCGCGGCCTGTACCGCCTGCCACGGCCCTCGCGGCGAGGGGATTGATTCAGCAGGCTATCCCGCGCTGGCTGGGCAATTCCCCGCCTACACCATCACCTCGCTGACGGCCTTTCGTGACGGCACGCGTGACAACGACCCCAATGACATCATGAGCAGCATCGCCGCACGCATGAGTGACAGCGACATGCAGCAGGTCGCCGAGTATCTTCACGGCCTGCGCTGAGGCATCCAGTCAGGCAGATGTCACGTATGACATCTGCGATGGCGACCGGCTCCGGCACGGCGTGGCGTGCTCTTCACGGCAACGTGGTCGAACGGCGTTCATCCAGCGGTCAACCTTGTCACGCTAGGCTGGCCAGACAGTGATCCGCCGTGTCCCGCCCGGCAGTCTCGACAGCGGTGGTGGCTGACACGCATACTCGATGCATCACTAATGTTGCCGGGTCTCATGCCCGGGCATGCCTCAACCCGATGGAGATGTTCCATGAAGTGGAAACCCCTACTGACTCTGGTGGCGGGCCTTGGCCTGTCAGCAAGCGTGTTCGCCGCTGAAGCTGGCAAGGACTATCAGGTACTCGACGAACCGGTGAAGACCGATGCACCGGCCGGCAACGTCGAAGTGGTCGAGGCATTCTGGTATGGCTGCCCGCACTGCTACGCACTGGAATCCAGCCTCGAGCCCTGGGTCGATGAGCTGCCCGGTGACGTGACCTTCCATCGTCTGCCGGCCACCATGGGGCAGGACTGGGTCAAGCACGCCTATGCCTTCTATGCCGCCAAGGATCTGGGCATTCTCGATCAGACCCACAAGGCCTTCTTCGATGCCATCCACAAGGACCACCAGCGTCTTACCGACCCGGAAGACATCGCCGCCTTCTACAGCGACTACGGTGTCAGCGAAGAAGACGCCGAGAAGTCCCTGACCTCCTTCGGCGTGAAGAGCCAGGTCAATCAGGCACACGCACAGATGCGCGCCTACAAGATCATGGGTGTCCCCGCACTGATCGTCGACGGTCGCTATGTCGTCTCTCCGAGCACGGCTGGCTCGCTCAAGAACATGCTCAAGATCACCGATGAGCTGGTCGAGCAGGTGCGTGAAGAGAAGGCTGGCGACAAGGACGCCGCCTGATGGCAGAGGCCGCTGACGACTCCCCAGTGGCCGCCGACGCAGCGGATGATGCCGGGCATGGATTGTCGGGTTCGCCGCTGCGTCTGCTGACCTTCAACATGCAGGTCGGTATCCATACCGCGGCGTGGCATCACTATGTCACCCGCGGTTGGCAACATCTGCTGCCACATCCCAAGCGCCACCGCCGCCTGGAACTGATTGCCGGGGCCATCACGCCTTACGACATCGTCGGGCTGCAGGAAGTCGACGGCGGCAGCTTCCGCTCCGGCAACGTCAATCAGGTGGACGCGCTGGCCGAGACGGCTCACTTCCCGCATCGCTATCAGCAGCTCAATCGCAACCTCGGCCGGCTGGCACAGCACAGCAACGGCCTGTTGTCGCGCCTGCCGATCAGCCATCTCGAAGAGCACAGCCTGCCCGGCACCCTGCCGGGGCGCGGCGCCATCCATGCTCGCTTCGGCGAGGGGGAGCATGCGCTGCATGTCTTCGTCACGCATCTGGCGCTTGGTGCGCGAATCCAGCGCAAGCAGCTCGATTATCTCGGAGAGCTGATCGCACCGCTCAAGCACGTCATTGTGATGGGCGACCTGAACTGCACCCTGGCACAACTGCGCCAGCACAAGGGATTCTGCGAGGCGCTCGACTCGCGGCCCAGCAAGGCGATCAACAGCTATCCTGCCTGGCAGCCACGGCGAGGTCTGGACCATATTCTGGCCTCCTCCACCCTGCACATCGAGCACCCCAGCACCCTGTCCCACCTCTTCTCCGACCATCTGCCTCTTGCGGTGGAAGTGCACCTCCCCGTGGCCTGTCAGAAGGCGCTTGGTCTGGCCTGACACGCCTCACCTCAATTCTCAGCCCTCTCACGGGTGCCTGGATATCACCCTCGATATCCGCCGGGACCCGCCTGTCCGTCACCTTGATTGCCACCTTCCCGTTCCCGTCCTGCATGGATTTTTCAATCCAAGTGACTGAATCGAAAGATATATCTCGCCTGTCAGACCAATGATCCATTTGTCACTGGCCAGCCACTCGCTACTCTTGGCCTGTCCGAGGGCGTGGATTAATCGTGAAAGCAACGCTGATGACTGCCGAGAGCCTGCATGACCTCACTGGCATCTGCCATCCACCAGCGTGGAATAGCGTTGTCTGAAACGACGATTGCCGGATTGCCGACGTCTCATCAAAGCTACAACATGAGCAAAGCCTGAACTGATGTGACGATCGTCAGCGTGCACACGAGATCGCCCCGACTACGATGACGGCACACGCAACGCCAGACTCGGCAACAACAACGCCAACAAATATCACCTGCTACCCGCAGGCCAAGGGGATTCCATGTCTGCCACTGCCTCTACCCCCGGCTGGCTCACAGGGCTCGACCGCATGACCGAAGGGCTGGGACGCTGCGTGTCCTGGCTGGTCGTCATCATGATGCTGGTCGAATTCGCCATCGTGATGCTGCGCTACGCCTTCAACATCAACAGCATTCCGATGCAGGAATCCGTGATGTACATGCACGCGACCGTCTTCCTGCTCGCTGCCAGCTACACGCTCAAGCATGACAACCATGTCCGCGTGGATATCTTCTACCAGCGCATGTCCCATCGCGGGAAGTCGTGGATCGACCTCGGCGGCACCCTGTTCCTGCTGTTCCCGGTGATGATCTTCATCCTGCTCTCGAGCCTGGGTTATGTCGGCGACTCGTGGAGCATCAAGGAAGCCTCCCCCGAATCCGGTGGCCTGCCTGGCGTCTATCTGCTCAAGAGCCTGATCCCCGCGGTCGCCATCCTGATGATGCTGCAAGGTGTCGCTGAAGCAGGTCGCCACCTCCTGTTCCTGTGCGGGCGGCTGCCGTCGCCGCATGCGAGCGATGACACCCCTGATCACGATGAGGAGCTGGTGTAATGCTCGAGATCATGCCGCTGCTGCTGTTCGTGTGTATCTGTGTCGTTCTCATGCTGGGCTATCCGGTGGCGCTGTCGCTTGCCGGTACCGCGCTGGCCTTCGCCGGGCTGGGCATGGGGCTGGACGCGCTGGGCATTACCCAGGGCGTATTCGATGCCAGCTTCCTGTCGGCGATGCCCAATCGCCTCTACGGCACCATGACCAATCAGACGTTGCTGGCCGTGCCATTGTTCGTGTTGATGGGCGTGCTGCTGGAAAAATCGAAGGTCGCCGAGACGCTGCTCGACGCCATGGCGCTGATGTTCGGCTCACTGCGTGGCGGCCTGGGCATCTCCGTGACCATCGTCGGCATGTTGCTGGCGGCCTCCACCGGTATCGTCGGCGCGACCGTCGTGACCATGGGCCTGCTGTCACTGCCCACCATGCTCAAGCGTGGCTATGACCCGTCGCTCGCCACTGGCGCCATCTGTGCCACCGGCACCCTGGGACAGATCATTCCGCCGTCCATCGCACTCGTTCTGCTGGGCGACGTGCTGTCTTCCGCCTATCAGCAGGCGCAATTGTCGATGGGCATCTGGAGCCCGAAGACCGTCTCGGTGGGCGACCTGTTCATCGGCGCCCTGGTGCCGGGCCTGATTCTGGTGGTCGCCTATATCGTCTACATCGCCATCATCGCCTGGCTCAAGCCCGAGAAGGCGCCGGCCGTGGACCGTGACGCGCTGATGAAGGAGCTGGGCCACACCGGTGGCATCGGCTGGCTGCTCCTCAAGGGACTGGTGCCGCCGATCGTGTTGATCGTCTGCGTACTGGGCTCGATTCTCGGCGGACTGGCCACGCCGACAGAAGCCTCTGCCGTGGGTGCCTTCGGCGCGCTGATGCTGGCCGTCGCCAACCGCAAGCTGAGCTTCAAGACGCTGACGGAAGTCGTGCGCTCCACCACCAACGTCACCACGATGGTCTTCCTGATCCTGATCGGTGCGGCGCTGTTCTCGCTGGTGTTCCGTGGTTTCGGCGGCGAAGAGGTCGTCACCGAGATCTTCGAGAACATGCCCGGTGGCGTCATCGGTGCCACCCTGGTGGTGATGCTGGTGATCTTCCTGCTCGGGTTCATCCTCGACTTCATCGAGATCACCTTCGTGGTGGTGCCGATCGTCGGCCCGGTGCTGCTGGCCATGGGCCTCGACCCGATCTGGCTGGGCATCATGATCGCCATCAACCTGCAGACCTCCTTCCTGACGCCGCCCTTCGGTTTCGCGCTGTTCTATCTGCGCGGCGTCGCGCCCAAGGAAGTCAGCACCAAGCAGATCTACAAGGGCGTCATTCCGTTCATCCTGATCCAGCTGTGCATGCTGGGGGCGCTGGCCGCCTTCCCGGGCCTGGCCACCTGGCTGCCGGCCCAGTTCTAGGCCACGACTGACGAGACAGTACAAGGACAGAACACGGACAGAACAAATACAGAGCAGCAACTGAATTGGCGGGGCTCGCCCCGCCAGCTGATGGGAGAGCCGCCAGACGGCTCATGCAGATGCACGGGAGCCGTTCGCGGCCCACCTCTTGCCCAGCGCCAGTCCCTGACCGGTGCACAACAACAATCGGGCACTTCAAGGAGCATGCCATGCAACTCAACAAACTCGCCTTCGGCATCGCCGTCGGCACCATGACCGCCATGGGCACCCTGCCGGCCATCGCCAATGCCGCGGATACCTACACCTGGAAGATGGTCACCTCGTGGCCGAAGAACTTCCCGGGCGTAGGCCAGGGTCCCGAGCGCCTCGCGCGTCTCGTCGATGAGATGTCTGATGGACGCCTCAAGATCAAGGTCTACGGCGCCGGACAGCTGGTGCCGGGCTTCGAGGTACTGGACACCGTCTCTTCCGGTACGGCGCAGATCGGCCACTCGGCCTCCTACTACTGGAAAGGCAAGGCGCCGGAAGCCCAGTTCTTCGCCGCCGTCCCCTTCGGCATGACCGCACAGGAAATGAACGCCTGGCTGCATTACGGCGGGGGGCTGGAGCTCTGGAACGAGGTCTATGACAAGTTCGGTGTCGAAGTCATGGCCGGTGGTGCCTCGGGCGTGCAGATGGGCGGCTGGTTCAACAAGGAGATCAACTCGGTTGCCGATCTCGACGGCCTGAAGATGCGCATGCCGGGGCTGGGTGGCGATGTCATGCAGCAGATGGGCGTGGCGACCGTCAGCATGCCGGGCGGCGAGATCTTCACCTCGCTGCAGTCCGGCGCCATCGATGCCACCGAATGGATCGGGCCGTACAACGACCTGGCCTTCGGTCTCTATCAGGCCGCCAAGTACTACTACTATCCGGGCTGGCACGAGCCGACCGTCACCTTCGAGGCCATCGTCAATGACGACGCCATGGCCGAGCTGCCCAAGGACCTGCAGGCCATCCTGCGCTCTGCGGTACGTGACGTGAACCAGGACATGCTCGACGAGTACACCGCGCGCAACAACGATGCCCTCGAGACACTGCTCAACGAGCACAAGGTCGAGCTGCGTCGCTATCCGCAGGACGTGCTCGACAAGGCACGCGAACTGTCAGGCGAAGTGGTCAAGAAACTCGGCGACTCCAATGAGCTGGCAGGCCGCATCTACGAGTCCTACACCACCTTCGAAGGCAAGGTCGAGAAGTGGCACGAAGTCTCCGAACAGGCCTTCCTGAACGCCCGTAATCCAGAAGGCATTCAGTAACGAGTCCCAGCTTTACCTGCGCCGCTCTCCCGCGAGAGACGGCGCAGGCCTGTCATCCAATGCTTGCAGCCGCTCCCTCGGGAGCGGCTTTTTTGGGTCTACGCGATCAGCTCTCGAGCAGAAAGGTCACCGGCCCGTCATTGAGCAGCGAGACCTGCATGTTGGCCCCGAAGCGTCCGGTCTCGATTCCCACGCCAAGCTCCTCCCCGCGTTCACGCGCCTTGTCGACCAGATACGCGAACAGCCGCTCGCCTTCCGCCGGCGGCGCTGCCGAGGAGAAACTGGGACGCATGCCACTGCCGGTGTCCGCCGCCAGCGTGAACTGCGAGACCAGCAGCAGACTGCCACCCGCCTGCTGGACGTTGAGATTCATCTTGTCGTTCTCGTCGCCAAAGACACGGTAGTGCAGCAGCTTGTGCAGCAGCTTGTCGGCGCGCGCCTCATCATCGCCCTTCTCGACGCCCACCAGCACCAGCAGACCGCCCGCGATGGCGCCGACCGTCTCGTTCTCCACCACGACCTGTGCCTGGGTGACGCGCTGGATCAATGCTCGCATGCCACTTGCTCCTTCAAGAGATGAATGATGATGAGCAGGAGCATACCAGACGCGAACGCCCCGCAGACCGAGTCTGCGGGGCGTTCGTGATGCGCATGTCCAACGAGCCGTATCGGTGGCTAGCTGGCCAGGCCGGGCAGGAAGAGCGCGATCTGCGGGAACAGCATCAGCAGCACCGTCGCCAGCAACAGCAGGGCAATGAAGGGTGGCGTGCCACGGATGACCTCCATGTAAGGCTTCCGGAACACCGCCACCGCCGTGAAGATGTCACAGCCGAAGGGTGGCGTCGCCGAACCGATCGCCGCCTGCAGGGTGACGAGGGTACCGACCAGCACCGGGTCCAGTCCGGCGGCATCGACGGCCGGGGCAAATACCGGCGCCAGAATCAGGATCACCACGATGGGATCGACGAACATGCAACCGACGAAATAGGCCACCGCGATCACCGCCAGCAGCGCCAGGGCGTGTTCTGACAGGTACGGGATGTACCCGCCGAGAATGGCATCCGGAATCTTGGCGAACGAGATCATCCACGAGAAGCCGGCGCCCGCCGCCACCAGAATGAATACCACCGCGGTGATCAGACCGGTGGAGAAGGCCACGCCGGGCAGGTCCTTGAGCGTGACGCCACGGTAGATGAGCATCTCGAGAATCAGCGCATAGATCACCGAGACCGTGGCGGCCTCCGTCGGCGAGAACATCCCCGAGTAGATGCCGCCGATGATGATCACCGGGAAGCCGGCGGGCAGACTGGCGCGCTTCAATGCCTTGAGGCGCGCAGGCCAGTCCGCCTTGGGCTGCGGCGCGATGCCCAGCTTCCATGACTTCCACATGCAGTAGAGCGAGAACAGCACCAGGATCATCAGCCCCGGACCGATACCGGCGATGAACAGATCCCCCACCGAGGTACCGGTCGCGACACCGTAGATGATCATGCCGATGGACGGCGGAATCAGCAGCGCGATGTCAGAGGCATTGATGATCAACGCGATGGTGAACTTGTCGCTGTAACCGGCTTCCAGCAGCCGCGGGCGCAGCGGGCGCCCCATCGCGACCACTGTGGCCTGGGTGGAGCCGGACACCGCGCCGAACAGGGTACAGCCCAGCGCGGTGGTCACCGGCAGACCGCCACGCCAGTGGCCGACGAAACGCTCGACCACATCCAGCAGACGCTGGGCGGTGGAGCCCTTGAGCATGATATCGGCCGCCAGAATGAACATGGGGACCGCCGTCAGTACCACCGGCTGCAGGCCACCGATCATCTGCTGGATCACCAGCTCTGGCTTGAGAAAAGGGAAATCGCTGAACAACAAGAAGAAGGTGCCGACACTCAATGGCACCATCATGGGTACCCCAAGCAACAGCAGCCCCACCATCACGAGCAGAATCCACATCGCAGCTTCCGTCCCTGGGTCAATGTAGTGTGATCAATCACGAGCCCTGCAACACGCATCAGCCAAGGCATCTCTTGCCTTCACTTCCGCGCCACAGTCTCGCATCCAAAGTGGAAGAGACGTGCTAGAGCGCACCGCTGCCGTCGACTTCCTCGTTCTCGTCTATCTCCGCCGTACGCCACGACAGCCAGGCACCTTGTGCCAGCAGATTGCGCAGAATCGCCATCAGATACTGGAGGGCGCCCAGCGCCAGCCCCAGCGGGACCACGGCATAGAGTGCCGCCAGCGACCAGCGCAGCGACGGCGTGACACGCCCTGACCTGGCCAGGCTCTGCAGATAATCCACCGCCAGCCAGGCCAGGTAGGCCAGCAGCGCACAGGTGATGACCTGTCCGGCGATCAACAGCACCTTGCGCAACCACGGCGGCATGAAGTCCAGCAGTGCCGTCACGCGGATATGGCGTCCGGCGCGCGCGCCGTAGCTGATGCCGAGAAAGGTCAGCCACAGCTGCAGGATCTGCATCAGCTCTTCGGTGAACGGCAGGCTGTAGTTGAAGACGTTGCGCCCGATCACATTGGCGATACTGGCCGTCGCCATGCCCAGCACGCACAGCGCGATCAGCCAGCGCTCGACGTGTGCCAGGCCCTGATCACCGCGTTCGAATATCGCCGCCAGGCGGCGCAGCGGTGCAGGCAGATGTGCGAGGGGATCCTGAGCGCCTTGCGCCTCGGCCGGGGTGGGCCGGGTCTCATCAGCGGGGGGAGACTTGGAGGGGGGCGAATTCATGAAGCGGCTTCCTGTTGATGTGGCTTCCTGCCAGGCAGGCTTTCTGTCAGGCGACGCAAGCACAGCGATTTGCGCCACGCCGTCTGAATTTGCCAGTACGATCCATTGAAATTTTCCGAGACACCGCCGTGATTTTCACTTTGGTGAGTCATGATCTAGCTTTATTGACGGTACCCTTTATTAGCGACACTACGAACCAGCACGCGGACTGCCTCTACCGAGCCATCTGGCAGGGCATGCCACCGACCCGGAGCAGGGGTCATCGAGTACCAGAATCTCATGCGGACAGGCTCAGCCCATTCATAATAAATTCTAATCACACTATCCGATTTGGTAATTTTTTTATTATATTAAGAATGGCAATATTATCTAAATGATGCAAGTTGCACGCCGGGTTCGACCCATACCACCCGGCGCTGATGGAAATCACACAAGGAGAACAAGATGACGATGCAATGGAACCCGTCACACGAGCAGAATCGCGAGACGCCCAGAACTCCTGTTCACCTTTCTCGTATTGCCGCGCTCCTCAAGGGAGGCGCCCTCACGGCCGGCCTCGGCATGGCGGCACTGGCCTCCGCGGGCGTACAGGCTGACACCTGGCGTTTCGCGCTGGAGGAAGTCTCCGGCAGCGTGCAGGATGCCTACGCTCAGGAATTCAAGAAACGCATCGAAGAGGCCTCCGGCGGTGACATCGATGTCGAGATCTACCCCTACGGCGCGTTGGGTACCTCCTCACAGCTCACCGAACTGGTGCAGAGCGACGCCATCCAGCTGACCTTTGCGTCACCGGGTCACCTGGCCTCGGTGATTCCTGAATCAGGCGTCTTCACGCTGCACTTCCTGTTCTCCGACGACAATGCCGTCAATGAAGAGGTGCTCGGCAACTCCAAGGCCATCGACATGCTGTCCGAGGCCTACACCGAGCAGAACCTTCAGCTGCTGGGCGTGATTCCGGAAGGCTGGATGGTCTGGACCGGCAATCGTGACATCGAGACGCCTGAGGACATGAAAGGCTTCAAGATTCGCACCATGACGTCACCGATTCTGGTGGAGAGCTATCGCGCCTATGGCGCCAACCCGACGCCGCTGCCGTATTCGGAGGTCTATTCCGGACTGCAGCTGGGGCAGATAGACGGCCAGGTGAACCCGGTGTTCGCCATTCAGGAAATGAGCTTCTATGAAGTTCAGGACTACATGATCCAGGCCAAGCAGGCGCAGTTCATCACCACGCTGGTGGCCTCCAGCGATTTCTATTCCGGTCTGGATGACGAGCAGCAGCAGATGCTCGACAAGGTCACCAACGAGATGCGCCCGTATATCTTCGAGAAGCAGGAGGAGTACAACGCGGACCGTCTCGAGAAGATCAAGCAGGACAGCGACATCAAGATCATCACGCTGAACGACGAGCAGCGTGAAGCCTTCCGTCCGGTCGGCGAGAAAGGCTGGGAGGTCTTCCGGGAGCAGGCCGGCGAGCGCGGCAGCAAGATCCTCGACACGCTGCAGGCCGACATCAAGGCGGCAGAAGCCAAGTAAGCCGCAGCATTGGCCAGCGAGTTGCCACGGGAGACCTTCCTGACGGCAACGATGGCCGTGTCAGATGACAAGACGCCCCTGCCGGGTAACCGGCAGGGGCGTCTTGATGAGGCAAGGCTCGCCATGGGCGCGAGTCGCCCGGAAGTTCAGAGGCTGACGGCTAACGCCCCAGCAGTTGTGAACGAAAGTCGTCGCGCGCGGGGGAGTCGCCAAGCCAGATCGCGAACACCCCGTTGGCCAATGCCAGCGAAGCGCTCTCGAAGAGCAAGGTATCGTTGAGCGCCAGCGTCAGCCGTCCCTTGCCACCCTCCTCTGCCTGCCATTCCAGCGCATAGCGATCTCCCGGCGACACGTCCCGATAGGCTGCATTGAAGCGCGACAGCTCCGCCTCGATCGCCGCGAAATTCGCTTCGGAAAGATTCTGGCGCACGCCCCTGGTGGTCGCCTTGGCGAAGTCAGCCGCCTCGATGGCATGGAAATACTCCAGCACCAGACGTCGCGAGACATCGCTGAGTGGTGCAGGCCGCGGCCGCCGGGCATCCTGATAATAGCCACCGACGTAGGCGTCCCATACCAGATAGGTAAACAGCCCGGTACCGATCAGCTCAAGCGGCTGGCCGCCTTGCGTCTCGGCCTGATCCGCGAAGGTCACTCCCTGTATCTCGGCGGCAAACGCCCAGGAGGGAAGCATGGCAAGCCCTCCAGCCATCAGGCTGGTGCGCAACCACCGAGACGAGAAAGCCCTTGGCAAGGGCAGGCGAATCCGGGAGCGGGACATGGCATCGACTCTTCAAGGAAGTGACAGGGAGGCGTTCCTCTCACGCGCGAGGGGTCAGCTCAGGCTCTCGCGACGCACGGTCTCACCAGAGTGCGTGAAAGTGGTGCACGGGGCCACGCCCCTTGCCGACATTCAGCTGATCCGAGGCACGCAGCGCCCCCAGCAGCCATTCCCGCGATTCCTCCACGGCTCTCGTCAGTGACAGCCCCTGCGCCAGGCGCGCCGTGATCGCCGAGGACATCGAGCAACCGGTGCCGTGCAGGTTGTCGGTCTCGATCCGAGGCGCGCACAGCCATTGCTCACCGGCATCACTGACCAGCAGGTCATCGCAGGCCTGGCCCTCCAGTGCGCCCCCCTTGATCAGGACAGCATTGGCACCGCGTGCGCGCAACTCCCGCGCGACCTGAGGCATGTCCTCCCGCCCGATCAGACGACGCTCGCCCAGCAGCACCGCCGCTTCATGCAGGTTGGGCGTGATGATGTCCGCCAATGGCACCAGATGCTCTGCCACCGCCTGGATGGCCGCGTCATTGACCAGCGCATCGCCGCTCTTGGCCACCAGCACCGGGTCGAGCACGATCCAGCGCGGGCGGCGCTGACGGAGCCTGTCCGCCAGCAGCTCCACGACAGCCGGGTCCGCGACCATGCCGATCTTGATGGCGATGATATCGAGATCATCCAGCACGGCATCCAGCTGTGCTCCGATGAAGGCGCACGACACCGGCTCGACGCTGCGCACGCCACAGGTATTCTGGGCGGTCAGTGCCGTGATCACGCTGGCTCCATACGCCCCCAGCGCGGAGAATGTCTTGAGATCCGCCTGAATGCCGGCCCCGCCCGATGGGTCTGAGCCGGCAATCGTCAGGACGCACGGAATATGCATGCACGAGACTCCCGGAAAATGACATGAATTTGCCAACAGCATACCCGAGCGGCGAGGGGAAGAAAGCCACCCAGCTGCCTCACCCTCGGCTCGGCCCCTGCGGATCAGGAAAATCGCGGCATGGATGACGTGGTCGCCCTGCTGTCGCTGGGCCTGATAGCACTGGCCAGCGCCACGCTGCTGCCGGGCGGGTCGGAAGCCGCATTGGCGGGGCTGTGGTGCGAGGGGGTCGCCCCATGGGCGCTATGGCTTGCCGCAACGCTTGGCAACACGCTGGGCAGCCTGATCAATGTCGCCCTGGGACGCGGTGCACGGCGTCTGCGGACTCGTCGCTGGTTCCCGGTCTCGCGGCGAGCGCTGGCGCGCGGCACGCTGTGGTATCGCCGCATCGGTGCCTGGAGCCTGCTGCTCAGCTGGGCCCCCGTGATCGGTGACCCCTTGACGGTGCTGGCAGGCGTCTTCCGCCTGCCCTGGTGGAAAAGCGTGCTGTTGATTCTGGTCGCCAAGGGCGGCCGCTACGCCCTGCTGCTGGTGATCGCGGACCACTGGCTGACCCCCTGGTGTACGTGAATCACCCGTCAGGCCACGCGCGCGCAGGCCGCCCATGCACGAGCCACAGGAGCCACAGGAGCCACAGGAGCCACAGGAGCGTGCTATGCTGACAGCTGCTATGCTGCACTGCACAATTCGTGTTCGCTTTCATTGCCACAAGCCGATCACCTGCCAATCAGGTAGCCGAGGCCGTGCAGGCCATCAGCGTGGCGCTACCGGAAAGGAGAAGGTTTCATGCGTGATACATCCTGCGACTTCTGCGCTGACGCGCTCAATATTCTGGTCCTGCAAGGCGGCGGTGCCCTTGGCGCCTACCAGATCGGCGTGTTCGAGGCACTGGCAGAGGCCGGCATCCAACCCGATTGGGTCGTCGGGACCTCCGTCGGTGCCATCAATGGCGCACTGATCGCGGGCAATCCGGATGGCGAGCGCCTCAAGGCCCTCGAAGCGTTCTGGTATGGCATCGCGCAACCGGCCAACAGCCTCGGGCCGGCCTTCCACCCCTGGGAGCGCAGCGTCGCGCGCTCCTCCGCCATGCTGTGGGGTATCCCGGGCTTCTTCCGTCCGCGCCCCCTGTGGACAGTTCCCATCTGGCAGAGCTTCTTCGGCGAACCGCCCAGTCTCTACGACACCGAACCGCTGGGAGACACCCTCAATCGCCTGGTGGACTTCGAGCGCCTCGACGCCCGTCACCCGGAGAACGTGCGGCTATCGGTCGGGGCGGTCAATATCGGCAGCGGCGCATTGCGTTACTTCGATTCGTCACAAGAGGCGCTGGATCACCGCCACATACTGGCCAGTGGTGCCCTGCCGCCGGCATTCCCGCCGGTGTGGATCGACGGTCAGGCCTACTGGGATGGCGGCCTCTACTCCAACACGCCGATCAGCTGGGTGCTGTCGGAGCGCGCGCACAGCGAGACGATCGTCAACTGCTACGTCATCGACCTGTGGAGCGCCTACGGGAAGGTGCCGGAAACCTTGCAGGAAGCCCAGCTACGCGAAAAGGACATCCAGTACTCCAGCCGCGCCGGTGAGCATCTGCATCTGATGGAAGAGAATCAGGCACTGCGCATGGGCCTGGAGCACCTGGCCGACCTGCTGCCGGAAGACCTGCGCCAGTCTCAGGAAATACACGACATCCTGGCCATGACCCAGCAACCGTCCATCAATGTCGTGCGTCTGCTGGCGGCGGCCCGCCCCGACGAGACCTCACTCAAGGATATCGATTTCTCGCGTGCGACCATCGATTCACGTCGTCGCAGCGGCTATGGGGACATGCATGAGGTGCTGAACCGCTGCGAGCAGTTCGATCCCCTGCCGCGCAACATCGGGGTCATCGTCCGCAACTTCACCCGCAACTCGCGGGGTGAGCTGATCAGCCTGTCAGCCCCGGATGTCCCCCCGACGGAGAGCGAAGAGGAGGATGAGGGACTGCCGAGCCAGGCCAGCGGCCGCTGAGGCAGCGGCCTCACTCATGTGCCAGCGCCGCGCCGAGCCGCAGGCACTCGTCACGCGTCAGCTCCCGCCAGTCCCCCGCCGCGAGCTCGGTGACACTCAGCCCCGCCACCGACTCGCGGTGCAGCCACACCACGCGATTGCCCAGAGTGCGCCACAGTCGCTTGACGTGATGGTGGCGCCCTTCGTGCAGTGTCAGGCGCGCCTCGTCCGCGGCCAGAAACTCGAGCTGCGCGGGCAGCGTCGGCCGAGCGTCATTGGCGAGCAGGACGCCCTGCGCCACCCGCGAGATCGCCTCGGCCTGCGCCGCCTCCGACAGCGGTTGCTCCAGCCCCATGCGGTAGCGCTTGGCGGGCCCATCCAGTCCGGCATCGCTGATGCGTGACGAGACATCACCGTCATTGGTCAGCAGCAAGGCGCCGGTCGTGGCGCGATCCAGTCGTCCGACGTGATGGATTTCCTCGAGCCAGCCGTCATCCTCTCCACGTGATTCAAGCGAATCGCGCAGCACATCGATGACGGTGGGATGTTCCGGGTCATGACAGGCCGTCACGACCCCGGCAGGCTTGTTGAGCAGCACATGGCGTGGACGACGTGGCGCCTGCAGGCGTATCTCGCCTGGCGGCGCGTCATTGTCCGCCAGCGTATCGGCTGTCAGCGCGATGGCATCGAAGGGACCGACCTCGTGCAGCGGATCGCGGACCGTCTGGCCATTGATCCGCACACGCCCCGCCGCCAGCGCATGCAACGCCAGGCGGCGATTGAGCTGCGGCTGGCGCGTCAGCCAGCGATCCAGCCGCATGCTTCAGTCCGCCGCCTTGAGCTGGGCTTCCATCTCTTCCAGCGCTTCCTGGGCCTCGAACCATTCGGCTTCGGCGTCCTCGAGACGTCCCTTGATCTCGCCCTGACTGGCCAGCAGCCGGGTCAGTTCGCTCTTGCGGTCCGCCTCATAGAGCGTGGCATCGCCCAGCGCTTCCTCGACCTTGTCCAGCTCCCCCTGCGCCTTGCTCATCTTCTGCTCGGCCTTGTCGCTGAGCTTCTTGAGCGGGCGCAGCTTCTCGCGCAGCTCGGCGGCCTGACGACGCGCTTCCTTGCGGTCAGGCGTGCGCGTGCCCTCGCTGCCAGCCTCGGCATCCTTCTGGGCGCGCGCCTCACGCCGCTCACCCTCGACCCGCGCCTTGAGCCAGGCACGATAGTCGTCGAGATCGCCATCGAAGGGCGTCACGCGGCCATCGGCGATGCACCAGAATTCATCCACGCAGGCGCGCAGCAGGTGGCGGTCGTGGGAGACCAGAATCACGGTGCCCTCGAAGGTCGCCAGCGCATCGGTGAGCGCCTCGCGCATGTCGAGATCCAGGTGGTTGGTCGGCTCATCCAGCAGCAGCAGATTGGGCTTCTGCCACGCGATCAGCGACAGCGCCAGGCGTGCCTTCTCGCCACCGGAGAACGATTCCACCGAAGCGTACACTTCATCCCCATGGAAGCCGAAGCTGCCGAGGAAGGTGCGGATCTCCAGATCCCCGGCCCCCGGCGAGAGACGCAGCACATGATTGAAGGGAGTCGAGGTCAGGTCGAGCCCATCGACCTGGTGCTGGGCGAAGTAGCCGATGGCCAGATGCTCGCCGGCGGTGCGCTGGCCTTCGACCAGAGCCAGTTCACCGGTGAGCGCCTTGATCAGGGTCGACTTGCCCGCGCCGTTGGGGCCGAGCAGGCCAATGCGCTGGCCCGGCAGCAGCGAGAAGCGCACCCCGGACAGCTGCGGCGGCTGACCGGGATAGCCGATCACCGCACGGTCCAGTCCCAGCAGCGGATGGGAGATCTTGTCAGAGCAGGGAATCGTGAAGTGGAACGGCGAATCGGCCTTCACCGCCGCCGTCTCCTCCATGCGCTCCAGCATCTTCAGGCGACTCTGGGCCTGGCGTGCCTTGGTGGCCTTGGCCTTGAAGCGACGCACGAAGTCCTCGATCTCGGCGCGACGCGCCATGGTCTTCTCGTGCTCGGCCTGCTCACGCACCAGGCGCTCGGAACGCGTTCGCTCGAAGCGGCTGTAGTTACCCTTGTAGACCACCAGCTTGCGACGATCGAAGTGGATGATGTGATCACACACCGCATCGAGGAAGTCACGGTCATGGGAGATCAGCAGCAGCGCACCGGGGTAGCGTGCCAGCCATTGTTCCAGCCACAGCAGCGCATCGAGATCCAGGTGGTTGGTCGGCTCATCCAGCAGCAGCAGGTCAGACGGCGTGAAGAGGGTGCGCGCCAGATTGGCCCGCATCCGCCAGCCCCCCGAGAAGGCCGCCAGCGGCTGACTGAGCTGGGCCTGGCGGAAACCGAGCCCGACCAGCAGCTGCTCGGCACGCGCACGCGCGGTGTAGCCATCGAGGGTGTCGAAGTGAGCGTGCAGCTCGGCCTGACGCTGATGCTCGCCGCTTTCTTCGGCGGCGGCCAGAGCCCGCTCCGTCTCGCGCAGCGCGTGATCCCCGTCCATGACGTAATCGACGATCGGGCGCTCCAGCGCATCGATTTCCTGTGCCATGTGCGCGACCCGCACGCCACCGGCCAGCGAGACGCTGCCGCTGTCGGGGATCAGCTCACCGAGAATCAGCCCGAACAGGCTGGACTTGCCGGCCCCGTTGGGGCCGACGATGCCCGCCTTGTGACCGGCATGCAACGTCAGGTCCGCTTCGTCGATCAGCGGGGCTCCGCCGCGTTGCAGGGCGAGCTGGCGCAGTGCAATCATGACAACCTCGATCAGAAAATCCGGGGGCGTCGGCTCCCGCGCGCAGCATGCATGACCGCCGTGAACCACAGGCTTGACCGCCATGAGCCACAGGAAAGCCGACTTGATGGGCGCACATTCTACCGGATTGTGGGACTACGCGCTGTCCCTCTACGCACAGCCTGCTCCTCAGGGCCTGCCCTACGACCAGGAAGATGGCGCAGGGCCGACTGACGTGATGAGTGCCTGTCTGCTGCTGCAGGACGAGGCCGGTCTCGATGTCTGCGAGCTTCTATGGATTCACTGGCTGGCCGCACGCGGTGTGGCGCTGGGTGCCTCGCCGTGCCTGCTGCTCGGTGAGGTGCGTGACTGGCAACGCGGGATGACCGTGACACTGCGCGAGCGTCGCCGACAGCTCAAGCAGCGCCTGACGGAGCCAACCGACACGCGAAGCGCGGCCACCACGCGCCGGCTGGAAACGCTGTATCAGCAATTGAAGGCCTGTGAACTGTCGGCGGAGCAGGGAGCGCTGGCACGCTTGGAAGCCCTCAGCCCTCCGGCCCATGCTCCCACGTCACCTTTCATGTCATGCCATGACCCCCGACGCGCCTTCCTGCAGTCGCTGCGACAGCTTACCGGTCAGGCGGCGCTCGACGAGGGCGACGACAGCATCGCACGTGCCCTGCACCTGCTGGCCACGAGCCGCGCCGGGCGAAGCTCGTCTCAACCCTAATGGCAGATGCGGAACTTGTACGCGACTGTTAGAGTCCCAGTAGCACCGGAGCATCAGCATGGTCATGCCACGCTGCGTGCCGCATATGCGTTTCGGGCCCGTCTCAGGCCCATCCCATCCTGAAGGAGTTTTCATGAAACAGCTGGTTAGTGCCGTCGCGCTCGGCGCCCTCCTGGTTACCCCGTTCAGCTTTGCCGCCGACGACAGCCTCTCTGACGACCAGGCACAGCTCAGCTACGGCATCGGTGCGACACTGGGCAAGAGCCTGTCTCAGGACATCACTGATCTTGACCTGGATGCCTTCACGCAAGCCGTGCGTGACGTCTATGCCAAGGGCGACATGAAGATGAGCGATCAGGAAATTGCCGATGCGCTCTCGAAGTTCCAGCAGAAGAAGATGGAAGAGCAGCAGCAGATGGCCGAACAGCAGGCGGCCGACAACAAGGCGGCCGGTGACAAGTTCCTCGCCGAGAACGCCAAGCAGGATGGCGTGAAGACCCTGGATTCCGGCCTGCAGTACAAGGTGCTGAAATCCGGTGACGGCGAGAGCCCGGACGCGGAAGACACCGTCAAGGTGAACTATGAAGGCAAGCTGCTGGACGGCACCGTCTTCGACAGCTCCTACCAGCGTGGCGAGCCGGTCAGCTTCAAGGTCAACCAGGTCATCAAGGGCTGGCAGGAAGCGCTGCAGGAAATGAGCGTCGGGGATACCTGGATGCTCTACATCCCGGCCGACCTCGCCTACGGCAAGGCTGGCACTGGCGGCCCGATCGGCCCGAACGAGACGCTGACCTTCAAGGTCGAGCTGCTCGACGTGACCAAGGCAGATGCCGCGAAGTAATCCCTGACGCGCGAATGCGCGCCGTCAGCCAGAAAAAAGCCGCCCTCAGGGGCGGCTTTTTCATTGTACAGGAGGCATCCCGCGACGGGTCAGGCAGCGTGAAACGGGCCTCCAGGTGAGCGATCTGCCTGTGGATAATTCTGTGGGGAAGCTATTAACCACAGGTTGACAACCGGCCGTGATACATGGCAACTCAGCGGCCGTCAGGGGTGGCGGCAAAGTGAACACTGACTCCCGAAATCGGCAATGTACGCCTTAACTTATTGATTTTGTTGAGATACAAAAGTCTACCTTCAAAAACAGCAGGTTGCTGAAAGATGGCGGAATGATTATCCACAATTCTCGTCACAGGCTCTTGCCAACTTGTGGACAATGTGTATTTCCCTCGTGTCCGAGACGCACATGACAGCACGACAAGGAGACGTCAGGGAGCGGTCTCGTTCAGCACGCGAGTCAGGCCGGCCCGAATGCCGGCCGCGCCTGGCGTGAAGGGAATGCGATCGTAGATGCGCCCCTGCGCGGAGACGAGATACAGCGCCGCACCATGATCCACGGTATAGCCCAGCGCGGAATCCGGGGCATCGACACGCCGATGACTGACCCCGTAGCGACGCGCGATCTCGGCCAGTTCGGTATCGCTGCCCGTGACCCCGATGAAACGCGGACCAAAGTGCCCGGCATAGGTGGCAAGACGTGCTGGCGTATCACGCTCAGGGTCCAGAGAGACAAGCACCGGTACCACGCGAGCGGCCGCCGACGCCGGCAACTCGGTCAGCACCTGGCGCAGGGCCGCCAGCGTCATCGGGCAGACATCCGGACATTGGGTATAGCCGAAATAGAGTGCCACCACCGGCGTGGCATCCGGTGGTGCGGCCTCCCCCATGCTGACCTCGGCGAGCCGGAAGTCGCCCCGTGCCGATGTCAACTGGATGGGCCCGCCAAGGCTCGCCCACGCCTGCATGCCGGACACCGGCGCCGACGGTCGGTGAAGGGCCTGCCATGTCACCCCCGCGCCCACCAGTGCCACGACACCCACCACGCCCAGCATCAGCCAGCGCAGGGTCTGCCTGTTCTCCTCCTGCATGCCTGGACTCCTTGTCAGTGGTGGCCTGCCGGTCAGACGCCTCACGCCTCGCCGCGCGCTAGCTGTCTCGCCGGACGCTTCTTTCGTCAGGGGAGAACAGCTGGTTGACCGAGCTTTCGAGCTGCTCCGCCGTGGAGGCAGGCGGATGGCTGTCAAAGTCGAACCAGCTGCCCAGGCGGCCACGTTCAGTGGTCACGATCACCTGTGCTCGCCATGCCATGGTGGCACTGCTGCAGAAACCGAGCTGTCCTTCCCCCGACCAGTGCTGACGTGCCTGCGTCGGCGCATCCCGGGTGGTCAGCAGACTGCGCTTGACCCCCATGTCCATGTGGCGACCGATGAAATCGACCTCCACGCCCTCGGGTGCCACATCTTCCGTGATCACCCGGATACCCAGCGGCGTCAGCGGGCTGATGTCACCATCGAGTGCGAGCGTGATACGCCCGAAGCGCCCCAGCTCGGCACTGCAGGGCGCATGGCTGAGTTCGCAGGACTGGTTGGGGGCGAACCAGGTGACCTTGCCGTTGCTGCCGTCACGTACAAGGTAGTAGTCGATCAGGTAATAGAGCGATACGACGATGGTGAGCAGCGTCACCATGATCAGCAGGTTGAGCAAGGGCGGGCGGGCATTTTCTTCTTCGGCGCGATACATGGCGGTTCCGATGACAATCCGGCAGCACGCCGGAACAGGAGGAGACAGTCGCGTGGCAAACAGGCCGACAGGCTAAGACACATGAATGAATGCGCAGGTGAGCCACTCATGACAAGCTTATCAGGCCCCCCGGCGGGCGCAGCCGCCGAGACATCGTGTCACGTCGAGGCACGAGACGTTCTTGGCCACGACGCCCCATCCGCACCGTGAGCACGTCCAGGAGACAGAATGGCAAGTGTACAACAGGCGCTCGGTCCTCTCTTCCTGCTCATCGTCGCGGGCGCCTTGCTGGGCTGGAAGCGCTTCCCGGGCGAGGGGTTCTGGAGCGAGCTGGAACGCCTCATCTATTACGTGCTGTTCCCTGCCATGCTGATGTCCACCCTGGCGCGCGCTGACATGGCCAGCGTCCCGGTCATCCCTCTGGCCTGCGTGATGCTGGGCTCGATGCTGCTGTTCGCTGCCGCGCTGTGGCTGGGGTGGCGTCATGCCCCCGACTGGCTGAGCCGCCAGCTGGGCGATGCCGCGTCCTTCACCTCACTCTTCCAGGGCAGCATCCGCTTCAACAGCTACGTCGGCGTGGCCGGCGCGGCAGCGCTGCATGGCAGTGCCGGTGCGACCGTCGCGGCGGTGGCGCTGGCCCTGATGGTGCCAGCGGCCAACCTGCTGTGCGTATTGGCGTTCATCGGTGCCGGCACTCTGGGTGACGGCGGACTGCTGCGCTCACTCAAGGCGCTGACCCGCAACCCTCTGGTGCTGGCCTGCCTGGCGGGAACGGCGCTCAATCTCAGCGGCATCGGCCTGCCGGGCTGGAGCGGTGATGCACTGACATTGCTGGGGCGCGCGGCGTTGCCACTGGGGTTGGTGGCGGTAGGCGTGGCGCTGCGACCACGAGTACTGATGAACAGTGGCAGCGTGGCATGGCTGGCGAGTCTGCTGAAGCTGCTGGCGATGCCGGCATTGGTGGTGGGGCTGTGCGCCGGCGTTGGCCTGACTGGCGTGGCACGCGATGTCGCCATCCTGTTTGCCGCGCTGCCCACTGCTACGTCAGCCTACATTCTGGCGCGCCAGCTGGGTGGCAATGCCGAACTGATGGCGGCGCTGATCACCGCGCAGACGCTGCTGGCGATGCTGACCCTGCCCCTGTGGCTGGCGACATGATGGAGGCTCCGTCGCGGCTCGCGACCTGAGGGCTCTCGGCATGAACCGCACACAAGAAAAAGGGCATCCCAAATGAGGATGCCCAAGACCGTGACTAGCTTGATGAGGAGAAACTCCGCAGCGGGGGCCTGACTCCGCCGCCGCGGATGGGCTTGCGCCCTGCGATGTCTGCCCGGACACCGCACAGACAAGATAATCATTCTCATTTGCTTTTGCAAGCCAAATGCGAAGAATTTCTATTTACGCCGCGCCTTGTGCCTCCTCTCGCGTGAACACCCTCAGTTCCGCGTGCAGCTCGACCGCCAAGGCCGTCATGGCTTCGGCTCGTGCCAGACCATCACGCTCGGCACGATACAGATGCGGGGTCATGGTCAGCAGATCCCAGATCTGCTCATTGCTGGTCAATGAAAGCCCTGCATGCAGATGCTCGACCTCCCCCTCCACCACGAAACCTGCGGCTTCGGCGGCCATCACCCCGGCCTCGCCACGCGCGGGCTTCAGCTCCCGGTAGAGAATTCTGCGCAACGCCAGCAGGTGCTCGGCTCCCGCCTCCAACAGCACCACATGGCCCCCGGGCTTGAGCACACGCGCGAACTCCTGCCAGGCGGGGAAGCCGAAGGCGCAGATCACCACATCCACACAGGCGTCTTCCAACGGCAGTGCCGCGTTGGTGCCCACCAGCCAGGCGGCATCGCGTGACTGCTTCGCTGCCGCCAGCACCGCGTGCTTGGAGATATCCAGTCCCGCCGCCGTCAGCGAGAGCTGCTGCTCATCGGCAGCGCCTGCCAGCTGACGCAGATAGAAGCCTTCCCCACAGCCGGCATCCAGCACGGCCAGCGCACTTGCCTGCCCTGCCAGCGCCAGCACTCGTCGTGCCAGCGCCGAGGCGAGAGGCTGATAGCCACCGAGGGCGAACAGCCGCTGGCGAGCGCTGACCATCGCCTTGCTGTCACCGGGGTCCAGACTGCGCTTGCGCTGCACCGGCAGCAGATTGACGTGCCCCTGACGCGCGATATCGAAGCGATGGCCATCGGCGCAGCACCAGCTCTGGCCATCTCGCATCAGCCGCTGGGCATCCAGTGGGCAGGTCAGGGTCGTCAGTGGCGTCATGGTCGGCCGGTCAGCCGGTTCAGGGGTGGGCGTCGTCATGGTCATCAGCTCTCGAGACGAGGTGGGAAGAGAAAGGCAAAAGCGGCGGGTCTCAGACGCAAGCGGCCACCCGAAGGCGGCCGCGATGCAGCATCGTGATGATGCCGCCACTGCGCACGAGGCGCGAATCAGTCCTGCTTGACGAAGATCAGATCCCACACGCCGTGACCGAGACGCTCGCCGCGCTGCTCGAACTTGGTCAGCGGACGGAAATCCGGACGCGGCACATAGGGGGCGCTCTCGGCCGGAGCCGTGTTGACGAAGCCCGGTGCCTCGGCCATCTCTTCGGCCATGGCCTCGGCGTAGTTCTCCCAGTCGGTGGCCATGTGGAAGTGACCGCCCGGCTTGAGCACACGACGCACCAGCTCGACGAAGGCCGGCTGCACGATGCGACGCTTGTGGTGTTTCTTCTTCGGCCACGGGTCCGGGAAGAACAGCTGGAAGGTGTCGGCACACCCTGCCGGCACGCAGTCAGCCAGCACTTCCAATGCATCGTGACGATAGACGCGCAGATTGGTCAGACCCAGCTTGTCGACATCATCCAGCAGCTTGCCGACACCCGGGGCATGCACCTCGATCCCGATGAAGTCGGTGCCCGGATTGGCCTGAGCCTGCTCGCACAGCGACTTGCCCATGCCGAAGCCGACCTCGATCACCAGCGGCGCACGGCGACCGAACAGCGCCTCGAGGTCCAGCTCGCCCTGCTCGTGACGCAGACCAAGGCGCGGGAAGACCTCTTCGAGCCCGCGGGTCTGGGCCTGTGTCATGCGCCCACCGCGGATCACGTAGCTCTTGATGCCACGCTTGCGGGCGACGGCTTCATCCGCCACGGAAGGGATCGCTTGCGCGCTTTCGTTCTGCACGCTCTCGTTCTGCACGCTCTCTTGCTGCGCATCGTCAGCAGGAGCGGAAGTGGACGTGTCGTCCTGCGGCTTGGAAGTCTCGTCAGTCATGGGGTCGTCTTGGTCTTTGCATGAGCGATGCGCGAGCATCGGATTCGAATGATTCAGGAGGTCAGCCGGTGATCAGGCCGGCCCCCGGCGAGGAAGCGCGCGCCGTCAGGCGAGTCGGCATGCGTCCCGCCAGGAAGGCACCACGGCCGGAGATCACGGCCTGGCGCATGGCGTCCGCCATCAGCAGCGGTTGGCGAGCATGGGCGATGGCGCTGTTCATCAGCACGCCATCACAGCCGAGCTCCATCGCGAAGGCCGCCTCGGACGCCGTGCCCAGCCCGGCATCCACCAGCACCGGCACGTTGGCGCGCTCGATGATCAGCGACAGGGTATGCGGGTTGAGGATGCCGAGGCCGGAGCCGATCAGCGAGCCCAGCGGCATGATGGCGCAGCAGCCGATCTCCTCGAGCTGACGGGCGACGATGGGGTCGTCGGAGGTATACACCATCACGTCGAAGCCATCGGCGACCAGCTCCTCGGCGGCCTTGAGGGTCTCGACGATATTGGGATACAGCGTGTCCTGATCGCCCAGCACTTCCAGCTTGACCAGATTGTGGCCATCCAGCAGTTCACGCGCCAGCTTGCAGGTACGCACCGCGTCACGCGCGTTGTAGCAACCGGCGGTATTGGGCAGGAAGGTATAGCGACTGGGCGACAGCACGTCGAGCAGATTCGGCTCATCGGCATTCTGGCCCAGATTGGTGCGACGCACCGCGAAGGTGACCACTTCCGCGCCGGAGGTCTCGATGGCGGAACGGGTCTCATCCATGTCCTTGTACTTGCCGGTGCCGACCAGCAGGCGCGAGGAGAACTCGCGACCGGCGACGACCAGCGGACTGTCACCGGCGACCTGGGTGACGGGGGCGTTAAGCGTCTGGGCAGAACTGTCTGTCATGATGACCTCATCGAGCTGGACGTGAGCGAGCGTGAAGTGAAAGCTATCGACCCTGGCAGCGGGACGTTCAACCACCACCGATGGCGTGGACGATCTCGATGCGATCACCGGCCTGCAGAAGGGTGTCGGCGTGAGCGCTACGTGGCACGATGTCCTCGTTGCGCTCGACTGCCAGGCGGCGGCCCTGAAGTCCGAGACTCTCGACCAGAGCGGCGACTGTCATGGCATCCGCCACCACATGATCTTCACCGTTTAGCTGTATCTGCATGCTGTCCTCCCGCGAAAAGAGGCCGCCATTGTAGCGGCTTTACGTGGACAGGCGTAGGCACAACATCGTCGGTACGATATGCCCTCGCCACCTGCCCTCAAGGAATTTTCTCTCTATGCGTCACAACGACTCCCACTCCCGCCACTGGTGGCTGGCCATGGGCCTGGCCGGCATGTCCACCATCGCGCTGGGCGCCTTCGCCAGTCATGGCCTGCGCGGCACTCTGAGCGCGGACATGCTGCGCGTCTTCGAGACCGGCGTGCGCTATCAGATGTGGCACGTGCTGGCGGCGGTCGGCGTGCTGGCCTGGCGCTCGGTGCAGCCCCTGCGCGGGCAGATGCTGACGCTGGGGCTGTGGGCGGCCGGGATGCTGCTGTTTTCCGGTTCACTGTATGCGCTGGCCACCACGGCGCGCACCCAGCTGGGCATCATCACGCCCATCGGTGGCTTGCTGCTGATCGCGGGCTGGCTGAGCCTGGCCATCACCGGCTGGCGTCAGCGCGGCAGCGAGGAAAAGGATGCCAACAAGCTGTAGCGGGGCGATCACCCCCACCACCTGCCGCTAGTCATCGCGATCCGGCAAGGCATAGGTTGCGGTCACGAGAGCGACCGGGTCCGTGTCGCCATGGCTGAACAGCTCGATCTCGCCCACGGCGAGACGCCGCCCGAGCTTGCGGAGGCGTGCGGTGGCCATCAGATCCCGGTCACCGCGGGCACGGCGCAGGAAATGGATGTTGAGATCACTGGTCACGGCCATCGGCTCCGGGCCGATCTCCCCCAGGATCGCGACATACAGACAGACATCGGCCAACGCCATCATCGCCGGACCGGAGACGCTGCCTCCGGGACGCAGATGCTCGTCCTCGATGGCCAGTCCCATGGTGGCCCAGCCATCCCCCACGGCTTCTATGGTGCCCAGGCGCTGGGGGAAGACATCATCGAGAAAGTCCTCGATGGCAGCAGCGTGCATGACGGGCATGACGTTCTCCTCGACAGGATGACTACGACAGATTGGTGGCACCGACACACACAGGCGTGGTGACCAGGGATCGCCACACCATCGCGTTTCAGGCGCTGCAGTGGCTGAGCGGGCGCTGATCGTACGGTTGCGCGCTACTGGGGGCAAGGCTAGCGTCAAATGCCGCCTCGGGAAATATGGCATCGCCAGAAAGCACGACGACGGCTCGAGAGCCGCCGTCGTGCATGTCCAAGATCCGCATCCGCAGTGCCACGCTCATGGCGCAGCGCTGACGCTGCCTCAGTGAGCCTGCTGCTTCTTCTCGAGGCGGCGGCGATGCAGTACCGGCTCGGTATAGCCACTCGGCTGCACTCGTCCCTGGAATACCAGCTCGCAGGCAGCCTGGAAGGCGATGGAGCCCTCGAGATCCGCCGTCATCGCCTGATAGCTGGGGTCCGCAGCGTTCTGACGATCCACCACGCCCGCCATGCGCTCCAGCGTGTCCTGCACCTGGGCGTTGTCGACGATGCCATGATGCAGCCAGTTGGCGATGTGCTGGCTGGAGATGCGCAGCGTGGCGCGGTCTTCCATCAGGCCGACATCGTGGATGTCCGGCACCTTGGAGCAACCGGTGCCGTGATCGATCCAGCGCACCACATAGCCGAGAATCCCCTGGGCGTTGTTGTCCAGCTCGGCCTGGATCTCCTCGGCACTCCACTGGGGATCAAGCTCCAGCGGAATGGTCAGCAGGTCATCGAGACTGGCGCGCGGGCGACTGAGCAGGTCATGTTGCACGTCCTTCACCGAGACCTGGTGATAATGCAGCGCATGCAGCACGGCCGCGGTCGGTGACGGGACCCAGGCGGTATTGGCACCGGCGCGGGGATGGCCGATCTTCTGCTCCAGCATCGCCGCCATCAGGTCCGGCATCGCCCACATGCCCTTGCCGATCTGGGCGCGCCCCCGCAGACCGCATTCCAGCCCGATATCCACGTTCCACTTCTCATAGGCCTGAATCCAGGCCGCCCCCTTCATGTCGCCCTTGCGCAGCATCGGACCAGCTTCCATCGAGGTGTGCATCTCGTCACCAGTGCGATCCAGGAAGCCGGTATTGATGAAGGCCACACGGGAACTGGCCGCGGCGATGCAGGCCTTGAGGTTGACGGTGGTACGACGCTCCTCGTCCATGATGCCCATCTTGAGGGTGGAGTCCGGCAGGCCCAGCAGCTGCTCGACACGCGAGAACAGCTCGTCAGCGAAGGCGACCTCGGACGGACCGTGCATCTTGGGCTTGACGATGTAGACGGAGCCGGTGCGCGAGTTGCAGATACCGCCACGGCTGTCCTTGTCACCCTTGAGATCATGCAGCGCGATCAGACTGGTGAAGATGGCATCCATGATGCCTTCCGGCGCCTCGCTGCCATCTTCCAGCAGGATGGCCGGGTTGGTCATCAGATGGCCCACGTTGCGGATCAGCATCAGCGAGCGACCATGCAGCACGCGGGTGGTGCCATCGGCGCCGGTGTATTCACGGTCCGCGTTCAGCCTGCGCGTCATTTGGCGACCCTTCTTCTCCAGCGTCTCGGTCAGATCGCCCTTCATCAGGCCCAGCCAGTTGCGATAGACGGTCACCTTGTCGTCGGCATCCACCGCGGCCACCGAGTCCTCGCAGTCCATGATGGTGGAGAGCGCAGCCTCCATGATCAGGTCACTGACGTTGGCGGGGTCGGTCTTGCCGATGGGGTGCTCGGCGTCGATCACGAGCTCCGCGTGCAGCCCGTTGTGCGCGAAGATGATCGCGCTTGGCGCGCTTTCGTCGCCGCGATAGCCGAGGAAGCGTTCCGGCGACTTGAGGCTCAGGTCACGCCCGCCGACCCGCACCAGCAGGTGGCCGTCACGAATGGAGTACCCCTCGCTATCATGGTGCGTACCGCCAGCCAGCGGCGCGATGGTATCCAGCACCTGGCGTGCGTAGGCCACCACCTTGGCGCCCCGCACCGGGTTGTAGTCGTCCTTGCCGCGCTCGGCGCCATCGTCATCACTGATCGCGTCGGTGCCGTAGAGGGCGTCATAGAGTGAGCCCCAGCGCGCATTGGCGGCGTTCAGGGCGTACCGGGCATTCATCACCGGCACGACCAGCTGCGGTCCTGCCTGTTGGCAGATCTCGCTGTCCACGTTGGCGGTGGTGGCCTCGACACTGGCCGGCTCGTCTTCCAGGTAGCCGATCTCCTTCAGGAAGGCCTTGTAGGCGGGCAGTTCGACCTTGCCGGGATGCTCACGGTGCCACTGGTCGATGCTGGCCTGCAGCTGTTCGCGCGTTTCCAGCAGCTCGCGATTGCGTGGCGCCAGCTCGTGCAGCAACGCATCGACGCCGGACCAGAAGTCGGCCGAGGCGATACCGGAACCGGGCAACGCTTCCTCCTCGATGAAGCGGTGCAGTCCGGCATCAATGGCCAGACGTTCAAGTTGAATGCGATCGGTCATGCGTGTGCTCTCCCTGGAAACGAATATCAACTGACGAACCGTACGTGGAATGAATCATCTGCCGGGCGGTTGTGGATCACTTCACCATACCCGATGCCGTGGCTGGCGGAAGCGGGGCTTTGACCAATGAACAAGAGGCTGAAACCGGATTACCGTGTTCTGGAAATGGCATGGCGAATGCTGGCAGTTCGCGACACGCAGCCCTTGTATGAAGAAACACTGTTTTTTCCTATGGCTCACGACAGCTCCAGCCGCTAGCATGGCAGCATTATGGAGATCACCATGCCCGACTTCAGCGCACTGCTCGATTATGGCCCTTTCATTCGTCTGCCTGAGTGTCTGCCCGGTCAGACGACCAGCCCGCTGGCCTGTTACCTGAGCCACTATGGCCTGGATGAACTGCGCAGCGCACATGTCACCGTACATGCCGGACACCTCGATGCTGGCGATTTTCGTCTGTGGGCACAGCTGTGGACTCCCCCGAGCCCGCGCGGCACCATCTTCGTGGTGCATGGATATTTCGATCACCTCGCGCTGTATCGTCACCTGCTGGCCCACCTGCTGAAACAGGGCTGGCAGGTCGCGCTGTGGGACCTGCCGGGGCATGGCCTGTCCTCCGGCGAGCCGGCTTCCATCGATGACTTCGGTGACTATGTCGGCTGCCTGCAGGCGTTTAAGGAGTACCTGGAAGTCCATGATCTGGCGCCGCACCCCTGGTTCGGGATCGGTCAGAGCACCGGCGGCTCCGTGCTGGCCACCGACGCCCTGATGCGTGGCAGTGACTCGCGCTGGCAGGGAATCGCGCTGCTCGCCCCGCTGGTTCGCCCCTGGGGGTGGCCGCAGTCCCGCTGGCTGCATAGCATGGCGCGCCCCTTCATCGACTCCATTCCGCGCAAGTACCGCGCGAATACCAATGACGCGGCGTTCTACGAGTTCCTGAGCACCAACGACCCGCTTCAGGCGGATCGACTCGCCGTGAAGTGGGTCTCGGCCATGCGCGCCTGGATTCCACGCCTGCAGGCCCTCCCGCCCTGCTCGCTACCCACCCTGATCCTGCAGGGCGAACAGGACACCACGGTGGACTGGCAGTGGAATCTCGACGTGCTGGCCAGCAAGTTCCCCAACGCGCGGATTCATCGCCACCCCGAGGCGCAGCATCATCTGGTCAATGAGGCCGAGCCGATTCGCACGGCCTTGTTCGCCGAGCTGGATGCCTTCCTCGATGCGCTGTCGCCGCGCCCGGAACTTGAGGCCCCTGATGGCAGGGGAGGCGCCCCGGCATGTCACGAATGAGTCGCGGGCTGCGAACACTGGCGAGCCTGATGCTGATCACCGGTCTGACCGGCTGCATGGGACTGGATCAGGTGCCACGCGCGGAGCGCGACCCCATCTACGGCCTGGGCCAGAGTGCTGCCCGCCTGCTGGATGAGCAGAGCTGGACCCCGCCACTGGGCGAGCAGGTCCTGCTGCTGGCACCTCCTGAAGTGGATACCAGTCTCGAGGTGCAGCCCGGCGCACTCAATGAAGCGCTGACACGTGCCCTGCTGGCGCTCAAGGATGGCCCGCAGGTGCTCAACTGGAGCAACGATCGCCCCGGCATCGACAGTCTGCAATGGCGCCTCGTGGCACGCCTGGATACCAGCGGTGGCCCCCTGAGGCTCTCCGACCGCACCCTGCAGCCCTACCAGCTGACACTGGAGCTGGTGCGCCGTCTCAGCGCGGAGCGCCAGCAGACCCGGACATTCACGCTCAGCGGCGCCTTCGATCAGGCGGCGCTTGACGCCCTTGCCAGTGCGCGACCTGCCTCCTGAGCGCCCACTGTCTCCTCGACTCACTCTCTGACGCCGCATGGCCACCTCCTGCCTCCCGGCGTCATCCGTTACCGCCTCTGGAGCCAAGATGACTACCGCCACTCCCCGCCGTTTCCTGGCCCACCTTTATCAGGAGGGACCGCACAACCCGTTCCCCGGCATCAAGGCGCTGGAACGCAGACTGGGGCATGCGCTGCCGCATCAGTACGGCTCCAATGAAGGGCTCGACATGCCCCACGCGGTACTCGGCGGCGAGCTGGGCCATGCCCTGGCAGACCTGAGCCGCAGCTACGCGGACGCCGATGCCTGGCAACTGCGCCATCAACTGGCCGAGCGCCTGGGCGTCGCCTACGAGACGCTGCTGGTCGACGCCGGCGCCGACAGCCTGCTGGCGCTGGTGATGCGCGCCACCATCTGTGCGGGAGAGCGCGTGATCACCAGTGCCGGCACCTACCCCACACTGGCGTACTTTGCGCGCGGTCTCGGTGCTGAGGTCATTGAAGTGCCATATACCGAAGCCCATGCCTCTGATGATGCCCTCCATTTCGCCCAGCTGGCACCGGATCTCGCCGCACTCGCCGCGGCGGCAAGTCAGCATGCGGCCCGTGTCGTCTATCTCGCCAACCCGGACAACCCCAGCGGGCACCTGCACTCGGATGAAGATGTCCGAGCACTGCGTGATGCGCTCCCAGCGGACTGCAGCCTGCTGCTGGACGAGGCCTATCACGACTTCCGCCCCGATGCGGCGCAGGCCGACAATGCCCCGATGGCTCGTACCTTCCGGCTGCGCACCTTCTCCAAGGCTTATGGACTGGCGGGCCTGCGTCTCGGCTTCATGATCGCCGAGCGTGAGGATCTCGCCCTTCTGACCAAGGTTCGGATCCACTATGCCGTCAGCGCGCCGGCACTGGCAGCCGGCGAGCTGCTGCTGGAGCATCCCGAAGAAGCCGCGACTCACGTCGCCGCGGTCATCCAGTCTCGTGATCAGCTTGCCGAGCACCTGCGCTCGCTGGGGGCTGACGTCCTCCCCAGTGCCACCAACTTCCTCTGCGTGCGCCTCAAGAGCGCCGAGCGGGCCGCTCAGGTTCAGCAGCAACTGATGGCGCAGGGCGTGCTGATCACCCGCTCCCCTCACCCGGCCCTCGGCCATATCCTGCGCATCTCGACCCTGGAGGACAGCCTGGTGCCGGGTCGACTGGCGCGCCTCGAGCAGGCCATCGTCGAAGAGAATCGCGCATGAGTGCCGGCCGATGAGCCTGACCAGCATCGTGCTCCGCAGCGTCACCAGCCTTGCCTTGCTGGGGGCGAGCCTGTGGCTGATGCCTGCCCTGTGGTTCCGCCTGCCGGGACCGGAGGGGCTTCGCACGACACTGGCCGTCCTCGCGGGTGCGCTGAGCCTCATCTGTGTCATTGCGCTGTGGTGGCCGCAACTCCATGCGATTCGCTGGCGACTGGCGGGCAGCTACCTGATGCTGTTGGTCGCCAGCCTCGGCTGGTGGAACAGCATCACCCCGCGTGCGGACCGCGACTGGGCGCCGGAGGTCGAACATCTGGTCGAGGGGAGCCTCAGCCAAGATGACATCCTGCACCTCGAACAGGTGCGCAACTTCGAGTGGCGCACGCCTGAGGATTACACGCCGCGCTGGGAGAGTCGGGACTATCCTCTGGATCAACTGACCTCGGTGGATCTGTTGACCAGTCACTGGATGGGGCCGCAGATCGCTCATACGCTGGTCAGCTTCGGTTTCGCCGATGGACGCCATCTGGCCTTCTCGGTGGAAATCCGCAAGGAGCGTGACGAGGCCTTCTCGACACTGGGCGGGATGTTCAAGGAGTACGAACTGGCGGTGATCGCCGCTGACGAGCGCGACATCATCCGCGTGCGCAGCAACGTGCGCGGGGAGCAGGTGCATCTCTATCGGGTGCAGATGCCGCGCGAACTGATCCGCGAATTGCTGCTGGCCTACGTCGACGAAGCCGAGACATTGCGCACTCAGCCACGCTTCTACAACACCGCCACCAGCAACTGCACCACCCTCGTCTACGCGATGATGACGCGCCTCACCGACGGCCTGCCGCTGGACTATCGACTGCTGCTCTCCGGCTATCTGCCGGAATATGTCGCGGACCAGGATGCGCTCAGTGACGCCGCGCCCTTCGCCGAGCTCAAGGCCAGAAGTCTGATCAACCCTGCCGCCATCGCCGCCGACGAGCACCCGGACGGCGACTTCTCGCGCCTGATCCGTGAGGGCATTCCCGGCGCGGACAGCCCGTCCTTCTGAACGGGCGACGCGGCCCGACAGGCAGTGCTCAGGCGCTGCGCTGTTCCGCTCCCGGGCGGGCCGGGTCTCTCCCCATCATGCGGTCCAGCTGACGATAGCCGATGGCTTCCATCAGCTGGGGCCGCTGCACGCCATCCTGCGCAATGAGATCACTCAACGTCAGCGCGACACGCAAGACCCGGTGATAGGCACGCGCCGAGAGATTGAGGCGTGACAGCACACCGGCCAGCCACTGACGCTCGCCGTCCTCCAGCTGGCAGGCGGCTTCCAGGGCATGGGTGTCGAGATGGGCATTGAGCCCGCCGCGGGCCAATTGACGAGCGCGGGCTGCCAGCACCCGTTCGCGCACTGCGTCCGAGGCCTCACCGGGGGTCGCGGACGTCAGCTCCTCAGCAGGCAGTCCCGGTACCTCGACCTGCAGATCGATACGGTCCAGCAGCGGGCCAGACAGGCGCGCCTGATAGCGCTGGATCTGGGCCGGCGTGCAACTGCAGTTGCGACGGCTGTCACCAAGATAGCCGCACGGGCAGGGGTTCATCGCCGCCACCAGCTGGAAACGTGCCGGAAAGCGCCGCTGGTGGCTGGCACGCGAGATGAGGATGCGGCCGCTCTCCAGCGGCTCACGCATCACTTCCAGTACACCACGATCAAATTCCGCCAGCTCGTCCAGAAACAGCACGCCATGATGGGCCAGCGACACCTCTCCCGGACGCGGTCTGGAGCCACTGTCATTTTCAGCAATTGATGCGACCCTCAGCGCGTAATATCGGGCTATTATGGTAGTCTGTACAGGATTGAGTGCGACAGAATTAATAGCAATTGATGCGACAGGCCTTGTTTTATTCAACATTTGGTGCGACTGCCCATGCCACTGCCTACATCCGTTCGTAAAATCGGCCCTACGCGACGAAGTGTGTCTGGCTACTATGCCTTTCGCGGGGAGGAGTCTATTGCGTTCGAGTCGACGCTCGAACGTGATTTCCTCATCAAGGCTGACTTTGATGTGAGCGTCCTTGGTGTGATTTCCCAGCCGTGCGAGATCCCGTTTCATCATCCCGTGACCGGTAGGCGCTACACCTACACACCTGACTATTTGGTGTATTACCGTCTCGGTAACCGTCATTACAGGGATTACCCAAAACCTCTCCTGGTGGAGGTCAAACCACGGGAAAAGTGGCAAGCACATTGGCGTGAATGGTCGCCTAAATGGAAGGCGGCGATACGGCATGCCAACAACGAGGGCTGGGCGTTTCGCATTCATGATGAAAGCCGCATTCGTGATAAGACCTTGGACAACATTACCTTCCTAGCGCGCTATAAGCGGATGGTGTTTCCTTCTGTCGAAAGCCAGGCAGTCCTCAACACCGTGAGGGAGATGGGGGTGGCGACTTTGGATTACCTGCTGTCTCGGCACTTCATGGGCGATATTTATCGGGCAGAGGGGATTGCGCATTTATGGCATCTGCTGGCGACCCGACAGCTAGATTGCGATATGGCTCAATCTTTCAGTCCTCTATCAGAGGTGTGGGTACCCGATTATGAATAATCATCGTGGCAACACAACTGAGCCCAATAGCGGCGTCGCTCAAACACGCCAACACTTGCAGATCATGGTGGGTGAGCAGGTTCAGAAAGATGGCACCGTTTACCGAATTTCCCAGGTGCTTGATTTTGAGACAGTCATTGGCATTGCCGTTGAGTCCGGGCGTAGTTGCCCGCTTCGCATCAAAGAACTAGCGCCTCTCAATAGCGGGTCTGTGCTCCCTGATCAGGATATATCCGAGATTGGGGATGCCGATTGGCAAGAGGCCGAGCATCGCTTTTCGATCATTAAGCCCTTGGTGGATCGCCGTACGGTGGGGCGGGATGCAGCGGAGGAGCGTGCGAAACAAACGGGGGTTGATACGGCTACGATTTACCGTTGGTTAAAGCGGTATAAAGCGACGGGCTCGGTGCTCGCATTGATTCCTCAAAAGCCAGGGTGGAAGAAGGGAAAGTCGCGTATTCCCGCGCATGCCGAGGCAGTGATTCAGGAAGTCATCAAAGAGGTGTATTTGACGCTGCAGCGTCCGTCCGCACAAAAGGCGGTACAGGAAGTGATGCGGCGTTGCCATGAACGGCGCATCGACCCGCCGAGCCCTGGTACCGTTCGTGCTCGTCTGCGTGATATCCCAGAGCGTGACCGGTTGCGTGGCCATGGTTTTAGAGACAAAGCCATTAACAAGTTCCAGCCAGCAGCCGGGAAGTTTCCCAATGCTGACTATCCGCTAGCGGTCATGCAGATTGACCACACGCCTGCCGATATTATTTTGGTCGATGACGTGTATCGCAAGCCGATTGGTCGCCCATGGATTACGTTGGCCATGGACGTGTTTACCCGTGTGGTCACGGGGTATTACTTGTCGTTTGACCCGCCCTCTGAAACATCTGTCGGCATGTGTGTGGCGCACTCCATGCTTCCTAAAGATGAGTGGTTGCTACTGCATAATGTGGAGGCTGAGTGGCCGGTATGGGGCACACCCGCCACGATTCATGTCGATAACGGCCCAGATTTTCGCTCAGAGACGTTTCGGCGCTCATGCCTAGCCTATGGGATCAACCTTGAGTTTCGGCCTGTTAAGCAGCCTCGTTATGGTGGCCATATTGAGCGGGTGCTGGGCTCTATTCTCAAAGAAATCCATAACCTGCCTGGGACGACCTTCTCCTCCATTAAAGAGAAAGAGGGGTACGATCCAGAGAAGCACGCGGCCATGACGAAAAGCGAGTTTGAAGAGTGGCTGGTGACGTTGATTTGTAAGGTTTACCACCAGCGTCTTCATTCTGGAATTGGTATGTCACCGGTGCGGAAATGGGAAATCGGTGTGTTTGGCAATGCTGACGTGCAGGGAGTTGGCTTAGCGCCACGGCCTGCTGATAGACTTTCTGTATTGCTCGATTTTTTGCCCAGCTTTCAGCGCACGATCCAGACCTTTGGTGTGACCATCGATGGCATGAACTATTACGATGAGGCGCTAAGGCCATGGATCAATGCCAAAGATCCAGATACGCCAAGCAAGAAACGCACCTTTGTGTTTCGGCATGACCCTCGTGACATTAGCGTCGTTTGGTTCAAAGACCCGGAGCTCGGGCACTATTTTCGCGTGCCCTTTGCAAATCTCGCCCTCCCCTCGATGAGTGTTTGGGAGCATGCCCAGGCCAAAGCGCGCCTTCGCCAGGAAGGCAGGAGTTCGGTCAATGAGTCTGAAATCCTACGCGCTATTAGTGAACTGCGAACTCATGTGGAGGAGTCGCAAGCACGTACCAAGCGAAGTCGCCGTCAGGCACAACGACGTAAAGAGCATGAGAAGAAGGTGACGCCTGCAGATCCCCTTTTACATGCGCCCTCAACCGCGGCCCCCCAAGAGTCACCCACTCAGGAAGATGGTCTCTTATCGGGTGATATCGATGTGAACTGGGACATATCATGAGCACACACCTTCATCCTGATCTTCGTCATGTCTTGGGGCTGTCCGCTAGAGAGCGAATGGAGTTTATGGATCAACCGCGATGGTTGGGGTATCCATTGGCCAATCGTGTCATTGAGGTCATGCGTGGGCTGATGGAGAAGCCTAGTCGTCCTCGTATGCCTAACCTCTTGCTCGTGGGTGACTCCAACAACGGAAAGACAACCATCGTTCAACGGTTTCGTAAACAGTACGGTGAGGGCTACGTGAATGAAGACGTAGAACCGGTGAAACCAGTGATCGTCACTCAAGCCCCACCGAGTTCCGATGAGAAAAGTCTGTATATCGCAGTGTTAGAGAGCTTTTGGGCTCCCTATCGGCCTTCAGACCCGGTACCTAAGCTGCGCTACCAAGTGATTCATCAACTGCGGGCTTGCCATACCCGCTTGTTGATCATTGATGAGTTCCACTCACTGTTAACCGGTGGTGCCGTCAAGCAGCGCGAAACGATGAATGCCATTAAGCTCCTATGCAATGAGTTAATGATTCCCATCGTTGGTGTGGGTACGCAGGATGCTGTGCGTGTACTGCATTCAGATCCGCAGCATGCGAGTCGCTTTGATGTGGTTGCATTACCGAAGTGGGAGCTCAATCAGGAGTTTCAGAAGCTGCTCGCTGGCTTTGAGAAGATATTACCGCTCAAACATCCTTCCCAACTGCATGAGCCACAATTGGCGACCCAGCTTCACGCGATCTCTGGCGGCAATTTTGGCGACCTGCACCGGCTGCTGATTGAGTGTGCCAATGCCGCTATTTTGTCCGGGGCTGAACGTATCGATGAGAAAATTATTCAGAGTAAATCATGGGTGCGACCTACCCGTGGCATTAGGGAGGTGATGCTGTAATGCCTTGGGCGCTGAGTGTGCCTCTGTTGCCTGAAGAGTCGCTTTCTTCATGGCTGGTACGGGCGGCGTTGAGACAGGGGTGTGATCCTTTGTCGCTCACCGGGGCTATCTGGCCAACATGGCGTATATGGACAAGGGATATTGATAGGGAAATTCCCCTCGTAAGAATGCGCCCATTAGTCAATGCATCGGGGATATCGTCCGCTGAGTTTCAGAAAGCTGGGATGCGGGACGATTGTGAGAAAGTGGCCGGTTACTCATTACCGGAAACGCGGACTTGGCCCTGGTTGTTAGCCCTTGGTAGCCGAAATCGAACTCGCCATGGAGGACAACAGATTTGTGCATTGTGTTTGGCAGAGGACTCAGCCCCCTACTTGCGCCGACACTGGCGATTCGCTTGGCACACTGGGTGCCGCTTTCATGGGGTGCAACTGATAGATGAGTGCCCGGTATGCAAGGCCCCTATAGAGCCTCATCGCCTGTCAGCAGAAGATCAACATTTAGCTCAGTGCAGCCGGTGTTATAACGATTTTAGAAAGGCGGTATGCACGTCGCCTTTACCAGAAGCGTTCAGTTTCCAAGTGATGGCTGATCGTGCTTTAACAAGAAGCAACGTGACGTTTAGGGAGGCCCCTATCGCACCCGCCGATTGGTTTTCTATGGTGACTTTCTTTGTTGGCGTTGTTCGGCGTGCAAGTCGGCGGCCTGCGTCACCCCTCGCAGATGCGCTTCTAACATTGGGCATTTCGATTACGGATAGCCGAATGCCTGTGTCTGGGTTGGCGTTTGAGCTTCTGCCTGTCAACGAGCGTTGTGCTTTATTAGCGGCGGTGGAGCGTTTGCTAAGTATAGGCCTTGAAGAAACGTTTAGCGCTCTGGTCGCTTGTAATGTCAAAACGAGTGCGCTTCATGATTCCCGAAAGTCACCCCCCGTTATATTGTTGCCGTTGTTATCACGGTTATCTCATCACCCTCATGGGCCGCATCGCCGCCGTGCTCTACCGGCTCATCGCCCCATGTCGGAACGCGCAGTGAGAGCCTCATGGGCGCGTTTAAAACGGAGAATGAAAGCGGAGCCAACCTCTTGAAGCAACACAAAACGGTAGACTGCGATGAGTGTGGTCGAGAAGTCTCCAAATTGTGGCGACGCCATAAGGGGCATGGTTACTGCTCAACTTGCTATGCTCGTGAGTTTAAGCAGCGGATGTGCCCACGATGTGGTGAGTTAGCTCGTTTGCCTAAGAATGACCCAGACGCCGTCTGTCGTCAGTGCGAAGTCGACAAACCGTGTGCACGATGTGGAAAAGCCAGTTCAGACTACAACATCGGCAAGGTCACTCCCTACGGCCCTGTCTGTATCGCCTGCGCTCCCTATTTCAGAGAGTCAGAGTCCTGCGAGGAGTGTGGGGAACCCTCTCAACGTCTTACCCGAGTGACGCGTATGGGGCATGATCATCGCTTATGTCCACGCTGTGCGACGGCAGATCACGGTACCTGTTCCGCGTGTCGTCGACATCGCTTATTGGTCATGACATCCAGCGGTGACGCATTGTGCAACGTCTGTTATGAGCAAGGGAAAATTGCCTGTCCATTGTGTGGCAATCCCATGCCAGCGGGTCGAGGCGATGCCTGTGAGCCCTGCTATTGGACGCGAACATGCCGTAAACGCATCACCATTGGCCAAGCCGGTATCACTACCCAAGCGTTAAGTGAGGCCTTTGGGGAATTTGGTGAATGGCTGATTCGTACCACAGGGCCGCATAAGGCTGCCCTCAAGATCAATCATTTCTTCTCGTTCTTCCTTGAGATCGACCAGGCATGGTCACGGATACCGAGCTATTCGGAGCTGCTTCATCACTTCGGGGCGGAGGGGTTGCGGCGTGTAAGACTTCTTATGCGATGGCTGCATGAAGAGCAAGGGGTAGAGCCGGATCACCAAGCAAAGAAGATCGACTCAGAGAAACGACGTATCAAAGCGTGTCTCAGGTCTATGCCGTCCGCTTCTTTATCAGAAAAAGCGCTGCATGCTTATTGGCAGCAATTAGAAACCCGTATAGAGGCGGGCAAAACGTCCCACACCTCCGCACGACTTGCACTAAGAGCGGCAGCCGCATTGCTACTCGCTACTGACCGGGAGGGGCAGCGACTGCCTCAACAGGGCGATGTGGACAACTATTTGCAGGCGGTGCCTGGACAAGCAGCCTCGGTGACGGGGTTTACTAATTTCTTGAATCGCCAACATGCCACCACGTTGGCTCCTCGGGTGGATGTAAAACGGGCAAGAAAGCGGCGAAAAGAAACACTAGCCCGCACCCTGATGACGATGGCCCGGTGTGCTGATCAAGGAGAGGCCTGGAGGGAGGCATGGATCGTTGCTGCCATGGAGTATTTCCATGACACAAAAGTAACGCAGAAAATGCTTCGACAACAGACCGTAGAGCGGACGACAGACGGGATACAGGTGGTAATGAGTGACGTTACCTACTGGCTGCCTCTGGATATTGAGTGCTAAGACACTGATAGCGCGCAGTCACTTGGAGGGCTCCGCGCGAATGTCGCCCCGCCGTTTGGACGGGGCTATGGCTCTCTACCTATATACCAGGGCTCAACGGTGTGCCAGAAGGCGTGTCATGACCGTTGAGATGACATCAGATCCAGGTCTTCATAAATGCCTTGATAGACTTCTCTTCTGGGCTGTGGCGCTGTGGTTCCTGTTCCTGTTCCTGTTCCTGATTTGGATGTAGGGGGGTTATAAGCCCGTTAGAGAGTGACAGGACATCGCTGAGCTGCTCGTAATCGAGGTTTACGTTATCGACATTGTATTGGTTTAGGCGTGTCATGGTCTCTGTGAGTGCGGTCATACTGTGCTCTTCTTCTCCAAGCGGCGGAAAGGCTTGAATCAGCGGCTGACCGCCTTCCCAACCTATCTTGATCGACTGATTGATGATGTTGACTTGGGTGCCGGGTGGAATGCGGTCAAATATAGATTCGATGTCTTTGGGTAACATGCGGATACAGCCTCGGCTTGCGCGCATGCCAATGCCATCGGGCTGGTTGGTGCCGTGAATCAAATAGCCATCGAAGCCTAGGATGATGGCATGGTCTCCTAGCGGGTTATCGGGGCCGGGTGGCACAACGCTGGGCGCGGTT
>NZ_JBVBEE010000009.1:0-126924 GCF_056493605.1 Cobetia sp. BL01 | reverse complement strand
AGGCCAGGTCGGTTTCCGTCGACTCAGGATCCAACCCGAGGCCATCTTCGTCTTCATCGGTATAGGTGGGATCGGTGAACCCACCTTCATATTCGTAGGAAGTGCGCTCGACACGGCCATCCCGACCGACGCCAGAGGCATCCAGGAAGCCACTGCGACTGCTGCCCGGAGACCCTGCATTTTCCCCCGCTGCCGGTGCCTCCTGGATGGCCGTCGGGTCTTCGCCTCGGGCAATCGCTTCGCGCAATGCTTCTACCGTCGGGTCGACAGGTGCGTCATCGCGAGACTCTGCGAGCAGTACCTCGATACCGATCGGGGCCCCTTGCGGCACCACCAACCGAGAACCATCTTCCAGCACGATGATCGCTCCCTGCGGCGCGATCAGGGTGGCAGTAGGTTCAAGCGTCATTCCATTGACGACACGCTGCGACTCGTTAGTGGCGGAAACAACAAGTACTGTGCCTTCTGTGCGAATGACCTGAACCATGGGGACTTACTCCTGCTGGGGAAAGGTGCTGCATCATGCTGCGAAGGGCGCAATGGCATGATCGACAAAATCAGATGGTTACATTTTGATACACAAAAAACACTTACCGCAACCTAGCAATTTTCCGTAGTGGTGCCACGCAACGAGACTGAGATACCTAATCTCGAAAAATACCCAGAAAACAAGGAATCACACACCACCACGATGGAAAACGTGGCCTATGTCAACTTACGGCATAACGCTGACCACTGGCGACGCATGCTACGAGAAGACGAGCCGCCGGCATGAGAAGCGCCCTCTTGCGCGTCATCATTGTAAATCCATTGTTCAACGACTTCCGACAACTGTAACAATTCTTTAACATTTTCCGGCTGCAGCCGTGCGACACGCCGCAGGTGACTGCCGGGCGCCTCACCCGGGCCAGGGCCAAGCCCGGAGCGCTCCAGACGCTTCGCCAGCCGACGGTAGGCTCTGACACCGGCATGTGTCGTCACCTCACGGCCAGACCAGAGCACCAGCACCGCCCCTACCAGTACCACACAGGCCAGCAATCCGAGTACCCCCCAGACCAGCCACTCCCAGCGAAACTCGCCGAACATCCGCTGCCACAGACTACGCTGCTGTTCCAGGCGGAACCCCACGACACTTCGCTGCCAGCGGTACTCGAAACGCTCCCACTGACGCCTCAGATCACGAAGCATGGAATTATTCAGCGTGAAGGCGCGCAGACCGGCATCTGCCATGAAACCCGGCTGACCTTGCAGACTGAGCGCCCCCTGGGCAATACGCTCGGGAGCCACCGCCGCCGTCGGGTCGAACCGGTGCCAGCGCCCCCCATGGAACACCTCGACCCAGGCATGGGCGTCGTACTGCCGAATGCTCAACTCACGCTCACCGCTCGCGGCGCCACCCTGCGCCTCTCCACCGAGGTAGCCCGCCACCATGCGCGCCGGGATTCCTGCTGCCCGCGCCAGAAAGACGGTAGTCGATGCGTAATGCGTGCAATACCCCTGCAGGCTATCAAACAGGAAATCGTCCACACGATTCATGCCCTCAAGACGCGGGGGCGTGAGGGTGTAGTGGTAAGGCTGACGATGGAAATGCTGGAACAGGAGGCGAAGGAAGCCTTGGGGGTCTCCACCCGCCTGATGCATCAGATCACGAGCGAATGCGCGAGCACGGAGGTTGCCATCCTCAGGCAACAGCAGATCCAGACGCTGCATCCATTGTGGTGCCGCCAAGGGAGGCTGACCGGAGGAACTCAATTTCAGCAATGCACGGGTGTTGAGTGACGACATCCCTTCCAGAGTGCCGTCCACCAGATAACGCGCCTCCTGATCACTCGACAACGGAGCGCCGAGGCTTGGCCGCCAAGGGCGCGGGTCCGGCTCCAGCAACAGCTCATAACGGTGCCGGGGGCTCCCGCCATCCACGCCCCTGCCACGCACGGCATAGCGCGACGCTGGCCCACCCAACGCACTCTGCAGCCTATCAGGGGAGGCACGTGACCAGCGCACGCCATCAAACAGACTCAAGGTATAGACACGCCAGTAGCGCTCTGAAGCTGCCGGCAAGGCACCGTCGAAACGGGCTCGGAAAGCCAGCTCGTCACTGCGCCCCAGCGCTGCGATATCACCGGGCGATACGCTATCCGTCAGACCGGTCGTGGCCTCTTCCAGCTGAGGAACGTTCCAGAGTGGCGGCAGACGGGGAAACAGCACGAACAATCCCAGCATCAGCGGCAATGACAAGCCCATCAACCAGCAAGTCTCACGCAGTGCCTCACCACTGCGGCGCGCTCCGGCGATCAGGACCAGACCACCGATCAGCCAGCCAGCGGCCAGAATCGCCGCAGCTGCCATCACCGGCCCCTGATCATGCAGGAAGGCGGAGGCCAGCACGACAAACCCCAGCCCACAGACCACGCGACCATCACGCAGGCTGTCAGTTTCCAGCAGCTTGAGCAGATAGATTCCCACCAGCAGGCCGATCATCGCCTCCAGGCGCAACATCTGCCCGTATTCCAGAAACAGCCCTGCTGCCACCAGGCATACCGCCGCCAGCCGCAGCAGAATGCCGGCACGCGGTACGCGGGCGCGCAATTGCTGAAACCGCCATAGCGCCGCCAGCAGCGCAGGGAGTGCAAGCCAGATCGGCATCCACAACAGATGCAGCGCCAGCACGAGACACTGGCCAATGAACAGGTGGCGCAGTTCAAGCCAGCCAAGCGCCTGATCAGGCGTCAGAGGTTTGCGTTGCCACCAGCGGCGAGAGACATTGCCATGTGCTCGCGTCATGTCTTTGCCCTCCCGGCCAGCTCTCGAGACGCCACGGCCTGCTGCTGAACCTCCCAGGGCAGCACCGTCTCTCCTCCAAACAAGGCCAACGCTTCCAGTACGCGTCGCCGATGCGCCCCACCACTGGCGATGGCCAGCGTCTGGCCCGGCAGGCGCAGCCCATAGGTCGCCTGTGACTTCTCCGCCGCCAGCACGCGTGCCGTCAATTCGCCGAGACGCTGTTCCATGTCGCCATGGCACGCCTCGTAGTCCAGCCACAAGGAGGGGCGTGCCGGCGTCTCGAAACGCTTGGTGACCAGCTCACCGCTGCGCCCCCAGTGCTTCCAGGCCACATGCGCCGGTGGATCACCGGCCACATAGCGACGCAGGCCGGCGAAGTCGCCCTGCTCGACCTGTTCCAGCGTATTGCGACTGCCCTGCGGTGCGGCCGGCATCTGCGGACAGGGGTGGATCATCACCGGCATCTCGATCGCGACCCAGGACCACAGACGCACCAGCCCCAGCGGCCAGCGAGACTCCAGCGTCAATGGCGGCAAGGTGAACTGCCCACGAAGAGCGACCGGCAGCCCCATAGGCGCACTGCCCTCTCCGGCATGAATCTCGAGACGCTGACGACTATTCCCGAGACGCACATCGATGGCGCGCGCCCGCGCCCGCCCGCTCAGCCGGACCAGCAGGCGCAACTCACCGCCTGCGTAGGCCTCGCCATCCGCGATCAACTGGACGCGCACACCGGCAAGATTGCGCCAGCTTCGAAAGATGCTGATCACCGCCAGCGAGAACAACCAGAATGCGAGCGCATGCGCGAGGGAATTCTCGTAGTTGATCCCCAGCAGCAGCAGCATGCACACCAGCACCGCCCAGAACAGGCCGAAGGGCGTGGGCAGGATCATCAGACGGGCATGATGGAGCGCCTCACCGCCGGCGATGGACATCCTGCGCAACATGCGCGCCTTGAGTCGGCCCCATGGTCCGACACTGGCCGCTCGTGTCATGCAGGCACCACCGCCACCTGCCCCAGCAGATGGCGAGCCACGGCATCTCCCTCCGCGACACTGCCCTCGCTCAGGCGATGGCCGACCACCGGCGCCCAGACGGCCTGGACATCCTCTGGCAGCACGTAGTCACGCCCCGCGAGCAACGCCCAGCCACGCGAGGCGTTGGCCAATGCCAGCACGCCTCGCGTCGACAGGCCGTAAGGCACTTCCGGCGACGACCGTGTGGCAGCGACCAGTGCCTGCAGGTAATCCAGCAGCGGTTCAGAGAGACGCACGCGCGTCACGGATGCCTGCCACTCACGCAGTACCTCGAGCGGCAACAGGGGACGCAGCGCCTCGATGTGCTGGCGACCGGCATTGCCTCTCAGTATCTCTCGCTCAGCCGCAGGCTCTGGATACCCAAGCGACAGACGCATCAGAAAGCGATCCAGCTGGGACTCAGGCAACGGGAAGGTACCGGATTGCTGAAGCGGGTTCTGAGTGGCGATGACGAAGAAAGGCTCCGGCAGACGACGCGTCTCGCCCTCCACGGTCACCTGTCGCTCTTCCATGGCCTCCAGCAGCGCACTCTGGGTCTTGGGCGTGGCACGATTGATCTCATCCGCCAGCACCAGCGAGTGAAAGACGGGGCCCGGATGGAAATGGAAGGCGCTCTCACGAGGGTCGAAGACCGACACGCCGAGAATGTCGGCGGGCAGCAGATCACTGGTGAACTGGACGCGCTGCATGTCGGTGCCGATCAGACGCGCCAGCCCCTGGGCCAGCGTCGTCTTGCCAAGCCCGGGCAGATCCTCGATCAGCACGTGGCCCTGACACAGCAGGCAGCACAGAGCGAGCCGGATCTGATGCGGCTTGCCCGCCAGCACGCTCGACAGTGCAACCTCCACCTCTTCCAGCTGTTGGGGCGATACCTTGGCATTCATGCGCAGACTCCAGCACAGAGAGTGGTAGGGAGAGTGGGACAGAAAAAGCACATGCAGGCGCGCGCAGGGACATGGCGCGCCGCCGACAGGCCATCATTGCCTACTCTTCCATGGCAGAGACGAGAAAGCCCTCACGAATGAGGCGTTCAAGCGCCATACGGCTGTCCGGCGTTGAAGGATGCAATTCCAGCGCCTGTTGCGGTGTCACCCAGAAGGCGTCAGCCACCTCCTCGGCCTGAAGCGTCAAGGGACCGTCATAACGTGCGAGGTAGGCGCTGCCATAGACATGATTGGTGGCATCGCGATAGCAGAAATCGAAGCAATGTCTGAGCGCGACGCCCCGGGCACCGATCTCCTCCTCCAGCTCGCGTCGTGCGGCCACGTGGACCGCTTCGCCCGCGCCGACCACACCTCCGCTGGCGAGGTCGAAATACCCCGGAAAGACTTCCTTGCTCATGGTGCGTTTCTGGATGCACAGCTCTCCACTGGCATTGAGCACGAAGGCATAGGTCGCTCGATGCCAGTAGCGATAACGTCGCATCTGGCGACGAGGAGCCGTACCGCATGGGCGATTGCGTGCATCAACCAATTGAATGATTTCGTCCTGGATCACCGTACCCTGTCCTTTCCCTGTGCTGATCGTCGCGATGCCACGCACCGACTGATGCCCCCACGGTAGCAGAATGCGACGCAGCTGCCTTCCACTCCGCCAGCAGGCCGCAGGTGTTCTACGCTCAAGGCATACCTCTCATGACAGGACCCCACGATGCCCGACTCGCTGCCTGCGTCCTCGACTGAGCACTCTCGTGAAGAGGAGCGGCCTGCTCCATGGCGCGATGAGGTGCTCAATCAATCGGCACCACCGCTGCGCCATGCCTTCGTCGATGACCTCCCCTTGCGTGAGGCGCTGCGCTGTCACGCGCCTGGGCTCTCGGCGGACCTGCTCACTCGCCTGGCCGACCTCGGGGCGCAGGTGGGCACGCTAGAGACCCGCGCGATGGGGTTTGCCGTCAATGCGCATCCGCCGGTCCTCCACACCCATGACCCACAAGGGCGGCGGCGGGATGACGTCGAGTATCACCCCGACTATCACCGGCTGATGCGCATCGCCCTGGAAGGTGGCTGGCACAGTGTCGCCTGGGAGGCGGAAGGCTGCGGAGGACATCAGGCCCATGTCGCCGCCCTTTACCTGCTCACCCAGGCCGAACCCGCTTTCTGCTGCCCGATCACCATGACCCATGCCGCCTGGCCCGCGCTGCGTCAGGATGAATCTCTGGCCGCCTTCTGGGGCCCTCGCCTGCGGGCCCGCAGCCACGACCCGAGAACCTGTGCCCCTCGCGACAAGCACTGCGCGACCTTCGGCATGGCCATGACGGAACGTCAGGGCGGCAGCGACGTCCGTAGCAACCTGACACAGGCACACGCTGAGGGTGAAGGCTATCGCCTCAACGGTCACAAGTGGTTCATGAGTGCCCCGATGTCAGATGCCTTTCTGACTCTGGCGCAGCTCGAGGAAGGGCTGACCTGCTTCGTGGTACCGAGGCGACGGGAGGATGGCAGCCACAATGGCCTGCAACTGCAACGCCTCAAGGACAAGTGCGGCAATCGCGCCAACGCCTCAAGCGAAGTCCGGCTGGTCGATGCGCGAGGGCAGCGCCTTGGTGAGCCGGGACGTGGCATCACCACCATTCTCGAGATGGTCCACCAGACCCGACTGGATGCTGCCACCGCGCCGGTGGCACTGATGCGCCAGGCACTGGTCGAGGCACTGCACCACTGCCAGCAACGTCATGCCTTCGGCAAGCCGCTGGCCAGTCAACCTTTGATGCAGCAGGTGCTGGCAGACATCGCACTGGAAGTCGAAGCCGGCATCGCACTGTGTCTGCGCATTGCGCGACAGTTCGATGACGCCACTCAGGAACCGGATGCGCGCCCCCTGGCCCGCCTTGCGCCGGCGATCGCCAAGTACTGGCACAATCGTCGTGCACCGGCACTGCTGGCAGAGGCCATGGAATGCCTGGGCGGCAATGGCTACATAGAGGAACACCTGACAGCGCGCCTGTATCGCGAAGCCCCTGTCAACGCCATCTGGGAAGGTTCTGGAAACGTGCTGTGTCTGGATGTCCTGCGCACTCTGGCCCGTCACCCCGACGCAGGCGAGGCGCTGCTCAGCGAGCTCAGGGACGCCCGGGGGCAGAGTCCTCGCTATGACGCCGCACTGGCCATCTTCGAACGCGGCAACCTCCTTCATCACGCCGAGGAAGCCCGAGCCCGGCAACTGGTCCAGTCACTGGCCGTGCTATGGCAGGCTGCCCTGCTGATTCGCCATGCCCCTGCCGACGTGGCCGAGGCCTTCTGCGCCACACGACTGGCAGGCACCGACATCCCCGGCGCCACTGGCGTACATGGGCTGCCGCCGGGCATGTCACCCCGCCATCTGTTGGCACGGGTACTGCCATGAAAGGCCAAGGAGACGACACCACGTGACACGACTCCCACGCGCGAACCTGATGCTGGCAATCGCCATGAGCGGCATCCTGTGGATGCGCACCGATGCAAGCGCCGCGACGCCCCCCGTGGCGACAGACCCCATGCTGGAAAATCCCGTGCTGGAAGATGCCTTCGCACTACCGACGCCTCCGAGCGCGACGACCGCTGCACTCTATATCACGCTCTCGCTCCCCCGAGGCAAGGTCACGCTGACAGGCGCCAGCTCTCCCGTGGCGCAGAGCATCGAGCTGCACGAGATGCAGATGCGCGAAGGCCGGATGCACATGCGCCAGCTGGGGCACCTGCACCTCTCCCCCAAGTCCCCACTGAAGATGCGGCCGGGAGGTGGGCCCCATCTGATGCTGACTGGGCTGACTCAGCCCATCTCGTCAGGCGATGAAATTCCCGTGACCCTACACTTTCAGGCACGTCCGGATCAGCAGATCAGGGTTCCCGTGAAGGATTACTCCGACATCTTCACTCCGTGATCTTCCGGCTCCACCAGCCACCCCCTGCAACGCAACGCGGCCCTGACATCACCTGTCAGGGCCGCCGTCTTCTACCACGCAATCTCATTCCTCAACGGCGCATGTCACTCCCGGCATGCGCCGGTCAGACACCCCATACGACCCGCAGCGCCAACGCCAGCAACACGATACCGGTCAGGCGATTGATCCATACCGCCCGCGCCTGAAGCCAGGGCAGCACCCGAGAGTGCGACAGTACCATCGCCACCAACACATACCAGGCACCGTCGATGCCCATCGCCGTCACGACCACCAGCCACTTGCCCATCTCGCTCATCTCCGGCGTGATCAGCTGACTGAGCAGCGCCACGAAGAACAGGATCAGCTTGGGATTGGCCAGCGCCACCATGAAGCCATCGCGAATCGCCATGGAACGGGATGTGGTGACGGCCTGAGCCTCAAGCGCCCCGCCACGGCCCGCCCGCAATGCCTTGACGCCCAACCAGGCCAGATAGGCCGCCCCCAGAATCATGATCGCCTGGAACATGCCCGGATAATGAACGATCAAGGCACCAAGTCCCCAGGCGGTGAGCGCGGCATACAACCCGACCCCCAATGCATGGCTGATACCGGCGGCGACTCCCGCACTTCTGCCACCTCCCAGCGTGTGGCGAAGCACCATCGCCAGACTCGGCCCGGGCGACATCGCCCCCATGGCGCACAGCGCAACCAGTGACAACCACAGATTCAGTGGCATCCAATGCATGACAGTCTTTCCATGTTCCATGGCAGTTCGTGAAAGCGATGCTTGAACAGCGGTTCGCCGCCAGGCGCCCCTCGAGCATCACGCGAGTTCCATTCAAGTTCAGTACAGGTTCTGAATCCCCTGCCCGCGACGGCTGACGGGATGAGAGCGCTTTCCGTGTTCAGCCTTCCCCTCTGCAGCTCCAGCGGATACGCCCGATTGTACCAAGCGTCAGACTGGCCCGGCAGCGACATCACCATGTCATGTAGGCGACATTGGTCTTGCACATGACGTGAACCATCAAGCGCGCCGGACAGCGTCGCCAGCGAATCAGAACGATCGAACGCCACATTACATGAGAACATCTTGATATGAGACTATCTTGAAGTACACGATCTTACATACCTGAAAACTTGTGCAACAAATTAACTCTTGTACAAGTTTTCAATAATCAGTAATTTCTTAATCGCTGCTCAGGGAGAGCGGCGAGTTCAGCGTAGTGATGGGCTAAGTGCACAGGCAAGTGCAGCCAGGGAAAGGCCCTGTCAGAGGATGACTCGCGAGTGTGGGGGCTATGCCACGCGGCCAGAAAGATCCGTAAGCCTGAGCTGGTGGGCTTACGAATCTTGATGACTGGCAAGCTCGCGAACTCAAGGAAATGAGACCACTACGCTGAACCTCACCGAATTCAGTCGAATGCTGAGAGGGAGAGGAGAAATGAAAGGGAAAGCTCGAGCGGCTCTGTGTTGTCCGGTATGCTCCGGCCTCAAGATGGACTATCAATACCATGCACCATCCGCCGACCATCTCGTGAACTGCCAAGATTGCCGCGAGTTCATCGGCATGTGGTCTACCCTGCGCCAGGAACTCGCGATACAGAGCACGCGCATTGCACTCCTTGACCCTTCCCTCGCAAGCAACAGCATCTACCGACGCGTCAAGAGCGTTCCACATCAGGCGTGAATCGCCGGCAGATGCGCCAGAGACAAGAAAGCCCCGACATCCGGTCGGGGCTTTTTTTATGCCTCAGACACCCTGACCATCATCTGGCAAGAGCGCGAAGAAAGGACAGAGAGGAGAGAGGAAATAGAAAGAAGAGTGCTCTGGGATCACAAGGCAATGAAGTTGAGAGCAATGAATCTGAGGCGAAGGCCAGAAACGCAAACAGCCGCTCGTGAGCGACTGTTTTCAAGATGGTGCCGGTGGTCGGACTCGAACCGACACGCCTATTAAGCGGCGGATTTTGAATCCGCTGCGTCTACCAATTCCGCCACACCGGCAATGGAGCGAAATTATACGGAAGCCTACGCCGAGGTCAACGAGTTTTCACGCCAGATCAGACACATGCAACGCATCCCAGCGACGGATTCACGCACTGAGCGGGACAGGTCGTTCGAAAACGGGACTTCGCGGGAGCCATGCCATTCGGTATCATGAGCCACCTTTTTCGCCTGCCCAGGCTCGCCAGTCCATCCTGCGTATCGCCCCTGACCACTGCCGCTCGAGAGCGGGCAGACAGACAGACGCGCTAACGGCATGAACGCCTGCGAGCAGGGTATCTCCATTGCAGCGGAGCGCCTTCTGCGCGCCGTGCCACCAGAGTTTCCGTTGGCCATGTCACGAATCGATTCCGGCGATGCCTCTGGCGTTGCCCCCTCCGCTTCCGAGCGCCCGCTCCAGCGCAGTGATTATGATTTCAGTCTGCCGGATGAGCTGATTGCCCGCTACCCTTCCGAGCAGCGCAGTGATTGCCGTCTGCTGCACCTGGACGGCAAGAGCGGCGAGATCGTGCATCGCCACTTTCCTGACCTGCTCGAGCAGCTGGAACCCGGCGATGTCGTGGTCTTCAATGACACCCGCGTGATCCCCGCGCGCCTGCACGGCCAGAAGGCCTCCGGCGGCAAGATCGAGATGCTGCTGGAGCGTCCGCTGGATGCACACCGTGGTCTGGCGCACATTCGCTCCAGCAAGTCGCCGAAGCCGGGCACCGAGCTGATCTTCGAAGGCGGCATCACCGCCGTGGTCGAAGGCCGGCAGGACGCGCTGTTCGAGCTGCGCTTCCACGGCGAGACGCCGATGATCGAGCTGCTCAACCAGCATGGTCACATGCCGTTGCCGCCCTATATCACCCGCGATGACGAGCTGTCGGACCGCGAGCGCTACCAGACGGTCTATGCCAGGCGCGATGGCGCCGTGGCCGCACCGACGGCTGGCCTGCACTTCGATGAGCCGATCATGGCCGCCATGGCCGAGAAAGGCATCGAGACCGCCTTCGTCACCCTGCACGTCGGTGCCGGCACCTTCCAGCCGGTGCGTGTCGACAGCATTCTCGAGCACCACATGCACAGCGAGTGGATCGAGGTCGGTCAGGAAGCCTGTGACACGATTGCGCGTGCTCGTGCGGCCGGCCGTCGCGTGGTCGCTGTCGGCACCACCAGCGTGCGCTGCCTTGAAAGTGCTGCCAAGGCCCACGGTGGCGAGCTGGCACCTTACTCCGGTGACACCGACATCTTCATCTACCCCGGTTATGAATGGCAGGTGGTGGATCTGTTGATCACCAACTTCCATCTGCCGGAATCGACCCTGCTGATGCTGGTCTCGGCCTTCGCCGGCTACGAGCACACCATGGCCGCCTACCAGGCTGCCGTGCAGGAGCGCTACCAGTTCTTCAGCTATGGCGATGCCATGCTGCTGGAACGCGCCTGACCCGAGCGTTACCTCATCACATGAGCCACGTCATGCGCAGTTAACACGACGTGGCTTACGCTAGCCCCACACCCGCTGCGGCCTGTTTCGCCGCCAAGCCTTAGAGAGAACCATGCGCAAAGAATGCTTCATGAGCTTTGAGAAGCTCGCCACCGATGGTCGCGCGCGACGCGGCCGCATGACCTTCCCGCGCGGCACGGTGGAAACCCCGGCCTTCATGCCGGTCGGTACCTACGGCACCGTGAAGGGCATGACACCGGAATCCATCAAGGAGATCGGCGCCGAGATCATCCTCGGCAACACCTTCCACCTGTGGCTGCGCCCGGGCACGGAAGTCATCGAAGCGCATGGTGACCTGCATGATTTCGCGCAATGGGACAAGCCGATCCTGACCGATTCCGGCGGCTTCCAGGTCTTCTCGCTGGGCAAGACGCGCAAGATTACCGAACAGGGCGTTCACTTCCGCTCACCGGTGGATGGCTCCAAGGTCTTCATGGGCCCGGAAGAGTCGATGGCCGTCCAGCGCTCGCTGGGGTCCGACATCGTGATGATCTTCGATGAGTGCACGCCGTATCCGGCCACACATGACGAAGCCCGCAAGTCGATGGAGATGTCACTGCGCTGGGCCCAGCGCTCCCGCGATGCCCATGGCGATTCCCCCTCGGCACTGTTCGGCATCATCCAGGGCGGCATGTATCCGGACCTGCGCGAGAAATCCCTCGAGGGCCTGAAGAAGATCGACTTCGATGGCTACGCCATCGGTGGCCTGTCCGTGGGCGAACCCAAGGACGAGATGATCAAGGTGCTCGACTACCTTCCCGAGTGGATGCCGGAGGACAAGCCGCGCTACCTGATGGGTGTCGGCAAGCCGGAGGATCTCGTGGAAGGCGTGCGCCGTGGTGTCGACATGTTCGATTGCGTGATGCCGACCCGCAACGCGCGCAACGGCCACCTGTTCACGCCGACCGGTACGGTCAAGATCCGCAATGCCGTCCACAAGCACGATACGTCACCGCTGGACCCGGACTGCGATTGCTACACCTGCACCAACTTCTCACGCGGCTACCTGCATCACCTTGATCGCTGTGGAGAAATGCTCGGTTCCATGCTCAACACCATCCACAATCTGCGCTACTACCAGACCGTGATGGCTGGTTTGCGCGGTGCAATTGAAGCGGGTACATTGCAGGACTTCGTGGAACAGTTCTATGCCGCGCGCGGCCTGCCGGTGCCGCCGCTGGCCGACTGATCGAATCGAAGCGCGACCGGAGAGCAACCCGCTCCGGTCGCCTTGGTATCTGACTCGAGACAGGCGTGAAGCAGCGCTCGAATCACGCTCATTGCATAACAACAGTTCACTCGTAACCTCTGGAGATACACATGCTGGAATTCCTGATTCCTGCCGCACACGCGGAAGCCGAAGCGGCTGTCGCCGGCGGCGGCGCCATCGGCCAGATCGTCATGCTGGTCGGCTTCGTGGTCATTTTCTATTTCCTGCTCTGGCGTCCGCAGTCCAAGCGCGCCAAGGAACACAAGAACCTGATCAGCAACCTGGCCAAGGGTGACGAGATCGTCATCGGTGGTGGCCTGGTCGGCCGCATCACCAAGGTCAGCGAGCAGTTCATCACCATGGAGCTGAACGAAGGCAACGAAGTCAACGTGCAGAAGTCCGCCGTGGCTGCGGTCCTGCCGAAGGGCACCATCAAGTCCATCTGATCTCCCTCCTGCTGCCGGCCCCTGTGCCGGCAGCATGCTATTTCTCTCCCGCTCCACCAAGGACAGGGCTGCCATGCTCAACCGCTATCCGCTTTGGAAGTACCTGGTGATCTGCCTGGTACTTGCCGTCGGCGTGATCTACGCATTGCCGAATCTCTACCCCGAAGACCCGGCCGTGCAGATCAGTGCCGCCAGCGGCGCCGATGCCATCGACCAGCAAGATCTCGATCGCGCCACCAGCGCCCTCGAAAACGCCGGCATCACGCCCAAATCCGAGGAACTCAATGGTTCCACCGGCCTGATTCGCCTCACCAGCAACGACCAGCAGCTGCGTGCCAAGGAACTGATCAGCGACACCCTTGGCGATGACGCCATCGTCGCGCTGAATCTGGCTGATGCCACGCCGTCCTGGCTTTCCAGTCTCGGCGCCTCGCCGATGAAGCTGGGGCTTGATCTGCGCGGCGGGGTCCACTTCCAGCTGGAAGTCGACATGGACGCCGCGGTCAAGCAACGCCTGGAAGTCAACGCCAGCGCCATCAAGGAAACCCTGCGCGAGGAGCGTATCCGCTACCGCGGCAGTGAGGTCAACGATGGCACGCTGAGCCTGACCTTCTCCGACGACGAAGACCGCTCGAAGGCACGTTCACTGGTCTCGCGCGACTTCCAGAACTTCGAATACGATGAGCGCGATGTCGATCGTGGGGCCGTACTGGATCTCACTCTGACGACCGCCGCCATCAAGGAGATTCAGGATTACGCGGTCAATCAGAACCTGACCACGATCCGCAATCGCGTCAACGAGCTGGGCGTCTCCGAGCCGCTGGTGCAGCGTCAGGGCCCGAACCGCATCGTGGTCGAGCTGCCGGGCGTGCAGGACACGGCCGCTGCCAAGCGCGTACTGGGTGCCACCGCCAACCTCGAGTTCCGTCTCGAAGCGGCCAGCGACACGCCCTCCAGCGAGATGGAAACCTTCGCCTTCCGCAACCAGCCGGGGCGCACCGCCAACATCATGAAGGACGTGATCATCAGCGGTGACAGTGTCTCCAGCGCCAGCACCAGCTTCGATGAAAGTGGCCGTCCGCAGGTCAACATCAACCTGGATGGCACCGGTGGCTCGATCATGAACCGCGTCACGCGTGCTGCCATCGGCCGCAACATGGCGGTGCTGTTCATCGAGCACAAGACACGCACGCGCACCGTGATGGAGGATGGCGAGGAAGTCGAGAAGCGCATCCCCTACACCGAGAAGGGCCTGATCAGTCTGGCGACCATCCAGAGCGCGCTGGGCAACAGCTTCCGCATCACCGGTCTGGATTCCCCGACCGAGGCGAAGGAGCTGTCGCTGCTGCTGCGTTCCGGCTCGCTGGCCGCGCCGATCTACTTCGTGCAGGAACGCACCATCGGCCCGAGCCTGGGTGCCGAGAACATCTCGCGCGGCATCCTGTCCGTCGAGCTGGGCCTGCTGCTGGTCGTGCTGTTCATGCTGGCCCGCTACAAGGCCTTCGGTGTCGTCGCCAACGTGGCCCTGACCGCCAACCTGGCGATCCTGATCGCCGCGATGTCGATGCTGGGCGCTACCCTGACCTTGCCGGGCATTGCCGGTATCGTGCTGACGCTGGGCATGGCGGTGGATGCCAACGTGCTGATCTTCGAGCGTATCCGCGAGGAAATGCGCTCCAAGATGCCGCTGCACCAGGCCGTGCATACCGGCTTCGAACGCGCCTTCACCTCCATCGTCGATGCGAACATCACCACCCTGCTGGTCGCGGTGATCCTGTTCTCCATCGGCAGTGGCCCGGTCAAGGGCTTCGCGGTCACGCTGTCCATCGGCATCCTGACGTCAATGTTCACGGCGATCATGGTCTCGCGCGGCATCATCAATCTTGCCATTGGCGGCAAGACACTCAAGAAACTCTGGATCTGAGGGGCCATCGTGATGCGACAGTTTGACTTCATGAGCAAGCGGCGCGCGGCCTTCATCGTCTCCATCGTGCTGACGATCGTGGCCATTGGCGCCCTTGTGATTCACGGCCTGAACCTGGGCCTCGACTTTACCGGTGGCACCCTGGTGGAAGTGCAATACCAGGCGGCGCCGGCGCTGGACAGCGTACGCCAGACACTGGAAGCCGCCGGCTACAAGGACGTCTCGGTCCAGACCTTCGGTGCCAGCAACGAGATTCTGGTGCGTCTGCAGCAGAGCTTCGAGGCCGGCATCGGCAATGACATCGTGGCGCACCTGCAGGCCACCGGCGATAGCGTCAACCTGATCCGTGCCGAGTTCGTCGGTGCTCAGGTCGGTGATCAGCTGCGTGACCAGTCCGGTCTCGGCATGCTGCTCGCCCTGGCCGTGGTGATGGTCTACGTGGCCTTCCGCTTCCAGTACAAGTTCGCCCTCGGCGCCCTCATCTCGCTGGGTCACGACGTCATCATCCTGCTGGGCATCTTCGCCCTGTTCGGACTCGACTTCGACCTGACGGTACTGGCCGCGGTGCTGGCCGTGATCGGCTACTCATTGAACGACACCATCATCGTCTACGACCGCATTCGCGAGAACATTCGCAAATCGCGTACCGATGACATGCCGTCGATCTTCAATGACGCGATCAACGCGACGCTGTCACGTACGCTGTCCACCTCCGGCACCACCTTGCTGGTGCTGCTGGCGCTGTTCTTCCTGGGCGGCGACATGATCCACAACTTCGCCATCGCACTGATCATCGGCGTGGTCGCGGGGACCTTCTCGTCCATCTACGTGGCAGCGGCGCTGTTGCTGGTGGTCGGCCTGAAGCGCGTGGATCTGATTCCCCCGCCCAAGGAGCAGTTCGAGGACGGCGCGCCGTAAGCGCCTCGCTCGACCGCCCGGCACGGATCGCCAGGCACAAAAAAACCCCACCTCGCATGAGGTGGGGTTTTTTTCGTTCTCCGCGTCGCCCTGCGGCTGGCAGGACAGCGAATCACGGCATCTTACAGGTGCGGCTGCATGGTCTGCGCCAGCGCCTTGTACAGGCGAGCACCCGCGGCCATCAGCGTGCCTTCCGCCACGACAACCGGCGTACCGTCGGCGCTGCCGGCCAGTGCGCCACATTCCTTCAGGAACAGGCTGACGATCTCGCTGTCACCGGCTTCCAGACCCAGCACGTAGACGGCATCGACACGGCCGGCGGCCAGTTCGAGCACATCCAGCAGTGCACAGCCATTGGCACGCAGGGTATCGAGCTGCGGGCCGACCTGCTGGACGATGGACAGGTAGGTGGCCAGATGACGCGGACGCTGCCAGCTTTCCGGCAGACCCATCGCCAGACGCGCACCTTCGATGGAGGTGGCATTGGTCACGCGGATACGGTGGCCGGAATGCTGGGCGCCACGACCACGGCTGACGATGTACTCTTCGTCGGTGAACGGCGCGATGACCACGGCGTGCTCGGCACGCCCCTTGAACAGGCAGACCACGGACAGCGCGAAGCCGGAAGAGGCGGATGCGAGGTTGGAATACCCGTGCACCGGCTCGATGCGCCAGTGGTAGTCAGCGCCTTGGCCTTCGCCATCACGATGGTCGGTGTAACGGCCGGAGAGGCCGTGCTGCGGATAGCCGCGTTCCAGCTGACGCACGATGTGCGCTTCGGCGCGGCGTGCGGTGTCAGCGATGAAGGTATCGAGATCGTTGTCGTTGCGCGCGACTTCGATACGTTCACGAACACGGACGAACTGCTCTGCGGCGCCGCGTGCAGCACGCAGCGCAAATTGGACCATCGGATGCATGATCAAGGCCTTGACGAGTCGGAAGCTGTTAAAGAACGGTGTGTAACGCAGTAAGGCGGCTGGCCCGGGAATCTGCCAGCGGGTGCAACGGCCACGCTCATGGCACCTGCCGGACACGGGGGTCAGCAATGCAGGAGAGCGAATACGCTACAACAGGACGGCGAAGTCTAGCAGATGCGACGCCCGGCTGCCATCGCCATCCCCGACCTTCGGCGAAGAGAGCCGGCCTTATCGGTCAGCGCCTGACTGCTCCCCGCGCCGGCTTCATGCTAGGATATCGGGTCCTGACGCACGTCCCGCCCTGCCCGGTGTCCGGGCCGCGTCGATTGCCCCGCCCTTCAATCGCTATCCTGGAAGTCCTCATGCTTGAACGTCTGCGCATTGTCCTGATCGGTACCAGCCATCCCGGCAACATCGGTGGTGCAGCCCGCGCCATGCTCAACATGGGTCTGGCCGACCTCGCTCTGGTCGCGCCGCGCTGTCAGGTGCAATGTCAGGAGTCCGCCTCACGCGCCTCCGGCGCCGATACTCTGGTCGCCAATGCCCACGTGCATGAGACGCTGGAAGAGGCCGTGGCGGACTGCAGTCTGGTGGTCGGGTGCAGCGCACGCTCCCGCAATCTGCCATGGCCGATGATCACGCCGCGCGCCTTCGGCGCCACCCTGGCCGATGAGACCCGCCTGCCGGAGGCCCGCGTGGCCATCGTGTTCGGGCGCGAGGATTCCGGGCTCTCCAATGAAGAGCTGCAGCGCTGCCATCGTCACGTCCACATCCCGACCAATCCGGACTTCAGCTCGCTGAATCTGGCCGCGGCCGTGCAGGTGCTGGCCTACGAGTGCCGCCAGGCATGGCTGGCTGATCAGGAAGCCGCCGGCGAGACCCCGCGGGCCGAGGATGACCAGCCATTCGGCATCGACTGGGACAGTCCGTTGGCCAGCCACGCAGACCTCGAGCGCCTGTTCGAGCATCTGGAAAAGACGCTGATCAGCATCGATTTCCTGGACCCGGAACAACCGCGCCAGCTGATGGCACGCCTGCGCAGACTGTACCTGCGCGCCCGCCCCGACAGCATGGAAATCAACATCCTGCGCGGGATTCTCTCGTCAGTCGACAAGCAGGTCCGCCTGGCACAGACCGACGCGGCAAACCGCACTCTTTGAGGACACGCCATGTTCACTCGACTGCGTGAAGACATCAACAGCGTCTTTGCTCGCGACCCGGCGGCACGCAATTTCTTTGAAGTCCTGACCAACTATCCGGGTCTGCACGCCCTGCTGGCGCATCGCATCAATCATTGGTTGTGGCGTCACAACGCCAAGTGGCTGGCGCGCACCGGTTCGACCCTGATGCGCTGGCTGACGGGCATCGAGATCCATCCCGGTGCCACCATCGGACGCCGCTTCTTCATCGACCACGGCATGGGCGTCGTGATCGGCGAGACGGCGCTGATCGGTGATGACGTGACCCTCTATCACGGCGTCACCCTCGGCGGCACCACCTGGAATGCCGGCAAGCGTCACCCGACCCTCGGCGATGGCGTCATCGTCGGGGCCGGCGCCAAGATTCTCGGCCCGTTCACGGTCGGCGCCGGGGCCAAGGTCGGCTCCAACGCCGTGGTCACACGCGAAGTCCCGGCCGGTGCCACCGTGGTCGGGATTCCCGGCAAGATCGTCAAGCGCGCCGAACCGGACGTGGCGGAGGAGCCGCCCGTCGATCCGGAAAGCCGCGAAGCCATGAAGGAGAAGTTCGGCTTCGATGCCTACGGCATGGGCCAGGACATGCCCGACCCGGTCGCGCGCTCCATGCACGCGATGCTCGATCACATGCATGCGGTGGACAAGCGGATCGAACAGATGTGCGGCACGCTGCGCAAGCTGGATGCCAGCTATCGCGCCGGCCACCTTCCCGAGCTGGACGATGCCGATTTCGCGCAGCTGATCGATGAGCTGGGCCCCTGTGGTGGTGAGCCCGCGGACAAGCGTCCGCAGGCCCGGCCGGTCACCCGCGAAGCCGACGCCACACCCAGCGCCTCCGGTCATGGCGAGTCCGAGCGCCAGCACGGATAAAGTTGACCAAATCAGTCGGGATTGACCCCCTCGCCGCGTCTCACCATAATGGACAGTCTGATGCGCCGTCTGCCTGCAGACGGCGCCGACACTGCGGCCCTGTCGCCGATGCCATTCGCTCCACCAGCTCACGAGTTCCGCCATGCGCCTGACCACCAAGGGACGCTACGCCGTCACCGCGATGCTCGATCTGGCGCTTCATGCCAGTTGTGGTCCGACCTGCCTTGCCGACATCTCCGTGCGCCAAGGCATTTCCCTGTCCTATCTCGAGCAGCTGTTCGCTCGCCTGCGCCGTGCCGGGCTGGTCAAGAGCGTACGCGGCCCGGGTGGCGGCTACTTGCTGGACGTCGAGCTGGAAAGCACCTCCGTGGCGCGCATCATCGATGCCGTGAATGAATCGGTGGATGCCACCCGCTGCCAGGGACTCTCGGACTGTCAGGCAGGCGACACCTGCCTCACGCACCATCTGTGGTGTGACCTGTCCGATGAGATCCATGGCTTTCTCGACGGCATCAGCCTGGCGGACCTTGTCGCACGTGAGGAGGTTCGCCAGATTGCCAGTCGTCAGCGCAAGGCCTGCGAGCCGACACCGATCACCGTCATGCCCGGCAGCTGAACCCGTTCGTCATGTCTTCAGGAAGTCACCATGTCCCAGCCGATCTACCTTGACTATGCTGCCACCACGCCCGTCGACCCACGCGTCGCCGAGCTGATGATGCGTCACCTGACGCAGGACGGCACCTTCGCCAACCCGGCCTCGCGCAGTCACATGCCGGGCTGGCTGGCCGAGCAGGCGGTCGAGGGCGCGCGTCGTCAGGTAGCCGACGCCATCGGCGCCGACCCGCGCGAGATCGTCTGGACCAGCGGTGCCACCGAAGCCGACAACCTGGCGCTGACCGGCTACATGCGCGCCAATGCCGAGCGTGGGCGTCACCTGATCACCTCGACCATCGAGCACAAGGCGATTCTGGATACCGCCAGTGCGCTGGAAGCCGAGGGCTTCGAGGTCACGCGTATCGCACCGCAGCCGGATGGCCGCATCAGCCCCCAGAGCCTGCGTGACGCTCTGCGCGCCGACACGATCCTGGTATCGCTGATGGCAGTGAACAATGAGCTGGGCAGCCTGAATGATCTCGATGCCCTCGGCGATATCGCCCGCTCGCATGGCGCGGCCTTCCATGTCGATGCCGCCCAGGCTCCCGGCAAGGTGCAGCTCGATGTCAGCCGACAGCCCATCGACATGCTGTCGCTGTCCGCGCACAAGGCCTACGGCCCCAAGGGGGTTGGCGCGCTGTACGTGCGACGTCAGCCGCAGATCAAGGTAGAGGCCCTGATCCACGGCGGCGGGCATGAGCGCGGCATGCGCTCCGGCACCCTGCCCACCCATCAGATCGTCGGCATGGGCGAGGCCTACCGCCTGTGCGCCGAACAGTTCGATGCCGACCACCAGCACCTGATCGCGCTGCGCCAGCAATTCGTCGCCGGACTATCCGGCCTTGAAGGCGTGCATTTCAATACCGATATAGACGTCAGCGCCCCCGGCATCCTCAACCTCGCCTTCGAAGGCGTGGACGGTGAGGCGATGCTGATGGCACTGCGCGGCATCGCGATTTCCACCGGTTCGGCCTGCAATTCCGCCAGTGTCGAACCGTCCTTCGTACTCACCGGCATCGGGGTGCCCCGTCCACTGGCGCTGGCGTCACTGCGCTTCAGCTTCGGACGCTTCACCACCGCCGCCGACATTGAATCCGCGCTCGGCGAGCTCAGGCATGCCCTGACCTCGCTGCGCGCCTGACCCGGGAGACTGCTCATGGCACACCTGTCGATTTCCCCCTCCGCCGCCGACCAGATCCGTGTCGTGCTGGCCGAGCGCGGCCACGGCCTTGGCCTGCGCGTCTCGGTCAAGCCCAGCGGCTGCTCCGGCTACAGCTACGTGCTCGACTTCGCCGATGAGGCCAACGAGGAAGATGTCGTCTTCGTCGATCACGGCGCGACTGTCTATGTCGACAGCGAAGCGCTGGCCGTGCTCGACGGCTCCGAAGTGGACTACGTCAAGGACGGTCTGAACCGCTACTTCCGCTTCAACAACCCCAACGTCAAGGACGAGTGTGGTTGTGGCGAGAGCTTCAGCGTGTAGACCTGGCTCAGCGTGTAGACCTGGCTCAGCGTGTAGATCCAGCATCAGCGTATAGAGCTGGCTCAGCGCGTAGAGCGTCATTGCAGACAAGACGCCTGCCATCCGCGCGTCATCCAGTATCCGCATGATGGATGCAGTGGATGACGCGAGCAGCTATAATGCCGCCCACTTTTGTCGAGCCCTGCGTCGACAGAGCCCTTTTTCCGCCGCAAGGCCCCAGGCCGTGCGGCTCTTCAAAGCTTGTCTCAGGAGATTCACCATGACCCAGCGTACTCTGTCCATCATCAAGCCGGACGCCGTCGCCAAGAACGTGATCGGCGAGATCTACTCTCGCTTCGAGAAGGCCGGTCTGCAGATCGTCGCTTCCAAGATGGTTCACCTGTCCAAGGAACAGGCCGAAGGCTTCTACGCTGAGCACAGCGAACGTGGCTTCTTCGGTGAGCTGGTCGGCTTCATGACCTCCGGCCCGGTCATGATCCAGGTGCTGGAAGGCGAAGACGCCATCACAAAGAACCGCGACCTGATGGGCGCTACCAACCCGAAGGAAGCAGAAGCTGGCACCATCCGTGCAGACTTCGCCACTTCCATCGACGCCAACGCCGTTCACGGTTCTGACGCGCCGGAATCCGCTGCTCGCGAAATCGCCTACTTCTTCGGCGACAACGAAATCTGCCCGCGCGGTTGATTTCGCCTTGTGCGCCTGATGATGTCTGTCCCTTGCGGGCGTGATATCACCAGCCGTGCATGACTCGACGGCCCTGCCTGCGTGGCGGGGCCGTCGTGGTATCGGACGTGCTGAAGCGTCGTGCGCCAACCTGCATTCCCTGAAGCAGATTCGACGCTTGAGCAGGTCCGATACGCTTTTCTTGAAGCCCTGCAGCTACCTCCGCCAGTGCCGTGCGGCCATTCCCTGCCCATTGCCTGACTGCGAGTGTCCATTGAGGTCCGCGATTCATCGCCACCTCCGCTGACAGCGCCACCCTGCAGACGTCTATCCTTGTGGCTGACGCCTGCCCATCCCTGACACGACCGGCCCGAGACCATGACTGATACCACTGCAACCGCTACCGATGCCGCGGCACCTGCCGACGTGAAGCTCACCAACCTGCTTGGCCTGCCGCGCCCGGCGATGGAAGCCTTCTTCGAGAGCATCGGCGAGAAGAAATTCCGCGCCACCCAGGTGATGAAATGGATTCACCAGGAAGGCGTCGACAGCTTCGACGAGATGACCAATCTCGCCAAGCCCCTGCGCGAACGCCTCAAGCAGGTCGCCGAGATTCGCGCGCCGGGCATCGTCTATGAAGGCGAGTCCAAGGACGGTACCCGCAAGTGGGTACTGGAAGTCAGCGACGGCAGCTATGTCGAGACCGTGCTGATTCCGTCCGAGAACGGCAATCGTCGCACCCTGTGCGTGTCTTCCCAGGTCGGCTGCTCGCTGGACTGCAGCTTCTGCTCCACCGGCAAGCAGGGCTTCGAGCGTGACCTGACCGCCGCCGAGATCATCGGCCAGGTGTGGGTCGCCACCCGTGGCGCCGAAGACCGCAAGGACACCCGCAAGCGTCCAGTCACCAACGTGGTGATGATGGGCATGGGCGAGCCGCTGATGAACTACGACAACGTCGTGCCGGCAATGAAGCTGATGCTGGACGACAACGCCTATGGCCTGTCCAAGCGTCGCGTCACCCTCTCCACCTCCGGTGTGGTGCCCAAGCTGGACCAGCTCGGCGACGAGATGGACGTCAGCCTGGCGATCTCGCTGCACGCGGCCAACGATGAACTGCGCAACGTGCTGGTGCCGATCAACCGCAAGTGGAACATCCGCGCGCTGCTCGACTCCTGCCATCGCTACCTGGCCAAGTGTGACGACGCGCGTATCGTCACCATCGAGTACACCCTGATCAAGGACGTCAACGACCAGATCCAGCACGCCGAGGAACTGGCCGCGCTGCTCGACGAGCTGCCGTGCAAGATCAACCTGATCCCGTTCAACCCGTTCCCGCATTCCGGTTACGAGAAGCCGTCACGCAATCAGGTGATGCGCTTCCAGCAGCGTCTCTATGAGCTGGGCTACACCGCCCCGGTGCGCGCGACACGTGGCGATGACATCGACGCCGCCTGTGGCCAGCTGGTCGGTCAGGTCAAGGACCGCACCCGTCGCGCCGAGCGTTACATCAACGCCATCCAGCTCGACGCCGACTGAGCCAGAGCACTTGTCGGGGCCAGATACCTGAGGCCACCACGGTGACTCCCAGCGCCAGCCATGAGCTTTTCATGGCTGGCGTTTTCGCGCGGGGAAGCCGCAAATGGCCCATGGGGATGCCTGCCGCGCGACTGTGACGACCCCCACCGCCCTGCCTGACAAACCCGCCTTGACTTGTCTGGAGTGCAGCGCTTTGATGGAGGCGCTTCTGTTGCCTGCAGCGATCCTCGCCCGCAGGCAGATCACGAGCCTTATCTCGCGAGGATTGCATGTCGAGTCGTCTGCCACTTCATCGCTTTTCCCGCCGCGGCGCCACGGCGCGAGTTCGCGGCATGCTGCTGTGCCTGAGTCTTGCCGGCCTGACCCTGTCGGGCTGCGCGACGCGCGTGGAAACCAATGACCCTTACGCGGCCCCCGATGACAACAAGGCATCGACGGCCTATGTGGAACTTGGCGAGGCCTATCTGAGTCGTAATCAGTTGCAACGCGCGGACAATGCCTTCCAGAAGGCACTCAAGCTGCAGCAGGGGAATGCCGAAGCCAAGGCCGGGCTGGCGATGATCTATCAGCGTCAGGGCGAGAACGTGCTGGCAGATGACTACTTCAAGCAGTCCATCGCCAGTGACCCCTCGTTCACGCGGGCACGCAACAACTATGCGGCATTCCTGTACTCGCGCGGGGAATACGTCGCCGCCTGCGAGCAGCTGGAAAAAGCCACGCAGGATCTGACCTATGATAACCGCGGCCAGCTCTACACCAACCTGGGGCGCTGTCAGCTGCAGCTGGGCAAGACGAGCGAGGCACGGGCGAACTTCGATCGTGCCGTCAAGATCAACCCGCGGGAAGCCGAGGCGTGGCTCGCCAAGGCGCGCATGGAACATGAAGCCGGTGACGATGACGCTGCCCAGCAGGCGCTGAGCCGATATTTCCGACTGAACGGCACCGACAGTGACAGTCTGGAACTGGCCGTGGATGTCGCCGTGGCACGCGGTGATGCACGTCTGGCGGACCTCTACGGCCGACAGCTGGAGCAGATCAGAACACGCGAGGCCGGACGCGCGGTCATCCGCACACCATGAAACCGGGGCTCGGGCGTGGCGTGACGCGGGAAACGCCCTGCGCGCCCGGCTCACCGGGCGTCACTCGGCGACAGGTTGCTTCGTTGAGGCACCGGAAGACCGAAATGCCGGTGAAAATTCTGGCCCGGCCTTGGTATAGTGCCGACGTCAACATGGCATGACGGCTTGCCATCGCCGACGAGGTCACGTCACCGTCGTGGCATGTCAGCTCGACAGCCGGAGCGGATGGTCACTCCTGTTGGCAGTCACCCGTTTTCACGACCATCGTTCACAGCAGTTGTTTACAGTAACTGTTCACAGCAATACCGGAAGAGTACCCGGACAGGTATCCGGTCGTCCGTTCTTCCCTACAAGGATGCGCCATGAGCGAACATCAGCCCTCCCCTGACATGTCCGTCAGCGACACACTGCCTGGCAAGCTTCTCAAGGCTGAGCGGGAGCATCAGGGGCTGTCACGTGATGAAGTGGCAACACAGCTCAACCTGCGCCCCAGTCTGGTCGATGACCTGGAACGCGACCACTACGACCAGATCCCCATCGCGGCCTACCGCCGCGGTTACCTGCGCGCCTATGCCCGCTTGCTGGGCATGGATGAGAAAGCGGTCGTCGGCCAGTACAATGCCCAGTTCGGCACCACCGAGGTGGAGCGCCATCCTCCTGCGATGAGCCCCTCGGTGCGCCCGCCCGGCAAGCTGGGCAAGTACCTGTTTCGACTCGTCAGCCTGCTGGTCATCGCCGGACTGATCGGCCTCAGCTACGTCTGGTGGCAGAGTGGAGACTATGGACGCACCTCACCGTCAGAGACGTCCGACGCCGCCCCCCTCAGCGAAGGCGCGACCGACGATGGCTCACCGGTCGTCAATGCCGATGGCTCGATCGAGCTGACCCTCTCCCAGACGGCAGCAGCGCCTGCCACTGACGATGCCGGGGAGGCCAGCGCCGGCGAATCCGTCGCGACGACACCCGGGGCGACTCCGGCCACGACTGGCGGCGACGTCAGCGAAACCGGCACCACGCCGGCGGATGCCAGCCTCGCGGCGGACACCGCAAGCGACACCGCGGCTGCCGGCGCAGAGGACACGACAGAACCGCAAGCGGTACAGGAAGCTACCGCCCCTGCCCCTGCCGCTGACCCGCGCAAGCTGACACTGACCTTCAATACGGATTCCTGGACCGATATCCGTGATGCTGATGGCAAGAAACTGCTTTACGGCACCAACCCGCCAGGCAGCAGCAAGACGCTGGAAGGCAAGCCGCCTTTCAAGCTCACCATCGGCAAATCTGCGGGCGTCGTCCTTGAATACATGAACGAGCCGGTTGATCTGAAAAGCGCCACACGCGGCACCGTCGCCAAACTCACACTCGGTGAATGATCCGGAATCCCATGCATAGTCACTCCCCCATCAAGCGCCGCGTCTCGCGCAAGATTCATGTCGGCAACGTCGCCGTCGGCGGCGATGCACCGATTTCCGTGCAGAGCATGACCAATACCGACACCAACGATGTCGCCGCCACCGTCGCGCAGATCAAGCGCCTCGAGGATGCCGGTGCCGATATCGTGCGTGTCAGCGTGCCGGACATGGATGCCGCTGAAGCCTTCGGTCGCATCAAGCAGCAGAGCAACATCCCGCTGGTGGCCGATATCCACTTCGACTACAAGATCGCCCTGCGCGTCGCCGAGCTCGGCGTGGATTGCCTGCGCATCAACCCGGGCAACATCGGCCGTGAAGACCGTGTGCGTGCCGTGGTCAGTGCCGCACGTGACAACGGTATCCCGATCCGCATCGGCGTCAACGCAGGCTCCCTGGAAAAGGACCTCCAGAAGAAATACGGCGAACCGACGCCGGCCGCGCTGGTCGAATCCGCCATGCGCCACATCGATCACCTCGATCGCCTTGATTTCCAGGAATACAAGGTCAGCGTCAAGGCCAGCGACATCTTCATGGCCGTCGCCGCCTATCGCGATCTGGCCACGCGCATCGAACAGCCGCTGCACCTGGGGATCACCGAAGCCGGCGGTCTGCGTTCCGGTACCGTGAAATCCTCCATCGGCCTCGGTATGCTGCTGATGGACGGCATCGGCGACACCATTCGTGTCTCGCTGGCCGCGGACCCGGTCGAGGAGATCAAGGTCGGCTTCGACATGCTCAAGAGTCTCAAGCTGCGTGCCAAGGGCATCAACTTCATTGCCTGCCCCAGCTGCTCACGTCAGAACTTCGACGTCATCAAGACCATGAACGAGCTGGAGAATCGCCTCGAGGACGTGCTGACGCCGCTGAACGTCTCGGTGATCGGCTGTGTCGTCAACGGCCCCGGTGAAGCCAAGGAGACCGATGTCGGTCTGACCGGCGGCAGCCCGGCGAATCTGGTCTATCTGGACGGCAAGCCGGCCAGCAAGCTGACCAACGACACGCTCGTCGATGACCTGGAACGTCTGATTCGAGACAAGGTCGCCGAAAAAGAGGCCCGTGAGGCCGATACCATCATCCGCCAGGGCTGAGCACGTCTCAGTCGGCTTGCGCATCATCACGATGCGCCTTCGTCTCCCCGCCTGACGTCATGCTGTTGCATGCCGCTGCCGCGGGGAGATGCGCAAGGATTCAGGAGAGAACGTTGAGCACCAAGATCCAGGCCATCCGTGGCATGAACGACCTGCTGCCGGACCACTCACCGGTATGGCAATACTTCGAACGCCAGGTGCAGACCCTGATGGGCCAGTACGGCTATCGCGAGATTCGCACGCCCATCGTCGAGCAGACCGCGCTGTTCAAGCGCTCCATCGGCGAGGTGACCGACATCGTCGAGAAGGAGATGTACACCTTCGAGGATCGCAACGGCGACAGCCTGACCCTGCGTCCGGAAGGCACGGCCAGCTGCGTGCGCATGGCGATGGAGAACGGTCTGGTCCACAACCAGATCCAGCGCCTGTGGTATGCCGGCCCCATGTTCCGCCACGAGCGCCCGCAGAAAGGCCGTTATCGTCAGTTCCATCAGGTGGGTGTCGAAGCCTACGGCATGGATGGCCCGGACATCGATGCCGAGATGATCCTGATCTCGGCACGCCTGTGGCGTCAGCTGGGCCTGCTGGAGCACGTCACGCTCGAACTGAACTCACTGGGCAGCCTGGAAGCACGTGCTGCCTATCGTGACCTGCTGATCGAATACTTCGAGCAGCATCTGGACGTGCTCGACGAGGACGCCAAGCGTCGCCTGCACAGCAATCCGCTGCGCATTCTCGATACCAAGAACCCGGACATGGCCGCCGTCGTCGATGCCGCGCCGCGTCTCGGCGATCACCTGGATGAAGCCTCCCGCGTGCACTTCGAGGGCCTCAAGGCACGTCTCGATGCGGCGGGCATCCAGTACGTCATCAATCCGCGCCTGGTACGTGGCCTGGATTACTATTCGCGCAGCGTGTTCGAGTGGACCACCACCGCACTGGGCAGCCAGGGCACCGTGTGTGCCGGTGGCCGCTATGACAGCCTGTTCGAACAGCTGGGCGGCAAGCCGGTGCCGGCGGTCGGCTTCGCCATGGGTGTCGAGCGCCTGATCCTGCTGCTCGAGACACTGGAACTGGTCCCGGAGGCCGTGCGTGAGACCGTCGATGTCTATCTGATGTCGATGGGCGAGCAGGCCGAAGCCGAATCCATGCGTCTGGCCGAAGATCTGCGCAGCGCCCTGCCCGACCTGCGCCTCGTGCTGCATTGCGGCGGCGGCAGCTTCAAGAGCCAGATGAAGAAGGCCGACAAGAGCGGCGCACGCGTGGCATTGATTCTCGGTGAGAATGAAGTCATCGAAGGGACCGTGGGACTCAAGTTCCTGCGCGAGGAGCGTGATCAGGAAACCCTGAATCAGCGCGCCCTCGGCGAGCGTCTCGCGAGTGTCTTCAGCGCCTGAGACGGCCAGTGAATATCCGGCGGGGCCAGTGCGCCCCGCCTCCCGAATGCATGTGCCGGCGTACCGGCCAGGTCAAGGAGACCGCCCGTGGCGGAAGAGCTCAGAAGCGAAGAAGAACAGCTTGAGGCCATCAAGCGCTGGTGGAGCGAGAACGGCAAGTCACTGATCGCCGGTGTCGTGCTGGCCGGTGCCGGCATCTTTGCCTTCAAGGCCTGGCAGAATTACGAGGCCAGTCAGTCCGAGGCAGCCTCCATGCGCTATCAACAGCTGATCAGCCTCGTCAGTCAGCCCACGCTGGAAGATGCGGGTGTCCAGCGGGCACGCAATCTGATCAGTGAGCTGGAAAGCGAGCACGCCGACAGTCTCTATACCCAGATGGCCCATCTGCTGGATGCCAGCATGTCGGTGAAGGCCGATGACCTCGACGCTGCCGCCAAGGCACTGCAGAGCGTGGTGGACAGCGACGCCGACAGCTATCTCAAGGGGCTGGCCAGCCTGCGTCTGGCCCGACTCCATGTGGAGCTCGGCGAGCAGGACAAGGCCTTGAGCCTGCTGGAGAACCCGCCCACGACCCTCGCGGCACAGGCCGCCGCCGTGCGCGGGGATGCACTGGTGGCACAAGGCAAGCGTGATGAAGCCGTCGCGGCCTATCAAGAAGCCAGCCGCCTGTCCGAGCAGAGCGGCCAGCCGGTCTACGGGCTGGATCTGAAACTCGCCGACCTCGCCGTGGAGAGCCCGTCATGAAACTGAATCACCGCCTGTCGCTGCCTGTGTCGCTGCTGACCGTCAGCCTGTTGGCCGGTTGCGCCAGCAGTGCCCAGCCAGAGTATGCCCCCAAGGAACTCGTCGACTTCGATGCCACGGTGGCGCTGGATTCCGCCTGGAGCGAATCGGTCGGCAACGGCCTGGGTCGCGCTCACTACCCGTTGGCCCCCATCGTGGCCAATGACCGGCTGTTCGTGGCGGCTGAAGAGGGTGAGCTGGAAGCCTTCGATGCCAAGACCGGCGACGAGGTCTGGCAGATCACCCTGCCGGCCGGCATCACCAGTGCATTGAATGCCGACCCGTCTCGTCTGTATGTCGGTACCCGCGATGGCAAGGTCAGCGCCATTGACCAGCAGGACGGCAGCATCGAATGGAGCACGCGAGTCTCCAGCGAAGTGCTGGCCGCACCTCAGTACAACGAGGAGCTGATCGTGGTGCAGAGCGTCGATGGCAGCGTGACCGCACTGGATCGCTTCACCGGCGAGGAACAGTGGGTCTATTCCGCGACCATCCCCGCGTTGACGCTGCGCGGCACCGGCGCACCGCGCGTCATCCAGCCGGTCACCTTCGCCGGCTTCGCCAATGGCAAGCTCGTGACCCTGGACAACCGCTCGGGTCAGGAGCTGTGGGACCTGCGGGTCGCGGTGCCCTCCGGGCGTACCGAAGTGGATCAGCTGGTGGATCTGGATGGCCAGCCGGTGCTGACCCGTGACGGTCGCCTGTACGTCACCAGCTACAACGGCCGCCTGATCGCGCTGGATGCTCGCAATGGCGAGCCGCTGTGGGACAAGCCTTCCTCCAGCTACCTGACACCGATCGTCGTGGGTGACTACCTGTTCAGCATCGACAACGCCAGCCACATCCTGGCGATGGATGCCAACACCGGCAACGTGCTGTGGAAATCGGAAGACCTCGAGGGTCGCTGGCTGACCTCACCCGCCTTCATCGATGGCAAGCTGGTGGTGGGAGATTATGAAGGCTACGTGCACCTGATCGATGCCCAGAGTGGGGAAATGGCTGGCCGCTACGACGTCGGTGGCGACGGCATCAGCATCACGCCGCTCACCGAAGGCAAGCGCATCTTCGTCTACACCAATGATGGCGAGCTGACCGCACTGGATCTCGAAGCTCCCTGAGTCCGGTCGGGAAGCCTCTGCAACGCATCAACGGCAGCCCCAGTGCTGCCGTTGATGCGTTGTGGGCACGCAATGCCGTCTACGCCATTGGTAGCGTCATGCTCGCAGTGCTAGAATACCGCCCCCGCTGACCACACGAGTCGGCTGACGCGCCAAGGTGTCGGCAGATTCGCTGAACTCAGCCACGAGATCATTTCCGCAGAGAGTGCCAAGGCCCACTCTGCGGGCCATACTGGAGACACGCCTCGTCAGGCGCCTGCCGACGACGCCCTTCAGTGACCCAAGTCCGATATCATCGCTATCGCCCTGCCTGCACAAGGTGCTTTCCAGCCGTCATGGTTCGAAGCAGACCGCCCGGGGCCGGCATCGATGCTATCCCTGCGAATGCTGTGAGATTTCATGAACCCCGTGATCGCCCTGGTCGGCCGCCCGAATGTCGGCAAGTCGACGCTATTCAATCGCCTCACCAAGACCCGTGATGCCCTGGTCGCCGACTTCCCGGGCCTGACCCGTGACCGCAAGTACGGCACCGGCAAGGTCGGTGGCAAGCCCTACACCGTCATCGACACCGGCGGCATCAGCGGTGACGAGGAAGGTATCGACCTGATGATGGCGGGCCAGTCGCTGGCCGCCATCGACGAGGCCGACATCGTGCTGTTCATGGTCGACGCGCGCGCCGGCCTGAACATGGCCGATGAAGCCATCGCCAACCACCTGCGCATCAACCAGAAGAAGACCTGGCTGGTGGTCAACAAGACCGACGGCATGGACGAGGAAATCGGCAAGTCCGACTTCTGGACCCTGGGTCTGGGTGACCCGCGTGCCATCGCCGCCGAGCATGGCCGCAACGTCACCACGCTGCTGGAAGAGGTGCTCTCGCCCTACCCGGAAGTCGAGGAAGGCGAAGACGAGGACCTGCATCCGGAGCTGGATGACCGCGGCGTGCGCATCGGCATCATCGGTCGCCCGAACGTCGGCAAGTCGACGCTGGTCAACCGCCTGCTGGGCGAGGAGCGCGTGGTCGTCTTTGACCAGGCCGGCACCACCACCGACGCCGTGGAGATTCCCTTCGAGCGTCGTGGCAAGCCGTATCTGCTGGTCGATACCGCCGGGATCCGTCGCCGCAAGAACGTGCGCGAAGTGGTGGAGAAGTTCTCCATCATCAAGACCCTGGAAGCGATCAAGAAGTGCAACGTCGCCGTGATGGTGCTCGATGCCCGTCAGGGACTGGTCGAGCAGGATCTCCACCTGCTGGACTTCGTGCTGACCAGCGGTCGCGCTCTGGTGCTGGTGGTCAACAAGTGGGATGGCCTGGAAAGCGAAGCCAAGGAGAAGATGCGTTCCGAGATCAAGCGTCGCCTGGGCTTTGCCGACTACGCCGACCTGCACTTCATCTCCGCACTGCACGGTACGGCGGTGGGTGACCTCTACCCGTCCATCGACCGCGCCTTCGAGAGTGCCGTGGCCCGCTGGTCGACCAAGCGCCTGACCACCCTGCTGCAGGATGCCACTCAGGCGCACCAGCCGCCGATGGTCAACGGCCGTCGCATCAAGCTGCGCATGGCGCACCAGGGCGGCGCCAATCCGCCGCTGATCGTGGTGCACGGCAACCAGACCAACAAGCTGCCGGAAGCCTACAAGCGCTATCTGACCAACACCTTCCGCAAGGTGCTCAAGGTCAAGGGCACGCCGATGCGCTTTGAGTTCCGCTCAGGCGACAACCCCTTCGACGGTGCCCAGGGCAGCGATGACCGCGAGCGCGCGAAAGAGCGTTCACTGGCGCGCACCAAGGAAGCCCGCAAGGAACGCAAGCAACGCCGCTGATCACAGCCGCCGCGCATGCTCTGAACAGGTTCCGCACCTGAACGACGCCGCCCCCGCAGATGACTGCAGGGGCGGCGTCTTCGTCTGGGCGCATTGCCTCAGGCCAGTGGCCGGTGCTGCACACCCCGGTCACATGATGGCATCAGGCTTCCAGCGTCTTCTGTCCCGCCCACAGATTGGCGAACTGCCAGGCAGCACGCCCGCTGCGCACCCCGCGCTGAGTGGCGTAACGCAACGCCTCGGCACGCGCCGCCTCGTCGAAGCTGCCCGCGCCGAGACGCCATTCCACCCAGTGCTGACAGGTCTCCAGATAGGCATCCTGATTGAAGGGATGGAAGGCCAGCCACAGGCCGAAGCGGTCCGACAGCGAGATCTTCTCTTCCACCGCATCGCCATGATGCAGCTCGCCATCGACGATATGGGTGTCGTGATTGTCGCTCATGTGCTCCGGCAGCAGATGACGACGGTTGGACGTGGCGTACAGCAGCACGTTCTCCGGCGGGCCCGTCAGGGTGCCATCCAGCACGCTCTTGAGCGCCTTGTAGGCGTCATCGCTGCCCTCGAAGGACAGGTCATCACAGTAGACGATGAAGCGGTGCGGCTGTTGTGCCAGCTCGGCGACCAGCCCCGGCAGCGCCGGCAGGTCGTGACGGTCTATCTGGATCAACCGCAGGCCTTCACTGCCCAGGGTGTTGAGCAGCGCACGTACCAGCGATGACTTGCCGGTGCCACGCGCGCCCCACAACAGCGCGTGGTTGGCCGGCCGACCCGCCAGGAAGGCGCGGGTATTGGCCAGCAGCTCGCGCTTCTGACGGGCGATGCCGAGCAGATCCTCGAGCGTCAGGGCATCACGCGGCGCGATCGGGGTCAGGCGGCCGCCCAGGGGGTGGCGGGTCCACAAGGCGGCGACGTCTCGTGTCCAGTCCACCTCGACAGCCGTCGGCGGCAGCATCGGCTCCAGACGGTCCAGCAACTGCGAGAGGCGGTGTTCAAACTCTGGTGACATGATGACTCCCTGTCAGGTACATGGGGCAAGGGCCGTGGCAGGCCCATGAGATCGCGCCCAGTATCTCATGCCCGGCGAGCCCGTCTGGCCTGACGTTGCTGTGATCTCAGCAACGTATCATTTCGCTGACTGCACCACTGCGCCTATCCGGTTATGCTGTCTGCACGTTTCTTGCACGTTCAGCACCGCCTTGCCGTGCACTCGAAGGTTGTCATCGTCACCATTGCCAGGAGGCCTCAATGCCAGGATTGCTCGATCACTCATCTCCCCGCGCCCTGCGCCGTCTGCTCCCGCTGGCGGCTCTTGCGGCGTCCGTCACCTTGAGTGCCTGCGCCAGTTCTCCTCTGGGCCGAAGCCAATTGACGCTCTATTCGGATCAGGAGCTGGAGAAGATGGGAGAAGCCAGCTTCAGCAAGTACCAACAGGAGCTGCCGGTGGTGGAAGGCCGCCAGGATGCCTATGTCAGCTGCGTGGCAGATGCCGTGACCGCCAAGGTGCCCGCCAGCTATGGCATCAGCGAGTGGCAGGTCAAGGTATTCGAGGATGACTCTGCCAATGCCTTCGCACTGCCGGGCGGCTACATCGGCGTCAACACCGGTCTGCTGGAAGTCGCCGAGAATCAGGATCAGCTGGCGACCGTCATCGGCCATGAGATCGCCCACGTGCTGGCCCGCCATGCCAATGAGCGCGTCTCGACCCAATCCCTGACGTCCGCAGGTCTTTCCCTGACCCAGGCACTGGCCGGGCTGGAAGGCACCGGTGGTGATCAGCTCATGGGATTGCTGGGCATGGGCGCCGAATATGGCGTGCTCAAGCCGTTCTCGCGTTCACATGAGTCCGAAGCCGACCTGCTGGGGCTGGACCTGATGGCCGAAGCCGGCTTTGACCCACGTGCCAGCATCAAGCTGTGGGCTAACATGAACGCCTCCGGTGGCGCTCAGCCCCCGGTCTGGATGTCCACTCACCCCAGTGACGAGCAGCGCATGACCGCGCTCAACGAGCGCCTCGAGACCGCATTGCCGACCTACCAACAGGCACGGGCCGCCGGCGAGAAGCCCAACTGCGACAGGCTGCGCTGAGCCGGCTTACGCAGGAGAACGTCCCCGTCTTCCAGAGGCGCCTGTCGGGCGCCTCTGGCATCTCTGCCGCGCATTCATCGATCTCGTGTCCCGACGTCTCACCGCCGTGCGCCACTCTGAATCCGGACGACTCCACCAGGCGCATGAATGTAAAAAGGTGGCGCCAAATGTGTCGATATACGCGTTGTGAGTGGCGACGTTGCTAGTCTTCAGACATGCGCTCACCTACCCCCCGAGAAATGTCACCGTGAGCGTCCTCTCGCCCCCAGCCAAGGATGTATCACATGACGCGACATGCACTCATCATCGACGATGATCCGGACTTTCGTGAGCTGATCGCCGGACTGCTTTCCACCTTCGGATTCAGCTGCATGGAAAGTGAGGGACTGCAGGACATCGCCTGTGACCCTTCCTCCCTACAGGCAGACCTCATCCTGGTGGATTATGAACTGGGGGACTTCACCGGCGCTGATGTTCTCAGCTATCTGCGTGAGCGCAATGTCGAGGCGGGCATCATTCTGATGAGCGCCTGTCACGATGACGACATGCAGGCGATGATCAATCAGGGCCGACGCAGTGGCCTGGACATGCTGGGACAGCTCAGCAAGCCGTTCGATCTCAAGCATCTGGCGTCCATGCTCAATGATCTCGATGAACACCATAATCCGCTGACGCTCGCGGAGCTGGATGAGGCCCTGGCCCAGCAGCAGCTGCATCTCGTCTATCAACCCAAGATCGACCTTGCCAGTGGCCAGCTGAGTGGTGCCGAGGCCCTCGTGCGTTGGCAGCACCCTCTGCGCGGCATGGTCATGCCCAACCAGTTCATCGCCCTGGCGGAGCGCAGCAATCGCATCGAATCGCTTACCTGGCAGGTCATCAATCAGGGATTCGGTCAGCAGCAGGAGTGGCAATCACAGGGCCTCACGCTGAATCTGGCGCTCAATCTTTCCCCACAACTGCTGCGCTCGCGTGACATGCTGAAGAAGCTTGATGCGCTTGCCAGCCAGCATCAGGTCGACCCCCATACGATCACCCTGGAGCTCACGGAAAGTTGCGGTATCGACTGTCTGACCTACGCCCGCCATCTCCTGAACGCCATTCGCGAGCGCGGTTATCGCCTGGCACTGGATGACTTCGGTACCGGCTTCTCCTCGATGATGCAGCTCTACAATCTGCCCTTTGACGAGCTGAAGATCGACCAGTGCTTCGTCGGCCGCAGCGATAGCCACCCGGAAGCCCGTGCCATCACGCGCACCATCGTCGAGCTTGGCCAGCGACTCAATCTCGCTGTCGTCGGGGAAGGCATCGAGACGACACAGCAACGCGACTACCTCTGCGATACTCGCTGCAATCTCGGCCAGGGCTATCTCTTCGCGCGGCCCATGACAGTCACCGACTTCAATGCCTGGAGCCACTGCCCACCCACTGCCGTCAGTGCCCTCATCCAGCGCCATGCGCCTTCCGTTCACTGACGGACAGGCTTCCCATCAACGCATGCCCGGATCAAGAAAGCCGACTCGAGCAAGCGGATGCTCCTTCAAGACAGAAACGCCACTCATGTCACCATGGGTGGCGTTTCTGTCTTGCGAGCCCTGCACTTCCTACACTCCCTGCACTTCCTGCACTCTTTTCTCTTCCGCTTCACCTCCCTTCGCTCGCCTATCGCCCTCACATGAGGGCTCCTGCAAAAGGCACTTCAGGAGAAAAAGCCCTTCAGGAGAGCAGATATCCCTGCTCGAGAAGACTGTCGCGCGTCGGCACACTCAAGGCGCGCAGCGTGGCGACATGATGATGGGCCCGGGTCATGTCTTCGGAGATCGCGGCCTCCTCCAACGCCCTGGCACCGCTGGCGATACCGCTGCATCCCAACGAAGCAGAGGCCCCTTTCAGGGAATGCGCTTCCCGCTTGAGCTCCCCGAGATCCCTCTGCTGTAGCAGGGTCAACATCACGTCGAGTCGCCCCTCGAGGCGCGTCAGGTAATTGCTCAACAGTCGTGAGTAAGCCTCGCGACTCAGGGTGGCAAGCAGCTCCTGACAGGTCGCCTGCTGAAGCAGCGATGACGGGTTGCCCTGCAGGTCACACTGATCAGAGGCCGGATCGGCGCCAGCATGTGTCTCGTCAGATGACGGCTCCGTACCGAGCGGCGCCGCTTGCTCATCCGCCAACGACACGTTGACGCCACTGGCGGAGGGCTCCTCCGCCAGGCTCGCCATGGCGAGAACTTCCGTGCCAGATTTCGCGTCAGACTCCGCGCCAGAGCCCACGCCAGCGTCCACGGGAATCTCCTGCTGGCGGGACGTCAGATATTGGTGCAGCACCTGCTGCAGGTCATCACGAGTGAAGGGCTTGTGCAGGACACCGTCCATTCCGGCCTCGATGCAACGGCGTGCATCTTCCTGCATCACGTTGGCTGTCATCGCGATGATCGGCAGGCGGGTCGCGGACGTCTCGGCTTCCCGTTGACGCCAGCGTCGTGTCGTCTCCAGACCATCCAGCACTGGCATCTGCATGTCCATGAAGATCAGATCAACCTCATGGTCCGCCTGCGACAGCCAGGCCAGCGCCTGCTCCCCCTCCTCGACGATCGTGACCTGCTGCCCCAGATATTCCAGCATTGCGCGAGCCAGCGACTGATTGACCTCGTTGTCTTCCACCACCAGAACGCGGGCCTCGGGCAAGGGGGCTTCCCTCGCCGTCTGCTGGGGGCAGGCCTCGGAGGCTGTCAGCACCGGCAACGGCACGCGACACCAGAATCGACTGCCGAGGCCAAGATGACTCTCCACGCCGATCTCTCCACCCATTGCCTCCACCAGCCGCTTGCAGATGGCCAACCCCAGCCCGGTCCCTTCATGGCGACGTGCCATCGAGGTATCCACCTGGGTGAAGGGGGCAAACAGCTGACTCATCTGGTCAGAGGCGATACCGCAACCGCTGTCGTGGACCTCGAAATGAAGGGTCTCGTCCTCTTGCGACGACACCCGCAGCCGGATGGTCCCCTGGGGACAGAACTTGAACGCGTTGTTGAGCAGGTTGGTCAGCACCTGGCGCAGACGATTGACGTCTCCCTCGACCCAGACAGGCAGGTCATCGGCACGCTCCTCCAGGAAGATGCGCGAGCACCCCTTGCCGGCACCGTCTGCCTGACGGGTGTAATGCGCGGACAATGACTCGAGAAAGTCGGGCAGCGAGAAGCAGCGCCGGTCCAGCTCCAGCTTGCCGGCCTCGATCTTGGAATAATCCAGCACGTCATTGATGACGGCCTGCAGACTCTCGGCACTCTGACGCAGCATCACCAGATATTGCTGCCCACGCTGGGTCGAGACTTCCTCACCGATGAGGTCCGATACGCCGACCATGCCGTTGAGAGGCGTGCGTATCTCATGACTCATGATCGCCATGAATTCCGACTTGGCACGACTGGCGGCCTGCGCCAGCTGCACCATGCCGTCCAGCTCCTGCGTACGCTCCTCCAGCTTGCGGGTCTTGGAGGCCCGTCCGCGACTCTCGACGATCAGAGCGACCACCAGGACAGTGCCGCTGAGGGTCATCAGCAGGACCAGTGACAGCGCGAGTGCATACAGATTGAGAAGCTCCGTACGCTCCTTCGTGCGCTGCAAGGCAGCCTCCGCGTTGATATCCAGCAGCAGCTTGCCTGTCTGCTCCTGAAGAGAGACCAGGCGACTGAGCAGCTGCGCGTAGAGTGCCTCTTCACGCTGCTGACGACTCGCAAGCTCCATGATGCCGTTGTCCAGCACCTCGATTCTGGGCAGCATCGCCAGCAGCTGGACATGCAGTTCCGGCATACCCGCCAGCATGCTGCCGAGTTGACCGTTCTGCAGCAGCTGTACCCGGCTGTACAGGATGTCCAGACGCAACAGCAGCTCACTGTCATCCATCAGTTCCGGTGGCGTGGGAGACTGCTGCTCCTCGGCCACCACCATGCGCAGCTCGCGCACCTCCCTGTCGAACTGATAGACCGCCCAGATCAGGTTCTCGCGCAGCTTGTGCTCAAGGGCCTGCTGGCGTTGGTAGACCAACACGCCAGTCACCAGTGCCGAGACGAAAAACAGCGTCGCGGCAATGGCGATGGCGGTTCTGAAATGCAGAGAACGAAGAGGATTCATGCACAGGCATCCTGCCAGAGCTCATCAGACGGAGCGGAGAATGTGGGCTCAGCGTTCGATGACGATCCGCTTCACCTGCCAGACAGAGCGAGTCATGATTTCCTCGTTGAGGAGATCCGGCTGCTCGCTGAAGGGATAGATGATGAAGATCGGGCCATTGTCGCGTACCCGAAGACGCTTGCCCTCGGCCTGCATGGCCAGTATCACCGGGTAGTCGAAGTAATCCTGCACCGGGGCATTGGCCGCGTAGTCATTGAGCGCGACGATGCGCATGGTGCCACTGTCAACGCCCACCGCCTCCATCAGCGCCGAACCGAGCGGTCCGCTGAAGCTGACTTCACCGTCATGCCATGGCGTGGTGGTCACGGTTTCCCGCTGTGGCAGCGCTTGTAGCATCGCGCGATCGAAATGTGCCTCATCACCGGCATTGACGTGACGGATATCACCCGTGACGCGCAGCACGACCGGCCCTTGCGGTGCTTCCAGCGCCATGGCGAAGGGTGAGAGCGACAACGCCATCAGCAGGAGCCAGTGGCGCATGCGACGTGACGCCAGAATGAAGCGGCGTGAGAGTACGAGAAGAGGCATGAGGGAGACTCCTGTTGATCATGGGTAGCCATTGATCACGGCCAGTGATTCACCGTCGCGAGGCATCATCGCCAATCACGAGCCACCATGAGCAGAGGTGCACGACAGCAAGAGAGCAGCTGGGAACGAGTATAAGCCGCCATCGTCGGGCCAAACGTGAACCATTGTGACGCGGTCTCACGCAAGGGGCGCGTAGACTGCTGGTCATACCCACGCAGGGAGGCAACGACATGCATATCGGCATTCTCGAAGATGACCATGATCAACGTGATTATCTGACCCTGTGTCTCGAGTCCCAGGGGCATGAAGTGGCAGGATTCGAACGCGCGAGCCAACTGTTGCGCGCATTGCGTGAACGCAGCTTCGATCTGCTGATCATCGACTGGCAGCTGCCGGATGCCTGCGGCATGGAACTGACGCGTACGCTGCGCAATGAACACGGCTGGCAGGGGTTGATCCTGTTCATCACCGCAAGCCAGGGAGAGGAGGATGTCGTGCATGCCTTGCAGCATGGTGCCGACGACTTCCTGAGCAAACCCATCAATCCCAGAGAGCTATCAGCCCGGGTGTCCGCGCTGGGACGACGCCTTGCCAACAGCAAGGCCAGCAATGGATCGCAGGAAGTGGAAGCGCTTCCCGGCCAGTACCGGATCGAACAGGATGAGCACACCATCTGGTGCGGCGAACATCCCGTCAATCTGACGCAGCGCGAATACCGGCTTGCCGTGCTGCTGTTGCGTCATGTTGGAGAGCTGTTCTCGCGGGCTTACCTGCTCGAGATGGTCTGGGGGATCAATGGCGACATCTCCACCCGCACCGTCGACACCCATATCAGTCGCCTGCGCCGCAAGCTGGAACTCGACGGTCGGCGTGGCCTGCGCCTGAAGAGCGTGTATCAACATGGCTATCGTCTGGAAACCTGCACGCCATCGGCGCTGTCCGCTGCCAGCGCTTGAGAATCGTACCCACCTCCTCGGTATCCACTTCCTTCTCTGCCCCGCAACGCAAGGAGCCGGCACGTCGTTGAACGAAGTGCCGGCTCCTGCATGCATCCCGGCCACCCGGGCTGCAGTCACTGACTGACCTGCCTCAGCGACCTATCAGCCGCTGACCAGCATCTTGCGCAGCATGTCCGCCACGGGTGCCGTATCCGGGCGCTTGTGGCGCCACAGGAAGTAGGACTCGGCCGCCTGCTCCACCAGCATGCCGAGACCATCCTCGCCCCGCGCCCCCTGCTCGCTGGCCCAGCGCATGAAGACGGTCGGCTCGGCGGCATACATCATGTCGTAGGCCAGTGCCTGCGATGAGAACAACGAGTCCGGCAACGGCGGCAACTCACCGCCCAGCGATGCGCTGGTGCCATTGATGACCAGGTCGAACTGACCCTCGATGGCCTCGTAGCTGCCACCGGAGAGCTGACAGCCATCTCCCGCCAGATCCGCGAAGTCCTCGGCCAGCGCGCTGGCCTTGGCAGCGGTGCGATTGGCGATCACCAGTGCCGCAGGCTGCTTGGCCAACAGAGGCTCCAGCACGCCACGCACGGCGCCGCCAGCGCCAAGAATCAGGATACGCGCGTCCGTGAGCGGGGCCTCGAGACGCTCGAGGTCACGGGTCAGCCCGACGCCATCGGTGGTATCGCCATACAGCTGGCCATTCTTGCCCAGCAGCAGAGTATTCACGGCACCGGCGCGACGAGCGCGCGGACTCAATACCTCGACCAGCCGATAGGCCTGCTCCTTGAAGGGCATGGTGACATTCGCCCCCTGCCCGCCTTCAGCGACGAACTCGGCCCAGCCAGCCGCGAAGTCATCCACCGGCGCCAGTCGCGCCTCGTAGCTCAGGGAGTCCTTGAGCTGCTCAGCGAAGGCACGATGAATCAGCGGGGATTTCGAGTGGGCAATCGGATTGCCGAATACAGCGTAGCGGGACATCAGGACTCCGGTGACAATCACAGTGAAACATCAGGGCCAATGACGCGATCAGGCCTCTTCGCCCAGCCAGTCGCGGGCATGCAGGAAGTCACGATAGAGCGCGGCTTCGGGACTGCCTTCCTCGGGCTGGTAACCATACTCCCAGTGGACCACCGGCGGCATCGACATCAGGATGGACTCGGTGCGTCCGCCGCTCTGCAGGCCGAACAGGGTGCCACGGTCCCAGACCAGATTGAATTCCACGTACCGGCCGCGACGATAGAGCTGGAAGTTGCGTTCACGCTCGCCATGGGCCGTATCACGACGGCGCTCGACGATGGGCAGATAGGCATCGAGGAAGCTGTCTCCTACTGACTGCTGGAAGGCGAAGCAACGCTCGAAACCCCACTCGTTGAGATCATCGAAGAACAGGCCGCCGATGCCACGCGTCTCACCGCGATGCTTGAGATAGAAATACTCGTCACACCAGGCCTTGTAGCGAGGATAGACATCGCTGCCGAAGGCGATGCAGGCATCGTGCGCGGTCTGGTGCCAATGACGGGCATCTTCCAGCACCGGATAGAACGGCGTCAGGTCGTAACCGCCTCCGAACCACCAGACCGGCTCCTCGCCTTCCTTCTCGGCGATGAAGAAGCGCACGTTGCCATGACTGGTCGGGACATGCGGATTATGGGGATGCAACACCCAGCTGACCCCCACCGCGTGGAAACTGCGGCCCGCCAGCTCAGGGCGAACGGCAGTCGCCGAGGCCGGCAGCTCATGACCGAAGACATGCGAGAAATTGACGCCGCCCTTCTCGAAGACACCGCCATTCTCGATGACTCGTGAGCGGCCGCCACCACCTTCGGCACGCTCCCAGCTGTCTTCTCGAAAGTCAGCCTTGCCATCGCAGGCTTGCAATGCATCACACAGGCGGTCCTGCAGGTCGAGCAGGTAGACCTTCACGTCTTCAAGATTGGCGTGTGCCACGATGCCTCCGATGAATCGAAAAATGAAAGATGTCAAAGCGACGATAACGTCGCTGCGCTTGCCGAGGAAAACGAAAGCGCCAGCATACCCCTCCCGCGCGGGCCGGGCAGACGAACTCGACTGCGCGCCTGACCTGCATCAAGAAAGCGAACGCTCAGGCCCGCAGGACCTCGCCGGTCACCAGATCACGAATGGTACTGGGGCGAGGATTGCCGCCCAGCGGCCCCGTCAGAATCACGTCATCCGCCAGCGCCTCACCGAAGGCAGCCTGCACTTCGGCAGCCGTCATCGCCGGAGCGTCTCCCGCACGATTGGCCGAGGTGGATACCAGCGGGCCATCCAGCGCCGCACACAGCGCCTGGACCAGAGGATGATCACTGACACGTACCGCCAGACTCACGTGCTCTCCCTTGAGCAGCGGATGGGCGCGACCATTGTCAGGCACCAGCCAGGTGAAGGGGCCGGGCCAGCTGGCCATCAACCGTTCACGTTGCTGCTCGGAGATCCCTTCAAGCCAGGGCTCGATCTGCGTCACGTCGCCGGCGATCAGGATCAGTCCCTTGGACGGATCGCGCTCCTTGAGCCGGATCAGGCGCGACAGCGCCTCGCCATCGTCGGGGTCACACCCCAACCCCCACACGGCCTCGGTGGGATAGGCGACGATGCCGCCACCACGCACATGCTCGGCAGCCGCCGCTACCGCGGAAAGATCGAACGAAACAGCACTGGCATTCATGATCCGCACGGACTCCTGGAAATGGACACTGGCAGAGGGGATACGGCGAGGCGGCTTGCCTGCCGCCGCATCGACAGTCGGCGGATTCTACCACGCCACTCAGCGCGAGGCCGACGCAACGCTGAGTCGCGCAGGCATGACTTATGATGGCACCGACATCACGTCATCATCCCGCAATCGCATCATCCCTGGATCACGATGACCGCAGGTCACCACGAATCCACCCTCTCCTCCCGAACAAGGAAACCCTGCCTCATGCGCCGTCTTGCGACCCTCGGTACGTCTGCCGCCCTCCTGTTGACGATGGCCGGCTGTGCCAGCTCTGGAGCCCCGACAGTGGAACAGACGCCTTCCCTGAATTCCACCGAAGGTGGGGCCCCCGCCGCCGCCCAGGCCGCTCCACTCAGCGACCAGGCCATGCTGGCGACCCTCTGGATACAACGCAGCGCTGAATTCCATGGTCTGTCGCTGCAGGCCTTCAATGTGGCGCACGATCGCCTGAATCTGGCACTCGCGCGTCGCAGTGCCGAGGACAAGCCACTCGCGGTGGTCGTGGATGTCGATGATACCGTGCTCGACACCACCAGCTATGGTGGCTGGGCGCTGCGCGAAGGCCGTACCTACGACAGCCAGAGCTGGGCGGACTGGGTAGACGACGCCGTCTCCACCGCCTCCCCGGGCGCCGTCGACTTCCTCAACTACGCCCACGACAGCGGTGTCGATGTCTACTACATCACCAATCGCAAGGCGGTCGGCAAGCAGGCCACCATCGACAATCTCGCCGCACTGGGCTTCCCGCAGGCGAATGCCGAGCACGTGATGCCGCGTACCGACAGCTCCGACAAGACCGCACGCCGCGCCAGCGTCATGGCCGAGCACGACATCGTCATCCTGATGGGTGACAACCTGGGGGACTTCGACCAGGCCTTCCAGCAAGCCACCAGCGCGGCACGCCACGCGGAAGTCGAGAAGCAGGCCGGTGAATTCGGACGCCGCTTCATCATGCTGCCCAACCCGACCTACGGCGAATGGGAAGGTGTCGTCTATGACGGCAACTGGGGAGCAAGCGATGCAGAGAAGCGTGTCATGCGCGAGGCGGCACTGAATGCCTGGCAACCCGAGAGCGGCAGCGTCAGCCAAGGCAAGTGAGTTCACGTTGCCGGCCATGCATGGCCGGCAACACCCTCAGGCGAGCGTGACTCGCCTGAGGGTTGCAGAAAACAGGAACGCCCTTCAGATGCCGCCGAGGCAGCGCTGAAGGGCGTTTTGATGTCTAGAGACGGCTCGCTGCGCAAGCTTGCGTGAAACACGACGGGCCATGACGGGATGTCTGAACGGCTTACAGGCGTTTCCAGCCTCCCGGCGCCTGCACCACACGCCCTTCCAGCTCCAGCTCCAGAAGCTGCATGCTCAGGACACTCACATGCGTGCCCGAGAGCTCCACCAGTTGATCCAGTGCCAGTGGCATCGCACTCAGATAACACAGCGGGGCAGGCACAGGTGACGTCTCCGCGACAGGCCTGTCCCCCTCCAGCAGCGGCAGATTCTCGGGTAGCGCATTGCCGCGCGCCCCCGTCGGCACGGAACGGGAGGAGGAGACGCGAGGCATGGATGGCGAGTCAACGACACCTCGAGGGCTGGCCAAGGGGCGACGCTGCTCCGTCGGCATCAGATGGCTCAGCTCGGCGAGCATGTCATCGACATCACGCACCAAGGTAGCCCCCTGACGGATCAGCTCCAGACATCCGCTGGAGGCGATGTCATCGATCCGCCCGGGCAATGCGAAGACCTCGCGGTTCTGCTCCATCGCCAGACGTGCACTGACCAACGAGCCACTGCGCAGCGTGGCCTCCACCACCAGCACGCCATGCGAGAGGCCGGTGATCAGACGATTGCGACGCGGGAAATGACGGGCATGCGCCCCGGTACCAGGCGGATGCTCCGACAGCAGCAGGCCTCCGCTCTCCAGCAGCCGGAGCCGCAACTGATGGTGCTGGGCAGGATAGGTCACGTCGACGCCACACCCGAGCACGGCGAGAGTCGAGGGTGGCGCGGGATAGGCATCGGCTTCCAGGCGCAGCGCAGCATTCAAGGCCCCCTGATGCGCTGCGGCATCGATGCCCAGCGCCAGGCCACTGGCAACGCTCCAGCCCCGGGAGACCAGCTCGGCGGCCAGGTCATGCGCATGCGTCATGCCAGCGGGGCTCGCCTTGCGGGCACCGACGATGGCCAGCATGGGCTGCTCGAGCAGGGAGCGCCTGCCCAGGGCCCACAGCGCGATGGGCGGATCTGGCAACAGCGCCAGCATGGCAGGCCAGTCGGCATCGGCGGGGGTCAGCAGATGACGCCCCTGCTCTGGCGCATGCCAGGCAAGATCCGTCATCACCTGCTGATGAAGCGGTGAAGATGCGGGTCGCTCACACCACAGCCGCACAGGCGCGGCAAGGCGCGACGGCAGTGCCGCCAGCCACCCCTGTGGCCAGTCAGCTCGTTCAAGCAGCTTGGCCACGGTGTGCGTACCGATACCCGGAAGACGCGCCAGAAAGACGAAATCCGCCCGCGAGGGGCGGCGCTGCTCGACATCACCATCGATCGACACGCCACACCTCCCGAGCGGATGCTCACAGTTGCGGATCAAATACCGGGCATGTCTGCTCAGCCATGCGGCTCCAGCAGCTTGTCTCCGACACTCAGCGGGCGCTCCGCCTTCATCACCAGGGCATAGCTGACCTTGTCATAGATACGGAAGACCATGAGCAGGCCGCCCTCTTCACCCGGCAGAGTGATCGGCTCCCCTGTCTTGGGGTCGGTGATCGTCTCGCCCTGACGCTCGACACCGAACACGAAGCCCGGCTCCACGCCATCCCGGCTCCCGCGGTTGAGCGCCACGATGTCATTGCGACCGATATTGCGCAGTCCGTCCGGTGCCGCGAGGATCTCGCCGCCCGACACCTCGACGGGAGGCTGTGGCTGGAAGCTGGTGCTGATGGCCCCGCCATCGGCCGGCAACAGCAGATCACCGTTGAGAATCTCGCGATTGGCCGAGACCACATGCATCACGCCGATGTCGCCCTCGCGACGCTCCAGCTGGACATCCCCGATACTGATCATCTCCAGGCCCAGGAATTCCTGGGTGACAGGGTCCAGGTAACGCTGCCCCGTCCGGTAGATGCTGAAGGTGTCATAGGCCGGCCACTGACCACGCGCATAGACGGTATCCCCGGCACCACTGATCAGACGCGTGTCGTCACCGGCCACCACGTAGGGCGCATTCTCGAGCAGACCAGGATCGACCACGCGGTGGTCCTTGAGGAAGGCGGAGATCTTCTCGAGCGGGATCGGTGGCACGGCCTCGCGCTTGGGAATCTTGCGAATCTTGGGCGAGAGCTTGACCACGCCGCCCTGGCCACGCTCCAGGCGCAGACGAGGCTCGCCGTTCTCGTAATAGAGCGAGATGCGATCTCCCGGATAGATCAGGTGTGGATTCTTGATCTGCGGATTGGCACGCCAGACTTCCGGCCACAGCCAGGGCTCACGCAGAAAGCGTCCCGAGATGTCCCACAGCGTGTCGCCGCGCACCACCACATAGGTGGAGGGTACGTCATCACGTACGGTTGCCGCCTGCGCCAGCGACGTCCCTGCGCTTGCCCCCAGCGTCGCCATGCCAAGGAGTGCCGTGAACACGGCGTTGCCGACCAGTCGTTTCATGCCCATTCCTGCGTCCCTTGCGTTGATGCCACCTGTTGTTGTCGGTGGTGATGGCCTGTCTCAAACCCGCGCCGAGCGCGTGCCGCCCAGCCTTGCCCCTGCCTGACGGAACTCGCGATCAATCATGACTATTGCCGCGATAGTAGCAGCATTGAAGGCCATCGGTTCCGTTCCTCGGCTGTGCACACTACAATATCAGGCAAATCTCCACTGACAGCACAACGGTAATTACACCAGTCATGGCCAAGCGCGAAATTCTTGAATTCCCCGATGAGCGTCTGCGCAATGTTGCCGCCCCGATCGACACCTTCGACGCGGAACTGCAGACCCTGATCGACGACATGATCGAGACCATGTATGACGCGCGTGGCATTGGCCTCGCCGCTACCCAGGTCGACGTGCATCGTCGTCTGATCGTCATCGACGTCAGCGAAGATCAATCCCAGCCCTTGGTATTGGTCAATCCCGAATACACGCCCATCGGCGAAGCGCAGGAGCCGATGCAGGAAGGCTGCCTGTCGATCCCGGAATACTACGCCGAAGTGCCGCGCTATCTGAAAGTACGGCTCAACGCTCAGGATCGCAACGGTGAGGCCTACGAACTCGAGGCCGAAGGCCTGCTGGCACATTGCATCCAGCACGAGAACGACCACCTCGAAGGCAAGCTGTTCGTCGACTACCTCTCCCCGCTCAAGCGTGATCGGGTGATGAAGAAGATGCAGAAGCGCCACAAGCTGCAGGAAGCGTGATCCGCGCGCCGGAGGGGACTCCGGTGCGCCATGTCACATCGCAGGGAGGCCGGAGGATTTCCTCTGGCCTCCCTGCTTGTTGATGAGTGATTCACCGGCACCGCCTGAATCCCTCCTTTACCGTCAGCACCTTGAGCCTGGCCCTCGGCCGCGCTCCCCACATGAGAGCTCTTGCATGTCGAAAGCCCTGCGCATCGCCTTTGCCGGCACCCCCGATTTCGCCGCCGAATGTCTCGCCGCGCTGCTCGAAAGCCGCCATGAGATCGTCAGTGTCCATACCCAGCCTGACCGCCCTTCCGGGCGCGGCCGCAAGCTGACCCCCGGCCCCGTCAAGCAGCTGGCACTCCAGCACGACCTTCCCGTCCATCAGCCGCTCAACTTCAAGGACGAGGCCGATCGCCAGATCCTGCGCGATCTCGAGGCCGACATCATGGTGGTGGTGGCCTACGGGCTGATCCTGCCGCAGGCCGTGCTCGACATCCCGCGCCTCGGTTGCCTGAACATCCATGCCTCCCTGCTGCCACGCTGGCGCGGTGCCGCGCCGATCCAGCGCGCCATCGAGGCTGGCGACAGCGAATCCGGTGTCACCATCATGCAGATGGATGCCGGCCTGGACACCGGCGACATGCTGCTGATCCGTCGCACCCCGATCACCGCCAGCACCACTGGCGGCGAGCTGCATGATGCCCTGGCGGCACAGGGCGGCGAGGCCATCGTCACGGCCCTCGACGCCATCGCCGATGGCGATCTTCCGGCGACCCGACAGCCCGAGGAAGGTGTCACCTACGCCGCCAAGCTCTCCAAGGCCGAGGCGGAACTCGACTTCACCCGTCCCGCCGCCGAGCTGGACGCGCGCATTCGCGCCTTCAACCCGTGGCCGGTGGCCTGGACACGCCTGGACGGCGAGCCGCTACGCCTGTGGATGTCGCGCACGGGCGAGCAGCGCCTCGCAGACTTCGTGTCACCCGGCACTCTGCTGGCGCCCGGCAATGATTGCCTGCGCATCGCTTGCGGTGATGGCCATCAGGTGCTGGAGATCACCCGTGCCCAGCTGCCCGGTGCCAAGCCGCTGTCCGTCAAGGACCTGCTCAACTCACGTGCCGCGCGCTTCCCCGAGGGCCTTGTCCTCGGCGCCGACCACGCCCCTGATTCCGATTCACAGACCGAGACTTCCGCATGAGCCAGTCAGACAACCCGTCCTCCAAGGGCAACGGCAAGAAGCGCAACTCCCTGCCGCCGGCCCGCAGCAAGGGCGGTGGTTCGAAGCACGGTGGTGCACGTCGCAAGCCTGACAATGCCCCGGCCTCACCGGGCGCTGCCGTCCGGGTTGCCGCTGCGCGCACCCTGGCGCCGGTACTGGCGGCAAAGACCTCTCTGAATCTGGACGGCCTGCCGTCTGGCGTCGCCGGGCGTGACCAGGGCCTCTACAAGGCACTGTGCTTCGGTGTCTGCCGCCAGCTGCCGCGTCTGGACGCACTCGCGGACAAGCTTTTGAAATCGTCCTTCAAGGCGCAGGACCAGGATATCCACGCCCTGCTGCTGCTCGGCCTCTATCAGCTGCTGTACATGCGCATCGCGCCACATGCGGCCGTCGGTGAGACCGCTGGCGCCGCACGCGGCCTGGGCAAGGGCTGGGCGACGGGCGTGCTCAATGCCTGCCTGCGTCGTTTCCAGCGTGAGCAGGAAGCACTGGAAGCCGAGGTCGACAAGGACCCCGCCGTGGCGCTTTCCCACCCGCAGTGGCTGCTGGACACCTTCCAGCGCAACTGGCCGGACGACTGGGAGGCCATCGCCGCCGCCAACAACGCCCAGGCCCCGATGACATTGCGCGTCAATGTCGCCGCCATCAGCCGCGAGGACTACCTCGCCCAGCTGGCCGACGCCGAGATCGACGCCGTGGCCTGCCCCTTCGCCGAGCACGGCATCACCCTGGCCAGCGCCTGCGACGTCAGTGCCCTGCCGGGCTTCGAGGAAGGCCTGGTCAGCGTGCAGGATGAGGCCGCCCAACTGGCCGGTCAGCTGCTGGCCCCCGCCGTGACGGCCATCAACCCCGAAGGGGAAGGCGTGCGCCTGCTGGATGCCTGCACCGCGCCGGGCGGCAAGCTGGCGGACATGCTCGAGCGCTTCCCCGCGCTGGACGCCACTGCCATCGACATCGACGGCGAGCGTCTCGAACGCGTGGAAGAGACACTGGAGCGTTTGGAACTGGGCGCCGGCGTCGTGTGCGCCGATGCCAGCGAGCGCGACTGGTGGGACGGCGAAGCCTTCGATGTCATCCTGCTCGACGCGCCCTGCTCCGGCAGTGGCGTCATCCGCCGTCACCCGGACATCAAGCTGCTGCGTCGCCCGAACGACATCGGGGACCTGGCGCGCCTGCAGGGCAAGCTGCTGGAGAACCTGTGGGGCATGCTCAAGCCCGGCGGCACCCTGGTCTACGGCACCTGCTCCATCATCACCCAGGAGAACGCCCGGGTGATGGATCGCTTCCTGGCCGCCACGCCGGATGCCAAGGCCGAGACCATCAAGGCCGACTGGGGCCGCGTCTCCGGTGCCGGTCGTCAGATGCTGCCGCAGGTCAATGGCCACGATGGCTTCTATCTGGCGCACATCACCAAGGCCGGCGCCTGACGCTCGGCAGGATCACCGGACAGGCGTACCGCATCCCGGCTTGCGAGATGATGCGCCTGGCACATCAGGACAGCCGTGCCCCGACTCCCGGGGCACGGCTGTCTTCCGTCATGGCACTGGTTTATCCTGTGCCGACTGAGCAACAGCGGACGAGCCGGACATGAAAATCATCATTCTGGGTGCAGGTCAGGTCGGCGGCACACTCGCCGAACACCTGGCCCATGAAGAAAATGACATCACGGTCGTGGACACCGACACCGAGCGGCTGCGCGAGCTGCACAACCGTCTCGATATCCGCACCGTCACCGGCGCGGCCAGCTATCCCCAGGTGCTGCGTCAGGCCGGCGGCGAAGATGCCGACATGCTGATCGCGGTGACCAATTCTGACGAGGTCAACATGATTGCCTGTCAGATCGCCCACAGCCTGTTCCATACCCCGACCAAGATCGCGCGGGTGCGCTCCACCGCCTATCTGACCCGCAAGGGCCTGTTCTCCCACGATGCCATCCCGGTGGACGTGCTGATCAGCCCCGAGCAGGTGGTGACGGATCACATCCGCCGCCTGATCGAGTATCCCGGTGCCCTGCAGGTGCTGGACTTCGCCAATGGTGTCGCTCAGCTGGTGGCGGTAAAGGCCTACTATGGCGGTCCGCTGGTCGGTCAGGAACTCGGTTTCCTGCGTCGTCACATGCCCAACGTGGATACTCGCGTGGCAGCCATCTACCGGCGCAATCGTCCGATCATCCCGCGTGGCGATACCGTGATCGAGGCCGATGACGAGGTGTTCTTCATCGCGGCGCGCAAGGATATCCGCACCGTGATGGGCGAACTGCGCCGCGTGGACCGCAACTTCCGTCGCGTGGTGATCGCCGGTGGCGGCCACATCGGTGAGCGCCTGGCCGAGACGCTCGAGCACACCCATCAGGTCAAGATCATCGAGCACTCGCTGGCCCGTTGCACCGACCTGTCCGAGCGCCTCGACCGCACCGTGGTCCTGCACGGCAGCGCCACCTCCAAGCGCCTGCTGCTGGAGGAGAACATCGAGGACTGCGACATCTTCTGCGCGCTGACCAACGATGACGAGGTCAACATCATGTCCTCGATGCTGGCCAAGCGACTCGGCGCCAAGAAGGTACTGACGCTGATCAACAACGCGGCCTACGTGGACCTGGTGCAAGGTGGCGAGATCGATATCGCCATCTCGCCGCAGCAGGCCACCATCGGCGGTCTGCTGACGCATGTGCGCAAGGGCGACATCGTCAACGTGCACTCTCTCAGGCGCGGCGCGGCAGAAGCCATCGAGGCCATCGCCCACGGCGATGAGCGCTCCTCCAAGGTGGTGGGCCGGCGCATCGAGGACATCAATCTGCCCGAGGGTGCCACCATCGGTGCCGTGGTGCGTGGCAAGGAAGTGCTGGTCGCGCATCACGATCTGGTGGTGGAATCCAACGACCACGTCATCCTGTTCGTGGTCGACAAGCGCCGTATCCGGGAAGTCGAGCGCCTGTTCCAGGTCGGGCTGACCTTCTTCTGATGATGGCCGCCACGATGTCTCTCGCAAGCCGGGCTCGCTGCATGGGCCGCCACATTCGCGTCATGATGCGTGGGGGTCGTGCATGAGCCTGCGCGTCATCTATCGCATCCTCGGCATTCTGCTGATGCTGTTCAGCCTGACGCTGGTCCCGCCGATGCTCATCTCGCTGGCCTTCGAGGACCATACCCTCAGCGCCTTTGCCATCGCCCTCGGCATCACCCTGCTGACCGGCTTCGCGCTGTTCTATCCCAACCGGCATGCCCGCAAGGAGTTGCGCAACCGCGATGGCTTCTTGATCACGGTACTGTTCTGGACGGTGCTGGGTGCCTTCGGGTCGCTGCCCTTCCTGCTCGCCGAAGACCCGAACCTGTCGATCATCGACGCCATGTTCGAGTCGTTCTCGGGACTTACCACCACCGGGGCGACGGTGATGACGGGGCTCGATCTGCTGCCCCACTCCATCCTCTACTATCGCCAGCAGCTGCAGTGGCTGGGCGGCATGGGGATCGTGGTACTGGCGGTGGCGATCCTGCCGACTCTCGGTATCGGCGGCATGCAGCTCTATCGCACCGAGATCCCCGGGCCGCTGAAGGACTCCAAGCTGACGCCGCGCATCACCGAGACGGCCAAGGCGCTCTGGTACATCTACGCCGCCCTGACCCTGGTGTGCTTCGCCAGCTACTGGGCCGCCGGCATGAGCTGGTTCGATGCCCTCGGCCACAGCTTCTCCACCGTCGCGGTGGGCGGCTTCTCGACCCACGATGCCAGCATCGGCTACTTCGATTCCGCCACCATCGAGATGATCTGCGTGTTCTTCATGGTGGTGTCCTCGATCAGTTTCGGCCTGCACTTCGCCGCCTGGCGCGAGGGGCGGATCAGTCATTATCTGCGCGATCCCGAGACCCGCTTCTTCCTGATCCTGCTGCTGATCCTGACCTGCGTGACCATCGCCGGCCTGCTGCTCACCGGCAGCTACGATGACAGCAAGGCGCTGCGCCATGGCCTGTTCGAGGCCGTCTCGGTGGCCACCACCACCGGCTTCGGCGTCGCCGACTTCACCGGCTGGCCGGGCGTATTGCCGATGATGCTGTTCATCGCCGCCTTCATCGGCGCGTGCTCCGGGTCCGCCGGCGGCGGCATGAAGGTCATCCGTATCCTGCTGATTCTCAAGCAGGGCGTGCGTGAGGTGCATCGTCTGATCCACCCCAACGCCATCCTCTCGGTCAAGGTGGGCAAGATGCGCATCTCCGAAGGGGTCGCGGAGGCAGTGTGGGGCTTCTTCTCCGTCTACCTGCTACTGTTCGTGCTGATGATGCTGGGCATGCTGGCCACCGGACTGGATCAGGTCACGGCCTGGTCGGCGGTCGGCTCTGCGCTCAACAACCTGGGGCCGGGACTCGGTGAGGTCGCGACCCACTACGGCGATATCCCGGGGGCGGCCAAGGGCATCCTGATTCTGGCGATGCTGCTGGGACGCCTGGAGATCTTCACGGTTCTGGTTCTGTTCACGCCGGCCTTCTGGCGACGCTGAGTCCTGCCCGTCGAGCAGGCGGAGCGGACAAGCTCCTGCCCGCCCCTCAACGCGAACGCCCCCGCCGGATGGCTCCGACGGGGGCGTTCTCGCTTCTGTGTCACGGCTATTCGCCGGCATTGGCCTCACGGCGAGCCAACAGCCGACGCATCGGTGCGGTCGGCTCCAGCACATAGTGAATCCGGCTGGCGCGATAGCAGTCGTTGAAGGCGTCGAAGTAATCATCCAGCACATTGGCCGCCTCCTCCTCCCCCGCCTGACGCAGCAGCTCCGCCGCCACCTCCGCCGTGCACAGATGTGACTGGGACGCCGGCTTGCGCAGGTGATAGCGCGTCAGACGCGTGGTGTGCAGCGGCAGCACCGGCAGACCGTCCAGATAAGGGCTCTTGCGGAAGATGCGACGCGCCTGACGCCAGGTCCCGTCCAGCAGGATGAAGACCGGAATGCGCTCCTCGCCACTGGCGGTATGCGTCGCCACTTCGGGCCCGACACCGGCGATGGCGTTCACGTCGACCACGCGATCAGCGTAGTCCGGCTGATCGTCCGGGAAGATGATGAACGGCTGATAGCGCTCATCTTCCAGCAGCGCCAGCAGGCGGGGGTCCGGCTCGACACGATACCAGCTGAAGACCTCGGTGCCCGCCAGCACATCCGCGATCAGGCGCCCGGTATTGGTGGGCTTGTAGTGCTCCAGTGGGTGGGTGATCAACCAGAACGTGATCCGTGACTGCGCGCTGACCTGATACGGGCACAGGCAGTTGAGCCTGGGCAGACGGCAGGCCTCGCAACGGATCACCTGGCTGCCACGCGCCTTGAATTCCCGTCGCGGGTGGCGTCCGTGCCACTCATCCGGCTCGCCACTGGGAAGCGTCGTGATACCGCTGGCCTCGCCCGGCTCGGTCGACTCCGGGGCGGAGGAAGCGGCTTGATCAACGCTGGCGGGATGACCAGCGGCCGGCGTAAGACGGGAATCACACATGATGGGTGGTCAGTACCAAAGAAAAAGGGACGCGCATTCTAGCATGCGTGTCCCTTTCTCATGTTGCCGTCTCGTGTCGCCAAGCGTGGTTCACTCAGCGAGTGTCGCGGCTATACCTCGTAGCGGTGCTTGCCGCCGGTCACGAACTTCGGCGGCCGACGCTTCCAGTAACCGGCCAGCAACGAGCCGGAGACGTTGTGCCAGATGGAGAAGATCGCTCCCGGCAACGCCGCCGTGGCGGAGAAGAACTGGCTGGCCAGTGACGCCGCCAGTCCGGAGTTCTGCATGCCGACCTCGATGGCGATGGTGCGCGAGGTACGCTCATCCAGTCCGAACAGGCGCGACAGGCCATAGCCGGCGCTCAGGCCGATGGCGTTGTGCGCCACGACGGCCAATGCCACCAGCGGGCCCAGCGTGGCCAGGCGACCGACATTGAGCGACACCACGATGGCGATGATCAGCACGATCGCCAGCATGGCCAGACTCGCCAGCGCCGATTCCCACTCGCGGATGGCGTCACGCGCGAAGTGATGCACGATGACACCCAGTACGATGGGCGCCACCACCAGCTTGGCGATGCTCAGCAGCATGCCGCTCACCGGCACGTCGATGTCCGTCCCCAGCAGCCACCAGGTCAACAGCGGCGTCATCACGATGGAGAGCAGTGTCGAGGCCATGGTCATCGAGACGGACAGGGCCACGTGACCACCGGCGAGCCAGGTCATCACGTTGGAGGAGGTTCCTCCTGCAGTGGCCCCCACCAGCACCATGCCGACCGTCAACGCGGGGTCCAGCCCCAGCAGCCGCGCGATCAGGAAGGCAGCCAGCGGCATCACGCTGTATTGCAGCAGCAGGCCCAGCGCGATGGGCCCCGGGCGACGTGCGACACGCATGAAATCCTCACGCGACAGCGTCAGTCCCATGGCGAACATGATCAGGGCCAGCAGCGGCTGGATGACATCCTTGAGGGCCACGAAAGGCGCCGGCGCCAGCACGGCGAGGCCGGCGAACAACAGGGCCCACAGCGGGAAGAAACGATTCAGCGTCTCAAACATGCTTTCAATTTCCGGTCACCGAAGGTTGCTTGCCTCCGGGATTGCTGGCCCACCGCCCATGGCAGGCCTGAAGCCGCGCATCATAACGTATCAGGCAGGCCCAGGTGTCCCTGATACAACCAATGGCGCACAAGACGTGGCACTGCCTGCCCGGCGCTTTCCGCCAGGGGATGCACGCCGGGCTCCGCCAGCTCATGGGCATTCGGGTCCACCAGCACGATGGGGGCATCCAACGGTGCCGCTGCATAGAGATTCGAGGCCGGCATCACCTTGAGCGAGGTCCCCACGATCAGCAGCAGATCCGCTTCCGCCGCGATGCCTTCGGCGACGCCGTAAAGTGGCACTGTCTCACCGAACCACACCACGTCCGGGCGCAACTGACTGCCCTTGTCACACAGGTCTCCCAGCCGAATGCCACCGCGCGGCAGCGGGTAGCGCAAGCCGTGGTCGACGCTCGAGCGTGCCTTGAGAATCTCGCCATGCAGATGCATGACCTCGCGCGAGCCGGCGCGCTCGTGCAGATCATCGATATTCTGGGTAATCACCGAGACACGAAAACCGGCCTGTTCAAGTTCTGCCAGTGCCTTGTGCGCCGCGTTGGGCCTGGCCCGCCGGACCTGGGCACGGCGATCATCATAGAAGCGCAGCACCTTCTGCGGATCACGCCGAAATGCCTGCGGAGTGGCGATCTCCTCCAGACGGTGCTCTTCCCACAGGCCATCTTCCGCACGGAAGGTGCGCAGACCGCTTTCCGCGCTGATGCCTGCGCCACTGAGCACGACCAGATGCCGACCATGGCGCGCGCCAGGATCCCTGAAACCTTCACTCATCCAACACTCTCTCTCGCTGTGAACTTGATCGTGACGTCCCATTGCCGAGCCTGGGGGCGCTTCCTGTCCAAACGCAAGCCTTCAGTCATCGATGAAGTCCTGGCTGCGATCGACCCCGAAACGTCGCTTGTTACGATAGGGGTAGACATCGATCACCCGTCCCGCCGTGATGGCATCCTGCAGCCCCTTCCACCAGCTGGCCTGGAAGATTTCCGGATGCAGCTCGTAGAACAGCTTGCGCAGCCCAAGATCCGCGAACAGGAAGGGGCCGAATTCTTCCGGGAAGATGTCGTTCGGTCCCACGGAATACCAGGGTTCGCTGGCCATCTCCTGCTCAGGGTAGAGCGCTTCGGGAATCTCGCGGAAATTGCACTCGGTGAGATAGTTGATCTCGTCGTAATCGTAGAAGACCACCCGACCATGACGGGTCACGCCGAAGTTCTTCAGCAGCATGTCGCCGGGGAAGATGTTGGCCGCGGCCAGCTGCTTGATCGCATTGCCGTAGTCATTGAGCACGGCGCGCGTCTCATCCTCATCACACTGCTCGAGGTAGAGATTGAGCGGCGTCATCATGCGTTCGGTATAACAATGCCGAATCAATACCTTGTTGCCGCGCAGCGTGATAGAGGAGCTGCAGACCTCCAGCAGCTCGGCCAGGCAGTCGGGATCGAAATGATCGCGTCCGACGGCGAAATTGGAGAACTCCTGGGTGTCCGCCAGACGGCCGACGCGGTCGTGGCGCTTGACCAGACGATACTTCTGGCGCACCTGGTCCCGGCTCATGTCCTTGCTGGGCGCAAAGCGATCCTTGATCAGCTTGAAGACCAGTCGATAGCTGGGCAGCACGAAGACCGCCATCACCATGCCTCGCACGCCCGGCGCGATGATGAATCGGTCGGTGCGGCTGGCGACGTGGTCGTTGAGGCCACGGAAAAGCTCGGTCTTGCCGTGCTTGTAGAACCCGATGGCAGCGTAGAGCTCGCCGATGGGCTTGTCGGGCATCAGTGTCTGCAGGAAGCCCACCACCTCACCGGGCACCTCGATCTCGACCTGGAAGTAGGCGCGGGTGAAGGAGAAGATGATCGAGACTTCCTCGGGCTCGATGATCACGGTATCGAGATAGACGCCGTCGCGTTCGGTATGCAGTACCGGCAGCACCAGCGGCAGCGTCTGCCCGCCGCCCTCGATGCGTCCGATGAGGTAGGCCCCCTTGTTGCGATAGAAGACGCTGCGCAGCACCTCGAAGGTGGCATCGGAGGCCTCACGCACCTCGGGTGGCAACACCTCGAGCAGCATCTCGGCGCCCAATGTCACGTCGCGCCCCTGATGTTCGAAGGCGATCCCCAGCGGGGCCTCGCTCAATACCGTGTCCAGCGCCCCTGCCCAATCACCCTCGACCGGCACACGGTGGCTGATGCTCATCCCGGAGTGGCGAGCTGGCGCCTGTCGGGAAGATGACACGAACATCCAGTCGTCCCGGATATGACGGTGGGAAAAGACACTGCAGAAGATGGAGTTGTAGAAGGTCTCGGCCAGCTTGTAGTCCAGGCGCTGATCGATCAGCGTCATGTAATGGCGTCGGGCCTCGCCCCACAGGGTGCATTCGCTCAGACGCTCAGGCTCGAAGGCGCGCGCCAGACGCTCCATGGTCGCGGCGACCTTCTCGTCATAGAGATTGATGCGTGCCGCCGAGGCCTGCTGTGCCTCACGCCAGTCGGCCTCGATGAAACGCCGTCTGGCATCGCTGGAAATCTGCTTGAAGCGCGAGCGGTATTCATCAAAGCCATGCAGCACCGTCGCCGCCAGACGTTGGCCCTGCTGACCATTGCCACGTTCATCGACATCATTGTCCATCATCGCCCCCCCGCCCTTGGGTCATCCGACATCCTCAGAGCATGCGGACAGTTGCCCCGTCAGGCGAGACGACAATGGTCGCGGGCCGTCAACTCTCGATGACGTTCCACTCACGCACGCCAGCGCTGTCCCGTCATGCCATTTGAGGATTACCGGCCCTGAAACGTATAACGCCATCTCGCGACAGGCGAGATGGCGTCGGGGATTCGCGGATGTCAGCAGGATCCGGGCTTAGAGCTCCCGGCCCAATGAGGCCGCAGTCTCGGAGGCAGTCTGAACACGGCGCTCGGCTTCGAAGAGGTCTTCTGCCATGCCGGCCTGCTCCGAGTCCATGTCCAGCGCATCGATACGCGTGGCCTGGAAGCGATCGCGCTTGTCATCCAGCCCCGCGAAGTCGAACAGCTCACGGTCCGCCAGGTGCGAGGGTGCCACGGAAGTGACGGCACGGAACATGGTCTCGAGACGCCCGGGATGCTGCGTCTCCCAGTCCTGCAGCATCTCCTTGACCACCTGACGCTGCAGGTTCTCCTGGGAGCCACACAGGTTGCAGGGAATGATCGGGAACTGACGCGCCGTGGAATAGGCTTCGATGTCCGATTCGCGGCAATAGGCCAGCGGACGAATGACGATATGCCGCTGATCATCCGACAGCAGCTTGGGCGGCATCGTCTTGAGCTTGCCACCGAAGAACATGTTCAAAAACAGCGTCTCGAGAATGTCATCGCGGTGATGGCCAAGGGCGATCTTGGTCGCCCCTATCTCGGTGGCAAAGCCGTACAGCGAGCCACGCCGCAAGCGTGAACACAGCCCGCAGGTCGTCTTGCCCTCGGGCACCTTCTCCTTGACGATGGAATAGGTGTCACGCTCGAGAATGTGGTACTCCACGCCCACTGACTCAAGCCATGCCGGCAGCACGTGCTCCGGGAAACCGGGCTGTTTCTGATCCAGATTCACCGCTACCAGACTGAACTGGACCGGCGCATTGCGCTGCAGGTTCATCAGGATGTCCAGCATGGTGTAGGAGTCCTTGCCACCTGACAGGCACACCATCACCTTGTCGCCATCGCGGATCATGCCGTAATCCGTGATGGCGGTGCCGACATTGCGGCGCAGCCGCTTCTGCAGCTTGTTCAGCTCATGCTTGGCATCCGCTGCGTCATGCGTGCGGGAGGTGGCGTCAGTTTCAGGTGTGAACATGGGGCATCAGACAGGCAGTTTGGGAGGGCACACAGTCTAGCATCGGCCAGTGTCACGTCACAGAGGCGGACGGCCTGCCGCAATACGCAAGACGCCCGCAGTCAGCGGGCGTGGGGGGATTCGTGCAGATGACGGGAAGCGATCAGAACAGCCGCAGGACTTCCAGATAGCGGATGACCACTCCGCCCAGCATCACCATGATGCCGAAGCGCTGCAGTCGGAATTCGAGCGCGGTGAGCGCCAGCTTGCGAGACCAGAACATCAGTACTCCCCGGACATCCTGGGTACGACGGATGTAGAGGGAATAGGCAAACAGAACGATGGCAAGGCCAATGATCAATAACGTGTTGGTCGCGATCAGCATGTCGCACCTCGTGGGCAAGAACCCTGAATAGGCAAGAAAGGCAACAGCGCGTGGTGCCCAATCTGAAACCGGGCCTCAGGCAGGTGCCCAAGGCCCGGTGCCATCACCTGGCGTAGTGATGGCGATCCCGAGAGTGCATCCGTCATCGCGCAGGGCGAAGCGTTCACATCCCTCGGGCCTGACTGGGGCTGGCTGACAGCAGGTCTTCGTCGATCATGACCTCTGCACGCTGTCGCTACCCCGTTATGATTATCAAGCTGCTCGGTAATGCATCCTGCATGGCTGACCGTGTTGCTGGTCGGTACTGCACTGGCGTGTAATCCGGTTCGACAAGGGCTCGCGCATGCCTGTCACGATGAGGAAAAGCAGCATGGCGTCGTCGTATGGGGCCAGTGTGGCCAAGCGGGTGATGTCTTGCCATTGGACATTCCGGCAACAGACCTTGGTTTATTAGCCAAGAGGTTTAACAACGACAGGGCCATCAATCGCAGGGCCATCAACCACAGGGTCATCAACCACAGGCTCGTCGCCCGGGCGACGCATGGACCAGGTGGTTCAGGCTCATGAGCCTGAACAGGCATCGTGACGTGGCAAGACTTGAGTGACCGGCAGCATCAGGCGCTGCGCCATCATGGCGCTGGTCACGGCATCCCCCAGCGCAGTGTGCCGCCCGATCACCGGCACCTGCAGCGCCTCGGCCATGGCCTCGAAGCGCAGGTCCGGCGCGGCCTCGGGCTGAGCGTGACGACAGCGCTTCAGGTAGTCGCGCGCGAGATCATGACGCAGATTGGGCAGGTCGAAGCCGAAACGTGGCCGCAGGTGGCGATTGATCACCGCGACATCAAAATCGATGCACCACCCCACCAGCGGGCGATTGCCGATGAAGGCCAGCAACTGGTGCAAGGCGTCGCCGAGCGCCTCGCCACCATGCAGGTCGATTCCGCGCAGGCGATGAATCCGGATGGAGTCACCGCGCAGGCCTTCCGGACACTGGAGCTGCAACGACAGCGCGCTGGCCGTCCTCACCCGGCGCGCATCGAAACGTACCGCCGCCAGCGAGACCAGCTCGGCACGCTCGACATCGAGACTGGTGGTCTCGCAATCCAGTGCCACCCGCTCTCCCTCATGCTCACTGGCGTGCCAGGGTCTGAACAGCTCGGCAAACTCGCCATGCCCATGGCGGCGGCGGTCTGCCGCACGACGTAGCTGCTGGAACATGCCATCTCCTTGCGGCGCTCGGCCGCGCGTCAGTAATCCAGGTGATAACGATGGGTCAGGCGCTGCTTGAAATCCTTGACCCGACTCAAGGCATCGCGCAGCAGGTCCCGCTCCAGCGAAGACAACGACTGGGTGATGATGAGATTGGCACTGGCGGTGCTGGCGTTACCCCGTGCCTCGGACAGCTCTTGCTCAGCGTATCTGCCAGCGTTGGCCGGCGCCTCCTCGAGATGCCGCAACTGCTGACGCAGACGCAGTTCGGAGAACAGCGACAGGGCCTCAGACAGATCTTCGCTGTCGCTGGCCTCGATACGCCCCTCCTCTACCAGCGCCTCAAGACGCGCAAAGGTGCCGGTCGCCATCACGCCACGCTCCAGCGCCATGGTGCGTACCCCATGCACGATGGGAAAGATGCCGCCCTTCTTGATGTCGATGCCATGGCGGGGTGAGCGCAGTGAGCCGAACAGCGTCAACGGCGTCGAGAACCGCAATGCCGGGCGCGCGAAGTGCGACAGCAGCAATTCATCACGTCGGGCATGCTGCACCAGGTGTCCGCGCAGACTGTCGACCAGCTCGGCATTGCCACCGCTGGCGCGTGCATCGAAGACGATGGCCAGATTCATCAGCGCCTCCCCATCGCGTCCGGCACACCAGCGCGCCACCTTGCCGCGCCAGCGGGATTCGGTCGCGACCCACTCTGGATTGGAGACCATGATGTTGCCCGGACACGGTGGATAGCCGAGGCGTGCCAGGGTAGCGCTGAAGGTCTGCATGGCGTCGCTGCAGTCTGGCCATTGATGTCCATCAGCGAGAATCAGCCCGTTGTCCTGGTCGGTCTTGAGCATCTGCTCGCCACGCCCCTCACTGCCCATCAGCATCAGACAGCAGGAGACTCGGTGCTGCTCTTCCACCAGCAGGGCGAAGGTGCGCTCGATCAGACGCCCATTGAGGGCGCTGAGCAGTGCCATGGCATGGCGCAGATGCGCGCCCTGGAGAACCAGCGCGCGGACCAGCTCCGGCAGGCGAGCACTGGCCAGCGCCAGCGCCTCCAGATCCGCCGCGCGCTCGATCTCGAGACTGACCAGCTGGCTACGATTGGAGAAGAAGCCCAGCACATCGGTCAGCTCGATGACTCCGACCACCTTGGCATCGGCAGCGAGCGATTCCTGCACCACCACGCGGGCGACCCGATGACGCGTCATCTGGACCAGTGCCTGAAACAGATAATCCTCGGCGGTGACCGCCACCAGCGCGAAGGTGCCCAGAGGGGCGAGACGATGCGTGGCAGGGAGTCCCTCCAGCACCAGTGCGTTGAGCAGATCGGTGCGCGTGACCACGCCACAACGGCCCTGTACCTCGATGATCAGACTGTCAGCACCAGCCTCTCCCATGGCCTTCACGCCTGCCTCGATGCTGCTGCTGGCTGGCATCACCAGTGGCGGACGCATGCAATCCATCACCCTCGCCAGCATGAAGCCTGTCTGGTCCCGGCTGCTGCCGAGTCGGGTGTCCCGATACGCCGCGAGCAGCCGGGCCTTGTCACGCAGGCTGTGCTGGAAATACTCCTCGAACCCGGGATTGTCTTCACACAGCTGATGGAAGTGGTCGGCCGGCAATTGATAGCAGAGCGTTTCCTGCTCGCAGACGAAGCGTGTCCGGCATTCGCCGTTGAGCAGGGTCAAGGCCCCGAACAGATCTCCCTTGCTGTAATGCCCGATGCGCAGACTCAGCCAGGCGTCGTGACCCTCACGTCGCGCCTGCTCCAGGGTGGCGGTGTCCGGCAATGGCGTTTCTGCCGCCAGCTCGACCACCTCGCCCTTGTGGATGATGAAGAGCGCCTCTCCCACCGCTCCCGGTATCAGCGGTTGCTCCAGGGCCGCGAAGTACTGCAGGTCGACGTTCTCGGCCAGGCGTGCCCGGCTGCGCTCATCCAGCAGGCTGAACGGCGGCTCGCCGAACGGAATTTCGACTAATGTGGCTTGCATGACACGACTCCACTGGCTCCCCGCCCCGAAGGGCACGGATCATCAAGCCATGAGGCCCCGCCTGCGAATGCACGACGGGGCCTCGGGATATGTAGGGCCTGACCCGCAGACCGAGAGGTCAAGCGGGCCAGGCGCTGTCGTCAGGGATCAGTGATCCACTGCCGTTCCTGCCCCGCGCGGCACGCGGATGTCCTCGACGATATGCTGGATGTGCTCGGGCGGCGGCGGTGTCACCTTGCAGACGACGACCGCGACGACGAAGTTGAGCACCATGCCCAGCGAGCCGATCCCCTCCGGCGACACGCCCAGCAGCCAGTACTCCGCCGTGTTGAGCTCCGGCGAGATGAACTTGAAGTAGACGATGTAGCTGAAGGTGAACACCAGCCCGACCAGCATGCCCGCGATGGCGCCTTCCTTGTTCATGCGCTTGGAGAAGATCCCCAGCAGGATGACCGGGAAGAAGCTCGAGGCCGCGAGACCGAAGGCAAAGGCCACCACCTGCGCCACGAAGCCTGGCGGATTGATGCCGAAGTAACCGGCGATCACGATGGCCACCGCTGCCGCCATGCGAGCTGCCATCAACTCCTGTTTCTCGGTGATGTCTGGCTTGAAGGTCTTCTTGAGCAGGTCATGCGAGATGGCCGAGGAGATGACCAGCAACAGCCCCGCTGCCGTCGAGAGCGCCGCCGCCACGCCACCTGCCGCCACCAGCGCGATGACCCATGCCGGCAGATTGCCGATTTCCGGGTTGGCCAGCACGATGATGTCGCGGTCGATGTAGACCTCGCTCTCGTTGTCGGTGGGCGTGTTGCTCACCAGACGCTGACCATACTCACCACGAGCGGCCTGGCTGTCGGCGTCGCCTTCATAGCTCGGCTTGCCCGCGAAGGGGTCACCGCCGCGCATCTGGATGATGCCGTCGCCATTCTTGTCGACCCAGCCGATCAGACCGGTGTTCTCCCAGTTGTAGAACCAGCCCGGCAGTTCCTCATAGGGTGTCTCGTTGACGGTCTCGACCAGATTCACCCGCGCAAAGGCACCCACGGCCGGCGCAGTGGTGTAGAGCAGTGCGATGAAGAACAGCGCCCAGCCAGCGGAGATACGTGCATCCCTGACGGTCGGTACCGTGAAGAAGCGCACGATGACGTGCGGCAGACCCGCGGTCCCGCACATCAGTGCCGCCGTGATGAAGAAGACATCGATGGTGGATTTGGAGCCTTCGGTGTACTCGCGGAAGCCGAGGTCAGTCACGACCTGATCCAGCTTCTGCAGCAGATAGACGCCGGTATCGTTGCCCTGTGCATCCACCAGCGTGCCGCCGAAGCCGGTCTGAGGCAGCACGTGTCCGGTCATCATGATCGACAGGAAGACGGCCGGTACCAGGAAGGCGAAGATCAACACGCAGTACTGCGCCACCTGGGTATAGGTGATCCCCTTCATGCCACCCAGAACGGCATAGAAGAAGACGATCGCCATGCCGATGACGACACCGACGTTCACGTCCACTTCAAGGAAGCGCGCGAAGACGATGCCGGTGCCGCGCATCTGACCCGCGACATAGGTGAAGGAAATGAAGATGACACAGACCACCGCCACGGTACGTGCGACGCTCGAGTAATAACGGTCACCGACGAAATCCGGCACCGTGAACTTGCCGAACTTGCGCAGATACGGTGCCAGCAACATCGCCAGCAACACATAGCCACCCGTCCAGCCCATCAGATAGACGGAGGCGTCATAGCCCACATAGGCGATGATGCCCGCCATGGAGATGAAGGAGGCGGCAGACATCCAATCCGCAGCGGTGGCGGCCCCGTTGGCGATGGGGTGGACCCCTCCGCCCGCCACGTAGAATTCCTTGGTAGAGCCGGCACGCGACCACACCGCAATGCCGATGTAGAGCGCGAACGAGGCGCCCACGAAAAGGTACGTCAGTAATTGAACATCCATTGGCGTTGTCCTTGGCGATATCGATCATCTTGTTGTCGTGAGAGATGAAACGCTCAGTCCTGTTCCTTTCCTGCAGAGCCGTCGCTGGAATTCATCGCAGACCTGCCCACGGAAGCGGTTCAACACCGCTCATTGCTCGTGGAGGTCGAAGCGTTCATCCAGCTTGTTCATCGAACGGGCGTACAAGATGATCAGCGCGAGGAAGAAATAGATCGCCCCTTGCTGAGCAAACCAGAAACCGAGTTTGAAACCGAAGAACTGGATATTGTTGAGGACATCCACCAACAGGATTCCGCATCCATAGGACACGACAAACCAGATCACGAGATACCCCATGATCAGTCTGATATTGGCGGCCCAATACGCCTTGGCATTCTCTTCCTTCATGACGGAGTTCTCGCATTGTTATTGTGATTGGCGAGAGACCCATCGGCGATGAACCGATGAATGGTCTCCATTGACTGAATCATTCGTCCTCATGGAGTGAGTGATATTCCCTGCGTCTTGCGTTGCTTATCAGGAAACTTGGCGACTCGCTTCTGACAGTAGCCAAGGGGCCAGCTCATCGCAGGCTGACTTTAGTCGAGAGCATGAGCATCCGCTTGAAGACCTCATGACGCCTCTCATCAATTCCTTAAATAACAGATACTTGAAAGATAAACTAAAGACGCACTCCCTTGGTCTATTGGCCAAATGAGTAACGAAACACTCTCATGACGCGTCGGAAATGACGGCGAGACGGCCCCGCTCTTTCGTCATGTCACTGAAAGAAAGCGGCGCAATTTTCTGCCGGAGACACCTCAGGCCGGGTGAGAACGGACGAGCGAGAGCGGACATCTTGTCGTCTGATGGCCAGGAGGAAGCCCCGAGCGGCCTGCAAGGCTTGGGACTCATGGCCGGGCCTGCGTAGAATGGCGCTTCCAGAGAGGAGAGCAACATGTTCCAGGGGTGGTGGCTAATCGCAGTGGCGCTGGGCTATATCGCGGTACTGTTCATGATTGCGTGGCGAGGGGATCGCAACGCCAAGAAGCACGGGTCGGCCAGTCGCCGACCGGCAGTCTACAGTCTGGGGCTTGCGGTCTACTGCACCAGCTGGACCTTTTACGGCAGTGTCGGCCAGGCCGCGACCAGTGGCTGGAGCTACCTGAGCATCTTCATCGGGCCGATCCTGACCTGTCTGCTGTTCTGGCCGATCCTCTTGAAGATGATTCGCGTCGCCAAGCGACAGAACATCACCTCGATCGCCGATTTCATCGCCTCGCGCTACGGCAAGACGCAGTCACTGGCCGTGTTTGCCTCGCTGGTGGCACTGGTCGGCACCCTGCCCTACATCGCCCTGCAGCTGAAGGCGGTGTCGAGTGCCTATCAGGTACTGACCGACACCAGTGACGTCACGCGCACTGCCTGGCTGGGGGATACCGCCTTCTATGTCGCGGCGGTGATGGCGATATTCGCCATCCTGTTCGGCACGCGGCATACCGATGCCACCGAGCACCATGTCGGCCTGTTGCAGGCCATCGCCTTCGAATCTCTGGTCAAGCTGATCGCCTTTTTGACGCTGGGCGCCTATGTCACCTGGGGCATGTTCAATGGCCTGGGGGATCTTTTCACCAAGGCGGACACCTATCTGGAGCTCCAGCAACAGCTCGAGAACCAGACCTTCGGCTCCGGCTTCTGGGCCCAGACATTGCTGGCGATGCTGGCCATCTTCTGCCTGCCGCGCCAGTTCCATGTCGCGGTGGTCGAGAACACCCACCACTCGGATGCCCGCCGCGCCCGCTGGCTGTTCCCGATCTATCTGATCGCCATCTCCTTCTTCGTGCTGCCCATCGCCGCCGCCGGCCTGACGATGTTCCCGGATGGCTCGGTATCACCGGACAGCTTCGTGCTGGCACTGCCGATGGCGGCAGATCAGACCTGGTTGACCCTGCTGACCTTCATCGGGGGCTTCTCGGCCGCGACCGGCATGGTCATCGTCGCGGCGGTCGCGGTCTCGATCATGATCTCCAACGAGATCGTCATCCCGCTGCTGTTCCGTTTGCGCTGGTTCGATACCGAAGCCCGCGACTACAGTCATATCGTGCTGCTGGCCCGCCGCCTGACCATCGTGATGATTCTCGGCCTGGCCTACGGCTTCTATCTGCTGATCGCCGAATACAGCACGCTGTCAGCCATCGGGCTGCTGTCATTCGCCGCCGTGGCCCAGTTCGCGCCCTCTCTGCTGGGCGGGCTCTACTGGAAGCGTGGCAATCGCCTGGGGGTCATCGTCGGCCTCAACCTCGGCTTCGCCGTCTGGGCCTGGACCCTGCTGGTTCCGGCACTGGCCCAGGCAGGCCTGATGCCCGCCGACATGGTCAATTACGGTCCGCTCGGCATCGACTGGCTCTCGCCGCATGGCCTGTTCGGCTTCCGCTTCAGTGACCCGCTGACCCACGGCGTGATGCTGTCTCTCGGCCTCAACCTGTTCGGCTATATCTTCGTCTCGCAGATGACGCCGCAACGCGTGGTCGAGCGCATCCAGGCATCCTTGTTCGTCGATAGCGTCGAGACGCGTCAGACCAGCGTCTCGCGCCCGTGGACCGGCTCTACCTCCGTCTCGGACCTGCGCGTACTCTGTGAGCGCTTCCTGAGCCATGAGCAGGTCGAACGCGCCTTCGAAGATTACGCACGCCGCAGCGGCCAGCCGCTGGAACTCCACGGGCGCGCGTCAATCGACCTGATACAGTTCACCGAGCGCTTCCTGGCTTCCGTGCTCGGTGCCTCCTCGGCGCGGATCGTGGTCAACTCCGCCCTGCAGGGACGCGGCATCGGTATCTCGGATGTCATCTCCATCGTCGATGAAGCCTCACAGGTGCTGGAATTCAACCGCGCCCTGCTGCAGGCCACCATCGAGAACATCCACCAGGGCATCAGCGTGGTCGACCAGCACATGCGCCTGGTGGTGTGGAATCAGCGCTATCTGGACATGTTCCGCTTCCCTGACAACCTGATCCGTGTCGGCGCCCCGATCGATCGCATCTTCCGTTACAACGCGCACAATGGTGAATATGGCCCGGGCGACCCGGAAGAGCATGTCGATCAGCTGCTGGACGCCATCCGTGACGGCGAGCCGCATCGCTACGTGCGCTATCGCCAGGACGGCACCGTGATGGAGATCCAGGGCAACCCGATGCCCGGCGGCGGCTTCGTCTATACCTACCAGGACATCACCCAGCAGAAGCGCACCGAAGAGGCGTTGATCCGCTCGGAAAACAATATCCGCATCTACACCGACAACGTGCCGGCGCTGATCGCCTACTTCGACAAGGAGTGTCGTTACCTCTTCACCAACCGCGCCTATGAAGCGGTGATGGGCATCGACCGTACCGCCGTCATCGGCGAGCCGGCCGAGGCGGCGATGCCTGAAGACATCTATCGCCAGCGCGCCCCCTGGATGACGCGCGCCCTGGCGGGGGAACGCGTTTCCTTCGAGATCTCGCTGGAAGCCCCCGAGGGCGGTGTGCGTTACATGCTGGTGACCTATACGCCGCACTTCAGCGGCAAGGGCAACATCCTCGGCTTCTTCGCGCTCTATCAGGACATCACCGAACGCCGCCTGGCCGAGATTGCCCTCAAGGAAACCAACGAGAATCTGGAAGAACGCGTTCGCGTGCGTACCCAGGAGCTGTCACAGGTCAACGAGGCATTGCGTACCGAGAACCGTGTACGTGCGGAAGCCGAGCAGGCACTGCGTCAGGCCAAGCAGCTGGCCGAGGATGCCAACGCCTCCAAGACGCGCTTTCTGGCCGCGGCCAGTCATGACCTTTTGCAACCCCTGAATGCCGCGCGCCTGTTCACCTCCGCTCTCGCCCAGCAGGTGGAAGGCGAGATGAAGACCACCACCAATCACATCGACAACTCGCTGCAGGCCGCCGAGGAGCTGCTCAGCACCCTGCTCGACATCTCCAAGCTCGATGCCGGCGCGCTGGCGCCACGTCGCAGCGTGTTCCGCCTGTCGGATATTCTCAAGCCGCTGAAGGCCGAGTTCGAGGTGATGGCGGAAGACCGAGGGCTGGACCTGAAGGTGGTGATGACTCAGCTGGCGGTGGATTCTGACGGCCAGATGCTGCGGCGCATCGTGCAGAACTTCCTCTCCAACGCCGTGCGCTACACCCGTCAGGGCCACGTGCTGCTGGGCTGTCGCCGCCTGGGGGATCGCATTCGCATCGAAGTCTGGGACACCGGCCCCGGCATCCCCGAGTCCAAGCTGACCGAGATCTTCCAGGAATTCCGGCGTCTCGATCAGAGCGAGCGTCACAAGGAGAGCGAGAAGGGGCTGGGGCTGGGCCTGTCGATCGCCGAGCGCATGAGTCGCGTGCTCGATCACCCGATCACGGTGCGCAGCTGGGTCGGTGTGGGGACGGTCTTCGCGGTCAGCGTCCCGATCAGCAAGACACTGCCGGCCGCTGAACAGCCGGATGCCGTCCCGGCCCGCAAGCGCGCCGGCAACAAGCTGACCGGCACCCGCGTGCTGTGCATCGACAACGAGAGCCTGATTCTGGAAGGCATGAAGGCGATGCTGTCCGGCTGGGGCTGCGAAGTCTTCACCGCCACGTCCATCGGTGGTGCCAAATCCGTGATTCGCAATCTGGATGGTGATCCGGATGCCATCCTCGCCGATTATCACCTCGACAATGAAGTGACCGGACTGATGGCGCTGGATGCTCTGGATGAACGCCTGGCAGGCTCCGTGCCCGGCATCGTCATCACCGCGGATCGCACTGACGAAGTCGCCGAGGAGGTACGCCGTGCCGGCTATCACCTGCTGCTCAAGCCGGTGCGTCCGGCGGCGCTGCGCGCACTGCTGACGCGTACCCTGCAGGCCAATCGTGCCGAGAAGCATGCCAGCGGTACCTCGGATGAGACAGGCGGAGCACCGGAGAACGGCGATGGCTGATCGCGGGTGAATCGCGCAGCGCCTGTGAACGAGCAGGCGCTGTATCCGCAAAAAGCCCGCCCTGTCAGTGACAGGGCGGGCTTTTGTCTTTCCGAAGCAGGATCATGCTCATCGAACGGGATGCATCATCCCGTCAATCACAGCCACTTCAGGAGCGAACCTTCGGCGGCTCGACTTCCAGACGCTGCGCCGCGATGACGGCCTGGGTGCGGGAATGTACGCCAAGCTTGCGCAGAATGGCGGTCACGTGCGCCTTGATGGTGGCCTCGGACACATTCAGCTCATAGGCGATCTGCTTGTTGAGCAGGCCTTCCGTCAGCATGTTGAGCACGCGGAACTGCTGTGGCGTCAGCGAGGCGATCGCTTCGGCAAAGCGGGACTCATCTTCGCTGGACTCGCCCATGGCTTCGGCGATGTCCGTCGGCAGCCAGACTTCGCCTTCGAGAATCTCGCCGATCGCCTCGGCGATCACATCCAGACTTGCGGACTTGGGGATGAAACCGGAAGCGCCATAATCGATGGCACGGCGCACCACGTAGGGCTCCTCGCTACCGGATACGACGGCGACCGGGATATCCGGCGTCTGACCACGCAGCTGGATCAGGCCTGAGAAGCCATGGGCTCCCGGCATGTGCAGGTCCAGCAGGATCAGATCAGCATCGGGGTGGCGGGCAACGATATCGTTGGTCGCGTCCATGCTGTCGGCTTCGACAATCTCTGCCTGTGAGGCCACTTGCCTGAGTGCCTGCGTCAGTGCGGCACGAAAGAGCGGATGATCGTCTGCAACGATGAACTTCTGGGCAAAGGCCATTGAGTCTCCTCCAAAACCCCGATGGTGATCATCACCGACCTTCCTGGCCGGTCAATGATCGCCGTTATTTTCTGGCATGTTACCCCATGGAACGCGCGTTTAACAAAGCAGCCCACCATCGGGAGACATACTGATGTTTCGCTCGGGGAACACGAGTATCGCACGGATTGCCCAATGATGAGTGGACAATGCACAAGTGAATTCTGACAGCATCCTGCGGATGGAGAGTCAGACCACCCTAACCGCAACGCGACTCGCATGCCAACCGACCAGTGCCACACCGGCAATCAGCAGGAAACCCATGAGGCTGGCAGCGTCCGGCACTTCCCCCCAGATCGCCCAGCCGGCCAATGCGGAGAACACGATGGTGAGATAGGAATAGATCGACACTTCCCCCGCGGGCGCCAGCCGATAGGCCGTGGTCATCAGGATCTGGCCACCGGCCGCGAAGACCCCGATCCCCAACAGGGCCAGTGCCTGTGGCGCACTGGGCATCACCGGATTCATCAGCATCGGCACCAGGGTGACGATGCTGGAGACCAGCGAGAAATGTAACACGATTGTCGCGGAAGCCTCACGCCCTCGCAGCGCCCGAATCAGTGTGTAGGCAGCACCGGCCAACATGGCCGAGCCCAATCCGACCAGCGCCGGAAACAGTGCCTCCACACCTCCCTCGGCGAACGCCAGCTGCGGCTTGATGACCAGAGTCGCCCCCACGAAGGCAATCAGCATGCCTACCAGCCGCCAGCCGCCCAGGCGCTCTGCCAGAAACATGCCGGCAAACAGCATCACGAAAAACGGCGACAGCTTGTTTAGGATAGTCGCATCCGCAAGCAGCAGGTGATCGATGGCGTAGAAAAAGCTCATCACGCCGCCAAGCCCGATCAGCGAGCGCGCCAGCAGCAACGGCTGATGGTGCCAGTGTCCCAGCAGACGAGCGCCCGCCATGCGAACCATCACGACGGCAACCACCAGGCTTACGAGGTTGCGCACGAAGACCTTCTCGAACAGCGGCAAGTCACCGCTCAACTTGACCATCGCGCCCATCAACGCGAAGGAGATCGCCGACAGGCACATCAGCACGACAGCGCGTGGACGGTTCTCGCCCTCGGTGGATGACGATGATGAAACCTGTGAGGAAGTGGCGGGCTGAGACGTGGCGCAGGATGCATCCGACTTGCCTGCTGACATGGGGGCTGCCTTGATCATGAAGTGAATGAGGAAATGCTCAGGGAGGCCATCAGGCCCACCTGTCGCATGCGGGTTGTCGCATCATTATCAAGCCTGCCGCTCATCGATGGCCAACCTTTCCTGCTTCAGACACGGCCAGGGTGTGCACGAGATAGGCACTCACGAAACAGGCACCCACGAAACAGGAGCGCATGACCCGGACGCACACGAAAAAAGCGCGGGAGCCAGGCTCCCGCGCTTCGATGTCGCGACATGTCTCGTCAGGCCTGCATGGCCGCCATCCGACGAGTTCAGCGGTTGGCGCGATGCTCGATCAGATCATCCACCACCGTCGGGTCCGCCAGCGTCGAGGTATCCCCAAGACCGTCGGTCTCGTTGGCGGCGATCTTGCGCAGGATACGCCGCATGATCTTGCCGGAACGCGTCTTGGGCAGTCCCGGTGCCCACTGGATGACATCAGGTGACGCGATCGGCCCGATGTCCTTGCGCACCCACTGGGTCAGGGTCTTCTTGAGCTCATCGCTTGGCTCGATGCCATCATTGAGCGTCACGTAGATGTAGATCCCCTGCCCCTTGATGTCGTGGGGATAACCGACCACCGCGGCTTCGGCGACCGCCTCATGCGCGACCAGCGATGACTCGATCTCGGCCGTGCCCATGCGGTGCCCGGAAACGTTGAGCACGTCGTCGACGCGTCCGGTGATCCAGTAATACCCATCCTCGTCACGGCGGCAGCCATCGCCGGTGAAGTACATGCCGGCATAGGTGGAGAAATAGGTCTGCACGTAACGTTCATGGTTGCCCCAGATGGAGCGAGCCTGCCCGGGCCAGCTGTCGAGAATCACCAGATTGCCTTCGGTGGCTCCCTCGAGAATGTTGCCCTCGTTGTCGACCAGCGCCGGCTGCACGCCGAAGAACGGCAAGGTGGCGGAACCCGGCTTGAGATCCGTGGCACCCGGCAGCGGCGCGATCATGATGCCGCCGGTCTCGGTCTGCCACCAGGTATCCACCAGCGGACAGTTGCCCTTGCCGATCACGCGGTGGAACCACTCCCAGGCCTCAGGATTGATCGGCTCACCCACCGAGCCGAGCAGGCGCAGGCTGTCGCGGGAACTGGAGTCCATCACGCCATCACCGTGTGCCATCAGCGCGCGCACGGCAGTCGGGGCCGTGTAGAGAATATTGACCTGATGCTTGTCGACGATCTCCCCCATGCGCCCGTAAGTCGGATAGCTGGGCACCCCCTCGAACATCAGCGTGGTCGCGCCGTTGGCCAGCGGTCCATAGACGATGTAGCTGTGCCCTGTCACCCAGCCGACATCCGCCGTGCACCAGTAGATGTCGCCATCGTGGTAGTCGAAGACGTAACGGTGGGTCATGGCCGCATAGAGCAGATAGCCGCCCGTGGTGTGCTTCAGCCCCTTGGGCGTGCCGGTGGAGCCGGAGGTGTAGAGAATGAACAGCGGGTCTTCCGCGCCCATCGCTTCTGCCGGGCAGTCGCTGGACTGACGGTCGACCAGCTCGTGGAACCACAGATCACGACTCCCCCAGTGCACGTCACCTCCGGTACGCCGCACCACCAGCACGTGGTCGACGCAGTCGGTGCCATCGCGCTCCAGCGCATCGTCGACATTCTCCTTGAGCGGCACTCGCTTGCCACCGCGCAGCGATTCATCGGCGGTGATCACGATACGCGAGCTGGAATCGGCGATCCGTCCTGCCAGCGCGTCCGGCGAGAAGCCCCCGAAGACCACCGAGTGCACCGCACCGATACGGGTACAGGCCAGCATCGCCATGGCCGCTTCGGGGATCATCGGCATGTACAGGGTGACCACGTCACCACGCCCCACACCCAGTTCCTTGAGGCCATTGGCGAACTGGCTGACGCGCGCATGCAGCTCGCGATAGGTGATCGACTGGGACTCGCTGGGGTCATCCCCTTCCCAGATGATCGCCACCTGGTCGCCACGCTCCTCGAGATGACGATCCAGACAGTTGTGGGCCACGTTGAGCTGACCATCCTCGAACCAGCGCACATCGACATTCTCAGGGCCGAAGTCGGTACTGCGTATCACCGAGGGCGCCTTGAACCAGTCCAGCGACTGCGCCTGCTCGGCCCAGAAATCCTCGGGTGCCTCGACAGACTGCTGATACATGGCCTGATAGCGCTCACGATCTACCCATGCACGGGCGGCAACATCAGGCTTGACCGGGTGGACCTTGGCATCTTCGCTCATTGTTGTTCGACCTCTGGAAGTTGGCGGGCGACACGCCTCGGGCTGCCTCATACGACACGGGTACGCTGCGGACGAGTCATGGCTAGTCCGTTTCAGCTTAAACCCAAGCATGGGGGGGCCACACACTAGACCTTGGTAGACAATTTTTTCCCAATAATTTCAACTATTTATCAACAAATAACACCAAGGTCACAGCGACTTTCGCCGCAGAAAACCCGCACTCCAGAGGGACTGAGCGCGCCACGGCGGCATTGAAAACGGGAGGCAGGACAGCACGGAAGGCGATGGCAGGCATCAGGAATCGCTCAATGGCCCCTTGAGCGCTTTCCCGCACTGCCGGCATCGGTAACGCTGCCCACGAAGCGCATTGGCATGTCGACGATGACTCAGATAGTGCGGTGTCTCGCAATCGCATCCGTAGGCCCAGGGCATCGGACTCGCGCGGGAAACATCCATGCGGTGGGTCACCTCAGGTGCGACACCATAGAGATTCGTCATGACCTGCTGCCACTCCGGGCCATGCGGCTTGACCCGCTGGCCGCGCGCGCGCTCCACCACTTCCATCACCACCCAGTGCGCCACCTCATGAGGGACGGTCTGGCTCAGGAAGTGATGGCGGTTCTCGCACAGCAATTGCCAGTTGAAGCGCAGGCGCTGGCGCGCCGGTTCGGCTGTCCCGGCAGTGCGTCCTCTGAGACGACAGGACACGGCGGGCATGCGCATCTCGGGATAGTGCGCACGTGCGCGCGCCAGACAGGCCAGCACACGGGATTGCAGCATGGCATGCAGTTGCGGCTCGCTGAGGGCATCCAGTGTCTGCTCATCGGCCAACGGCAGGGGGTCGGCGACCGCATCACCGAGACACGCCAGTACATGGTCGACGGGAAAGCGATATCGACTGACGACACCGCCATCCACGGCGGGCGCGACACGGGAACAAGACATGAGACGACCCCTTGATGCCAGACGATCGAGGTGAACGGCAACCGCTGAAGAAAGTGGAGAATTCGACGATTCAGGGGCTTTCGTGGCGACGAAAACCCTTGCCACGAGATGATACACTAGCCACATTCGCAGTGGCCGCGACGCCCTGCCCGACTTCTATCCCGCATGTGAGACCTTCCCCATGGCCGAGCCTGTCCAGACCCAGCCGTTGCTGGATGATGAATCCCTCGACATCCTCGATGAGTTCCTTGAATCCGACCTGGTCGGCCCGGAAGCCCTCGACATCATCAGCGCGCATGGCTTCATGCTGGCACTGGCCATCGCACCACGCGAAGTGCCTTCCAGCCTGTGGCTGCCGGAGCTGTTCCAGGGACAGCCCGCCTATGAAAGCCCCGAGCAGGAAGCCCAGGTGGTCGCGCTGTTCGAGCAGATGCGCGCCAATGCCATCGACGCCCTCGAGCACGGCATCCTGCCTGAGCTGCTGTTCGAGCTGGAACTCGGTGGCCTCGACCCCGTCGAGACGCCGATCGGTGACTGGTGTGCAGGCTTCATGGAAGGTGTCTTCATGGACGAGGAAGCCTGGTTCGGGACCCAGGAAGAGACCGCGGCCGAGCTGCTGCTGCCCTTCATGGCCATCTCGGGCGTATTCGACGATGAAGACCCGGAGATCGGCGAGCTGATCGCCGACCCCGTCGGTGCCCAGCGCTTCGTCAACCAGCTGCCGGAACTGCTGCTGGATCTCTACCTGCTCTATCGCGTGCCGCCGGAAAGCCCCAAGCCATCACCGCGCCGCAAGGGAGCCGCAACGCCGGGCGCCGCGGGCATTCCGCGTGGCAAGCATGCGGGCGGCAAGGGCAGTGGCAAGGGCGGCGCGAAGAAGCCGGCTGGCAAGGGTGGCGGCAAGAAGCGCTGAGCCCCCGCCATCCCCCTCTTTGCGCAGCGCCAGACACGACAACGCCGGACGCCCCTTGGGGTCGTCCGGCGTTGTCGTTTCACGAAGCAGTGTCTGACATCCGTGAACTGGCTAGCGCAGCCGCGTCACCAGGCTATCCAGGGTGCCATAGCCCCACTCACGACAGCGTTGCGCCAGAGAGCGTCGCTGCCAGGCAGCCCGGGTGATCTCGACGCTGCGCGCGAAATGCTGCTCGAACAGCCCAGCCACCTCCGCCGCGAAGCGATGGTCCTGCACCTCCTGATTGGCCTCCAGATTCCATTGCAGGCTCCAGTGATCGAAGTTGCATGACCCCAGCGTGACCCAGTCATCCGCCAGCGAGAACTTGGCATGCAGGAAGCGCGGCTGGAATTCATGGATCCGCACGCCCGCCTTGAGGAGACTCGCATAGAAACGCTGCCCCGCAGAACGCACGCCGGGATGGTCGTGATGCTGTCCCGCGATCAACAGCTGCACATCGACGCCGCGCCGAGCCGCCCGCTTGAGGCGTCGACGCATGCTGAAGGTCGGCACGAAGTAAGGCGTGCAGATCCACAGCCGCTTGCGGGTGCTGCTGGCCTGATGCTGGAGCGAGTGGCGAATCGCCTGATAACGAAATCCATGGCCCCAGACGACACGCCCGCGCATTCCCAGATATCCCGTGACGACGTTGACCGCATTGATGTTGACGCTGCGCACGGCCTCACGACGCCCCTGCCCCTCGCTGGCAGCGGAATCCCAGACCCGCGCGAACAGCCTGACCCAGTCACGGATACAGGGCCCCTCGATGCGTATCGCCACTTCTGACCAGGCCTCGGCAAACTCATCGACCGCCCCGAAACCGCCAGTGAAGCCCACCTCGCCATCCACGACCAGCAGCTTGCGGTGATCCCGCGTCAGGTTGCGACCGAACCGCCACCAGCGAATCGGGTTGTAGAAGCGCAGGGCGATGCCGGCCTCGGTCATGCGCTGGCGATCCGCCTCCTCGAGCCCCAGCGAGCCGAAGCCATCCAGCAGCACCAGTACATTGACGCCACGCTGGCTCGCAGCGCTCAAAGCCTCGATCAGGACCCGGCTGAGGTGACCGCTTTCGGCCAGATACAGCTCGAGCAGTATCGAGTGACGTGCGCCTTCCACCGCCTCCAGCATGCTGGGCAGAAAGCGCGCCCCCTCCGGCAGCAGGGTAAATCGATTGCCTGAACGCCACATTCCGAGCATGACATGCCTCCCGTCGCTCCCGCACTGGGCAATGACAGCCGATATCGGCGTCATCGAACAGAATGCGTATAATGATCAATATCATGCATGCGGCGACCCAACGTCGATATCCTCGGATCGCCACTCCCGCATCCTGTGAGTCAACGCAAACGATCCTGCTTGTGACAGCGTCTCACCATCGAACTTTTCGAGTACACCTGCGAGGCTCCGCCATGTCGCCCGTCACCCTGTTATTGCGCCCTCTGCGCAACCTCAGCCGCCGTCTGCTGGACAAATGGGTGGAGCTGCGCGCGGTGGAACCCGACATCAACGCGCTGGACCACAGTGCCCTGAATCTCGACCCCGACCTGCCGGTGGTCTACGTCTTCCCCTATCAGGCGCTCTCCGATGAACTGGTGATCGAGCAGCTTTGCGAGGGGCGTGGCCTGCCATCTCCCACTCTGCCCTTGAGCATAGGCGACATGCGTCTGAGTCACTCGCGGTTGCGCCTGCTGCGTCACTCACGCAAGGGCAAGGGCCTGCTCTCCCGACGACTCGCGCAGCTGATCGAGGCACTGGAGAACGCCCCGGATGAGGTCGAGGTCCAGCTGGTACCGGTCAGCGTGTTCTGGGGGCGTGCGCCGGGCAAGGAATTCGGCTTCTGGAAGTTCATCTCCGCTGACAGCTGGCGTGTCACCGGGGTATTGCGTCGCGCCATCGCCATCCTCGTGCATGGTCGCTCGGTGGATGTGCACTTCGGCCAGCCGCTCAAGCTCCACGAGGTGCTGCGCGAAGGTCCCGAGGATCAGGCGCTGGCGCGCCGGCGCATCGCTCGTCTGCTGCGCGTGCACTTTCGTCGCGTGCGCACCCGACTGCTGGGGCCGGACCTCTCGCATCGCCACACCATGATCCGCAATCTGCAGAAGGCGCCCGCCGTACAGGACGTGATCAGCGAGCTGGCCCGCGACCAGAACCAGCGTCCCGCGCGTCTCGAGAAGCGCGCGTTGAGATACGGCCGCGAGATCGCCTCCAACATGGGCTATCCCGTGCAGCGCTTCCTGGCTCACGCCCTCAAGCGCTTGTGGCACAAGCTGTATGACGGCATCGAGATCCGCGGCATGTCGCGCGTCAAGGCGATCGCCGGGGACTGCGAGCTGATCTATGTGCCCTGCCATCGCAGCCATATCGATTATCTGCTGCTGTCCTACGTGCTGTTCCACGAAGGGCTGATGACGCCGCACGTGGCAGCCGGCAAGAATCTCGACATGCCGGTGATCGGCCCGATCCTCCGGCGTGGCGGCGCCTTCTTCCTGCGCCGCAGCTTCCGTGACAATCGCCTCTATGGCGCGGTCTTCGATGAATATGTCCACCAGCTGATCACCCGCGGGCACCCGGTGGAATACTTCATCGAGGGTGGACGCTCACGCACGGGGCGCATGTTGCCGCCACGTCCGGGCATGCTGGCGATGACGCTGCGGTCCTTCCTGCGTGACACGCGCCGCGAGGTCGCCTTCGTCCCGGTCTACATCGGCTACGAGAAGGTCTTCGAGAGCCTCAGCTATCAGCGTGAACTGTCGGGCGCCAGCAAGAAGAAGGAGTCGCCGCTGGATCTGATTCGCGTGCTGGGGCAGCTCAAGCAGCCCTTCGGCAAGGTCTATCTCAACATTGGCGAGCCGCTCAAGCTGGGAGCCTGGCTGGACGAGACCACTCCCGAGTGGCAGGCCAGTCGCCACCAGCGGCGTCCGGAATGGCTGACCAGTGCCGTGCCGCGACTGGGCAACGAGATCGCCACGCGCATCAATGCCGCCGCGGCCCTCAACCCTGTCTCGCTGTCGGCGCTGGTACTGCTTTCCACCGCACACCACGCCATCGAGTCCAGTCTGATGCAGCGCCAGCTGGCCATGCTGGTGCGGCTGGCCGGCAAGCTGCCTGGCCGGCAGGACCACAGTCTGCCCGAAGGCACGCCGGAAGAATGGATCGCGCACTGTGCGCACCTGGGGCTGGTCACCCTGCGCCCCCAGCACCTCGGTGAGCTGGTGATCGCCACACCGGAACAGGCCAGCCTGCTGACCTGGTACCGCAACAACGTCCTGCATCTGCTGGCGCTGCCGGCACTGATCGCCTTCGCCTTCCGCAACACCGCCCAGTACACCCTGCAGGCGCTGGATGAGCAGATCAGCCCGGCCTGGCCCGTGCTGGTACGTGAACTGTTCGTGCCGGAAGCCCCGGAGCTGAAAGGCGATATCGCCGCCACCCTCGCGCTGCTCAGCGACGAGGGCCTGCTGGAGCACCAGCAGGCAACCGAGAACACGCCCGAACGCTGGTCACGTCCGGTCGCAAGCCAGGAATCCTCCGAGCAGCTGCGGCTGCTGGCCCAGCCGGTCCAGCCGACGCTGGAGCGCGGCTACCTGCTGATCGCGGCCTTGCTGCAACACGGCAGCGGCACGCTGGATCGCGAAGCCCTCGAGACCCACTCCGGCGCGCTGGCAGAGCGGCTGACGCTGCTCTCGGGCCTCAACGCGCCCGAGTTCTTCGACAAGCGACTGTTCCGCGGCCTGCTGGATACCCTGCTGGAGCTGGACTTCATCTGGCTGGACGACAACCGCCTGTGCTTCGGCGAAGCGCTGGAAGACCTGCAGACCCGTGGGCGCGACCTGTTCGACCCGGCATTGCGCCATCGCTTGCAGCATGTGCGTCTGCGCGACACGCCGGACACGCCAGAGGACAATGCTGACTCGGCTGACGAGCCACGCTGACAACGGTGCCACGCCATCCCTTCGCATGAACGACAGGACCCCGCTCGCGGCAGACGCGAGCGGGGTCCTGTCATCTTCAGAGCGGTCATGCACGTCAGGGTGCATCACCCGGCCTTCGCGGCTAGCGCAGCGCCTGCTTGACGTAGACGTCGTAGCGGCTGGTCTTCTCCTCCACCACATGACTCGGCGCGATGCCGCCGATCGGCTCAGCCTTGCGTGGACGCTTGACCACCACCCGATGGGTCGCGACCTCCAGTGCCGAATCCAGCAAGGCCGGCGCATCCGCGTCATCCCCCGCCAGGGCACGGAAGAGCCGCATCTCCTTCTTCACCAGCGCGGACTTGTCACGGTGCGGGTACATCGGATCCAGATGCACCACCTGCGGCGGCTGATCCCACAGCGCGACGAGCTCTCCCAGATCACGCGAGGCATCCCCCTGCAGCGCCTGCATGCGTAGCGCGATCTCGCGTATTTCATCGTCTGCACAGCCCTGCGCGCGGGTCAGGCCATCGACCAGGATCGCCGCCGTCGCGGCGACACGCTCGATCATCAGCACCGGCGATCCGAGACTGGCCAGCACGAAGGCATCGCGCCCCAGCCCGGCGGTGGCATCGACGATGCTTGGCAGCACGCCGCGATTCAGGCCACAGGCCCGCGCGATCAGCTGATTGCGCCCCCCACCGAAACGCCGGCGGTGGTCCGCCCGACCAGCGACGAAATCCACATGCAGCGGTTTGCCGTACTCGCGCTCGTCACCGGCGATCACGACCCGCGGTACGCCCTGCTCGTCCTGCGCCACCTCGAGCCGCAGAGCCGGCAACGCATCATCGTCCCGGATGGCGATCCCGAAGTGCGCCGCCAGCATGGCGAGCTCCGGATGCACCGCCAGCTGCGAACGAGCGATGGCGATCACGGGGGTCGCGGCAGCGGCGTCAGAGGAAGGAGCGAGGGGATCGGATGGCAGCATGAACGGGCTCTATGGAAATGAAGAGACGCTGGGACTCGCGAAAGACCAGCACAAAGGCGACATGATAAGCGCAAGCAAGGCTGACAGAAACGCCGACGGCGCCGCAAGAGCGACGCCGTCGGAGAAAGACTGAACCTGCCGTGAGCGACTTACAGCAACAGCATGCCGAACAGCAGCACGCCCAGCAGCAGACGGTAGATGACGAAGGGCAACATGCCGATGCTGTCGATGGCCTTGAGGAACAGCTTGATGCACACCAGCGCCGAGACGAAGGACAGCACCACACCCAGTCCGACATCGAACAGCTGGGCTTCACTGCCGGTCTCGATCAGCTCCAGCCCCTTGAGTGAGCCCGCCGCGAGAATCAGCGGAATCGACAGCAGGAAGGAGAAGCGCGCCGCACTCTGACGCTCGAAGCCCAGCAGCAGCGCGGCAGTGATGGTGATGCCCGAGCGCGAGGTGCCCGGAATCAGTGCCAATACCTGGAACAGACCGATGATCAACGCCCCCTTGAGCGTGAGCGTCGCCAGATCCCGCGTGCGCGCGCCCTTGGCATCCGCCCACCACAGCAGCAGACCGAAGACGATGGTGGTCGTGCCGATCACGGCAGTCGAACGCCCGGCCGTTTCCACCACATCGCCCAACAGGCCACCGAAGACGACGGCCGGCAGCGTCGCCAGCAATACCGCCCAGCCCAGACGGCTGTCGTCGGTCTGACGCGCCGCAAGCCCGCCTGAACCGCTGAACTGTCCGAACCAACCAGCGAGGATATTGACGACATCCTTGCGAAAGGCCATCACCACGGCCAGCAGAGTGCCGACATGGACCGCGACATCGAAGGCCAGCCCCTGGTCCGGCCAGCCAAGCACCTGGGAGGGCAGGATCAGGTGAGCGGAGGAGGAAATCGGCAGAAATTCGGTCAGACCTTGAATGACGGCCAACGCCACCACGTGCATGAGTTCCATGAAACATCCTTTTAAGAGTAACGGGCCTCAATGGCCCACACGGACGACAGACATCGCCTGTGGCACTGCGAGGTGCGGTGATGACAGAACGGTTCCCTGTCAGCCGATGCGCGACCGACATCAGGGGGCCGCAGTGTGATGCTGAAACCTTACGGCAGCCTTGGCAGACCACCTGACTGACGCGAGAGGATGGCGATCCCTGGCGCCATCAGCGCCATGCCACCTCGTTGCGCAGATAGACAGGCTGCGCCTCGACGGCAGCGACTGCCTCGCCGCGCGCAAAGGCCTGCGCCGCCAGGATGACCATGTCCTCGGCATCCGGCTGCGGTGCCTCCAGGCGCTGCACGATGCTGGCGCGCAAGGCTTCCGGCAGCGCATCGTGCATGACCAGCCCGGAACCGATGGCCAGCCAGTCGTGCTCACGAAGCTCCTGGGGCAACTCCACGAGTCCCGGCGCCACGACCTGCTCGGGCAGCAGCTGGCTGACCTCGACCTCACCTTCGGCGGAGGTCGCCACACGATAGGCGCCGGTGTAAAGCTCGCCCATGCGGGCATCCAGCATCGGCAACACGAAACGGGCGTGGTGATGGCGATGGGCCTGCAGCGCCAGCGCCGCCAGGGTCGAGACACCGATCACCGGCACCTCAAGCCCGAAGGCCAGTCCCTGGATGGTGCCAGCCGCGATGCGCAGGCCCGTGAAGGAACCCGGGCCGTGGCCATAGGCCAGCGCGTCCAGATCCTTCAACGTCAGCTGGGCATCTGCCAGCAGCGTCTCGATCATCGGCATCATCAGCTGGGTATGCTGACGGGGAGCTTCACAGCGCTCGGCAGTAACAACGCCGTCCTGCCACAGGGCAACGGAACAGGCGGAGGAGGATGCATCAATGGCCAGAAGCGTGGTCATGGGCGGTTCATCATCAGAAAAATGTGACGCGATTCTACCCGTCCGCCGCTAGCAGCAAAAGACGCAGGGTGTCCACGGCAGGTGTCGGCGCTGTGCGTCAGTCGTGCCACAGGCCGCGAACCTGCGCTGGAGAAGGGGTCTGTCGCAACACGCCATTTCGCTTTCGCGACCAAAGAAAACGCCCGCAGACAAAGCCTGCGGGCGTTTTCAAGGCGCTTGATACCGAAAGAGCACATCATGCGGGCCATGGCGGCGCCATAGTCCTCATGCCGTCTCAGGCAACGCGACTCACTGCTCCAGCGCGCTGACCAGCTGGGCACGAATGTCATCGACGGAGCCGATGCCTTCGATGCGATGGTAGGCCGGTGCCTGGGCATCGCCAGTGGCAGACCAGCTGGAGTAGTACTCGACCAGCGGCTCGGTCTGCTCATGGTAGACGGACAGACGGTTGCGCACCGTGGCTTCACGGTCATCTTCACGCTGGATCAAGGCTTCGCCAGTGACGTCGTCCTTGCCTTCCTCGCGCGGCGGGTTGTACTCGATGTGATAGACACGACCGGAATCCGGGTGCACACGACGACCGGACAGGCGCTTGACGATTTCCTCGTCCGCCACGGCGATCTCGACCACGTGGTCCAGCTTCACGCCCGCTTCCTTCATGGCGTCAGCCTGCGGAATGGTGCGCGGGAAGCCATCGAACAGGAAGCCGTTCTCGCAGTCGGGCTGGCTGATGCGTTCCTTGACCAGAGCGATGATGATCTCGTCGGACACCAGCCCGCCGGTATTCATGATCTCCTTGACCTTGAGCCCCAGCTCGCTGCCGGCCTTGACCGCTGCACGCAACATGTCTCCGGTGGAAATCTGCGGGATGTTGAAACGCTCGCAGATGAACTGGGCCTGAGTGCCCTTGCCGGCGCCGGGGGCGCCCAACAGGATCAAACGCATCGGTACTGCTCCTTGAGTGTGCAAATGAAAAGCGTGAAACGGGTGTAAATGGGTCATCCGGGCTTGTGTGCCCTGCCCTCGACGGCAGATGGCCATCCGAGGCGCTCTGGCCGCCGAGCGCTCAAGACGACTCGGCTCACGCGCTGACCTGCGCAGTGTCTCCCCATCGACATGACAGTGAAGGAGACAGCCACGGGGCCTCGAGCGGCTTGCGACCAGGATGAAACAGGAAGCGGACCGACTGGTGGCGTGACCAACACTCTCCACGCACTGACGATCTCATTATGTCATCGCTATGCAACGCAAGGGCTGACGATACCGCTCACACGGCCATCGCACAAGCACACCAAAGGCGCGCATGACGCCCCTTGGCACTGTTTTGGCTCATTGATGACGGACGAGGCGATCGGCGCGTGCAGCGCCTCGTGATCCAGCCTCACGATGGCATGACGCCCCCGCGGCACTCAGTCGCAGGGGCGTCATGGCAGGGTTCCACTCATTTCAGGGTTCAGGCGTCATGGCCTGGGGGTCATGACCTCACTCGGCGACCTCTTCCGCCTGGCTGCTGCGACGCAGCCGCACCGCCTTGGCCCGCTTGCCGCGCAGCCGGATGTTGAGCATTTCCACCGCCAGCGAGAAAGCCATCGCCACGTAGATGTAGCCCTTGGGCACATGGACGCCGAAGCCTTCGACCATCAACATCATGCCGACCATGATCAGGAAGGACAGGGCCAGCATCTTAATGGTCGGGTGGCGATCGACGAAATCACCGATCGGCTTGGCCGCCACCATCATGATGCCCACCGAGATGACGATCGCGATGATCATCACCGTCAGATGGTCGACCATGCCCACCGCCGTGATCACCGAATCCAGCGAGAAGACGATATCGATCAACGCGATCTGGACCATGATCGCCATGAAGCTGGCACCGCCCTTCTTCGCGCCCTCTTCCGCCGGGTCCTCACCCTCGAGGTTGGCATGGATCTCATGGGTGCTCTTGCCGAGCAGGAACAGCCCCCCGAAGACCAGGATCAGATCCCGCCCGGAGAAGCTGAAATCCAGCACGCTGAACAACGGTGTCGTCAGTGACATCAGCCACGACAACGACATCAACAGCACGATGCGCATGCCCATCGCCAGGCCGAGACCGATCATGCGGCCACGTTGGCGCTGAGCCTCGGGCAGGCGCGCGACCAGAATCGACAGGAAGATGATGTTGTCGATGCCCAGCACGATCTCAAGCGCGGTCAGGGTCGCCAGAGCCACCCATGCCGAAGGGTCCATCAACCATTCCATTGTCTTGCTCCTTGTGTGTTGCGAGAACCGGCCTTCCCGGGTAGTGCCAGCACGATGCGGCAGATCGCGGCAGGTTGGCGTGAAGCATCGCATGTTGTGCAGGGCAGCAACAGCTGTCGCCGCCCTGCCACGCCAACGGACATGCACAAAAAAAACGGCCTCCCGAAGGAGGCCGTTCTGTCGACAGGCCATCTGGCACCTGCCCTTGTCATGCAAGGTACGGATCAGAGCAGCAGACGACGCACGTCGGTCAGCACCTGAGCCAGGTACGCCGTGAAGCGCGCTGCATCCGCCCCGTTCACCGCACGGTGATCGTAGGACAGTGACAGCGGCATCATCAGACGCGGCTGGAAGGCAGCGCCATCCCACACCGGCTTCATCTGCGCCTTGGAGACACCCAGGATGGCGACTTCCGGCGTGTTGACGATCGGCGTGAAGGCAGTACCCCCAATAGAGCCAAGGCTCGAGATGGTGAAGCAACCACCGGTCATCTCTTCGCGCTTGAGCTTCTTGGTCTGCGCCTTCTTGGCCAGCTCCACGGATTCGCGGGCCAGCTCCAGCAGGCTCTTCTGATCCGCATTGCGGATCACCGGCACCATCAGACCGTCCGGCGTATCCACCGCGATACCGATGTGCACGTACTTCTTGTGCACCAGCGTCTCGCCGTCAGACTTGAGGCTGACGTTGAACTGCGGATACTTGGCCAGCGCGTGGGCAGCCGCCTTGATCATGAACGGCAGCGGCGTGAGCTTGGCGCCTGCCGCTTCCGCCTCGGCCTTCATGGACTTGCGGAAGGCCTCGAGCTCGGTGATGTCGGCTTCATCGAACTGGGTCACGTGCGGGACGTTGAGCCAGCTGCGATGCAGGTTGGTGGCCCCCGCCTTCATCAGGCGGCCCATCTTCGACTCTTCGATCTCACCGAACTGGCTGAAGTCCTGATCCGGCACCTGCGGGATACCGGCACCGCCGGTGGCCTGCGCGGCAGGGGCTGCCGGCGCGGACTTGGCCTTCTGCATCATCTGCTTGACGTAGGCCTGGACATCTTCCTTCACCACACGGCCCTTCGGACCGCTGCCGGAGACGTCCGCCAGGTCGACACCGAACTCACGCGCCAGCAGGCGAACCGCAGGCCCTGCGTGGACCTTGGCTCCCTTGCTCGGCTTGTGGGCCGCCATCTGGGCTTCCGGGCTCGGCGTACCGGCCGGTGTCGGCTCAGGCTTCTGCTCGGCCTTGTCTGCCTTGGGCGCGGCCGGAGCCTCCGCCTTGGCAGCCTTCGGCGCAGGCTTGGCACCGGCGACCTCGAGGTAACCGATCAAGTCGCCCTCGGACACGGTGTCGCCTTCCTTGACGGAAAGCTCCACCACCTTGCCCTTGTAGGGGCTCGGGATGTCCATGGTCGCCTTGTCGGATTCCAGCGTGATCAGCGCGTCTTCCTCGTTGACCTCATCACCGACGGCCACGGCCATCTCGATGATCGGCACGCTGTCGCTGCCGGAGAGATCCGGGACACGCAATTCCTTGCGCTCCGGCTCACCGGAGGCCGGCTCACCGGAGGCCTGCTCTTCTTCGGCAGCCGGCGCTTCAGAGGCGGTCTCTTCAGACTCAGACGCAGACGCGGAGGATTCTTCCGCCGGCGCTGATTCCGCCGCACTGTCACCGCCTTCACCGGCGATTTCCATCTGACCGATGACATCACCGGACGCGACGTTGTCGCCTTCCTTGACGGTCAGCTTGACGATCTTGCCCTTGTGCGGGCTCGGGACGTCCATGCTGGCCTTGTCGGATTCCAGCGTGATCAGCGCATCTTCGGCGTCGACTTCGTCGCCTTCGGAGACGGCCATCTCGATGATCGGCACGGCTTCGGAGTCACCCAGGTCCGGCACGACGATGTCGACGGTCTGGGTGCCACCGGAAGCGGCCTTCGGTGCAGGAGAGGACTCTTTCGGCGCTTGCTGCTCAGAGGCTTCCTGCTTGGGAGCCTCTTCCTTCGGCGCTTCCTGCTTGGGAGCCTCTTCCTTCGGCGCTTCCTGCTCGTCAGAAGCGTCAGAGGAGGTGTCACCACCGCCTTCCGCTTCCAGCTCCAGGATGTCGTCGCCTTCGGAGACGGTGTCGCCTTCCTTGACGAGAATCTTCACCACCTTGCCGCCCTTCGGTGCCGGCACATCCATGCTGGCCTTGTCGGACTCAAGAGTGATCATGGTGTCTTCGGCGGAGATGACATCCCCGACCGCCACCGGTATCTCGATGATCTCGACATCGGAACTACCGCCAATGTCGGGAACCTTGATGATTTCGCTGCTCAAGATCGTGCTCCTTCCAAAACGTGCACGGGGAGCGACACCCGAATCACCTTCGCATCATCTTGATGTCGAGGATGGAGTGCCGCTCGCCTGTTCCGCGATCTCCGCTCAGACGCTCAGCGGATTCGGCTTGTTGGGGTCGATGCCGTAGGTCTTGATCGCTTCCGCGACCACCTTGCGGTCGATCTCACCACGATCCGCCAGCGCTTTCAGGGCCTGGACGGTGACGAAGTTGCGGTCGACTTCGAAGAAGTGACGCAGCTTCTCGCGGGTATCGGAACGACCGAAACCATCGGTACCGAGCACGTGATAGTCAGCCGGCACCCAGGCGCGAACCTGGTCAGCAAACAGCTTCATGTAGTCAGTGGCCGCCACGACCGGGCCGTCACGTCCTTCCAGGCACTGGGTGATGTGCGGCTTGGCCGGGGTCTCTTCCGGCTTGAGGAAGGCCTGACGATCCAGTTCCAGCGCTTCGCGACGCAGCTCGTTGAAGCTGGTGACGCTCCAGATGTCGGCATCGACACCGTAGTCGTCCTTCAGCATCACGGCAGCGGCTTCGACTTCACGCAGGATGGTGCCGGAACCCAGCAGCTGAACGCGTGCCTTGCCGTCCTTCGCGCCTTCCTTGAGCAGGTACATGCCCTTGATGATGTCGTCTGCGGGCACCGTTTCAAGTTCCGGCTGCTCGTAGTTCTCGTTCATCACCGCCAGGTAGTAGAAGACCGGCTCGTGCTGCTCGAACATGCGCTTCATGCCGTCCTGCACGATGACCGCCACTTCGTGAGCATAGGTCGGGTCGTAGGTGCGGCAGTTCGGGATGGTCGAGGCCAGGATATGGCTGTGGCCATCCTGGTGCTGCAGACCTTCACCGTTCAGGGTAGTACGTCCGGCGGTCCCGCCGACCAGGAAGCCACGTGCCTGCAGATCGCCCGCGGCCCACGCCAGATCACCGATGCGCTGGAAGCCGAACATCGAGTAGTAGACGTAGAACGGCATCAGCGGCAGGTTGTGGTTGGCGTAGGACGTTGCCGCCGCCACCCACGCGGACATGGCGCCCGCTTCGGAGATACCTTCCTCGAGAACCTGACCTTTCTGGTCCTCGCGGTAATACATGATCTGCCCCTTGTCGACCGGCTCGTACTTCTGGCCTGCCGCGGTGTAGATGCCCAGCTGACGGAACATGCCTTCCATGCCGAAGGTACGCGCTTCGTCAGGAATGATCGGCACGACACGCTCGCCGAGGGTCTTGTGCTTGACCAGACCGTTGAGCACGCGCACGAAGGCCATGGTGGTGGACACTTCGCGGCCGTTGGAGCCCTTGAGCTGGGACGCGAAGATCTTGTCGTCCAGCGGCGGGATTTCCAGCGTTTCATACTCGGTGCGACGCTGCGGCAGGTAGCCGTTGAGACGTTCGCGCATGAGGTGCATGTACTTCATTTCCGGGCTGTCGTCCGCCGGCTTGTAGTACGGCACTTCCTCGAGCTGCTCGTCGGTCAGCGGGATACCGAAGCGATCACGGAAGGTCTTGAGCGCTTCGTGCTCCATGGTCTTGACCTGGTGGGCTTCGTTGGCCGCTTCGCCATCGCCCATACCCATGCCGTAACCCTTGACGGTGTGCGCCAGGATGACGGTCGGACGACCATTGGCGTTGTTGACCGCCTCGTGATACGCCGCGTAGACCTTGTACGGGTCGTGGCCACCACGGTTCAGACGCCAGATGTCGTCGTCTGACATGTCCTTGACCAGATCGGCCGTCTCCGGGTACTTGCCGAAGAAGTGCTCACGCGTGTACGCGCCGCCATTGGCCTTGTAGTTCTGGTAGTCGCCGTCGACCGCCTCGTCCATGCGCTTCTGCAGGATGCCTTTCTTGTCCTGCTCGAACAGCGGATCCCAGAAGCGACCCCAGGTGACCTTGAGCACGTTCCAGTCGGCACCACGGAAGACGCCTTCCAGCTCGTCCATGATGCGGCCGTTGCCGCGCACCGGACCATCAAGACGCTGCAGGTTGCAGTTGATGACGAAGATCAGGTTGTCGAGGTTCTCGCGACCCGCCAGCGAGATGGCACCCAGGGATTCCGGCTCGTCACACTCGCCGTCACCCATGAAGCACCACACCTTGCGGTCGTACATGGACTTCAACTCACGCGAGTTGAGGTACTTCATGACGTGCGCCTGGTAGATCGCCTGGATCGGGCCCAGACCCATGGAGACGGTCGGGAACTGCCAGTAATCCGGCATCAGCCACGGGTGCGGATAGGAGGACAGGCCATTGCCGTCGACTTCCTGACGGAAGCTGTCCATCTGCTCCTGGCTGAGACGACCTTCCAGGAAGGAACGTGCATAGATACCCGGTGCCACGTGGCCCTGGATATACAGCAGGTCACCTTCGAAATCGCCTTCCGGTGCACGGAAGAAGTGGTTGAAACCTACATCATAAAGCGTCGCACTGGACATGAAGCTCGAGATGTGACCGCCCAGGCCCTTGTGGGCACGGTTGTTGCGGATCACCTGAGCGATGGCGTTGTAGCGGATAAGCGAACGGATACGACGCTCCATGAACAGGTCGCCCGGCATGCGCGCTTCGCGGTGCACGGGGATACTGTTGCGATGGGGCGTGGTCACCGAGAAGGGTACTTGATGGCCATCACGACGCAGGCGGTCAGCCAGGCGTGACATCAGGTACTGGGCACGATCCTCACCCTCACGATCCAGAACCGATTCCAGGGAGTCCAACCATTCCGTGGTTTCGATCGGATCGAGATCTTCTCTTGCCTCCAGACTCATAGACGTCTCTCCGAGTGAAGAAATTTTTTGTCAGTTGTTCCGACGAAATGCTACATCGGAACCAGTGGCGCTCTTCAGTGTGGGCACAGCCTTCTGAGTGGGCCGCGTCTCCGATAAAACCGCGGCAACCGGAGACTCCGGCTGCCAGATGCGTTGTGCTTCGTGCGTCAAAGCAGGGCACAAGATGCAGTCATTTGGCGTGAAAGATACCGCAAACACCCCCCCGTGCCAATTCGGTGCGCATGGCTGCGCAGCCGTGCGCCATGGACTGGCACCGCCGTGGCCGTGCGGGTCTCGGCCAGTGCCGAGCGGGATTTCCCGCCGCATGCCAGCCGTCGCCTGGAGCACGTCTTGTAATAAAACTACCAACGCGCCCCGTGGCTACGCTCCCTGACCGGAATCCGGCCCCTGCATGCTGCATTGCACCATCGCGAGGCACTTGCGACCTTAGTCCTGAATGTCGTCCAGCAGGCGATCGAAGTAAGCCCAGTCAAAGGCGGGACCAGGATCCGTCTTGCGCAACGGCGCAATCCGCGCATGCGAGGTGATGCGCTCACGGGTCAGCGCCGGGTAGCGGGCCATCAGGCCGGCGACCGTCCGTGCCAGCGTCCGGTACTGCACCTCGCGGTAGGGGTGCACCTCATCGCCCTCGAGCTCGATGCCGATGCTGAAGTCATTGAGCTCCACGCGCTCACGCGCTCCGTCATGCCAGCGCGACCGCCCCGCATGCCAGGCACGACGATCGAAGGGCACGAACTGCACCAGACGACCATCACGCTGGATCAGCACATGCGCCGAGACGCGCAGATGATGGATGTCGGCAAAGTAGGGATGGGCACCGGGGTCGAGCTGATTGGTGAACAGCTGCTCGATGGCCGGCCCCCCGAAGCGCCCCGGTGGCAGGCTGATGGAATGCAGCACCAATGCCGACACTTCGCCCTCGGGACGCGCATTGTGGTTGGGCGACGGTACCTGACGGGCATTTTCCAGCCAGTGCTCAGGGGTGACGGCCAGTCGCGCCAGCTGGCCCGACCATGGGGAGGAAGACGAGGGGGGCATCGATGACTCCAGACGGGAACGACATTGCACGCGGGGCGTGAGTTTCATGACGGCCTGATCGTGACCCTGCCGGCCCGGTGCACCGTCAGGCGAGATATCGCACCGGTATCGCACACAGGGACTGACCGCCCGCGCGGCTTTTCCTATAATGGCGCACATTATGGCATGCTCGGCAGCCATGGGTCTGTGTCGGGGGGCTTCCTGCGGCGCGATACCAGCTCCGGCAGCACTTCTTGCACAAGGATCAGACGCGCATGAACTTCCACGACGCCCTCGCCGAGGATATCCGCACCAGCGCCGCCCGCCTGCTCGCCGAAGATGTTGGCGGTGGCGACATCACCGCCGAGCTGATTCCCGAAAGACAGTGGGCCAAGGCCCGGGTGATCAGCCGTGAGGCGGCCATTCTGTGCGGCGTGCCCTGGGTGGATGAGCTCTTTCGTCGCCTCGACTCGCGTGTCAGTCTCAAGTGGCTGGCCAGCGATGGTGACCGACTCGAGGCCGACACGCCCTTCCTTGAGCTGGAAGGCCCCGCTCGCTCGCTGCTGACCGGAGAGCGCGCAGCACTCAATCTGCTGCAGACGCTGTCCGGTACCGCGACCCGCGCCCACCACTACGCTTCACTCGTGGAAGGCAGCGGCGTGCGTCTGCTGGATACCCGCAAGACGCTGCCCGGCATGCGAGTGTCCCAGAAATACGCCGTCAGCTGCGGGGGCGGCCACAATCATCGCATCGGCCTGTATGACGCCTTCCTGATCAAGGAAAACCATATCGCTGCCTGTGGCAGCATCGCGGCCGCCGTCCGTGAGGCACGCGATATCGCCTCGGACCTGACCTGCGAAGTGGAAGTCGAGAATTTCGCGGAGCTGGAACAGGCGCTGGATGCCGGTGCCGACGTCATCATGCTCGACAACTTCAACAACGATCAGCTCATCGAGGCCGTCGCGCGCAACAAGGCGCATGCCAGGCCAGCCGTGCTGGAAGCCTCGGGCAACGTCAACGAGAGCACCCTGGCCGGCATCGCCGCCACCGGCGTGGATTGCATCTCGATCGGCGCGCTGACCAAGGACGTGACGGCCATCGACCTGTCGATGCGCATCTACACTGTCGAGACCCGCTAGCCAGATGACAGGTGAGTGTCTTCCTGCTGGTCAGCTCCTGTCCTGCTGATGCCACCGGTGACACCGGTCCATCTTCATGACGCCTTGCCATACCGCCAGGGAGGCGCTCCATGTCCTCGCCATCTCCTCATCAGCGTCCGCCTGCCGCCTCCACGGTGTCAGGCGGACGCTGGCAGACCCGCCGCTGGAGCCTCTACGCACCGATCTACGACCGCGTGGCAGCGCGTGCCCTGCGCTCGGCACGCCGAGACGCCATCGCGACACTGGACCTGAAAGCCGGGACTCGCGTGCTGCTGCTCGGCGGCGGTACCGGGCTCGACCTGCCCTTCCTGCCCCGTGACATCGAACTCGAGGTGGTCGATGCCTCGCCCGCCATGCTGCGCCGCTGCCGCGAGCGCGCCGAGGCGCTGGGCTTCGATGCCAACGTCAAGCTGGGCAATGCCATGGCACTCGACTTTCCCGATGGCCACTTTGACGTCGTGATCGCCCACCTGATCTTCGCGGTCGTGCCAGAACCGCAGACAGCCTTCGATGAAGCATTGCGCGTGCTGGCATCGGACGGCGAGATGTCCCTGCTCGACAAGGGCTTGCGCGGTCAGCAGCCAGCCGGGGTGATCCGGCGGCTGCTCAATCCGCTGGCCCGCCTGCTGGCCACCAATCTCAGCGTGCCTCTCGATGGCCTGCTGGAAGGGCATGCCATACAGCGCATGGAAGACCGCGACCTCGGGCCTGGCGGCCTGTTGCGTCACATGCACCTTCGCAAGATCTGATCCGCACCGGCGCTGCCCCTTGCATTGCGCGCCCGGCACCGCCACGCAACAAGGACATCCAGATGACAGCAGCGAGCCGATTCGTGACCGTTGTCCCGGCACTCACCCAGGTGCCAGGCCATCGTGTGCGAACGCCGTCGCTTGCCGTGAAGGAGGTTGCATGCAGATTGATCTACACGGACGCAGCGCCATCATCAGTGGTTCCACCGCCGGCATCGGCCTTGCCATCGCAACAGGACTCGTCCGCGCGGGTGCCAGCGTCACCCTGACCGGCCGTACCCAGGCACGTGTCGATGACGCCATCGCCCAGCTCAAGCGTGACGTCCCTGACAGCAGGGTACAGGGCGTGGCCGCGGACCTGGGCACGCGCGAAGGCTGCGACACGCTGATCCAGACCGTCCCGGACACCGACATCCTGATCAACAATGTCGGCATCTTCGCCCCACAGGACTTCTTCGAGACCGACGATGACACCTGGGAGCAGTTCTTCCAGGTCAACGTGATGTCGGCGGTACGCCTGTCCCGCCACTATGCGCGTGGCATGAAGGAGCGCGACTGGGGGCGCATCCAGTTCCTGTCCAGCGAGTCGGCGCTCAACATCCCCAGCGAGATGGTCCATTACGGCATGACCAAGTCCGCCGTCCAGTCCGTCTCACGCGGGCTCGCCAAGGTGCTGTCCGGCACGCAGGTCACCGTCAACGCCATCCTGCCGGGGCCGACCCGCTCCGAGGGCGTGCTCGAGATGCTCAAGAAGAACGCCGAGGAGCAAGGCAGGACGCTTGAGGAGGTCGAGGCCGACTTCGTCCAGCAGACCCGCCCCACCTCCATCCTCCAGCGCATGGCAAGCCCCGAGGAAGTCGCCAACATGAGCGTCTACGCGGCCTCCGAGCAGGCCAGCGCCACCACCGGCGCCGCGCTGCGGGTGGAAGGCGGTATCGTCGACACCATGGCCTGATCGCCAGCCAGGTCCGTTACCCTGTCGAACGCAAGACGCCCCCGCCGGGTGACCGGTGGGGGCGTCTTCATGTCCGATATCACCGTGACGCACGCGTCACTCGTCGAGACGTTTCTCGAAGCGTTCGCGCTTGAGGCAGATGCCGCCTCGCTTGACGTGCTCAAGCCCCAGACTCTCCCAGCCGCGGCGTGCAAGCCCTGGCGACAGCATCAGACTGGCCTCCAGACTCACCACCCGCACCTTGCGTCGGCGAAGGTCCTGTTCGGCCTCCTCCAGCAAGCGGGTGCCTATCCCCTGCCCGGTCAGCCCCGGGTAGACGTAGAGCATCTCGATCCGGGCCAGCGGCCATTCAGGGGCATACTCGCAGAAGGCGATGCAGCGCCCGTCCCGTTCGGCCACCAGCACTTCGAAGCGATGCTGGCGCGCCGCCCAGCGCTCGGCATCCCTGGACACACGGGACGCCCATTGCTGGCGTTGCGCCAGATCATAGTGACTGGCCGCCCCCTGCATCACGGCCTGATAGAACACCTCGGCCTGATCCGCGGCGTGGCGCGGCTGCGCGGTCACGATGCTGATGCGCGAGGCTGCTGCGCGGCTATCGGTCTGGCTGTGCAATCGTAGGTCCTCCTTGTGCCCCGGGACGGGGCGATTCGCTTTCGGGAATGCGGCTGACTCGCGGTGGCTCAGAGGGTGTCGAGAGACGTCTGATCAGCGACTGCCTCTCACCCGCTGAAGGACACTTCATCGAAGCGACTGGCCTGAGGGTGATCCCCCGTGACCATGCCGGGCTCACGGACCAGCTGCCAGGTCTGGAAGCCGGCGGCCGCGGCGGCATCGAGCTCAGCCACCACATCGGACAGAAACAGGATCTCGGCACCCGGCAGGCCCAGATGCGCGGCAATCCGACGATAACTCTCGGCCTCCTGCTTCGGCCCTGTCGTGGTATCGAAGTAGCCCGCGAACAGCGGTGTGAGATCCCCGGCATCCGAGTGACCGAACAGCAGCTTCTGCGCCTGGATCGAGCCTGAAGAATAGACATGCAGGGACAGCCCGCGTTCCTTCCAGTCACGCAATCCCTTCACGGCATCGGGATACACATGGCCGGTGAAGTCGCCGTCCGCGTAGCCCTTCGCCCAGACCATGCCTTGCAGGGCCTTGAGTGGCGTGGCCTTGCGATCGGCATCGATCCAGCCTTCCAGGATGCCGATCACGGTTTCGAGGTCCGCCTCGGGCGCCTCGGCCAGCTCACGGGTGGCTGCCAGCTGCTCGGCGACATCATCGCGCTCGGCATTGGCGCGCAGGAAATCGCCCAGATTGGCGCGCGCATAGGGGAACAGCACCTGATGCACGAAGCGAATCGAGCCGGTGGTGCCCTCGATGTCAGTGACGATGGCGCGAATCATGCGGACTCCTGGGAATGCGGGGCGGCAGTCTGGGTGAAGTGTTCCGCCAGCGCTTCATGACGCGGGAAGCGGGCGGCGATGTCGTTGTCGGTGAAGTTGGCGACCCAGCCCTCCGGATTGGTGAACAGGCGGATGGCGGTGAAGTCCGGCGTCGGTCCCATGTCGAACCAGTGCGCGGTACCGGCCGGCACGGCGATCAGGTCATCCTTCTCGCAACCGACCGCCAGCACCCGCTCACCCAGATGCAGGTAGAAGATGCCGCTGCCGCGCACGAAGAAGCGCACCTCGTGCTCCGCGTGGCGATGCTCATCGAGGAACTTGCCCCGCAGCGCTTCCCGCTCGGGGTGATCCGGCGTCAGACCGATCACGTCGGCGGTCACGAAGCCGTTTTCCAGCTTGAGACGCGCGACATCGTCGGCGTAGGCCGCCAGCACCTGAGCCTGGTCGGTGGGATCACGCAACTCGCAGCCCGCCGTCCAGCGCTCGAAGCGGATGCCTTCGGCCTCGAGTTCGCTGGCGATCCGCGCGCCATCGGTCGTGATCAACTGCGGACGCGAGGCGTCCTGTTCGGCGTAGATGGCCAGAAAGCTCATCGCTGTCTCCTCAGTTCCAGTTCACAGCCCATCAGGAAATCGAGCGCTTCGACATGCCGGCGGCAGGCCGTCATGCTGCTGGCCCAGGTATAGAGGCCATGACCACGAATCAGGTAGCCATGCAGGCCGGCATCCGCCTTGAGGCGGGCCCGCACGTCCAGCGCCAGCGCATCGATGTCCTGAGTATTGTCGAACACCGCCAGACGTACTGGCGTCTCATGACTCTTGATACCTTCCAGGGCCTTGTTGAGTTCGAAGCCCTCCAGGTTCAGGGTGTCGCCCTCATGACACAGCGACAGCACGGTGGCGGCCCTGGAGTGGGTATGCAGAATCGCCTGCGCCTGCGGCAGATCCTCGTAGAGCTGGCCATGCAGGCGTGCTTCGTCCGAGGCCTTGCGTGAGGTGCCCAGCAATCTGACGGCGAAATCGCTGACCAGGATATCGCCACTGATCAGGCGGCCCTTGTGGCAGCCCGAGGCAGTCACCGCCATCAGGCGATCACTGAGGCGACAGGAGAAGTTGCCGCCCGTGGCGGGCACCTGACCGGCAGCGTCCAGTGCGCGCCCGGCCTCGATCAACTGCTGGCTCGCCTGCGCCAGATGATCAAGATCCAGCGTCGGCTGCAGGCCATCGGCGGTGGCGGCAATGGCGATGGGGTCTGACATGGTCTGATTGGCCCTCAAGAATCGCGTGGAGCGCTCTCGCTCCGACGCCAGCATCACGACTCAGTGCCGCTGGGCACTGCTCTCGCGGCAGACTACACAAGCCAGCCCGGCGAGACCAGTCATGCCGTACGACGACGAGCATGGCATCATGGCGGCCCGGGATGTCACACGACACCCTGCCCCGTCATCACTTCAGCCTCTGCCACGGTCTTGCCATGTCCTCTTCCGATCAGCCCGCCAGTCCCCATCCGACCGCCGACACGGCCGAGCGCCCGATGAGCGATGCCGCACTGGCCAGGCGCATGCCGCAGCTGCCCCCTCATCTGCGTGAGCAGGCCATGGCACTGGGGCAACAGACCATGCAGCCGGTGGGCATCATCGAGAGCTGCTACCCGGACAAGTTCGGCATTCCCCGCCAGCCGGGTCTGGCACGCCATGCCACCGCCATCCTGCACCTGCTGCCGCCCTTCGATGACCCGGACTGCGTGCGCGACATCGACGGCTTCAGCCACCTGTGGATCCACTTCCTGTTCCACGCCAGCCCCACACGCTGGACGCCGCTGATCCGCCCGCCACGCCTGGGTGGCAATGCACGCACCGGCGTGTTCGCCTCGCGCAGCACCCATCGCCCCAACCGACTGGGCCAGTCGGTGGTCGAGCTTGCAGGCGTCGAGACAGGCGCCAGCGACAGGCCGGGGGGCAGACAGACGGGCAGGCACAGCGGCGTGCGCCTGCTGCTGCGCGGCCATGACCTGCTGGATGGCACGCCGGTGATGGACATCAAGCCCTATCTGCCGTGGGTCGATGCCGTGCCCCAGGCACGTGCCGGTTACGCGCCTGCCCCGCCGCCACGCCATGCCGTCATGTTCAGTGACGAGGCCGAGCAGCAGCTTGAACAGCGCTCCGACAGTGCCACGCTGCGCGCGCTGATCGAGGAAGTGCTCGCCCAGGACCCGCGCCCCGCCTACCACGCCGCCAAGACTGCCGATGGCAAGCGTCAATATGGCGTGCAGCTGGTGGACGTGGATGTGCGCTTCACGGCGTACACCCAACCCGACGGCAGCCTGACGATGCAGGTCGCCGCCATCGTGGCCAGCTGAACGAGAGAGCGGTACCAGATCAGGACAATGCCAGATTGCATTGGCGAACCGTCACGACTCCTGACCATACTGGGCGTGCATTCCAGCATCTTCACGTGTTCCACCGGGAGTCCGCCGCATGAGTATTCGTCTGCTTGCCTTTGCCGCCAGTACCCGCAAGGCCTCCGTCAATCGGCGCCTGATCACTCGCCTCGCCCATCTGGCCGGCGATCAGGGAGCCGAGATCAACCTGCTCGACCTCAACGACTTCCCGATGCCGCTCTACGATGGGGACAGCGAAGAAGCCAACGGGCGTCCTGCCAGTGCAGACCGTCTGCAGGCCCTGTTTGCCAGCCATCAGGGGCTGTTGCTGGCCACCCCGGAATACAATGGCTTCTTCAGCCCATTGCTCAAGAACACCTTTGACTGGCTGTCGCGTCCGGACACCGAAGGCCAGAGCGGCATGGATGCCTTGCGCGGCATGCCGGTCGGCATCGTCTCGGCGTCCCCGGGCGGGATGGGCGGCATGCGCGCCCTGCCGTTCGTGCGACTCTATCTGAACAACCTCGGCATGCTGGTCGCTCCCCAGCAGATCGCGGTATCCCGGGCAGGCAGTGCCTTTCGCGAGGATGGCAGCCTGGATGACGAAGGTCAGGATCACGCGCTGGCGAGTGTCGCACAGCAGGTGATCGAACTGGCGAGACTGCGCCACGGGTAACGCCTCCGTACCGCTTCACCTCTGCACATGCGAACCGCTGCACATGCGAACCGCTGCACATGCAAACCTCTGACACGAGACGACCCTCCTGCCACTGGCAGGAGGGTCGTCTCGTTCATGCGTGCATCGTGAGTGAGGCGGCGGCCTCACGCCATGCTCACGCCGTGAAATCGATCCCGATACGACGGCCGACTTCCTCGTAGGCTTCGATCACGCCGCCCAGCCCCTGACGGAAGCGGTCCTTGTCGAGCTTCTCGCGCGTCTCGGCATCCCACAGACGGCAGCCGTCCGGCGAGAATTCGTCACCCAGCACGACCTCACCCTTGAAGACACCGAACTCGAGCTTGTAGTCGACCAGCAGGATGCCGCCATCGAGGAACAGCTGCTTGAGGATGTCGTTGACCTGGAAGGTCAGTTCCTTGGCGCGCGCCAGGTGCTTGGGCTCTGCCCAGCCGAAGGTCTCGACCAGCGATTCGTTGATCATCGGGTCGCCCTTCTCGTCGTTCTTGAGGAACAGCTCGAAGGTCGGCGGATTGAGCTCGAGGCCTTCCTCGACACCCAGACGACGCACCAGTGAGCCGGCGGAGATGTTACGCACCACGCACTCCACCGCCATCATGTCGAGACGCTTGACCAGACACTCGTTGTCGCTGACCAGACGCTCGAAGTGGGTCGGGATACCGGCCGCCTTGAGCTTCTCCATGATGAAGGCATTGAACTTGTTGTTGACCATGCCCTTGCGGTCCAGCTGCTCGATACGCTTGCCGTCGAAGGCACTGGTATCGTCGCGGAATTCCAGCAGCAGAAGATCCGGATCGTCGGTGACGAAGACGGATTTGGCCTTGCCAGCGTAGAGCTCTTCACGCTTTTCCATGAGATTCCCCCTGATGACGCTAGTCGCGTCGAGTGTTGAGGCGGTCGACGATGAATCGATCACGCTTGAGTCTGTCACGCCCAGTCGAGAAGGACCGTGGCGTTGGTGTATGGCGTGATTCGAGAGCTGTCCATCTGGTCAGCTCATCCAGAATCACAAACGCCCGATCGCGAAGCGACCGGGCGTCATGAGTATCAGGCGATGGCCTGCCAGCCAAAGCCGCTATCCTGCGCGGAGATGATCAGGCGGCTATCGTCATCCGCAAGCCAGGGGGCCAGTGCCTCCCGGGCCAATGACGGATGATTGTTGCTCTCCGACAGGTGCGAGGCGACCAGCCGCTGCAGGCGCTCCAGCCCCAGATACGGCAGCGCGGCACAGGCCTGGGCGTTGGCCAGATGGCCGAGCCGTCCACCGACCCGCCGCTTGAGGCTGGGCGGATAAGGGCCACTGGCCAGCATCTGCGGGTCGTGGTTGAACTCCAGCACCAGACCATCGCAGTCGGCAAAGCAGCTCAGCACGTGCTCGCTGACGTGACCGAGGTCCGTCAGCACGCCCAGACGCCGCGTGGCCGTCTCGCCACGTCGGCTGAACACGAACTGCACCGGCTCACGTGCATCATGCGGCACGGTCACCGGCAGGATCTCGAGATCCTTGATCGCGAATTCCTGCTGCGGCGTGATCAGATGACGGCTCGGCAACGTGCCCAGCTTCTTCGCGCGGCCGGCAAGCCAGGTGCCCGTGGTCAGATGCACCGGCACACCATGACGGCGCGCCAGCGGCCCGATGCCTCCCAGATGGTCACCATGTTCATGGGTGACCAGCACGGCATCCAGCTGCGAAGGATGCACCCCGAGCCGCGCCAGACGCGCCTCGCTCTCCTTGAGCGTGAAGCCACAGTCCACCAGCACCAGCGCCTCGCGCGTGCGTATCAGCGTGCCGTTGCCCTTGCTGCCACTGCCCAGCGAGGCCATCGACATCACGCCGCTGCGGGCCGGCGCCGAGAACGCAGCCGCCTCATCCGACGCAAGGTCGAATGAGGCGGCAGACGCATCAAGCAGCATGCTCAGCGCAGCGTCGACGCCACGGCGTCGAGTAGCTCGCGGGCCAGTGCAGGCGTGGTCTCTTCACCGTCGGCGCGCTTGGCTGTGACCAGCGTATGATCCTGCTCGCCACGCAGCGTGAGCACCATCGGCAGCGGCTCGCCATCCCCGCCGATCCCCAGCCAGCCACCGTCGCGATCTTCCCGCGGGATGTAGTTGACCATGAATTCGCCACGTGAGCGGTTCTGATCCACCAGCTTCTGGTAGTCGGTGTTGAAGTTCTTCTGCAGCTGGTAGAGCAGCTCGGCCCAGCTGCGCTCGGTATCCAGTGCCAGGTCGATCTGCCAGGTACCGTCACGGCCTTCCAGACGTACCCGGTCGTCACGGCTGAGCGACTGCGCCGCCAGCGAGACACCGCTGTCTGCAGGCGAGGCGGCCAGATAGCCACGCAGCGCGTTCAGGCAGCTGCCGGAGACGTCACCGCCCTGCTGACAACGCACTTCAGAGGCGTCGGCACGCAGGCCCTGATTGACGCTGATCACGCCCTGGCTGGTGGTGATCTCGCCCTTGCCGGCATCGATGCTCTGCACGTCCAGCTGCTGGTCACGCGCGAAGGTCTGCAGGCGCGTCCAGACCGCCGCAGGCGCGGCATTCACCGCCAGCCAGCGGGCATCGCCACTCTGACGCAGGGCGACGAATTCACGCTGTCCCTTCTCGCTGGTCGCCAGCGGCTGCGGACGCGGCGCCTCGAAGTCATCGCTGGCCAGGAAATCGCTGCTGGCCTGTGGCACCGGCATCGAGTCCTGATATTCGGCACGATTGCGTGTCTCGGGCAGCTCGAGCGGCGGCGCGATGCTGGCGTCCGCATACTCGCTGTTGCGGTCATAGTAATAACCATCACTGGAGCAGCCGGCGACCGCGAGAGCCGTCAGCAGGGCCAGTGGCACAAGACGCTGACTCATCAGTTGAGCACCTCGGCCAGTTGCAGCGCTTCATCGACCGTGGAGTGATACTGCTCGGACAGCCAGGTCAGCGGCAGACGCACGCCGGCTTCCGGTGCCAGCGCCATGCGATGCATGGCGTACTTGACCGGAATCGGGTTGGATTCGACGCCCATCGCGGAGTGCAGCGGCATCAGGCGCGTGTTGATCTGGTGAGCACGCTCTGCATCGCCGGCGACGGCGGCGGCGCACATCTCGTGCATCAGGCGCGGTGCGACGTTGGCCGTCACGGAGATGTCACCGTGGCCGCCCATCAGGATGAAGTCGCAGGCCGTGGGGTCATCACCGGAGTAGAGCGCGAAATCGGTGCCCTTGAGGCGGTCGATCAGCTCCTGACCACGCTCCAGATTGCCGGTGGCATCCTTGAGGCCGACGATGTTGTCGAGCTCGGCGAGGCGGAAGACCGTCTCGTTGTAGATATCGGAGCAGGTACGACCCGGCACGTTGTAGAGAATGACCGGAATGCCGGCCTGCTCGGCGACGGCCTTGAAGTGCTGATAGAGCCCTTCCTGGGTCGGCTTGTTGTAGTACGGCGCCACGGAGAGGCAGTAATCCGCACCGACTTCCTTGGCATAACGGGCAAGCTCGACGGCTTCGGAGGTGGCGTTGGCGCCAGTCCCGGCGATGACCGGAATCTTGCCGGCGACCGTCTCGACCACACAGCGGATCACATCGAAGTGCTCCGCGAAGGACATGGTGGTCGGCTCGCCGGTAGTGCCGGCGGCGACGATGGCATCGGTGCCATTTTCGAGGTGGAAGGCGACCAGCTGGCGCAGGGCGTCCCAGTCGATCTCGCCGGTGGCCTTCATCGGGGTCGCCAGTGCGACAATGCTACCTGTGATCATCCCTCGAATTCTCCTCTGGTGCCTGATGCGCCAGGCGTGTCCCTGTGCTGTTGAAACAGCAGATCCCGGGGACAGACATCTGACATAGATTGGTTGACGCAGGACTCTGATTGCGTGGGCACGCCGACACGCGAGTCGCGCCAAGGGTGATGATGTTACAAAGACCATCGAAGCCTGTACAGACGCCATCTGCACCGGTTGTGCAAAGCGATGGATTCCCTCGCCTGTCCACGGGACAGATGCACGCCGGACGGGCCCGATGACGCCGGTCGCCAAGGCGGTGAAACACAAGAGTTCTGCCCCGTCTTTGACAAGTTCGGGCGCCCTGCGTGTAATGCAGGACATACCGCAGAACCGGGCAAGCGCGATGCCCATGACTGCCGGTTTTTTTCCTCATTCCACACTGTCAGCCGCCACATGGCCGTCAGTCATCGCCAGGAGAGCACGATGAGCGTCAGCCTCGGTCAGCCAATTCCCGATTTTTCCGCACAAGCCACCAGTGACACCGAAGTCACCCCGGCGAGCCTCAAGGGCAAGCAAGCCGTCATCTATTTCTACCCGAAGGACCACACGCCGGGCTGTACCACCGAAGGCGGTGACTTCCGCGACCACCTCAAGGAATTCGAAGCGGCCAACACCGTGATTCTCGGCGTCTCCCGCGACAGCCTGCGCACCCACGAGAACTTCCGGGCCAAGCAGGGCTACCCGTTCGAGCTGATCAGCGACCCGGACGAGACTCTGTGCAAGATCTTTGACGTCATTCACATGAAGAAATTCATGGGCAAGGAAAGTCTCGGCGTGGTGCGCTCCACCTTCCTGATCGACGCCGACGGCAACCTGGCGCGCGAATGGCGTGGCGTGAAGGTCAAGGGCCATGTCGAGGAAGTGCTGGACGCCGCCCGCGAGCTCGACGCCGGCAAGTGATGCTCGCCGGAAGGCTGCCAGCCCCGAGCGTCAAAGCCTGTCTGTGCGCAAGGGTCCTGCTGGAGGGCCATGGCGGTGAAACGCCGCCACTCGCCCATGAAAAAGCCCCGCCGATCGGCGGGGCTTTTTCATGCAGGCGACACGGGACGAGGCCCGGGACATGCGCTCAGCTCTGCACTTCTTCTTCGGGCAGGCCTGCCTCGGCGCGGGAACGACGCGGCCAGGCGTAGAGCAGCGACTTCATCAGCGTGGCCAGCGGAATGGCGAAGAACACGCCCCAGAAGCCCCAGATCCCGCCGAAGAACAGCACGGCCAGAATGATCGCCACCGGGTGCAGATTGACCGCCTCCGAGAACAGCAACGGCACCAGCACGTTGCCATCCAGTGCCTGGATGATGCCGTAGGCGATCATCACGTACATGAAGGTATCGCCCAGCCCGAAATGGAAACCGGCCACGGCGGCCACCGGCAGGGTCGCCCCCGCCGCCCCGATGTAGGGAATCAGCACCGAGAAACCGACCACGATGGCCAGCAGCGCCGAGTACGGCAATCCGAAGATGACGAAGGTGACGTAGCTGACGCCACCGACGATGACGATCTCGATCACCTTGCCGCGCACGAAGTTGGCGATCTGGTCATCCATCTCGTTCCACACCCGACTCATCAGCAGGCGCTTGCGCGGCAGCAATGCCAGCGTGAACTCCACCAGCCGCTCGCGATCCTTGAGCATGAAGAACACCAGGATCGGCACCAGCACCAGATAGATCACCACGCCCATCAGGTTGCCGAGCGACGCCAGCGACAGGGACACCGCACGTTGCCCGAACTGGGTCAGCTCACGCCCGGCGGCGCCGACCCACTGCTGGACCTGCTCCGGCGTGATCAGGCCGGGGAAGCGCTGCTGCAACTCGCCCAGCCAGCGCTGACCCGAGGCGAACATGCCGGGAATCTCCTGGATCAGATTGGCCAGCTGATGCCAGACCAGCGGCAACAGGATCAGCGCACTGGCCAGCATGATGCCCATGAACACCAGCGTCATCAGACTGACGGCGGCCAGACGCGGCAAGCCGAACCGCTCCAGAAAGCTCACGCCGCTCTGCAGCAGGAAGGCGACGATCAAGGCCGTGAAGAATGGCGCCAGCATGCTGCCCAGCCAGATGACGGCCGCGAAGACCAGCACCAGCACCAGAAACAGCACCACCGCCTCCTCATCGGAGAAATAGCGCTCCAACCAGCCACGCAACAGGGTCTTCATGGTCATGAGGGGTCATCCTCCGTGAGCGCCTTGATCACGAAGCGATAATCACCCGCGGCCGTCTCTTCACGCGAGACCAGCGCGTGATCGCTCAGCGCCAGATAGGCGGGGATGTCACCCCAGGCGCCGGCGTCGCTGGCGAGGACCTCGAGTTGCTCGCCGGCACTCATGCCAGCCAGTGCCAGCTTGGTGCGCAGCAGCGGCAACGGACAGTGCAGGCCGCGCGCATCGAGCGTTGTCAGGTGGGTATCGGCCGTGGAATCAGCCGTCGGATTCGCAGTCTCAGCGCCAGGTCGTTCGAATGCCATCTGCCCTTCCGTTCTCGTTATGATGTTCTGCCACACGCATGAAGGGTGCAGCTTGAAAACGCCCCGATTTAAGGGCACCTTGCCTGACAAAGCAACTTTCCGCCCCGCCACCCCCTGAGAGTGAGGGGGCGCCAGGTCAGTCCGGCTCACTTCATATGTCGTGCGGGCCGACTGTGCCTTGCACCTTATTGAAGAGGATTGCCTGCATGTCGTTGCTGTCCCCCTTGAGCGGTCGCGTTCGTCACGCACGCACCACACGCGTCACCCTGTCCAGCCTGCTGCTCAGCCTGACGCTGATGGGCGCCTCCCTGGCCAGCCCCTCCGCCGTGGCGCAGAACGACTATGGACTGCCGGACCTGGGCAGCGCCAGCGGCGGCATTTCCAGCAACGATGAATATCGTATCGGACGCGCCTGGCTGCGCCAGTTCCGCGCCCACGTGCGTGAATGGGATGACCCTATCACGCTGGACTGGATCAATGGCATCGTTCGCAAGCTGGCGCCCTGGAGTGAGCTGGACCGCAATGACTTCATCATCACCCTGGTGGCCAGCAGTCAGCTGAACGCCTTCGCCGTGCCCGGCGGCGTGGTCGGCGTCAATACGGGGCTGTTCGCCTTCGCGCCGGACCGCGACGCCTTCGCCTCGGTGCTCGCCCACGAGCTGGGCCACCTCTCCCAGCATCACTTTGCCCGCAACATGGAACGTCAGGCTGAAACTCGCCTGCCGACACTGGCCGGTTTTCTCGCCGGCATGGTGATCGCGGCCGGCGGTGGCGGCTCGGCCGGTCTCGCGACCATGGCCGGCACCCAGGCGGCGGCGATCTCGGATCAGCTGGCCTACTCACGCCGCTTCGAACAGGAGGCCGACCGTGTCGGCATCGAGGCGCTGGCGCGTGCCGGCTTCGACCCCGAGGCCATGCCCCGCATGTTTCGCGCCATGCAGCGCATGGCCAGCCTGCAGGGCAGCAACGCGCCGGAATTCCTGCTGACGCACCCGGTCACCGAAGCACGTATCGGTGACACCCAGGCGCGTGCCGATGCCCTAGAGACCGCGACCCCTGATCCGCTGGGCACGCTGGCCTACGAAATGATACGCGCCCGTGCCCTGCTGGCGCTCAACCTGAGCCAGCCCTCCCAGGGGCTGGTGACCTTGCGTGAGGATTCAGCCGATCCGGATGCCATCGCCTACTACCAGGCACTGGCGGCCGCCGAGAATCACGAGATCGACAGTGCCCTCGCGGCGCTGGACCGCCTGCACGACAAGCATCCCGACCTCACCCTGATCAGCGCCAGTGCCATCGAGGTCGCCCGGGATGCACGTCGCTATGACGAGGCCACGCAACGCGCCAGACGCCTGCTGCGCCTGCAGCCGGATTACCTGCCGACACGCCTGGCACTTGCCGAGGTCAGGCTGCAGCAGGACCCCGCCAGCGCACGCCAACAGCTGGAAGACATGCGCCGCGAACATCCCGATGATCCCAAGGTGTGGAATCTGGCGGCCGAGGCCAGTGGCCGCAGCGGGCATCAGGCCGAAGCCTTCCTGTACCGGGCGGAATTCGAGCAGCTCGAGGGACGCATGGACAGTGCCTTCGCCCAGCTGAAACTGGCCGATGAGGCGGCGCGCAAGGCAGACGACTTCGCGCTGGCCAATCGCATCAATGCGCGGCGTGAGGACTTCAAGGACTACCGCAACGCCATCGAAGCGTTCTGATCTCCCCCGCCCCTTCCCGCCGACAATGAAAAACCGCCGCCCCGACTCCTCGGGTGCGGCGGTTTGCGTCGCCTGCCTGCAGCGCCTCTCGTCGATCAGGCGTCGGCGTGATCAGCCACGATTGAACTCCAGCATGCGGGTCAGCGGCTTGAGCGCGCGCTCACGCAGGCTGTCGTCGACGAAGATTTCCTCGCCGTTGGCCTCGGCGGGATCACGGCGCAGCACCGCGGCCAGATTCTCGAGACCATTCATCGCCATCCACGGGCAGTGCGCACAGCTCTTGCAGGTCGCGCCATTGCCGGCGGTCGGCGCCTCGAACAGCTGCTTGCCCGGTGCTGCCTGCTGCATCTTGAAGAAGATGCCGCGGTCGGTGGCGACGATCATCTGCTCGTGAGGCAGCTCGACGGCGGCCTTGATCAGCTGGGACGTGGACCCCACCACGTCGGCAAGCTCCACCACCGACTGCGGCGATTCCGGGTGCACCAGCACCGCGGCGTCAGGGTGAACCTTGAGCAGGTCGGTGATGCCCTGGGCGCGGAACTCGTCATGCACGATGCAGGCACCATCCCACAGCAGCATGTCAGCGCCGGTCTGCTTCTGCACATAGGCGCCCAGATGCTTGTCCGGGGCCCAGATCAGCTTCTCGCCCTTCGCGTGGAGGTGCTCGATCACGTCAACGGCGATGGAGGAGGTCACCACCCAGTCGGCACGCGCCTTCACCGCCGCCGAAGTGTTGGCGTAGACGACCACGGTACGATCGGGATGGGCATCACAGAAGGCGGCGAATTCGTCTTCCGGGCAGCCCAGATCCAGCGAGCAGGTCGCCTCCAGCGTCGGCATCAGCACGCGCTTCTCCGGGGAGAGGATCTTGGAGGTCTCGCCCATGAAGCGCACGCCGGCGACGATCAACGTCGAGGCGTCATGACGGGCGCCGAAGCGCGCCATCTCGAGGGAATCCGCGACACAGCCGCCGGTGTCCTCGGCAAGCTGCTGGATGGCGTCATCGCAATAGTAATGGGCGACCAGCACGGCATCACGCTTGACGAGCAGCTGCTTGATCTCGGCGATCAGCGCGGCATCCCCTGCCGCGGGGCGGGTCGGGCAGTACGCACGGGCGAGGTGCTCTCGCACCTGCTCGCGGACGCTATCGTGGGCCTCACGACCCGGCATGGCATTTGTCAGGCTGTTCATGTGTCTCTCACCTAGCCCACAGGGGCTCCCCCTGTGCTGAGTGGGTCAGGGCCCGGCCATGAGCACGAACGGCGCGTGGCGGCCCTCCCTTGCGCTGCAGCTGGGCTCCCCAGACTGCAACTGGTGCCTTGGGCGTCTATCGCCCTTGGCGGTGTCCTGTCGAGCGTCATCCTCTGAAGGACATGAGCCGTGGCTCGCGCACAAGGATACGCCTGCCACGCTCCCCGCTCCAGTCGACCTCACGCCAGATACCCGGGAGTGCGTCGAGGCAACGCCGCGGAATCTTTCTGACGCATAACAAAAATTGCCCCGCGCCAATGAAGGCACGGGGCAAGATCTGGTGGGTCGTGAGGGATTCGAACCTTCGACCAATTGGTTAAAAGCCAACTGCTCTACCACTGAGCTAACGACCCAAAACTGGGTGGCGGATGGTGGGTCGTGAGGGATTCGAACCTTCGACCAATTGGTTAAAAGCCAACTGCTCTACCACTGAGCTAACGACCCGCCGCCGGGTGCTTTGCAAGAGACCATTTCGAGAAATGGTGGGTCGTGAGGGATTCGAACCTTCGACCAATTGGTTAAAAGCCAACTGCTCTACCACTGAGCTAACGACCCTTGCGAAGCGGGGCGTAAGATACCGCCATTCCTGAGACGACGCAAGTCTTTTGCAAAAAAACTTCAAGCAAATGACCAGCTTGACCGCTCATGGCGCCCCGAGAGCCCCACGCCATCCACCGTCCAGATGCACGCAAGCCCGCGACAGGCGCGGGCTTGCGAGACTTGCCGACGGCATGTCGAGGCTGACATGCACGTCAGGCCCACGGAAGGCCCACGGAAGGCCAGCCGGAGATGGCGAGCGCAAGGCACGCGATCTCCGCAGAGCCTCAGCGCGGCTTGCGTGTGCGCTGCGGCGGCTTCTTCATGGCGCGCACTGGACGACGCTTCTGCTTGTCGCGGCTCCAGCGGTTCTGCTCATCCGGCGTCAGGGCCGGCGCCTTGCGGTGCTCGAGACCTGCCAGCGTGGACAGTTCATCGATCTCGCTCTGCTCCATCTCCACCCACTCGCCGGCGCGAGCGCGCTTGTCGAGGAAGATGTTGCCGTAGCGCACGCGCTTCAGGCGGCTGACGGTCAGCCCCTGGGAGTCCCACAGACGACGAACCTCACGGTTGCGGCCTTCCATGATCACCACGTGGAACCAGCTGTTGATGCCTTCGCCGCCGAATTCCTGCACGTCGGTGAAGCGCGCCGGGCCATCTTCCAGCATGACGCCATTGACCATGTTGACGACGTGCTCGCGCTTGACCTCACCCATGACACGCACGGCGTATTCACGCTCGATCTGGGTCGACGGGTGCATCAGACGGTTGGCCAGCTCACCATCGGTGGTGAACAGCAACAGACCGCTGGTGTTGATGTCCAGACGACCGATGGCGATCCAGCGCTCACCTTTCAGGCGCGGCAGACGCTCGAAGACGGTACGACGGCCTTCCGGGTCCTTGCGCGTGCACAGCTCGCCTTCCGGCTTGTTGTACATGATGACGCGGCGCGCACTTTCCTCGGCGCCCTTGAGGTTCTGCGGGCGATCATCGAGGCTGACCTGGTCGTTGGGGCCGACGCGGTCTCCCAGCTGGGCGACCTTGCCGTTGACCTTGACGCGGCCGGCGCTGATCGCGACCTCCATCTCACGGCGTGAGCCGAGACCGGAGCGCGCCAGCACCTTCTGCAGCTTCTCGTCGTCGGCCAGCTTGTCGCCCTTGGCCTGCGGCGGCAGCGGACGCAATTCCGGGGCTTCGGCGGCGGCCGGCTTCTTGCCGACATTGGCCTTGCTGCCACGGGTGGACTTGCCCATGTCGCGACGCGGCTGTGCGCCATCCTTGCTGGCAGCGTGCTTGCCAGCCGCCTTGCTGTCCGTCGCCTTGCCGCCCGCGAAGGCCTTGCCAGTGGTCGACTTGCCGTCGTTCTGGCGTGATGCCTTGCGCTTATCAGTGTCTGTCTTGCTCATGACATGAACCATTTCATCAATAGGAATTTCGCTTACGCAGGGTCGTCATCATCGACGGTCCCGGCAGCGGAGGAGTCATTGAGTGGCGTATCGCCAGCCCCGTCCTCATCTTCTGCACCGCGCAAACGTTGGCTGAGGCGCGCTTCGATCGTGGCGAAGTCGAACCCCGAGCCGGTGGACGCCATCCCGGCGTGATCATGTTCCGCCTGTGAGGCGGAGGGTCCTGCGGTATTCGGTGAATCATCCGCGACATCGAGCGCGCGCGCCTTCAGCGCCTCCTCCAGCTGCTCGGCGGTGATCTCCGGCGGCTGCCAGTCGGCGGGCACCTGAGCCCCCCTCGTCTCTGACGATGTCTCGTCCGAGAAAGTCTCGCTCGAGGAAGTCTTGTCCGAGAAAGTCTCGCTCAAGGAAGTCGTGTCCGAGGAAGTCTCGGCTGACGGCGCATCAGCGGCTGTCGCATCAGCGGCTGCCGCATCGGGGCCTGAAGGGGCGGGATCCGGCGCATCATCGGCCGATGCCTCCCCGTCGCCCTCGCCATCCGGGTCTTCCGGCAGCGGCAAGGTCTGTGAGGGCGGCACATCATACAGCTCCGCTTCCAGCTGTTCGAGTCCTTCGAAGCCTTTCAGTTCATGCACCGGCGGCAGCTCTTCCAATGTCTTGAGCCCGAAGTCGTCAAGAAACTGGCGCGTGGTGGCGAAGACCGCCGGCCGCCCCGGCACGTCACGGTGCCCGACCACCCGCACCCAGCCACGCTCGACCAGGGTACGCATGATGGAAGAGCTGACCGTCACGCCACGCACCTGCTCGATATCACCTCGGGTCACCGGTTGACGATAGGCCACCAGCGCCAGCGTCTCCAGCAGAGCGCGAGAATAGCGCTGCGGACGTTCTTCCCACAGCCGTGACACCCAGGGAGAGAACTGCTGGCGAACACGCAGCCGCCAGCCACTGGCGGTCTCGATCAGCTCCAACGCACTGGCGTCGGCCGGATGGCGCTCTCCCAGCCGGCCCAGTGCCTCACGCAGCGCAGGCTTGGTGGGGCTTGAATATTCATCGAACAATCCCGCCAGACGCTCCAGCGTCAGCGGCTCACCGGCAGCCAGCAGTGCCGCTTCGATGATCTGGTCGAGGGGGGCATCGCGCGAACTCATGACGGCGCGTTCTCCTGCTCGTCGGATGGGGGGAAGGAAGGTGACGTCTGCGCATCCTCGAACGCTGCGTCATCGAACGCCCCCTGGTCGGCCGCCACCTCGTCTTCGTCGGCGAATTCCAGTGCCAGCCAGTCCTCGTCGTCCTCGCTGTCAGGCTCCGGCGTACGAGCACGCACGTGAATGGGCGACAGCGGTGCATTCTGCACGACCTCGATCAGCGCCTCCTTGGCCAGCTCCAGAATCGCCATGAAGCTGACCACCACGCCGGCACGCCCCTCTTCGAGCGTGAACAGTCTCTCGAAGGGCGTGAAGTGCTCGTGGCTCAGCAGATTCATGATCGCCAGCATGCGCTCACGGGTCGACATCACCTCACGCGAGATGGTGTGCGCCTGGACGAGATCCGCCTGACGCAGGAGACCGGACAGCGCGCCGAGCAGCTCCGAGAGGTCCATTTCAGGGTGGACGACACGCGTCTCCAGCTCCGGCAGCTCCGCCGTGGCGACGAACCAGTCACGCCCCTGGCGTGGCATCTCGTCCAGCCCTTCGGCGGCCAGCTTGGTCTGCTCGTACTCCTGCAGACGCCGGATCAGCTCGGCGCGCGGGTCCTCTTCCTCGTCATCATCACTCTCCTTCGGCTGGCGCGGCAGCAGGCTGCGCGACTTGATCTCCGCCAGCATGGCGGCCATCAGCAGATATTCCCCGGCAAGGTCGATCTGCATGGCGTGCATCAGCTCGACGTACTCGATGTACTGATGCGTGATGGCCGCGACGTTGATGGCGAGAATGTCGAGGTTCTGACGACGGATGAGATACAGCAGCAGATCCAGCGGCCCCTCGAAGGTCTCGAGAAAGACCCGCAGTGCCTCAGGCGGGATGTAGAGATCCTGCGGCATCTCGGTGAGCGGCGTGTCGTTGACGCGCGCCAGCACGGCCGATCCCGCTGCAGGTACGGTGATCAGCGGTGCGGGCTGATGCCCATCGGTCAGGGAAAAGCTGGCGCCATCGAGCAGGTCGCTCATGAAGTCTCCTGCAGGAGGCTGAAGTCGGGAGAACCAGGGCGGAGGATGCACCGGGTCGTCGGAGGCACCATCGAGCCGTACGGCGACCGGGGGACGGGCATTCTAGCCGTTCAGGGCCCATCCCCCAAGTCATGATGGTACCGAAAGCATGATGGTACCGAGAGTCGCGATGGGGTCGAAGGTCATGGTGGCGCGGGGACCTGCCGGATTCGCGACGCCCTGTGCAAGGCCGATCAGCGATAGGTGAGGCCGATCACGCGTCGCAGCTCATCCAGAGTATCGCGAACGGTGTCCCGGGCACGCTCGGCACCCTCGGTCATCATGGTACGTACCTTGCCATGCTCGCCTTCCAGCGCCTCGGCGCGATCGCGGATCGGCGTCAGGGTGGCATCGATATGCTCGACCAGACAGCCCTTGCAGTCCAGGCAGCCGATACTGGCCTCACGACAGCCTGCGGCCGCCCACTTGCGGTCCGCTTCGGGAGTGAAGCTTTCATGCAGACTCCACAGCGGGCAACGCTCAGGGTCGCCCGGATCACTGCGCCGCACCCGCGCGGGGTCGGTGGGCATCTCGCGCACGCTGGCATCTATCTCGGCACGCCCACTGCGCAGGAAGATGGCCTCCTCATGCGACGATAGCCGGGCCTTGAGTTCCATGCCCAGCAGCGGCTGGCTGTCCCCCTGCCAGTGTTCCGGCTCACCGAGGATGCGCCGCCCGCCGCCTTCCAGATAGCCGAGCAGGCGCTCCTGCTGATTGCGGTTGAGCTTGCTGGTCTCGGCCAGCAGTCCACGCGCGCGCTCGAAGGCCTCGAGATCCCCCTCTTCCTGATAGTCACTCAGCCATTCGCGATACAGGCGACCACTCTTCTTGCCGAGCCGCGCGATGGCCCGCTCCGCCTGCTCCTCGAAGCCGGCGTCGCGTCCGTAACGATGGTTGAAGCGCCTCGCCACCTCGCGGGTGAACTCGATGTGCGCGCGCTGTTCCGGTCCGGCGGGCACGACCTCGCCCCGCAGCGCCAGGATGTCGGCCGCCTGCATCAGAGGGGCACCCAACATCGCGAAACTGGCCCCCTGCTGCTCACCGAGTCCCGCCACCATCTCACGATAGCTGGGCAGACGCTCCAGCCATGCCTTGGGCGTCACGCTGGACAGGATCATGTGCACGTCGGTCAGCTCCGGCACCCAGGACTGGATGAACAGGGTTGCGACCTTGGGGTTGATCCCACAGGCAAGGCAATCGATGACCATGGCCCAGCTGTACTGCTCGATTTCATGGGGCGCATGCCCACTGACCGCCAGCGCGTTCCAGTCGGCGATCAGAAAATAGGCATCGTGGTGGTACTGCAGCTCGGTCCAGCGTCGGATCACGGCATGATAGTGTCCGAGCGTCAGGTGTCCGCTGGGGCGTAAGCCGGACACCAGCCTGGCCGAGGTATCGGTGGCACTCACCTTGTGAGTTCTCCCTGAAACGTATGAAGCGGCCAGTCTAACAATCCCGGCCCCCGATCAGCATCCCCGTGACGTCGTGTCTCGTACGGGGGGCGTCATGCTCTGCGTCACGCAGACGACTCACCCCGCCGCGATGCCGGTGCGATAGCGCCCGGCGTAATCGAACAGCTTGTCACGAATCTGCCAGTAGCGGCCGCTCTTGCGCCCGATGACGAAGTCAGGGGCCTTGAGGCGCTCCTCGCCGGCCAATACCTCGGCGATGTCCTTCGGCGCCCAGTCACTGCCCGGCGCCCGCAGGTGCCGGGCGAGAAAGCTCAGGCGAAAGGCATGGCGCTGAGCGGACGTCTCGAGCGCGAACCACTCGGACAGATCGGTGCCATCCTCGTCGTAATAGGTCACCTTCAAGCGTGGCAGACCGCGCCCGTTGCGCGTCTCCTCCAGCTGCCAGCCGCTGACGCGCAGCACCCGTGCATCGCGCAGCTTGAGCGCATCGCGCAGCTTGTCATCCGGGTCCACCAGCCGCGCCTGACAGGCGTGACAATGGCGCGCGGCGATGTCATTGGCCTCGCCACACTGCGGACAGGCCTTGGCGCGATAGCGGAAATCACACTGCACCAGCGGCTTGCCCTCGCCGTCGGGCGACTCCACCAGCCCCTGACAACGCCGCCCGAAGTGCTCCACCACCAGCTCCCCATCCTTGCGCCCCCAGAACAGATTGGCATTGCCGCACACGGGACACTCGACCTGCACGATCTCGGTATCCCCTGCCGGTTTGGGTGTGGCGACTTCCGGCGCGTAGAGATCCCAGGGATTGCCGGCGTAATCGAGAATCAGGCAGTCCGTCTTGCCGGGACTCAGGCGCAGCCCACGCCCGACGATCTGCTGATAGAGACTGACGGACTCGGTGGGCCGCAGGATGGCGATCAGGTCCACGTGCGGGGCATCGAAGCCGGTGGTGAGCACCGCCACGTTGACCAGATACTTGAGCTGCTGCGCCTTGAAGGCATGGATCAGGCGCTCGCGCTCATCGCCGGGCGTCTCACCGGTGATCAACGCCGCCTCACCCTCGGGCAGGAGCCCCGTGACCTCCTCGGCATGCTCGACGGTGGAGCAGAACACCATCACCCCACGTCGCTCGCGTGCCTGGGAGACGATATCCAGCACGATGCCTGGCGTTGCGCGTGAGCCCTGCACCACCTCGTTGAGCTCGGCTTCCTGGAAGCTGCCGCCGATCCCCGGTGCCAGCTGCGAGAAGTCATAGCGCGCCACGGCGACATCGACACGCCGCGGCTCGCTCAGAAAGCCCTGGCGTACCATCAGGCGCAACGGTTGCTCGAACACGCAGTCACGGAAGAAGCAGTCGTCATCACCGCGCACCATGCCGTGATAATGACGATGGAAGATGAAGCCCTGCCCGAGGCGATACGGCGTCGCCGTCAGTCCCAGCACCTTGAGGCGTGGATTTTGCTCACGTAGATGATGGATGACCTTGCGATAGCTGGCGTCCTTCTCCAGCGAGACCCGGTGACACTCGTCGATCACCAGCAGCGTGAACGCACCTGTCTGCTCACCTGGCGTGAAGGCCGCGAGATTGCGTACCACCGACTGCACCGAGCCGAACACCACCTGACGCGCGGCCTGCTTGCGCTTGAGGCCGGCACTGAAGATGTCGGCCTCCTTGCCATAGGATTCGTACTTGGCGTGATTCTGCTCGACCAGCTCGCGCACATGCGCCAGCACCAGCACGCGCCCGCGCGCGATACGCGCAAGCTCCGCGATCACCAGTGACTTGCCGCTACCGGTGGGTAGCACGACCACCGCCGCCTCGTCACTCTTGCGGAAATGCTCCACGGTGCGCCGGACGGCTTCCTGCTGATAGGGACGTAGCTCAAACATGCCGGCTGTTCCCTGCAAGGACACGTGGGCCGGCCATGGGCAGCGGCATGATCAGAAAGAGTGGTGCAGACATGAGAGCTCGCCGGGTCACGGAAAAGGGGCACAGGTTGAGGGGCAATGGCCGCCCATGAGGGGTGAGGCAGCCATCCACCTGCAGAAGACCCATTATCCTGATCCCGCCCCCCGGCGGTAAAGCGACCGGGTGTGGATAACCCGAATGAAGGTCAGGTGCGCTCAGAAGCGCGGCGTGCGGCCTTCAAGCCTGGCGCCAACACATTCCATGTGCTCCGGCTGGCCGAGCAAGTCGGATTGCAGCCTGGCCTCCAGGGCAAGTGCCTCGCCCTCCGGTGCCGCCAGCGCCTCGGCATACAGCCGGGTGATGCAGCGAATCGCCCTGGGAGAACGTGTCGCGATCTCCCGCGCCAGCGCCAATGCCTCTTCCCGCGGATTGGAGACCAGGCGCGTCACGAGCCCGGCTTCCTGGGCCTCGCGGGCGGCAACCTTGCGGCCGCTCCAGCTCAGTTCATGCAACCAGTCAGGACGCACTCCACGTGCCGTGACGCTGATGCCCATGTCAGGAATGATGCCCCAGGCGATCTCGAGCACCGCCAGGCGCGCATCCGGATCACACAGCCGGACATCCGCTCCCAGCGCGATCTGCAGCCCGCCCCCGAAGACATTGCCCTGCAGGGCCGCGATCACCGGTACGCCGGCATCCCGCCAGCCCAGTGCCAGCTGCTGAACGGTATTGCGCTCAGGCGTGCAGCCATTGGCCCCCGCGACGAGCAACTGCGGCACCCGCGATGCCTCTCCCATGATGGCGGCCATGTCGAGCCCCGCGCAGAAACTGGCGCCTTCCCCGGATAGCACGATGGCACGCAGCCCTCCCTCCTCGGCACGCGCCCGCAACTCTGCCTGGGCACCGAGGATGGCATCGATCATCGCCCAGTCGAGTCCATTGTGCTTGTCGGGTCGATTGAGGCGCACATCGGCGACATGCTCATTGATCATCACTGTCACGCGGCGTGCGGACGGGCACTTTGCGGCATCACTCATGGCGGCTCCCTCGAACGGCGAATGAAACGGCGGTCAGCGATTGCTCACGAGACACGACGGGCAGCCAATGCCCATGTCGACATGAGGTATCTGCGAGACACCTGACAGATAGCGCAATCTCGAGGTCCAGTGTGGCTGTCCGCACGCCATCATGAAACGGTCGTTTGGTCGCAGAGGGTCCACACCCGGCCAATCGACATCGCAAGGCACCCTCTTGCATGACGTCTATTCGCGCTTGGCACCCGAGACGTCTGCCAGCGAGCGTGACTGGAAGCTGTCCGCCTGAGCCATCGCCCACACGCGGCGATAGAAGGGGAAATCATCCACTTCCTTGAGCAAGGCGCCGGGCGTCAGGAAGGGGTGCAGGTGCGAGAACAGACGCACCTCATTCTCCGACACGCGATGCACGAGATGGTCTGGAGTGATCTGCCACGGGGTCGAGAGCCCCGAGGCCGCGATGATTTCCGCCAGCGCATGCAGGGTGTTGTGGTGGAAGTGCCGGACCTGCTCGGCCTTGTCTTCCACTACCAGCGACTTCTGTCGTAAATCATCCTGGGTGGCGATGCCCGTCGGGCACTTGTTGGTATGACAGCTCAGCGACTGGATGCAGCCCAGGGCGAACATGTAACCGCGCGCGGCATTGACCCAATCCGCCCCCAAGGCCAGCACGCAGGCGATATCGAAGGCACTGATAATCTTGCCACTGGCGCCGATGCGCACGTCATCACGCAGCCCCGCGCCCACCAGGGTGTTGTGGACGAACAGCAGCCCTTCGCGCAGCGGTGTCCCGAGGTGATCAGTGAATTCCGTCGGCGCGGCTCCGGTGCCGCCCTCGCTGCCATCCACCACGATGAAGTCCGGCACGATTCCCGTTTCGCGCATTGCCTTGACGATGGCCATGAACTCCCAGGGCTGGCCCAGACACATCTTGAACCCGACCGGCTTGCCGCCGGACAGCTCTCTCAGCCGCTGGATGAACTCCAGCAACTCGACAGGGGTACTGAAGGCGCTGTGACTGGCCGGCGAGATGCAGTCCTCGCCCATCGGAATGTCACGCGTCTCGGCGATCTCGCGGCTGATCTTGCTGGCTGGCAGCACACCGCCATGCCCCGGCTTGGCTCCCTGGCTCAGCTTTATCTCGATCATCTTCACTTGCTCGCTGGCCGCCTGACGGGCGAACTTCTCGGCATCGAAGTCCCCCTTCGCGGTGCGGCAGCCGAAATAGCCACTGCCCAGCTCCCAGATCAGATCGCCGGCGAATTCCCGATGGTAGGGGCTGATGCTGCCCTCGCCGGTATCGTGCGCGAATCCTCCCAGCATCGCGCCCTTGTTGAGCGCACGGATGGCATTGCCACTCAGCGAACCGAAACTCATCGCCGAGATGTTGAACAGCGAGGCACTGTAGGGCTGCGCACACTGCGTATTGCCGATCGTCAGACGGAAGTCACGAAAGTCAGGCACTTCGGAGGTCTGCATCGAGTGTCCGATGAATTCGTAACTGTCGGAGTAGACATCCAGCAAGGTACCGAAGGGCTGCGAGGAATTGCGCTGCCGTCCGCGGGCATAGACCAGCTCACGTTGCTTGTGGGAGAACGGTAGCTGGTCGGTATCCGACTCGAACAGGTACTGACGCATCTCCGGGCGCAGCGCCTTGAACAGATAGCGCATGTTGCCGATCACCGGGTAGTTGCGCCGCACGGCGTAATCCGACTGCCGCATGTCGTTGATGCCGACGGCGACCAACAGCAGAAAGATCACGGCCAGCGGCCACACCCAGGGGGTCTGCATCGTCAGAAGCAGACAGACGAGAGCCCCCAGCACACAGAGCAGAAAGACGGAATAACGCGGCAACAGTGACCATTTCAGCTTCATCACGACATCCTTGTAATGTGTCAGGCAGGGATTCGTGCCCCAGACCTCGAGGCATTCCCCCACCTTAAGCCACCCGGCGTCCGACACCCAGCTCACGACGTGGAACACCACGTTGAGGGAGCCAGATGCCGCCAGCCAATCGGCTCGCGCGTCAGTCAGAACGCAAGACGCCCCCATGGCGTTCACCATGGGGGCGTCGGTCAGGCAATCATCACCTGTGCATTGCGCACTCTCGCGGGCTCAATCGACCCAACGACGTGCATTGCGGAACATGCGCAACCAGGCGCCATCCTGCTCCCAGTCATCCGGACGCCAGGAGTTGGTGACGGCGCGCGCCACACGCTCCGGGTGCGGCATCATGATGGTGACGCGCCCGTCGTTGGTGGTGAGACCGGTGATACCGGACGGCGAGCCGTTCGGGTTGGCCGGATAACGCGTGGTGGTCTGGCCGTAGTTGTCGACGTAGCGCAGTGCCACCTGGCCGCTGCTCTGCATCTTGCGCAGGTGAGCGCTGTCGCGGAACTCGGCACGCCCTTCACCATGCGCGATGGCGATCGGCAGGCGCGAGCCTTCCATGCCATCGAGGAACAGCGAGGCGCTCTTCTCGACCTCGACCATCGCGACACGCGCCTCGAACTGCTCGGACTCGTTGCGCACGAAGCGCGGCCAGGCCTCGGCCCCCGGGATCAGCTCCTTGAGCTGGGAGAGCATCTGGCAACCGTTGCAGACGCCCAGCGCGAAGCTGTCGTCACGCTGGAAGAAGCGCTCGAACTGTTCACGCGCACGCGCATTGAACAGCACCGACTTGGCCCAGCCGCCGCCGGCGCCCAGCACGTCACCGTAGGAGAAGCCGCCACAGGCGACCAGACCCCGCATGGTGTCCAGATCGACACGTCCTTCAAGGATGTCGCTCATGTGGACATCCACCGCCTCGAAGCCGGCGCGGTCGAAGCTTGCCGCCATCTCGAGCTGACCATTGACGCCCTGCTCACGCAGGATCGCCATGCGCGGACGTGCACCGGTGTTCAGGTACGGCGCCGCGATGTCCTCGTTGACGTCGAAGGTGGCCTGGACGGAGAGACCCGGATCACGCACGTCGTTGATGGACTCGAATTCGCTCTTGGCACAATCGGCGTTGTCACGCGCAGCCTGCATGCGATAGCTGGTCTCGGCCCACAGACGCTCGGCACTGGCACGCGTGGTGGAGAGCAGGTTCTGGCCCAGCAGCGTGATGTTGATCTGCTCATCATGGCGCGGCGTGGCGATCACGCCACTGTGCTCGAGACCCACGGCCTTGAGCTCGGCGAGAATGGACTCGGTGTGCTCGCGACGCACCTGCACCACGGCACCCAGCTCTTCCGCGAACAGCGCGCCGGTGGCCTGACCCGGCTCGGCGGCGGTCCAGTCGAGGGAGATGTCGAGACCGACACGCCCCGCGAAGGACATTTCCATCAGGGTGGTCAACAGGCCGCCGTCGCTGCGGTCGTGATAGGCCAGCAGCTTGCCTTCGACATTGAAGCGCTGGATGGCCTCGAAGAAGTGCTTGAGGTCTTCCGGCTTGGCAAGATCCGGCGCGTCATTGCCGACCTGTCCATAGACCTGCGCCAGCGCGGAGCCACCGAGACGGTGAGCGCCATGGCCGAGATCGACCAGGATCAGGTCCGTCTCCACGGCCTCGCCATTCAGCGTGCGACGCAGCTGCGGCGTGAGGGTACGCATGGCGTCGGTGACCGGCGCGAAGCCTGTCATCACCAGCGACAGCGGCGCGGTGATCGACTTGTCTTCGCCGTTCTCGTCCTGCCAGGCGGTACGCATGGACATCGAGTCCTTGCCGACCGGAATGGTCAGATCCAGCGCCGGGCACAGTTCCATGCCGACGGCGTGGACGGCATCAAACAGCGCCTGATTCTCGCCGGTGTGATCGGCAGCGCTCATCCAGTTGGCGGAGAGCTTGATGTCAGACAGCTTGGCGATCGGCGCGGCAGCGAGGTTGGTGATCACCTCGGCCACGGCCAGACGCGCGGAGGCGGCCGGCGAGATCAGCGCGACCGGCGTGCGCTCGCCCATCGCCATCGCTTCACCGACGTGGCTGTCGAGGGAGCTGGTGGTGACGGCGCAATCCGCCACCGGCACCTGCCACGGACCGACCATCTGGTCACGCGCGACCATGCCGGTGATCGAGCGGTCACCGATGGTGATCAGGAATTTCTTGGAGGCGACGGTGGGCAGCTGCAGCACACGGGTCATCGCTTCACGCGGGTCGAGGTTGTCCAGTGCCAGTGCCGGCAGTTCCAGCGCCTGACGCTCGAAGCTGCGTGACATCTTGGGCGGCTTGCCGAACAGCACGTCCATCGGCAGGTCGACCGGACGCGTATCGAAGTGACCGTCCTTGACGATCAGCTCGTGCTCTTCCAGTGCTTCCCCGACCACGGCGTAGAGGCAGCGCTCACGCTCGCACAGCGCTTCGAAGGTGGCCAGATTCTCCGGCGCCACCGCCAGCACGTAGCGCTCCTGGGATTCGTTGCACCAGATTTCCAGCGGACTCATGCCGGATTCGGCGCTCGGCACGGCGCGCAGGTCGAACAGACCACCGCGACCGCCATCCTTGACCAGCTCCGGCAGTGCGTTGGACAGACCGCCCGCGCCGACATCGTGAATGAAGCAGATCGGGTTCTTGTCATCCAGCGCCCAGCAGCGATCGATGACTTCCTGCACGCGACGCTCCATCTCGGCGTTGTCACGCTGCACGGAGGCGAAGTCGAGGTCTTCGCTGGAGCTGCCGGAGGCCATGGAAGAGGCGGCACCGCCACCCAGACCGATCAGCATCGCCGGGCCACCCATCACGATCAGCTTGGCACCGACCGGAATGTCGCCCTTCTCGACGTGCTGGCTGCGGATGTTGCCGTAGCCGCCCGCCAGCATGATCGGCTTGTGATAGCCGCGACGCTCGATGCCACCGGCGCCGAAGGCATCCTGCTCATAGGTACGGAAGTAGCCGTTGAGATTGGGGCGGCCGAATTCGTTGTTGAAGGCAGCGCCACCGATCGGACCTTCGAGCATGATGTCGTAGGCGGTCTTGATGCGCTCCGGCTTGCCGTAGTCGTGCTCCCACGGCTGTTCGAAGCCCGGGATACGCAGGTTGGAGACGCTGAAGCCGGTCAGGCCCGCTTTCGGCTTGGAGCCGACACCGGTCGCGCCTTCATCACGAATCTCGCCACCGGCACCGGTCGCGGCGCCCGGATAGGGGGCGATGGCGGTCGGGTGGTTGTGAGTCTCTACCTTCATCAGGATGTTGATCGGTTCCTGATGATAGGTATAGATGTGGCCTTCGCCTGTCGGGAAGTAACGCCCGGCGGTCGGGCCTGCCATGACGGCGGCATTGTCACTGTAGGCGGACAGCACGCCATCCGGATGATGCTGGTAGGTGTTCTTGATCATCTTGAACAGCGAGTGCGACTGCGCTTCGCCGTCGATGGTCCAGTCCGCATTGAAGATCTTGTGGCGGCAATGCTCGGAGTTCGCCTGGGCGAACATCATCAGTTCGATGTCGGCAGGATTGCGGCCCAAATTCTTGAAGGACTCGACCAGATAATCGATCTCGTCATCCGCCAGTGCCAGGCCCAGAGAGCCATTGGCCTGCACCAGTGCGTCACGACCACCGCCGAGGATGTCGACATGGGCAAGCTTTGCCGGGGCCTGATGCTGGAAGAGGCGCGCCGCATCCTGAGTACGCGTCAGCACCGTTTCGGTCATGCGGTCGTGCAGGCGGGAAGACAGCGTGGCGAAGAGTTCTTCGCTCAGAGGGGCGTCGAGCTTGATGCGATAGGCGATGCCACGTTCGAGGCGGCGGACTTGCGGGAGACCACAGTTGGCAGCGATGTCGGTGGCCTTGGAAGACCAGGGCGACAGCGTGCCGAGGCGGGGAACGACGAGGAAGAGATGACCTTCGGGAGAGCTCTCGTCGCGACTGGGGCCGTAGTCCAGCAGACGCTCGAGCGTGGTCCGGTCGGTACTGCTCAGTTCACCATCGACCTCGGCCAGATGCAGGTACTCGGCATGAAGGGATTCCACCTCCGGCACCAGCTCGCGCAATGCAGCCAGTAGACGGGAGTGACGGAAGGCGGAAAGGGCAGGCGCGCCTCGCAGTTCGAGCATGGTCAGGGAAAGCCTCTGAAGCAGCGTGAACGGACAACCGCCGAGCGGCGGCAGCAAGCGCATATCATACGTGAAAGCCGCCCGTGAACGAAGCCCGACAGTCACATGCGTTGGATGACAGTGTGAAGCGCTGTCGGTATGGTGAAACCCCTGCCGTGAATGATGCTGACGCATGCTCAAGACCTCGCTTTCCTCCCTCATCACGCCCCTGCAAGCACTGCTGCGCCATTCGCGCCGGTGGCTTGCGCTCGTGGTGATGGCGCTGGCCCTGCTGTTGCCGGAAAAGACCCTGATCGCCCCGCCCTCCCGGCTTGACGATGTTCGCACGCGCGACTTCCTTCAGGTGGTGACTCGCAACAGCCCGACCACCTACTACCGTGGCCGTCAGGGCCCCACCGGTTTCGAGTATGAGCTGGCGCGAGACTTTGCCGACTACCTCGGCGTCAGCCTGTCGATGGATGCAGAACACAATATCGAATCCCTCACCCGAAGCGTGCGTGATGATCAGGCCGATTTTGCCGCCGCCACCCTCCCTCTTGACCTGTCAGAGCAGGGGCTGCGCTTCACTCGCCCGATTCTCGAACTGCAGGCGATGGTGGTCTATCGACGCGGAATGCAGCCGCCCAGAGAGCTTGAAGATCTGGTCGGCAAGCGGATCGGCGTCATCAAGGGAGCCGGTACCAGCCTGATTCTGCATGAGCTTCAACAGCAGCTTCCCGAGCTCAGCTGGAAGGAAACCGGCGAACTCGAGGTGGCCGACCTCCTGCAGCGCATCGAGGAAGACAGCCTGGACGTGGCGGTCGTCTACGCCCACCAGTTCAAGCTCAATCGGCTGTTCTTCCCCAATGTGGAGAACGGTTTCACCGTGGGGGACCCATTGACTCTGGCCTGGGCCTTCCCGGCGCAAGGAGATATCTCCTTGCTGAGCGCTGCCAACGATTTTCTCGAGACACGCAGCGAGGACGGCACCCTGGACCAGCTGGTCGACCAGTACTTCGGGCATGATGACTATCTGGAATATGTGGGCGCGCGTACCTTCATCCGCCAGGCACGAGAGCGGCTCCCGCGCTACATCGATACCTTCAAGCAAGCCGCTCGCGATACCGGCATCGATTGGAAACTGCTGGCGGCGGTGGGGTACCAGGAATCCCATTGGCAACCGAAAGCGACGTCACCTACCGGGGTACGTGGGCTGATGATGCTGACCAACGCCACCGCCCGCGAGATGAACGTGGCCAATCGTTTGGACCCCGTCCAGAGTATCGATGGCGGGTCACGCTATCTTGTGAGTATAAAGGGACGTCTTCCCGAAGGAATTCAGGAGCCGGACCGGACCTGGATGACATTGGCAGCCTACAATGTCGGTCTCGGGCACCTGCTGGATGCCAGGCGCATCGTGCGCATGAAGGGTGGCAACCCCGACCACTGGAAGGATGTGCGCGAGGCGCTGCCTCTGCTGCAGAAACGCCAATGGTATCAACAGGTACGTTATGGCTATGCCCGCGGTGGTGAGCCTGTCATCTATGTACGCAACATCCGGCGGTATTATGAAATACTCAACTATGTTTACCGCAGTCAGCAGCAGTTCTATCAGCTGAATGAGCGCCAGATAACCGATGATGAAGGGGACAACAATCCCTTCGATACCGTCCCCCCGATCCTGTGATCCATGAACAAGGTAGTGGGAAACCTGTCGGCGACTCGTGACAGGCGAGAAAAGCGCGCACGGGGCGTGGTGCATCAGGAGCTTCTAAGGACAGGGAATGACACGCAGATTCATCTTGATGTTGCTTGGCCTGCTTGCCTTCGGCGTCGCCTTGCTGGGCCTCTGGCCTCGCGCCGGCCACGAAGCCAATGCACTGCTGTTGATCATGCTGACATTGCAGGCGGCAGGACAGACTGCGTGGCACTGGCGCAACCTGTTCCTCAGTCCACTGTTTCTCGGCATGTCCCTGCTCATCAACCTGGTGCTTACCTGCACCTTTCTCTTGCCGGAAAGCTGGGTCGGTGTCGATCATTGGGGCGCGTTGCTGACCGCCCTGCCCGGTGACTGGCATGTCGCCAACATTCGCCCTCCGATTCTGATTCTGCTGGCATGCCTGGGGCTCAACTGCTGTTCTCTCTTGCGGATGCGCCTGGGCTTCGGCGCCACGATACAGCTGGCGCAGACGACTCTCATACTGATCTTCGCCATCATCGCCGACCCGAGTCTCTCCGTGGCCAGCATGCCGCTGGTAGGGGTGGAGCGAACCACGCTGCTTGCCTTCCTGGGCTTGCTTCTGGCTGCACAATGGCTAGATCTGCTGCCAGCGCTCACTCGCATGTGGCGACGCAACGTGCTGCCCCTGGCCATCTCTGCCTCCATCACGCTCGTCTGTCTTCTGGCGTGGCAACAGCAGACCAAGGATGAGAACAACCGCATCAACCAGGCGACCTATGTACTGGGCGACAAGATCGCGACACAGCTCTCACGCGAGATCGATGATCAACTCAATGCCATGCGGCGCTTCGCCGGCTTCTGGAGCCTGATGGGGCAGACACCTTCACGGGGTGAATGGCAACGTCTGGCACGAAATTATTACAATGATTTCAATTACTTCCAGAATATCGCCTTCATTGATCCCGACAGCGTGGTGACTCTGGTATTCCCCGACAAGGGCGGCAACCATGATCTGCTGGGCGTGAGGCTATTTGATGCCCAGCCAGATACTCCCCTGCGCAATCCGCTGGAGCTGGGCATTGAAGGCCACACCGGCATCATCGATCTCCTGCAGGGCGGCAAGGGCATGGTGTCCTACCTGCCTGTGCGCAATCCGCGTGATGGCGACATCCTCGGCGCCATCGCCATGGTGGTAGATCTGGCACCGCTGCTGGACCAGGCACTGGATGCCGCCCGCAATGATGCCTTTGCCATCACGTTGTCAGAACGCAGCAATGTCTACATTCATGTAGGCCCGGAAAGCCGTCTTGCTCCCTGGGGGCATCGAATCCCCATCGAACTTCCCGCCACGGACCTGACGCTGGGCTTGCAGCCGACGCAGCATTACCTCGCAGCAAGCCGTGGCCGCCTGCCAGAAGTCACGCTCCTGACCGGCATCATGCTCTCGTATCTGCTCTTCCTGGTGGTCTACATGTACCGCCGCGTCTCCCAGGAGCATGGCATCGTCAAGCAAGCCAACGATGCCCTGAAGGAAGAGATGACGCGCCGAGAGCGACTGCAGAACGAGATACAATGGCTGGCACGTCATGATGAGCTGACCCAGCTCCCCAATCGCCGTTATTTCCTCGAGCAGGTGCAGACCTTCAATGGCCAGATGCCACTGACGGTGATGATACTGGACATCGATTTCTTCAAATCGATCAACGACAAGCTGGGGCACCTCGAGGGCGATCGCTATCTGCAGAAGATAGCCTCGGTATCGCGAGCGCCTGTCGAGGCAGCGGGAGGGATTCTGGCACGTTTCGGCGGCGAGGAATTCGTCGTCTGCATCCCCGAATGCCCTCGTGCTGTCGGCCGGACGCTCGCGGAAGAGCTGCGTCGTGCCGTACAGGCGGCAGGTCTCCCCCAGCCTGCCACGGACAGTGTCGTCACCGTCTCGGTTGGCATGGCCTGCGTGGCCAGAGCACCTCTGCGACTGGAAGCACTGCTCCAGGCGGCGGATGAGGCGCTGTATCGCGCCAAGTCCAGTGGGCGCAATCAGGTCCAGGTCGCCGCCTGAAGCCTCATGCTCCCTTGAAGCACCGGCTTCATCGCAGGGTCATGGCAAGCGCCGAGTCAGGGTGACGCATCGGTTGGCAACGCGGCAGCGCGCCGCTCGGCAAAGAACTGCTTGAGCAGGCGTTTCGCCTGGGCAGCCAGCACCCCACCTTCTATCTGTACCTGATGGTTATGCCACGGCTGCACGAAGAGGTTGGCCCGAGACTCCACCATCCCCGTCTTCGGCTCAGCGGCACCATATACCACGCGCGCCACACGGGCATGGATCAGGGCGCCACTGCACATCATGCAGGGCTCGAGGGTGACATAGAGCGTGCAGTCATCAAGCCGATAGTTGCCAAGCCTGGCCGCTGCTGAACGCAGTGCCTGAATCTCGGCGTGTGCCGTCGGATCCGGAGTCCCCACCGGGGCATTGAACCCGCTCCCGATGATCTCCCCCTGTCGGTTCACCACGACGGCCCCCACCGGCACCTCTCCGGCCTCCAATGCCAGCCGCGCCTGATCCAGGGCGCGGTGCATGTAGTACTGATCCTTGCGAGGCATCGCCGCCTCAGACCTCACGCTCTCGTCGCTCACCGTCATTCTCCGGTATCCTGATGTCATTGGCGCAAGCGACATGATACCGACTAATGCCAACCCGCTCATTTGCTCGTATCAAAGCCGCTTGCCGTGACTCTTTTTCCTGAAGGATGGGACGATGACCGACGCTTCACCGACACCGCTTGAATCACTCGTCACCTTGCTGGGGCTGGAAACTCTGGAAGAGAACCTCTTCCGGGGTCACAGCCAGGATCTCGGCTTTCCACAACTGTTCGGGGGGCAGGTACTTGGCCAAGCGTTGTCCGCCGCGACACGCACCGTCCCCTCGGAACGGAAGGTGCATTCGCTGCATGGCTACTTTCTTCGCCCGGGGGATGCTCACAAGCCAGTCGTCTACCAGGTCGATGGCGTACGTGATGGCGGCAGCTTCACGACCCGACGCATCAGCGCCATCCAGAACGGCAAGACCATCTTCTTCTGCAGCGCCTCCTTCCATGGCAAGGAAGAGGGCTTCACGCATCAGCTCGCCATGCCCGATATCGAATCCCCTAAGCAGTTGATCGAACAGGGGGCACGCATCGAGTGTTACGAGGGCCATCCCATCGAGTTCCTGCGCATGAAGGCCCCGGATACGACAAGCGAGGGCGCGTCATCAGCGCCACCTCGTCAGCGCCTCTGGTTCCGTCTTTCAGGCGAGCTGCCGGAAGATGATGCTCTGCACCGTTATCTCCTGACCTACAGCTCCGACTTCAACCTGCTGGCCACTGCGCTGGGAGGACACGGTGTACGCTTCGGCTCCCCGGAGCTGCAGATGGCCAGCCTGGATCACTCACTCTGGTTCCACCAGGATGTTCGCGTCAACGACTGGTTGCTGTACGAGATGGATAGCCCATGGGCAGGCGGTGCTCGCAGCTTCTCGCGCGGCAGCCTCTACAATCGCCATGGCGAATTGGTCGCGTCAAGCGCTCAGGAAGGGCTGACGCGCCTGCGCCAACGCTCCTGAACGATCGATGGAACGACGATGCCCCTCTTGAGAAGCACTCTTGAGGGGCATCGTTTGTTCTGACTTGCAGCCAAGGGGTCGTGCTGCAACCACCGCCATTGCCACGAGATGCAGATCACTTCAGTGCCGTTCGGACCCGCGTACAGTTCTCGTCCCGATAACGCTGCTTGTAGTCATTGCGCTGAGACTGCCAACTACGCATCTGGCCTGAAGACCCGCCGCCACGACGCATGCCAGTATAATATTCGATCTTGTTCTTGATGAACTGGCAACGTTTTATCTTCTCTTCACGCTCACCAGCAGATGCCACCTCTGAAGCCATCAGACCTATCAAGAGCACCATCAACCCTGCCAGCAATGACCTTGATGGGATAAATGAAAAGTACCTCGACATGCCGCCTCCTTGCGCTTGTTCATGAGTCGTCCCGTGCATGGTATTCAATGACATCGCAGTCATCGATCATGTTCTGCAGTAGAAAGAATATCCCCCGAGAACGTGGAATGCCTGCCCATGAGACTGATCATCAGCAGAGTACTGCCGTACTTCACCCTCCGCACTGATCAATAAACAAGGAAGCCGCTATCACGGAAATGATAGCGGCTTCTTGAGTCAATGTTTCAGCGGGCTTCGCTTATCCATGGCCCTCTCTCGCACAACCTTCTGAGAGCGCAACTTTCTC